>NZ_JBEYAB010000022.1:0-137127 GCF_040631445.1 Streptosporangium sp. NPDC020072 | reverse complement strand
TCGCCACATAACGTGCGAACAGCGCCGACACGGTCGTCTTCCCACTGCCGCCCTTACCGACGAAAGCCACCCTCACGACGACGATCCAATCTGATCAGAACGCGTTGACTACGAACGTGCGATCAGGTTGCCATCGTCGGTCAAGGCGGGCATACCCCGCACTTGACCATCATCCAGCGGTATGGCCGGGGGTCAGCGGTCGCGGCGGGTGACGAGCCGGGCGAGTGCCCTCAGCTCGGCGGCCGCCCGCGCGACGGGACGCGCCTCATGCAGGTGGCGCAGCGCTCCGGCCAGCAGTTCGTCGGCCTGCTCCTGGCTCCAGGCCCGCCCGCCGACGGCGTCGACGAGTTCGGCGGCGTGGGCCAGGTCGGTGTCGGTCAGCGGGTCTTCCTGGTGGTAGAGACCGGCCAGCTCACGCCCGGCGGGGGTCGGTGAGGCCAGCGCGGCCACCACGGGAAGCGACTTCTTACGGCTTCGCAGATCCGAGTAGACCGGTTTGCCGGTGACCTCGGGGTCGCCCCAGATGCCCAGCAGGTCGTCGACCAGCTGGAAGGCCAGTCCCAGGTCGGCCCCGAAGGAGCGCAGCCGTTCGACCTGCTCCGGGGTACCGCCGCCGGACAGTGCGCCGAGCGCGCAGGCGCACCCCAGCAGGGCGCCCGTCTTGCCCGCCACCATGGCCAGGCACTCGGCCAGCTCGACGTCCTTGCGCCCCTCGAAGGCCACGTCCGCGCTCTGCCCCTCAAGCAGTTCCTGGATCGTGACCCCGAAGATCCGGGTCGCCTCCTGGACCGCCGGATGCCCGCCCGCGGACAGGGCGTCGTAGGCCAGCGCCAGCAGGGAGTCTCCGGCCAGGATCGCCGGGCTGACCCCGAAGACACTCCAGGCCGTCGGCCTGTGCCTGCGGGTCCGGTCGCCGTCCATCACGTCGTCGTGCAGGAGGGAGAAGTTGTGCGCCAGCTCGACGGCGACCGCCGCGGGCAGCGCGGAGGCGGCGGTTCCGCCGACCGCCTCCGCGGCCAGCAGGACGAGCGCGGGCCGGATCGCCTTGCCGCTGTCGGCCTGGGTCGGTCGGCCGTGCTCGTCCCACCAGCCGAAGTGGTAGCCGGAGATGTGCCGCATCGACGGGGGCAGCGTGTCGATTGCGGAGCGAAGGGCCGGCTCCACCGTGTCACGGCTCCAGCGGAGCACCTCGCCCGCCGTACGCCCCTCTCCTGCCTGTCCGGCGGCCGGGTCCCGCCTGGTGGCCGTCCCCGCCGACGGTCGCCGCCCGGTGACCACCGGTCGTTCCCCGGCGACGGACCCGGTCAGATCTGGCATGTCGGCCGTGGTGTCCGCCGTCTGGCCCCTGTCAACCGCCGTCATGTCTTCACGCCCTCGTAGCGGTCGGTCATGAGGTCGAACTCCTCATCTGGCGTGTCCGGGTGGGTGTGCGCGTGGAAACCCGCCCTTCATGGCGCCGAACGCGCGCGGGTCCCGGGTGAGCATGCCCGCCCGGTAACACCCGTATTCGGATGCTACCGGCCTGCACACCCATTTCTCGATATGCGTGAGCGCCATTCTCCGACGAGCTTCTCGGCTCCACGGACACGACAGGAAGAAAACCGGGAGCTCGAAAGACCGCGTGTCCGGTTCTCAGTGCCCGAGTTCGACGTCTTCCAGGATTCCGAGGGCGTCGGGAACCAGAACCGCGACGGAGTAGTAGGCGCTGACCAGGTAGGAGATAATCGCCTTCTCGTTGATGCCCATGAAACGGACCGACAGGCTGGGCTGGTACTCGTCCGGGATGCCCGTCTGGTGCAGGCCGACGACTCCCTGGTCGTCCTCGCCGGTCCTCAGCGCAAGGATCGACGTGGTGCGGCTGCCGGTGATCGGGATCTTGTTGCAGGGGAAGATCGGGACGCCTCGCCAGGCCGGGACGGTGTGCCCGCCGAACTCGGCGCCGATGGGGTAGATCCCCCGGCGGGTGCACTCCTGGCCGAAGGCGGCGATGGCGCGCGGGTGCGCGAGGAAGAACTGCGTCCTCCTGCGGCGACTGAGCAGCTCGTCGAGGTCGTCCGGGGTGGGCGGGCCGGTCCGGGTGTGGATGCGCTGCTTGAGGTCGGCGTTGTGCAGCAACCCGAACTCGGTGTTGTTGATCATCTCGTGCTCCTGCCGCTCGCGCAGGGCCTCGATGGTCAGCCTGAGCTGCTGCTCGACCTGGTCCATGGGGTCGTTGTAGAGGTCGGCGACCCTGGTGTGCACCCGCAGCACGGTCTGGGCGACGCTGAGCTGGTACTCACGGGGGGCCAGCTCGTACTCGACGAACGTGCCCGGCAGGTCGGGCTCACCGCTGTGCCCGGCGGCCAGCTCGATGGCGGCCTCGCCGTACTTGTTCTGCGGGCCCTTCGGGGCCGTCTCGAATTGACGCAGGTGGCCGCGGAGCGCCTCGGAACGGTCGGCGATCTCGCGGAAGGCGTCCCCGGGCAGGACCAGAACCGTGCCCGCGGTGATGGCCCTGACCGTGAACTCCCAGTCGCCCCGCTGCCCGGTCAGCGTCTCGTCGCCGAAGTGGTCGCCCCCGGCCAGCACGGTCAGGACGACCTCGTCACCGTACGGCCCCGCGCCGACCTTGTTGACCTTGCCGTGCGCGACGAGCACCACCTCGTCGGCGGGTTGGCCCGCCTGGACCAGAACGTCCCCGGCGGAGAAGTCCCGCTGGGTGAAGCGCTCGGCGAGCGCCTGCAGCACCTCGGAGTCGTCGAAGTCGCGCAGTGAGGGCAGCTCACGCAGCTCAGCGGGCACGACCCGCACCTCGGAGCCGGTGCTGGTGAAGCTCACCCGCCCGTCGCCAAGTGTGTAGCTGAGGCGCCGGTTGACCCGGTAGGTGCCGCCGGAGACCTGCACCCACGGCAGCATGCGCAGCAGCCACCGCGAGGAGATCTCCTGCATCTGCGGAACCGTCTTGGTCGTCGTCGCGAGATTTCGCGCCGCCTCCGTACCGAGGCTCAGCTGCGACCTTCCGGGATCGAGCTCCGTCACAACACACCATCCATCCGTGTCGGATCGAAAAGGGCCGGGGACCTGAATCAGAGAAAAGAGAGCGAGGGGATTGACCGCGATCGAATTCGCAGCGCCATTCCACCCCCTGACACGGGGGATCAGGCACAGGCCGCCATCGCGGAGCGCTCCAATCCTGATGGTTCGTTAAATAGGTTGTCAAGCATTAAACATCATTCGGTGAAATACAAAAATCGCCATTGTCGGAAAATTCGGATCGAACGGCTATAACGGAATTTTTGGGTTGAACTATAAGTCAACATGCCCTGTATACACATAAGTGATCTTTTACAGGCCACCGAGGCCGCCCGGGGCGGGCGGCGGCGTGACGCACCGCACAGCGCCGTACAGTGGCGAGATGGGCATGGTCGAAACGGTCGGACTGGTCCTGCATCCGCGCCGTGACTCGAAGACGGCCATCGACACCGTCGTCGGGTGGGCACGTGAGCGTGGCGTCACGGTGCTCGGCCTGCCGGAGGAGGTCGGGCGCATCGACTGCAGCGCGGTCGCGGTGGACGCCGAGACGCTCGTCGGCCGGGCGGACCTGCTCGTCAGCCTGGGCGGCGACGGCACCATGCTGCGCACCATGCGCCTCATCGCGGGCCGGCCGACCCCCGTCCTCGGGGTGAACCTGGGCAGGCTGGGCTTCCTGGCCGAGATCGACGTCGACGGGCTGCCCAGGGCGCTGTCGGCCATCGACGGCCACCGTCACACCGTCGAGCCCCGCATGGCGGTCCAGGCCTCGCTGCCGGGGACCGGCACGGTGACCGCGTTCAACGACGTCGCCCTGGTGCGCATCCCCGGTGACGGGCTGTCGGCGGTCGCGGTCTCCGTCGAGGGGCACCCCTTCGTCCGGTACGCCGCCGACGCCGTCATCGTCGCCACCTCGACGGGATCGACCGCCTACAGCTTCTCCGCGGGAGGCCCCATCGTCTCCCCCACGGTCGAGGGGTTCCTCGTCGTACCGGCCGCCGCCCACTCGTCGTTCAGCCGGGCCATGGTGCTCTCCGCCGACGAGGAGGTCACCCTGGAACTGCTCCCGGCGAGCGGCACGCTGGCCGTCGAGGTGGACGGCGCGGTCGCGGGCCATCTGGCGCCGGGAGACCGGCTCACCGTCACCGCGCTGCGCGCCGCCGCCTGGGTCGTACGGCTCGGCGACACGACCTTCTACGAGCGTGCCCGGCGCAAGCTCCGCGTCAACGGCAGCGCGGAGGTCGAGGAGCGGGACTCACCGGTGTGACCGGCGGTCCCGCCCCGGTTCTCAGCCATGGGATGAGCCGTTGACGGTGAGGACGCGTTCCTGCTGGGTCTCGATCGCCGGGAAGGTGCCGGTGTCGACGATCCCGTGCTCCCTGAAGGCGGCCTCGATCAGCGCGTGAGCGCGGGGCTCCAGCTTCCACAGAGCGCGGTACTCACGGGCGGTGGCCAGCGAGATGCCGATCTCGTGAGCGATGTCGGACGCCCTGGGGACGAACTTGCGCTCGATCTGCTTGTCCCAGTACTCCCTGGCGGCGCGCAGCAGGGCGGCGCGCTGGGCGGTGTCCACGACAGGGGGCGGCGAGTCGAGCATCTCGACCTCGCCCTCGTCGTCGTCGTCCATCGCCGCCGCGGGCAGCGCGTGCGTCAGGCGCGGCGGCTCCTCGGCCTCGGGGGCCCACGGGACCGGCGGCGTCAGGTCGATCAGGGCGGAGGTGTTGTAGAGCGCCCCGATCTGGGACAGCAGCGCCTCCTGGCGGGTGCTGTCGACCGCCAGGCCGGTGTGCTCGACGGCCCGGTCCATCGCCTTGTCCAGCTTGGTGAGCGCGCCGCGCATCTTCCTGTCCGAGGCTCCCGCCTCACGCAGGGCGCGGGCGCGCTTGGCGGCCAGCGCGACCCTGGTCAGCCGCCGGTGGGCGTCCACCTCGCTGGCCGTACGGTCGCTGACCTCGGCGAGACCGACGCGGACCAGCATGCGCTCGGGGGTGAGCCGCCAGTTGATGCGGTGCCGCCCCGTGATGCGGTGCCGTTCGATCGCCATGCCCCGTTCCCACAGCCAGGCGGCGACCAGCGGGGCCGCCAGGCGGAAGACGGCCTCGGCGAGACTGCGGGCGTCCATGCTGGACAGCACCGCCGACAGGCCGGTGAGCGTCCACACCGCGATGCCGTCGATGCCCGCGGAGTAGTTCTCCCGCATGTTACGGCGGGCCCGCACCGCGCTGGTGATCACCGCGACCTCGATGAACGCGAAGAGCAGCAGCCTCAGCGGGCCGTCGAAGCCGAGCACGTCGCCGGAGAAGCGCCACATGCCCTGGGCGGACACGCCGGTGGCGATGCTGGCGGCCACGATGGTGAGGATGTCCTCGGCCGGACGGGGCGCGACGTAACGGTGGAAGAACTGGTTCGCGGCCCGGTAGAGGGCTCTGGCCGCGAGGTAGGCCACGCCGAGGAGTGCTAGGCCGATCACGCAGATGATGACCGTTACGACCGGTTTATCCGACGCGAAGGCGGTGATTTCATCGATGGGGGGCATCTCACTCACTGTCCGTCAGTCTCGATCTCCGACAGGATATGAACGCGATCATTCCAGAATGTCGGCAGCTTGTTCGCCAAACAGAGGCCTACATCCGTGACGAGATCGAACGAGAGTGACGTTCGCGGCGTGTGTGGGGCCTCTCGCCCCCCGGAGGCCACTCCCTGCCGTGATGGCCCGAACAGGCGAAAGGCCGCCCCCGGACGAGAAGTCCGGAGACGGCCCTCAAGGACCGGTCAGCGGCCCTGCAGTGCCTTGACGTTGTCGCCGAAGCTCCAGCTCCTCGACCCGTCCCAGTTGATGGACCAGGTCATCAGGCCCTTGAGCTGGCCGTTGAAGGCATTCCAGCTCTGGGAGACCAGGGAGGGAGACATGTAGCCGCCTCCGGCGCCGGCCTGCGCGGGCAGACCGGGAACCTGCTTGTCGTAGGGGACCTTGATCGTGGTGCCCTGGATGACCAGACCGTTGTTCAGGCAGGTGGTCTGGGCGGTGAAGCCCTGGACCGTGCCCGCGGAGTAGGAGTCACCGGAGCAGCCGTACATGCTGCCGTTGTAGTACTGCATGTTCAGCCACCACAGGCGGCCGTTGTCCGCGTACTTCTTGATGATCGGCAGGTAGGCGCCCCAGATGGAGCCGTACGTCACGCTTCCGCCGGTCACGTAGGCCGTCTCGGGAGCCATCGTGAGGCCGAAGTTGGAGGGCATCTGGGCGAGCACGCCGTCGATGATGCGGATGAGGTTGGACTGCGAGGCCGACAGCTGGTTGATGTTGCCGCTGCCCGACAGACCGGTCTCGATGTCGATGTCGATGCCGTCGAAGTTGTACTTCTTCAGGATCGGCACGACGGTCGCGACGAACTTGTCGGCGACGGTGCTGGAGCTGAGGTCGATGCCGGCGGTCGCGCCACCGATCGACATCAGGATCGTGGCGCCCGCGGCCTTGGCGTCGCACATCTCAGCCGGGGTGGAGACCTTGACGGTGGCGTCCATCCCGTCCTCCCACAGCACGGTGCCGTCGGAGAGGATGACCGGGAACGCGGCGTTGATCACGTTGTAGCCGTGCTGCTTGATGCGGGGGTCGTTGATCGGCGTCCAGCCGAACGGCGGGTGCACGCCGTTGATGGCGCCGTCCCAGTTCTCCCAGTAGCCCTGGATGACCTTGCCCGCGGGCCGCGACTTCACCGCGCAGGTGCTGCCGGTGGGCGTGACGGTCGGGGTCACGGTGGGCGTGACGGTGGGGGTCACCGTCGGGGTCACGGTCGGGGTGACCGTGGGTGTGACGGTCGGGGTGACGGTCGGCGTCACCGTCGGGGTGGGCGTCGGTCCGGGCGGGCCGTCGACGCTGACGTCGTCGACGTAGTAGGTGCCCTGGCCGTACCAGCCGTGCAGGAAGACCACCGCGGTGGTCTGGTTGGCGCCGGTGGTGAGGGACACGCTGAGCTTCGTGTACGACGACGCGGAGGCGGTCCAGGTGGAGGAGCCGCCGTTGACGCCGAGGTAGACGTAGTTGCCGCGCACCCAGGCGCTGACCACGTAGGTCGAGTTCGGCTTGACCGTCACGGTCTGGCTGCACTGGGCGGTGTCCGAGCCGCTGGCCGCACCGGCGAGCGCGCCGTTACCGGAGTGGACCGGGGTGCTGACCACCGAGCCGAGCCCGCCGGTACAGGACCACGGCGCGACGGAGCCGGCCTCGAAGTCCGGGTTCACGACGACGTTGTCCGCCTGGGCCGACGTCTGCGTGATGAGGACACCTACCACTGCCAGCAGGAATGACACTGCCAGCGCCAGTAGGCGGGGGGTTCGCTTCATGGGGGGTGACCCTTCTGTCGCCCGGCACGACAAGTCGCCGGGCATTGACGACGCGGCGGGTTACGGGCCGCGTTGGTGGGGGTTGCGAACAACAGGTACAACGAAACCGAATTATCGAGACAAATTCCGCCAATGTCTACGAAAAGTTCTATTTCGGCACTGATGACTTCATTTCGGCGCTGTTGACAAGCCGTTCCCCCACCGTGGTGAAGTGCCCTCCGTCAGGCCTCCTCCGCCCCCTCGGTTTCCCCCTCCTCGGGCTCCTCCGGCTCCCCCGGTTCCTCCGGCTCCCCGGCGAGGACGTCCAGGATCTCCTGGCCGTACTTGGCCAGCTTGTTCTCGCCGACACCGCTGACCGTGCCCAGCTCCGCCAGGCTCGACGGCGTCCCGGCCGCGATCTCCCGCAGGGTCGCGTCGTGGAAGATCACGTACGCGGGCACCCCCTGCTCCCTGGCCGTGGCCGCACGCCAGGCGCGAAGCCGTTCGAACACCGGCACCGCCTCCTCGGGCAGGTCCGCCTGGGTCATCCGGCGGGACTTCGCGACCTTGGCCCGCGTCTCTCCCCGTGCCCCCTCGGTCTCCGTCCGCGTCTGCCGCTGGGGCTGGGGCTGGCGCCGCATCATGACCTGCCGCCTGCGCCCGAGCACCTCCGAGCTTGCCTCGGTCAGCAGCAGCGTGCCGTAGTCGCCCTCGACCGTCAGCAACCCCTGGGCCAGCAGCTGCCGTACCACGCCACGCCACTCGGCCTCGCCGAACTCGGTGCCGATGCCGAACACCGTCAGCGAGTCGTGGTTGTGCTGGAGCACCTTGGGCGTCCGCCTGCCCAGCAGGATGTCCACGATCTGCCCGGCGCCGAACTTCTGGCGCCGCTCCCGCACGAGCCTGAACACGGTGGACAGGACCTTCTGCGCGGCGACCGTGCCGTCCCACGCCTCGGGCGGCGACAGGCAGGTGTCGCAGTTGCCGCACGGCTCGCCTCGCTGGCCGAAGTAGTCGAGCAGGCGCACCCTGCGGCACTGCACGGTCTCGCAGAGCGCCAGCATCGCCTCAAGGTGGGTGCCCAGGCGCCTGCGGTGCGCGTCGTCACCCTCCGAGGTGTCGATCAGTTTGCGCTGCTGCACGACGTCCTGCAGGCCGTAGGCCAGCCAGGCGGTCGAGGGCAGGCCGTCCCGCCCGGCCCTGCCGGTCTCCTGGTAGTAGCCCTCGACCGACTTGGGCAGGTCGAGATGGGCGACGAAACGCACGTCCGGCTTGTCGATGCCCATCCCGAAGGCGATGGTCGCGACCATGACCAGGCCGTCCTCCCGCAGGAAGCGCGCCTGGTTCTCCGCCCTGGTCCGCGCGTCGAGCCCGGCGTGGTACGGCAGCGCCTGGACGCCGTTGTCCGTCAGGAACTCGGCGATCTTCTCGACGGAGGACCGCGACAGGCAGTAGACGATGCCCGCGTCACCGGGGTGCTCGGTGCGGATGAGCCGCAGCAACTGCCGCCTCGGCTCGTTCTTCGGCTCGATGCGGTACTGGATGTTCGGGCGGTCGAAGCTCGCCACGAAGTGGCGGGCCTGACCGAGGTTCAGCCGGGAGGCGATCTCGGCGTGGGTCGCCGGGGTCGCGGTCGCGGTCAGCGCGATGCGGGGCACGTCGGGCCAGCGCTCGTGCAGCGTGGACAGGGCCAGGTAGTCGGGCCGGAAGTCGTGCCCCCACTGGGCCACGCAGTGCGCCTCGTCGATGGCGAACAACGAGATCTTGCCCCGGTCGAGCAGCCTCAGCGTCGTCTCGACCCGCAGGCGCTCCGGCGCCAGGTAGAGCAGGTCGAGTTCGCCCGCCAGGAAGGCCGACTCGACCGCGGCGCGTTCGTCGAAGTCCTGCGTGGAGTTGAGGAAACCCGCCCGCACCCCGAGGGCCGTCAGGGCGTCGACCTGGTCCTGCATGAGCGCGATGAGCGGCGAGACGACGACGCCGACGCCCTGCCGTACGAGGGCGGGGATCTGGTAGCACAGGGACTTGCCGCCGCCGGTCGGCATCAGCACGAGGGCGTCGCCACCCCCGACGACGTGCTCGATGATCTCCTGCTGCCCCTGCCGGAACGAGGCGTACCCGAAGACACGCCGCAGCGTCTGTGCCGCCTCGCTCTCCCAGGCCTCGTCCTGCGGGTGATGGTCAGGACCGTTCTCGGAGGTGGGCACCGCGCCATTGTATGAGGACACAGTGCCCACACCGGTGGGAACCGGAGAACGGCCCCTCGGTCAGGCGTGCCCGAGGACGACCGTGGCGATCCGTTCGACGGCGCCGAAGTCACCGGCCGAGATCCGGTTCTTCATCACGCCGACGCTGAGGCCCGTCGCGGTGTCGGCGAAGGCCGCGGTCCCTCCGCTGCCCGCCATTCCGAACAGCGTCGGCGCGGCCACGGCCGGGGTCAGGCCGATCGAGTAGCCCAGCCCCCAGCTGGCCGGGGCGCCGGTCACCTCGTCCACGCCCGTCGTCGCCGGGGATGACAGCTCGCGGAGCCGCTGCGGGGAGACCAGCTCCCCGCCGAGTAGCGCGTCGTACATACGGGCGACCGCGCGGGCCGTCATCGTGGCCCCTGCGGGGATGTCGGAGCTCAGCACGTCGGCCCGGTTGCTGAAGGCCGCGTCGGGCACCGCGGCGAGGGGCGCCGCCGTGTAACCGTCGACCACCCTGAAGAACGGGATCTGGGCCAGTGTCTCGGCGGGCAGCTCCATCGGGGGTCCCGCCTCCTCGATCCTGGCCAGCCTGCCCAGCTCGGAGGCGGGAACGCCGAAGAACAGCTCGCCGGCCACCCCGAGCGGTTCCGTGAGCTCCTCGCGGAGCACCTGTGAGACGGGCTTTCCCGTGACCCGGCGCACGACCTCACCGAGGATGTAGCCGTAGGTCTGTGGGTGGTAGCCCGACCTGGTTCCCGGCTCCCACCACGGGGTGGCGCCGGCGACGGCCGCGCACATCCGGTCCCAGTCGCACAGGTCCTCCGGTGTGGTGCCGACCGGCACCCCGGGGACACCGGTCGCGTGCGTCAGGGCGTGCCGTACGGTCGCCTTCTCCTTGCCGTGGGCGGCGAACTCGGGCCACACGTCCGCGATCGGGGTGTCGTAGTCGACGACCCCGCGCTCGGCCAGCACGTGCACGAGCGTCGCGGTCACCCCCTTGCCCGTCGAGGTGGCGTAGACCGGGGTGTCCGGGGTGAGGAGACGGCCGGTCTGCGGGTCGGCCACACCGGAGACGACGTCGGCCAGGAGTTCGCCGTGGCGGTAGACGGCGACCTGCACACCGCGCTCGGCCCCCGACTCGACGAGTTCGTCCGCGACGGCCTGCACGTCCCGCTGAAGATCGGTCATGGTTGTTCCTTCCTCGATTGCTCCCCCGTATGACGAGGGCCGCGCGAAAAAGGAATCGGTCCCCTCCCCGGGTCAGAGCGAGGACGGTAGGCCGAACCTGGGGAAGACCTCGTCCCCGTAGGTGGTGATCTGGGTGACCAGGCCGTCCTCGACACGCAGGACGCCCATCCAGGAGGGCGAGAAGACCGTCTCGCCCGGTCTGCGGAGATACGCGGCGGCGGCAGGCTGCCGGTTGGCCCGGGTGGCGACCACCCGCCAGTCGCCCCATGCCTCCGGGCCGACCATCGCGGGCGTCCACGACGCCAGAAAGGCCGTACGGCCGAGCAGCCAGATCGGGGCGGGCGGCATCGTCTGCCACACGTCGGCCCTCAGCACCTCGGCCAGGGCGGACGGGTCGGCCTTCTCCAGGGCCTCGACGTAGCGCCGCAGAACCGCCTGGTCCTCCGGTGCCGACTTGGCGGGGGCGGTCCAGTCGAGGCGCCGTGCGGGCAGGTGCTCCCTGAGCACCGGCCTGGCACGCTGCAGGGCGCTCTTGACCGCCGCGACGGTCAGCTCAAGCGAGACCGCGGTCTCCTGCGCCGACCAGCCGAGCACGTCACGCAGGATCAGCACCGCCCGCTGCCTGGGCGGCAGGTGCTGGATCGCGACGAGGAAGGCCAGCTCGATCGTCTCGCGGTCCACGACCTCCTCGGCCGCGTCCAGCAGCGTGTCGGGATAGGGCTGCAGCCACGGCACGGCGCCCGAGACGGGCGGCTCAAGCCCCGGATCCGCCTCGATCGCGGGTGCGGGGCGCGGCTGCGGGTGTCGCGGATGCGCCCTGAGGTGGTCCAGGCAGACGTTGGTCGCGATCCGGTACAGCCAGGCGCGCAGCCCGCTCTCCTCACGGAGCGTCCCACGCCCGCGCCAGGCCCGCAGGAACGTCTCCTGCACCAGGTCCTCGGCATCGTCGAAGGAGCCGAGCATGCGGTAGCAGTGCACGTGCAGTTCACGCCGGTGCTCCTGCATCCGCTCGGCGAAGCCGTCCGCCCCCGTCGTCGTCAGGCCTCTCGGGCCGGGGGCCATGGGAGCACCGGTGCCGGTCATGAGCGGGATTCTAGGCGGCCACGACGGCAGCGGCGGAACCGCCGCCGCGGCCGTCGTGGCTTCCCTTTCCGAGCCCGGAGAGCTTCCGGAGCCAGAGAGCTTCCGGATTTAGGGAGCCTTCCGGGGCCGGGGAGCCGGGATCAGGATCCGGGCGCGGGGATCGGGGACTGCGGGAGCGGAGGCTCCGTCACCGTGGCGGTCGGCTCGGGGCCGGGGGTGGTCGGAAGGTCCGTGGGTGTCTCAGTAGGCGTCTCAGTGGGAGGCGCGGGGGGCGTCTCCGTCGGGAGCGCCGTGGGAGACGCCGTCGGCGTCGGGCAGAGGGCGGGGGTGTGCCGCCTGTCGCCCAGCCGCCACAGCGGAGACGACCACCAGTTCCCACGCCAGAGCTTCCTGCTCGGCCGTGACAGGTCGAAGACGTGGGCGGCCGTGGCCGTCTCACCCGTGGCCGTCGCGGTCACCGAAATCCAGTCCCCCTGCCTGATTTCGTTGCCCCGCCTGCCCGCGTAGACCTTGGTGGAGTCGTCGATCGCGTACACCTTCTCGAAGCCGTCCTGGCTCCGCACGGTGACCGAGTCCTCCGTCAGCGTGGTCGCCTCTCCCGTCTGGGAGAGCACCGTGAATCCGCAGCCGTCCTTCGCCGGCAGGACGAACTCCCCGTGCAGGACCTGCGGGAAGGCCACCCGGGGGACCTTGGGCGCCGGGGCGGCGGTCGGGAGGCTGGTCGGGGTCGGAGACGGGGGCGGGGGTGGCGTCGGAGTCAGAGTCGGAGTCGAGGTGGGGATGTCGGTCGGAAGAGGCTGGGTCGCCGTGGGCGTCGGCGTCTCCGGCCCCGTGGGAGCGGGGGCGGGCGACGCCGAGGCCACGGCTCCCCCGACGCCCCCCGACGCCACCAGCACGACGGCGGCCGCGAGGCTCAGCGAGCGCGGAACGCGCCGCCGTGTCTCATCTGGTCTGTCATCGTTCGTTGGCTTCACGTGTCCTCCATCGGACTTGACGGGAAGTGCTTCCACCGGCCCCACCGGGGACGGGCACGGCGGAGCACGGCCTTCCCCGATGAGGCGTGAGGAGACTTCCCTCTCTCATCCGCTCATATCGCCCCAAATCCCAATCGACCCTCCGAACCCAGCGTTCTCCCAGGTCATCCCACTCATGCAAAATATTGATAAATCAGGAAATCAGAACTTCCTCCAACGGGAGGCCGGAGCGTGGCATGCTCGACGGGGGCGGTGCGCCCATGTTTCACACGAGCCGCTTCCCATAATTCGGCCACCCTTTTTCCGGGGTCGGCTATACGACAAAAATATGGGAATTCATGGGGTTCTGCTCTTCGGCAACCGATGTCACCGTTGGGGCAGCCCTGGCCGGCCACGGCTCCTTGCGGACAAGGAGTCACAGCGAATGAACCCTAGAGCCCCCAAAGTCAAGGTGGGAGCGACCGCTTTCGTGACGGTCGTCGCCATGGGCACGTCGGCGTTGGCCGGTCTTCCCGCGCGGGCCGCGCCCGACGCCCGATCGAGCGACGCGCAGGCCCCGTCCGCGTTCGCGCCGCCCGGAGCCGAGGCCCGTGAACGCGCGGCCTCGGGCGTGGCGAGGATCCTGGCGGAGCGGGCCGGGGAACTGCGCGTGGGGCCGGGAGACGCCTTCGAGCCTCCCGTGATCACATCCGGTGTGCGGGGCCTGCAGTACCTGCTGTACCGGCGCACCCACCACGGGCTGCCGGTGTACGGCGGCGACGTGATCGCCTCCGCCGACAGCGGCGGCACCACCGTCGGCCCCGTGACCACCGGCCAGCAGGTCTCTCTGGAGGGCGTCGGCACCGTGGCCGGGATCAGCGCCGGTGACGCGGCCTCCGTCGCCAGGGCCCAGGGCAGGGCCGTACGCGAGGTGGGCACGCCCCGCCTGCTGATCCACGCCACGACCACGCGTCCCCGGCTCGCCTGGGAGGTGGCCGTCACCGGCGGCACGGAACAGGCCCCCGAGGTGCTGCGCGTCTTCGTCGACGCGCTCGACGCGAGTGTCATCGGCACCCACGACCAGGTCAGGTACGGTCTCGGCAACAGCTTCTACAACGGCAACCCGGTGACCATCCAGACCACGGGCTCGGGCGGCTCCTTCGTCATGCGGGACCCGACCCGCCCCGGGCTGGCCTGCGGCGGCCAGAACGGCACCCCCTACTCCAAGTCCGTCGACACCTGGGGCAACGGGACGGGCACCAACCTGGAGACGGCCTGCGTCGACGTGCTGTTCGCGGCGCAGAAGGAATGGGACATGCTGCGTACCTGGCTGGGACGTGACGGCCTCGACGGCGCAGGTCACGCCTTCCCTGCGCGCGTCGGTCTCAACCAGGTCAACGCCTACTGGAACGGCTCATATATCTCCCTGGGCCACAACCAGTCCAACACCCGGCAGGCCGCCTCGCTCGATCTGGTCGGGCACGAGTACGGCCACGCCGTCTACCAGCACTCGGGCTCCGACGACGGCGGCACCCCCGAGGCCCTGTCCCTCAGCGAGTCGTCAGGCGACATCTTCGGCGCGGCGACCGAGCACTACGTCAACCACGCGCCGCCCCTGGACCCGCCCAACTACCTGATCGGCGAGGATCTGGGCTTCGGCCCTGAGGCGGTCCACAACATGTACAACCCCTCCCTGCAGGGCGAGCCCAACTGCTACACCGCGCTCTCCACGAGTCCCGGGCCGCAGGATCACTGGTTCTACCTGCTCGCCGAGGGGACCAGCCCGCAGAACGGCCCCCCGAGCCCGGTCTGCGGCGGCCCGACCCCGCTGACCGGCATCGGCATCCGCAAGGCCACGGAGATCTTCTACAGCGGCCTGCAGTACAAGACCGCTCCCTGGACCTACGCCAAGGCGCGCATGGCGACCCTCAGAGCCGCCAAGGCTCTCTATCCGAAGAGCTGCGCCGAGTACAACGCGACCAAGGCCGCCTGGACCGCCATCTCCGTCCCCGCCCAGCGTGGCGAGCCCGGCTGCCTCTGACATCCGCCGGCCGTTCGAACGCCGATCATTCGAACAGGGTGTGCCCGTCGCCGCGCCGGTGGCGGCGGCGGGCCACCACGACCAGGTCGATCAGCGCGACCAACGCCAGCACGGCCAGCACGATCGTCGGCCAGGTCAGCCCCGCCGTACCGGCCAGGAACGCGAACACCCCGCAGACGACCAGCCCGAAGGTCGCCAGCGCCATCCTCAGGTTGAGCGCGCTGCGCGGCCGTTCCCCGGTCGGGGAGATCTCCGACCAGATCCTGCTCGGTCTGGCTTCGGGTTCTTTCCTCATGACGGCTGGACCTCTTCGGATCGCCTCGCCCCGTCAACCCCAGAACACGACGGAACGGTCAAAAAGGCCCTTCCCCCTCTTGTCCCTCCTACCCACACCGCCAGGAGTCAAGGGGCCATGGCGGCTCGCCCTAGGAGAACGACGTCCGGCAGGCGAGTGGTGCATGAGCGATGTGGCCAAGGCGCCAGACGACGTCAATGAAAAGACCCTGACCCTTGGTGCGGGTCAGGGTCTCGCTGTGGGCACTACTGGGTTCGAACCAGTGACATCTCGCTTGTAAGGCGAGCGCTCTACCGCTGAGCTAAGCGCCCCGGGAAATCCCGTCCGGATGGACGGGATAACACCTTACGCCACCGGAGGGGACTTCAGCACATCAAGCGACCACGTGGTGCCCGCCTCAGCCCACCCGGCCGCGCGCCAGCCGAGCAGGGCCGCGCCGAGCATGCCCGCGTTGACCCCGAGGGTGGCCGAGCGCAGCGGGGGCGCGGCGCGGAAGGCCAGGCGTTTGCCGAGCCGTTCGGCCAGCGGTACGGCCAGCAGGTCCCCGGATTCGGCCAGGCCGCCGCCGAGGACGATCGCCTCGGGGTCGAGCAGGAGGGTGTAGGTGGCCAGGGCCAGGGACAGCGCCTCGACGGCGTCGTCCCACACCGCGACCGCCACCGGGTCGCCCGAGGCGATCAGCGCGGCCACCTGCTTGGCGGTCGTCTGCGAACCGGACCTGGCCGAGTAGCGGCGGCCGATGGCCGAGGCGGAGGCGTAGGTCTCCAGGCAGCCGATCTGGCCGCAGGCGCAGGGCTCCCCGTCGGGGAAGACCGGGATGTGCCCGATCTCGCCGCCCCACCCCACGCTGCCGCCGTACGGCTCGCCGTGCAGGACGACCGCTCCCGCGATGCCGGTCCCGATGGGCAGGAACAGGAAGTCGGAGATCTCACGGCCCGCGCCGAGAACGCTCTCCCCGAGGCCACCGGTGCGCACGTCGTGCCCGAGCATCACCGGCACGTCGAGCGGGACGAAGTCCTCGGCGCTGACGTCGCGCCAGCCGATGTTCGCCGAGTAGAGCGCCTTCTGCGGGGTGACCAGCCCCGGTACGGCCAGGCCGACCCCGGCGGGCTCGCCGCCGCCCGCGACGGCGAGGTCGTCGATGAAGGAGCGGATCGACTGGACGACCGCCGCCGGGCCCCTCTCACGTGGGGTGTCACGCCGCTCGCTGAAGGCGATCTCGCCCGAGCGGGTGACGACGCCTCCCTTCATGGACGTGCCACCGACGTCAAGGGCCACAACGAAGGAGCTCATGCGCGCATCCAGCAGGTCGAAGGAAGGGGTCCGAGCCTGACCATAGTGCATGGCAATAACGCCACATGACTACAGATGCCCACAAATGCGCTTAAAGCAGATTTATGAGCACTAATGAACTCGCCCCAGGACCCGGTTGAGCGCGGCCTCGACCTCGTCGGCCAGTTCCTTCGACAGGCCGGACGGGCGGGGCGGGAGCACTCCTTCCCCGGCCGCGGCCGGACGCACCGCCCCGCAGGAGCGGCACTCGACCTCGCCGAGCCTGCAGATGAGCGCGGCGGAGCCACATGAGGAGCACGTGTCGAGTTCGAGGTCGTGCGTACGCTGACAGTCCGGGCAGACGAGGACCTGGGCCTCCCCGCGCACCCCGCGCTTCCACGGACTGGCGCCGCGGACGGGGTCGGTCTGCCTGGCCCCGCAGGAGAAGCAGGGCATGATCGCCTCCGAGGGTCGTGGACCGCGGGCGCCACATGGACGCCCGCGGGCTCACCGCTTAGGAAAGGTCGGCGAGCACCCTGAGGTACTCGGCGATGTCTCGCGCCTGAGGGATGGGGTTCACGACGCTCCAGCGGACCACGCCCTCGCCGTCGATGACGAAGGTGCCACGCGTCGCGATGCCCTTCTCCTCGTCGAACACACCGTACGCCTGCGCGACCTGCCCGTGCGGCCAGAAATCGGAGAGCAGCGGGAAGGTGTACCCCTCCTGGTCGGCCCAGGCCCGGTGGGTGAACACGGAGTCGACCGAGACCGTGAGCACCTGGACGTCCTCGGGCGCGTTGGCGATGAACTCGTCACGGAGGGCACAGAGCTCGCCGTGGCAGACACCGCTGAACGCGAGGGGGTAGAAGATCAGCACGACCTTTTTACCCCGGTGATCCGAAAGCTTGACCGGGGTGCCGTGCTGGTCCTTCAGCTCGAAGTCCGGAGCCGGGGAGCCCACATCCACCGTCATGGCCAAAGGTCCTTTCATCGGATGACAATCAGGACCATCATCCTGCCGTACGGCTCGCCGCGAGCCGTACGGCAGGGCGAACCCTATCGACGCGCCTTCGGTGTGACCAGCCTCGTCCCCGACCAGTCGGGAGCAGCGCTGATGCTGCTCGTCTGCGACAGGCCCGCCGTCGTGGCGTCCTCCCCGATGTCGCTGGGCTCCACATGCCCGTCACGACCGGCTTTGGGAGTGAGCAGCCAGATCTGGCCGCCGTCGCTCAGATTGGTCACCACACCGCTCAGGGCGTCGAACAGATCGCCGTCACCGTCGCGCCACCACAGCAGCACGACGTCAACGACGTCCTCGAAGTCTTCATCAACCAGCTCGTTGCCGGTCAGCTCCTCGATGGAGTCGCGCAGATCGTCGTCGGCGTCCTCGTCCCAGCCGACCTCCTGCACCACCTGACCCTGCTTGAGACCGAGCCGTTCGGCCAGGCTGCGTTCGCCCTGCGCCTGACCAGCGGTCGCGCTCACGTTTTTCCCTCCTACTTGAATGGCCCCGCAGCTACACGGCGCTCAGAGTGCTTCGGCACAGTCCACACGCTGTGACCCTCGGTCGTCAACGGTCGCCACGGCAACGACTGGGCTACGTATGAATTAGTCCGACAAAAATGACAAACGGACCTGGCGTTCCCGATTGTCGACGT
The DNA here is from genome assembly GCF_040631445.1 of Streptosporangium sp. NPDC020072. NCBI lineage: Bacteria > Bacillati > Actinomycetota > Actinomycetes > Streptosporangiales > Streptosporangiaceae > Streptosporangium > Streptosporangium sp. NPDC020072. The sequence goes on along the minus strand of NZ_JBEYAB010000022.1, from coordinate 119,122 downwards.
TGAGGTCCACCAGAGCGATGGACTGCCAGGTGCCCAGCGCGAGCCGTCCGGCCAGGACCGGGACGGTCGCGTACGGCGGAATGAGAGCGGGCATGACATGTGAACGTCCATGCCCCTTCGAGCCGTGCGCATGCCTCCACCTGTCGTCGGCGGGGAGCAGGTCCTCCAACGCGGCGAGCAGGTCGTCGTCACTGCCGGAGCCGAGCTCGATCAGCGCGACACCGGCGGTCGCGTGCGGGACGAAGACGTGCAGCAGCCCGTCACCCCCGCACGAGCGGACGAAGCCCTCGCATTCCTGGGTGATGTCGTGCACCCTCTGCCGGGAACCCGTCACCACCTCGATCGTCATGGATCTCACATACCGATCCTACGATCCACGCTGAGCTGCGACGACGGTCGAACGCCCGGGAAGGGGGCGTATCGCCTAGCGCGAACGTCCCCGTCTGCCCATCCCTCGAAAGAACGGTGTGTTCCGCGTCTCCCGGACCGTTACGGCGGCCCCAGGCCCATGTACCCTTTGGGGACAATTCGTCCTACCATCGGTGGTCTACTCCACTTATGGGCCCCTGCCAGCAGGGTCTTCCTGGTTACCGGTCAGTAGAGATGCACTTTCCGGGGTAAGCGACCAGGATGGAAGACGACCTACACCAGACAAAAGTCCATCCTCGGAAGGCGAGACCCAGTGGCTTCCGGACGCCAGCGTTTCTCGGTTATCAGCGACGGCCTACCCAGCCAGCTCCCTGATGTCGACCCAAGCGAGACCCAGGAGTGGCTCGAGTCGCTCGACAACGTCGTCAAGACGGAAGGTCGCACTCGTGCCCGTTATCTGATGCTTCGCCTACTGGAGCGGGCCCGCGAACATCAGGTCGGGGTGCCCGGCCTGCGCAGCACCGACTACATCAACACCATTCCTCCCGAGCGGGAGCCGTGGTTCCCCGGCGACGAGTACGTCGAGCGCAGAATCCGCGCATACATCCGATGGAACGCGGCCGTCATGGTGACGCGCGCGAACGCCCGGACCAACGTCGGCGGGCACATCGCCACCTACGCCTCCGCGGCCTCGCTGTACGAGGTGGGCTTCAACCACTTCTTCCGTGGCAAGGACCACGGCGAGTCCGGCGACCAGGTCTTCATCCAGGGCCACGCCGCGCCCGGCATCTACGCCCGCGCCTTCCTTGAGGGCCGCCTCAACGAGGCCCAGCTCGACGCCTTCAGGCAGGAGCGCTCGCACGGCTTCAGGGGCCTGCCCTCCTATCCTCATCCGCGCCTGATGCCGGACTTCTGGGAGTTCCCGACGGTCTCCATGGGTCTCGGCCCGATCGCCGCGATCTACCAGGCCCGGTTCAACCGCTATCTTCTGAACCGGAAGATCAAGGACACCAGCCGCAGCCACGTGTGGTGTTATCTCGGCGACGGCGAGATGGACGAGCCCGAGTCGCTCGGCGCGATCGGTCTGGCCGCCCGTGAGGAGCTGGACAACCTCACCTTCGTCATCAACTGCAACCTGCAGCGCCTCGACGGCCCGGTACGCGGCAACGGCAAGATCATCCAGGAGCTGGAGTCCTACTTCAGGGGCGCCGGCTGGAACGTCATCAAGGTCGTGTGGGGCCGTGACTGGGACCCGCTGCTGGCCGCCGACGTCGACGGCGTGCTGGTCAACAAGATGAACACCGTCCCCGACGGCCAGTTCCAGACCTACTCCGTCGAGAGCGGCGAGTACATCCGCGAGGACTTCTTCGGCGGCGACCCGCGCCTGCGCAAGATGGTCGAGCACCTGTCCGACGAGGACATCCGCAAGCTGTCCCGCGGCGGCCACGACTACCGCAAGGTGTACGCGGCCTACAAGGCGGCGCGTGAGCACGTCGGCCAGCCGACGGTCATCCTCGCCCAGACCATCAAGGGCTGGACGCTCGGCAAGGACTTCGAGGCGCGTAACGCCACGCACCAGATGAAGAAGATGTCCAAGGCCGACCTGAAGGAGTTCCGCGACCGGCTCTACCTGCCGATCCCGGACTCCGCGCTCGAAGGCGACCTTCCGCCCTACTTCCACCCGGGCGAGAACGACCCCGAGATCCAGTACATGATGGAGCGGCGCGCGGCCCTGGGCGGCTTCCTGCCCAAGCGCGTCGTCCGCGCCAAGCCGATCACCCTGCCGGGCGACGCGGCCTACGCGCAGCTCAAGAAGGGCTCCGGCAAACAGAACGTCGCCACGACCATGGCGTTCGTCCGGCTGCTCAAGGACCTGATGCGCGACAAGGAGATCGGCCACCGGTTCGTGCCGATCATCCCGGACGAGGCCCGCACCTTCGGTCTCGACGCGATCTTCCCGACTGCCAAGATCTACTCGCCGCACGGCCAGACCTACGACCCGGTCGACCGCGAGCTGCTGCTGTCCTACAAGGAGTCGACCGAGGGTCAGATCCTGCACGAGGGCATCAGCGAGTCGGGGTCGATGGCCTCGACCCTCGCCGTCAGCACGGCGTACGCCACGCACGGCGAGCACATGATCCCGATCTACATCTTCTACTCGATGTTCGGCTGGCAGCGCACCGCCGACCAGATGTGGCAGCTGGGCGACCAGATGGGCCGGGGCTTCCTGCTCGGCGCGACCGCGGGCCGTACCACCCTGAACGGCGAGGGCCTGCAGCACGAGGACGGCCACACCCCGCTGACCGCCTCGACGAACCCGGCTGCGGTCTCCTACGACCCGTCGTGGGCCTTCGAGGTCGCCCACATCGTCCAGGACGGCCTGCGCAGGATGTACGGCGAGCAGCCGGAGAACATCTTCTACTACCTGACCGTCTACAACGAGCCCTACGCCCAGCCCGCGGAGCCCGCGGGGGTGGACGTCCAGGGTCTGCTCAAGGGTCTGTACCGCTTCGCCCCGGCCCCGGCCTCCAACGGCCCGAAGGCCAACATCCTGGCCTCCGGTGTCGCGGGTCCGTGGGCGCTGGAGGCCCAGCGGATGCTGGCCGAGGAGTGGGGCGTCGCGGCCGAGGTCTGGTCCGCGACCTCCTGGACGGAGCTGCGCCGCGAGGCGCTGTCCGTCGAGGAGCACAACCTGCTCAACCCCGACTCCGAGCAGCGCGTGCCGTACGTCACCAAGGTGCTCTCCGCGGTCGAGGGGCCGTTCGTCGGCGTCAGCGACTACATGCGGGCGGTGCCCGACCAGATCGCCCAGTGGGTCCCCGGTGACTGGGCCTCGCTCGGCACCGACGGCTTCGGCCTGTCGGACACCCGTTCCGCGCTGCGCCGCCACTTCCACGTGGACGCCGCCTCGATCACGCTGGCCGTTCTCACCCAGCTGGTCAAGCGTGGCGAGCTCGACGGGCGGGTGCTGAAGGAGGCCGTCGCCAAGTACCACCTGAGGAACGGCGTCACCGAGGCCGGTGGCGTCGAGAGCAACGACACGCAGTCCATGGGACTGTGACCTGATCACCCCGCCGGGCGGGTCCTTCTTCGGAGGGCCTCGCCCGGTTAGGGTGGAATCGCTTCCCCCGGCGAACAATCTGACCCGAGGGGGGCGCCCAATGCGAAGAATTCTGACCGCCGCCACTGCGGCGACGGCCCTTTCCGCCGCGCTGACCGCCTGCGGCAGCGCCAACGGGCCCGGCGGCTACGGGGCCGTGGCGAACATCTCCGACCCGAGTCCCAGCCCGGTCCCGCCCTGGTCGCCCGGCACGAGCTCACCGTCCGGCACGGCGAACCCCGACGGAATCGCCTGGGGCCCCTGCACCGACATCAGGCGCCCGGACGGCGCGACCCCCCGGCCCGACCCCAGGTTCCAGTGCGGACGGCTGCAGATCCCGCTGGACTATGGCAAACCGGACGGTGACAAGCTGGACATGGCGGTGATCCGCGTCCAGGCGACCGAACCCGGCAGGCGGCTCGGCTCCCTGGTGTTCAACTTCGGTGGTCCCGGCGCGTCCGGCATCGACACCATGGCCCAGTCGTACAAGATCTTCAGCAGCCTGAACACCAGATACGACCTGGTCAGCTTCGACCCACGGGGGGTCGAGCGCACCGGGGGCGTCAGGTGCGGCACCGACAGGGACATGGACCACTACCTGGCCATGGACACCGTGGCCACCAACCAGGCGGAGCGGACCAGGCAGAACGAGACCATCAAGGCCTTCGTGAACGCCTGCGAACGGACCTCGGGCAAGGTCCTGCCGTACGTCGGCACGGTCAACGCCGCCCGCGACATGGACAGGCTCCGCGCGGCCCTCGGCGAGAGGCAACTCGACTACTTCGGCATCTCGTACGGCACGCAGCTCGGCGCGGTCTACGCGACGCTGTTCCCCAAGAAGGTGCACCGCTTCATCCTCGACGGGCCGCTCGACCCGAGCGTCACCCTGGAGCAGCGCTCACTGGCCCAGACGACCGCCTTCCAGCACTCCTACGACTCCTTCCTGCGGAACTGCATCAAGGGACCCGGCGAGTGCGAGGCGGGGCCGGACGTCGCGGGCGCGAACAAGAACGTCAAGGCCTTCCTCGACGACCTGCGGATCAACCCGCTGCCCGTCGGCGACCGCAAGCTCACCCAGGGCCTGGCCGTGACCGGCATCGCCGCGGCGCTGTACTCCGACCTGACCTGGCCGCTGCTCGAACAGGGATTCGGCCGTGGCTTCAAGGGCGACGGCCGGATCCTGCTGTATCTGGCGGACGCCTACAACGCCCGCATGCCCGACGGCTCCTACTCGACGATCATGAGCAGCTTCCCCGCCATCACCTGCGTGGACACCTCCGAGCGGCCGACCCGGGAGCAGCTCGACAGGACCGAGAAGGCCTCCCTGGAGATCTCCCCGCTGTTCGGCGGCTCGGGAATGGGCGCCCTGTGCGCGGCGTGGCCCGTGCCCGGCAGCGACGAGGCAAGGCGGGTGGACGCCACGGGCTCGGCCCCGATCGTGGTCGTCGGCGGCACCGGGGACCCCGCGACGCCGTACGAGTGGGCACCGAAGCTGGTCTCCCAGCTCAAGACCGGTGTGCTGGTCACCTACAAGGGCGAGGGGCACGGCGCCTACCTGTCCGGCGACTCGTGCGTCAAGCGGGTCACCGACGGCTACCTGCTCGACGGGAAGGTCCCCGAGAACGGCACCACCTGCCCCTCTTCGTGATCCCAGAAGGGACATCGACCGGGAAAACCCCTACGGAGTTACCGGAAGGATTCTGTAGGTGACAAATGGTTTGACATTCCCTCAACTGTGCTATCTCGGCACTAGGATGGATCCGTGAAGGTGCGGGTGAACTGATGCGCGAGCCATGGCATCCCGCTGCGGATGACATCAAGCTGGCCGAGGTCATGCACGCGCTGGCCGATCCGGTGCGGCTTGAGATCCTGGCGAGACTCGCCAGGAGCGAGGGTGAGAACTGCGGGGAGATCGGCAGTGGCATCGACGTGCACAAGTCCACGATGTCCCACCACTATCGGGTCCTGCGGGAGGCCGGGGTCACCCTGACCACCATGGACGGCCGCTCACGCCTGGTCAGGTTGCGGCGTGACGACCTGAACACGCGCTTCCCCGGCCTGCTCGACTCGGTGCTGAACGCGCTGCGCTGAGCGGTCGGCCGGGCGCCCGGGGTCCCAGGCCGGAGGCGTTTCAGGCCGGGGTCGGGGTGCCCGCGGCCCGCGCGATCCGCGCCGCCGAGCGGGACACCGCGTCGAGCGCCCCGCGCGTGTCGGCGCGCAGCAGCCGCCCGTCCCGCTTCATGACGCGGCCCGCCACGATCACGGTGTCCACGTTGGCCGGCCCCGCGGCGGTCACCACGGCGCCGACCGGGTCGTGGACCGGCGCGAGGCCGAGGTCCCCGGCGCGGAGCATGACGACGTCGGCCTGCCTCCCCGGCCGCAGCGAGCCGATCAGGCCGTCCATGCCGAGTACGGCGGCCCCCTCGACGGTGGCCATCCGCAGCACCTCGGCGGCGGTGAGCGACCCTCCCCTGGCCCGCTCGGCGGCGAACGCGGCGCGCATCACGGCGAACATGTCGCCCGGCGTTGCGGTGACCGTGTCGACGCCCAGCCCGGTCGTGACGCCGAAGCCGCGGAACCTGCCTGTCTCCGGCAGGCCGTGCCCCATCTGGGACTCGACGGCCGGGGCGACGGAGGCGACGCCGCCGCTGTCCGCGACGAGCCCCATCGCCTCGTCGGTGAAGCCGTTGCCGTGCACGAACATCACGTCGGACCCGAGGAGCCCCTCGCGGTGCAGCCACTCGACGGTCCCGGTCCCGGTGGCGTGCACACTGATCTGGAGGCCGAGTTCGCGGGCCAGCAGCCAGTCGGCCCTGGCCGCCTCCGCGGGGCCGTAGACGGGCCCGAGCGCCGCCAGGGCCGGGGTCACCAGGGCGGGCAGGCTCAGCCCGGCGATCCGCCGTACCTCCGCCCGCCGGCGCGGGTCGCTCCCGCCTCCGGGAGGGGCGTAGCCGAAGACGCAGCGGATTCCCGACCCGGCCAGGGCGTCGAGCGCGGCGTCGGTGTGACCGGGGGTGATCTGGATGTGCGACCAGTCGTAGACGGTGGTGGTCCCGGAGTCGAGCGCCTCAAGCGCGCCCCACAGGTTGGCCGCGTGGACGTCCTCGGCCAGGAACACGGGGCCGAGCCTGCCCAGAACGAGGTCGAGGTAGTCCCCCAGCGTGGTGTCGGCCGCGATCGAACGCAGGGCGCTCTGCCACATGTGCCGGTGCGTGTCGACGAGGCCGGGCAGCACGATCATGCCCGCCGCGTCGAGGACCTGGGCGTCCTCCGCTGCCAGGTTCGCCCCGACGGCGGCTATCACCCCGTCCTCGATGAGGACGTCCGCGTCGGGCAGGACGCGCACCTCGGGGTCGGTGTCGACGACGGTTCCGCCGGCGATGAGCATGCGCATGGAACATCTCCCTACCAAGAAAGCAATCGGAAAAGCTTTCTCAAAAGCTATCAGGGGAGAGAGCTATCCTCAATCCATGGCACCGGGAGACAGCGCCGGACGGGACCACGTCGACGAGATGATGGAGGGGTGGCGAACGGAGCTGCCCGAGGCCGCGACCGTCCACCTGGAGATCGTCAAGCGTGTCGGGCGGCTGAAGTCCATGGTCGAGGAGGTCACCCAGACCGTGCTCGGCGAGTACGGCCTGACCTACGCCGAGTTCGACGTGCTGGCGACGTTGCGCCGGGCGGGCGCCCCCCATCGCCTCAAGCCCAGCATGCTCGCCTCCCGTTCCTCGCTGACCACCGGCGGGACGAGCAACATCCTGCAGCGGCTGACCGCCGCCGGGCTCGTCGAGCGCGAGCCGGACCCGGCGGACGGCCGCAGCTCCTGGGTGTGCCTGACGCCGCTGGGCGTCCGGCGGGCCGAGGAGCTCGCCCTGGCCACGACCGAGGCGCACGACAACCTCCTGGCGGGCGTCTCCGAGGAGAGCGCGCGGACCCTGGCCGACCTGCTACGCGAGGTGCTTCTCACGCTCGGCGACCGGGCGGGCGCCTCACGCCGGGGTTGACCCCCATCCCAGACCCTCGGCCCAGTCGGCCGGGTGCCCGGGCGCCGCCTCACCGGTCTCCTCGGCCCTGCCGACCCGGTCGAGCCTGAAGGCGCGGACGTCCTGCCTGAGCCTGCACACACCCACGAGATACCAGTGCCCGCCACGCCCGCCGACCAGGACCGTCGGTTCGACCTCGCGGACGCTCACCCGTCCGCGCCGGTCCTCGTACTCGATCCTGAGCACCCGCCCGTGCAGCAGCGCCCGCTCGACCACCGCCGAAACCCGGGGATACGGCTCCGCCTCGGCGGCCGCGCCCGGCCGTACGACCGGCTCCCGCGCCCCCTGCGCGGGCAGCGCGGCCTCCAGCTTGCGCAGGGCGTCCCGGGCCGGCCCCTCCCCCTCCCGGGAGAGCGCGTCCACGACCGCCGCCGCCTCCTCCCGGGTCAGGCCGAGCGGACCCAGGGTCATGCCCTCACCGAGAAGGTAGCCACCGTCCCCGTCCGTCCGCGCGCGCACCGGCACACCGGATCTTCGCAGGTCGGAGACGTCACGTTCGACCGTACGGGCGCTCACCCCGAGCCTGGCGGCGAGCTCGCCCACCGGCAGGGCCTCGGGCGAGGCGGCGCGGAGTTCCCCGAGCAGAGCGTGCAGCCGGTCGGTACGGTTCACACTTGTCACGTTACGCGTCGATACCGACACTCCCCACTTTTCCCGCCCCAGTTGGGCAGTTGAACACACAAAACAGCACCGATACCCTGTGTCGACGTATCTCATTGGAGCCCGATGGCCGCAAGTCCGAAACACCCCCTGGCCGCCGGCCGGAACTCCGGCGGAAAGCACGACGTCACCCCCTCGGGGTCCAAGGCGACGAAGGTCATCACCCTCACCGGGATCGGTGTCGTCTCGCTGCTCCTGATCGGCTACTGCTCGGCGCAGGACGACTACGAGGAGGTCGGGGCCGAGTGCGTCGACCTCAACAGCTACCAGCCGGACGGCTCGTACACGGTCGTCGACGAGGACTACTGCGACGATGACGACGAGAGCAGCTACCACGGCTCCCACGGCGCCTACCGGTGGTACTACGGCGGCGTGAGGACGGGGACCCGGATCGGCCACGGCACCACGGTGCGTCCCTCCGACGTGCGGATCACGACCCGCAAGGGAACGGTCATCCAGCGAGGCGGCTTCGGGAGCCGCTGGGGCAGCGGCGGAAGCTGACCCGGGCGGATGAGACGCGAGACCTCGCCTCCCCGCGACGGCTGGGAGGCCATCATCGAGAGCCAGGGACTGGCCTACCACCGCACGGCCCACCCCGGCGGCCTGGATCGCCCCTACTGGGACGAGGGCGCGCACTACGTCTTCTCCATGGACGAGGTGCTCAGCCTTGAGGCCCAGGTGGAGGAACTGCACCGGATGTGCCTGCACGCCGTCGAGCACGTCGTCGAGCGGGGCCGCTACGCCGACTTCGCCGTGCCGGAGTGGGCGGGCCAGGAGATCGCCGACTCCTGGCGGCGCGGCGACCCCCACCTGTTCGGCCGCTTCGACCTGCGCTACGACGGAACCGGCCCGGCCAAGCTGCTCGAGTACAACGCCGACACCCCGACCAGCCTGCTGGAGAGCTCGGTCGTGCAGTGGTTCTGGCTGCGTGACCGCCATCCGGGCGACGACCAGTGGAACTCCATCCACGAACGGCTCATCGACCGGTGGCGGCAGATAGCCGAGGGGCTGCCGACCGGGCCCTCACACTTCGCCTGGACCAGGATGGACGAGACCGGTGAGGAGGCGATGACGATCGCCTACCTCCAGGAGACCGCCGAGCAGGCGGGGCTGAGCACGATCGCCGTGGCCATGGAGGACATCGGCTGGGACGGCCTCAACCTGCGCTTCGTCGACATGGAACGCCGGGTGATCCGCTCCCTGTGCAAGCTGTACCCCTGGGAGTGGGCCGTCGCCGACCCCTTCGGCGCCAGGGCGGTGCGCCAGCAGGTCTCCTCGACCTGGATCGAGCCGCTGTGGAAGATGCTGCTGTCGAACAAGGCGCTGCTCGCGGTGCTCTGGGAGCTGTACCCCGGCCATCCCAACCTGCTGCCCGCCTACCTCGACGGCCCCCGCGACCTGACCTCCTACATCGTCAAGCCACTGCTCGGCAGGGAGGGCGCGGGCATGCGGATCGTCACCCCCGGCACGAGCGTCGAGACCCCGGGCGACTACGGCGCCGAGGGGCACGTCCACCAGGAGTTCCAGGCGCTGCCGCTCTTCGACGGCTGGCGTCCGGTGCTCGGCGCCTGGGTCGTCCACGACGAGGCGGCCGGGGTCGGCATCCGCGAGACATCCGGGCTCGTCACCGACGACACCTCATCCTTCGTCCCGCACCGCATCGAACTCTGAGGCCCCCTCGGCTCCGCCTGAAAGCCCAGAAGAGCCCGAAAAGAGAGAACCATGATCCCCACCCCTCAGCCGCTCGCCATCGCGGGCACGGAGACCGTCTCGCTCGCCGAGACCCTCGGCCGCGGCGCCCTCGCCATCGCCTCCTACGCCGTGCTCGGCGTGATCCTGCTGATCATCGGCTTCTACGTGATCGACCTCGCCATCCCCGGCAAGCTCAGCAGGTTGATCAGGGTCGACCGCAATCCCAACGCCACGATGCTCACCGCCTCCGGCCTGACCGCCGTCGGACTGATCGTCGCGGCCTCCATCTGGTCCTCCGGCGGAGCCCTGCACGAGGGGCTGCTGGCCACCCTGGTCTTCGGGCTGGCCGGCATCGCCGTGCAGACGGTGGCGATGCTCGCCTTCGACAGGGTGGTCGGGATCTCCGTCCGCGAACTCGTCACGGAGTCCGACCTGCAGCCGGGCACACGTCTTCTCGCGGTTACCCACGTGGTCATCGGGCTGATCACGGCCGTCGCCGTCATCTGACCGCCCCCGGGATCGGCGCCCGGGCCTCCGGCCGCGGCTGGCGCATCCCTCGCGACCTGGCACTCTTATCACGTGAGGGAGCGGAGCGAGAGAGCCAGCAGACACAGCGACGCCGTGGCAGGGGCCGGGCAGGGGGATCTCGCCTCGGACCGGATACGGCAGGACACCACCCGCAGGCTGGAGCGGGCCATGGGAACGCTGGGAACGGCCGCCATGTCGAGGATGGACGAGCGGCTGATGTGGTTCCGCGCCCTGTCCGCCGAGGACAGGTCGTGGGTCGGGCTGGTCGCCCAGGCGGGCATCGCCGCGTTCGTCGAGTGGTTCCAGCACGCCGGAGAGGGCCGCCTGACCCCCAGCATCGAGTTCTTCGGCACCGCGCCGAGAGAGCTGAAGCGCTCCATCTCGCTGCAGCAGACGGTCGACATCGTCCGCATGGTCGTCGAGGTCGTCGAGGCGCAGACCGGGGAGCTGGCCGCGCCGGGCGGGGAGGCGCAGCTCCAGCAGGCGATGCTCCGCTACACCCGTGACGTCGCCTTCGCCGCCGCGCAGGTCTACGCGCGCGAGGCGGAGGCGCGCGGCGCCTGGGACGCGCGCCTTGAGGCGTTGATCGTGGACGCCCTGGTCAGGGGCGAGGTCGACGACGGCCTGCACTCGTGGGCCGCGGCGCTCGGCTGGACCTCCTCCCCCGTCGTCGTGCTGGCCGGGCAGACGCCGGACGACGACCCGCAGGCGGTGATCGACGGGCTGCGCGACCGGGGCCGCAGATCCGGCCTCGACATGCTGGCCGGTGTCCAGGGCGGCCGCCTGATCGTGATCGTCGGCGGCGCGGACAGCGTCGGCGCGGCGGCCAGGCACGTGGTGCCGCGTTTCGGCCCCGGCCCCGTCGTGATCGGCCCCGAGGTGAACGACCTGCAGGCGGCCGCCAGTTCGGCCAGGGCCGCGATAGCCGGGCTGCGGGCGGCGGCCGGCTGGCCGGACGCCCCCCGGCCCGTCCACGCGGAGGACCTGCTGGCCGAGCGGGCCATCGACGGTGACGCCGACGCGAGGGGCCAGCTGATCGAGAACGTCTACGTCCCGCTCGCGGGCACGCCCCTCCTCGACACCCTGGCGACCTATCTGGAGCAGGGCACTTCCCTCGAAGCCACGGCCCGGTTACTGTTCGTGCACCCGAACACGGTTCGCTACCGCCTGCGGAAGATCACCGAGCTGACGGGCTACCAGCCGACCGAGGGCCGCTCTGCCTTCACGCTGCAGGTCGGGCTCATTCTCGGCCGCTTGTCCGAGACGGACGTCACATAGTGGTTTGCCGGTAATCTCCAAGAAACCTCCGTTGTAGGCTTCCTACAAGAGAGTGAACACAAAGTTCGTCAGAATCCCTATCCGTGTAGCGAAGTTCTACAGGGCACGCTGGGGTTCGTGCTCGTACTCGTCGCGCCGGGCCAAGGCGCCCAGACTCCAGGCTTCCTGACCCCGTGGCTTGAGCTACCGGGTCTGGCGGACCGCCTGTCCGCGTGGTCCGACCTGATCGGTCTCGACCTGATCTCCTACGGGACCACCGCGGGAGCGGACGAGATCCGTGACACCGCGGTGGCTCAGCCACTGCTCGTAGCCGCCGGGCTGGCCGTCGCCGAGGTCCTCGGGGCCTCCCCCGACGTCGTCGCCGGGCACAGCGTGGGCGAGCTGACCGCCGCCGCGCTGGCCGGGGTGCTGACCCCCGAGCAGTCCCTGACCCTCGTGCGCGAGCGCGGCCTGGCCATGGCCGAGGCCGCCGCGGTCACCGAGACCGGCATGATCGCCGTCCTCGGCGGCGAGGAGGAGGACGTGCTCGCCGCCATCGACAAGCACGGTCTCACCCCCGCCAACGTCAACGGTGCCGGGCAGATCGTCGCGGGCGGCACCCTGGCCCAGATCGAGGAGTTCAAGGCCGACCCGCCCGCCCGTGCCAGGCTGATCGCCCTGTCGGTCGCGGGCGCCTTCCACACCGAGCACATGGCCCCCGCCGTCGACCGTCTGCGTACGGCCGCCGCCGCCATCACCCCGAACGACCCCGCCGTCACGCTGCTGTCCAACGCCGACGGCGCCGCGGTCGCCGGCGGCGCCGAGTTCGTCGAGCGCCTGGTCAACCAGATCGCCAACCCGGTCCGCTGGAACGCCTGCATGACGACCATGGCCGACATGGGCGTCACCACGATGATCGAGCTGACCCCCGGCGGCACCCTGACCGGCCTGGCCAAGCGCGCCCTGCGCGGCGTGAAGGCCGTCCCCCTGAAGACCCCCGACGACCTGGACGCGGCACGAGAGGCCCTCAAGTGAAAGTACGGCAGGGCGCTCCGGGCGCGAAGATCCTGGCACTGGGCCACTACCAGCCGTCCAACGTGGTCACCAACGACGATCTCGCGGCGACCATGGAGACCAACGACGAGTGGATCCAGAGCCGGGTCGGCATCAAGGAGCGCCGGATCGCCCCCGCCTCCGAGTCCGAGATCGACCTCGCCGTGCAGGCGGGCGGCAAGGCCCTGGCCACCAGCGGGCTCTCGGCCTCCGACATCGACCTGGTGATCGTCGCCACCTGCACGCTCGAAGCCCAGATCCCCAACGCCGCCGCCAGGGTCGCCACCCGCCTCGGCATCGAGTCTCCGGGCGCGTTCGACGTGAACACCGCCTGCTCCGGCTTCTGCTACGCCCTGGCCGTCGCCGACGACGCCATCCGCTCGGGATCGGCGACCAACGTCCTGGTCATCGGCACCGAGAAGCTCTCCCAGTGGATCGACTGGACCGACAGGAGCACCGCGGTGATCTTCGCCGACGGTGCGGGAGCCGCGGTCGTCGGCCCTTCGCAGACCCCGGGCATCGGCCCCGTCGTGTGGGGCAGCGCGGGCGACAAGTCCGAGGCGATCATGATCAAGGACCGCGCCTCCCACCTGACCCAGGAGGGCCAGACGGTCTTCCGCTGGGCCACCACGGCCCTGCACCCGGTGGCCAAGCAGGTCTGCGAGGCCGCCGGAGTCGACCCCGCCGACCTCGCGGCCTTCGTGCCCCACCAGGCCAACCTGCGCATCATCGAAGCCATCGCCCGCAAGATCGGCGCGGAGAACGCCGTCATCGCCAGGGACATCGTCCTGGCGGGCAACACCTCCGCCGCCTCGGTCCCGCTGGCCCTGTCCCGGATGGTCGAACGCGGCGAGGTCCAGTCGGGCGGACTCGCCCTGCTACTCGGTTTCGGCGCCGGCCTCACCTATGCCGGCCAGGTCGTCGAGATCCCCTAGAGCTTGTACGGCTCCGGCCGTGCAAAACCCAAGAAGACCCAACATCACCACCCAATCCCAAGGAGAACACTCGACATGGCCCTGACCGAGCAGGAGATCCTCGCTGGTATCGGCAAGATCATCAACGAGATCACCGGGATTCCGGCCTCCGAGGTCAGCCCGGAGAAGAGCTTCGTTGACGACCTCGACATCGACTCGCTGTCCATGGTCGAGATCGCCGTCGCCGCCCAGGACGAGTTCGGCGTCGAGATCCCCGACGAGCAGCTCAAGAACCTCAAGACCGTCAAGGACGTCATCGGTTTCATCCAGAACTGAGAAAGGTCTCTGGACACCTACCGGCTTCGGCCCGCGAATCACAAGGAGCGCAAGACAGTGAACACAGACCAGGTACGCGTCGTCGTCACCGGGCTCGGCGCGACCACGCCCCTCGGTGGGAACGTCGCCTCGTCCTGGTCGGCGCTTCTCGCCGGTCAGTCGGGGGTTCGCAACCTCACCGAGGACTGGGTCGACTCAGTCCCGGTGAAGTTCGCAGCCGCGGCCGCCGTGGACCCGACCGAGGTTCTGCCCCGGCCGGAGGCACGGCGGCTGGACCGCGCGGAGCAGTTCGCGCTGGTCGCGGCCCGTGAGGCCTGGGCGCACGCCGCGATCGACAAGGTCGACCCCGAGCGTCTCGGCGTGGTCGTCGGCAGCGGCATCGGCGGCATCACCACGGTCCTGGCCGCCTACGACACCTTCAAGGAGAGGGGCTGGCAGCGACTGTCGCCCTTCACCGTGCCGATGCTGATGCCCAACGGCGCCGCAGGCTGGATCGGCATCGAGATCGGCGCCCGCGCCGGCGTGCACGCGACCGTGAGCGCCTGCGCCACCGGTGCCGAGTCGATCGGATACGGCATCGAGATGATCCGCTCCGGACGTGCCGACGTGGTGGTCGCGGGCGGCACCGAGGCGGCCATCCACCCGCTGAACATCGGTTCCTTCGCCGCCATGCGCGCGATGTCCACCCGCAACGACGCGCCCCACCTCGCCTCGCGGCCCTGGGACAAGAGCCGTGACGGATTCGTGCTCGGTGAGGGCGCCGGCATCGTGGTGCTGGAGTCCGAGGAGCACGCCCTCGCGCGTGGCGCCAAGATCTACGCGGTGGCGGCGGGCGTCGGTTACTCAGCCGACGCGCACCACATCGCCCAGCCCGAGCCCCTCGGCGCGGGCGTCATGCTGGCCATGCGCCGCGTCCTGGAGAACTCCGGCCTGACCGGTGCCGACATCAAGCACATCAACGCGCACGCGACCTCCACCCCCGCGGGTGACGTGGTCGAGACGGTTGCGATCAGCGAGGTCATCGGCAACCACCCGCTGGTCACCAGCACCAAGTCGATGACCGGGCACCTGCTCGGCGGCGCCGGTGGCATCGAGTCGGTCTTCACCATCCTGGCGCTGCACGAGCGGATCGCCCCCGCCACGATCAACATCGACGAGCTCGACGAGGGCGTCGAGGTGGACATCGTGCGTGACAAGCCGCGCGCGCTGCCCGACGGCCAGATCGCCGCGATCAACAACTCCTTCGGGTTCGGCGGACACGACGTCGCCGTGGCCTTCACCAGCATCTGACAGGAGCCCGTGATGACTGTGCTCGACAACAGGGTGGTGAACGACGCCTCCGACAAGGAGGCCGACGATCCCCGCGACCCCCAGGTGCGTCTGGCCGCCCTCCTCGACGAGGGATCGATCAGGCTGATCTCTCCTGTGGACCGCAGCGGGGCGCTGGCGGCGATGGGTCGCGTTGAGGGCGTCCCCGTCGTGGTCTTCGTCAGCGACGCCCGGATGCAGGGCGGCGCGATGGGCAGCCAGGGGTGCGAGCACATCGTGCACGCCTACGACGTCGCGGTCCGCGAGCGGGTCCCGATCATCGGCGTGTGGCACTCCGGCGGCGCACGGCTCGCCGAGGGCGCCGAGTCGCTGCACGCGGTCGGCCGTGTCTTCGCCGCCATGACCCGGGCCTCCGGAGTCGTCCCGCAGCTCTCCGTGGTCGTCGGCCCCGCGGCGGGCGGCGCCGCCTACGGCCCCGCGCTGACCGACATCGTGATCCTGGCCGACGAGGGCCGCATCTTCGTCACCGGCCCCGACGTGGTGCGCAGCGTCACCGGCGAGCAGATCGACATGGCCGCCCTCGGCGGCCCCGAGCCGCACAGCAAGCGCAGCGGCGTGGTCCACATCGTCACCAAGACCGAGACCGACGCCTACCTGCAGGCCCGCCGCCTGGCGGTGCTGCTGGGCCACCAGGGCAGGGTCCGCACCGACCTCGACGAGGTCGACTTCTCCGACCTGCTGCCGGACAACCCCCGCCGCGCCTACGACATCAAGCCGCTGGTCAAGGGGCTCCTGGACGAGCCCGGAGTCGAGTTGCACGCCAAGTGGGCGCCGAACGTCGTCACCACGCTCGGCCGTCTCGGCGGCCGGACCGTCGGCGTCGTCGCCAACAACCCGATGCGTCTCGGCGGCTGTCTCGACGCCACCTCGGCGGAGAAGGCCGCACGGTTCGTCCGTATGTGCGATGCCTTCGGGGTGCCGCTGGTCGTCCTGGTCGACGTCCCCGGTTACCTGCCCGGCGTCGGTCAGGAGCACGACGGTGTGGTCCGCCGCGGCGCCAAGCTCCTGCACGCCTTCGCCGAGGCCTCGGTCCCGCGCGTCACCCTGATAACCCGCAAGGCGTACGGCGGCGCCTACATCGCGATGAACTCCCGCTCCCTGGGCGCGACCAAGGTCTTCGGCTGGCCGACCGCCCAGATCGCGGTCATGGGCGCGGTCGCCGCGGTGCGCATCCTGAAGCGGCGCGAACTGGCCGCCGCCCCTGAGGACGAGCGCGCCGCGCTTGAGACCAGGCTCGCCGAGGAGCACGAACTCCTCGCGGGCGGGCTCCAGAGGGCCATCGAGATCGGCGTCATCGACGAGGTCATCAAGCCCGAGGAGACCCGGGGAGCCATCGCCAAGGTGCTCGCCCAGGCGACTCCGGCCCGGGGCGCCCACGGCAACATCCCGCTGTGACCTGATCCCGCCGTCACACCACGCTTCTGCGACGCCCCCGCGCGGCTCACGCCGCCGGGGGCGTCGTGCTTTCCCCCCGGTTCCGGGAAGGCCCGCGGCGGCCCCGGACGGTGCCGCGCCCGCGCAGGACCTCACCCCGGGAGGGAGCGCGGGCGGGTGCTCCACCGCCCGTTCGGGGAAGCGCTCTCCGGGGGGCGAAGCCGTAGGAGGAGGGGACGCCGGGGCGGTCACCGTCCGTGACGGGCCGCCGGGTCACACCGCGGCGTGCAGCCAGCGGACCGGGGCGCCCTCGCCCGCGTAGCGGAAGGACTCAAGCTCGGCGTCCCACTGTTTGCCGAGCATGCGATCCAGCTCCTCCTCAAGGACCACCCTGCCCTGGCGGGCCATCAGCATGGCCGAGCGCAGCCGGTCCTCGGGGATCAGGATGTCGCCCGCGGCCCCGATCACCGCCGTGAAGGCGCCGAGTGAGGGGGTGTAGGCATTGCGTGACCCGTCGGCGCCTGGTGTGGCGTCCTCCGTGATCTCGAATCGGATCCGTTGCCAGCCCATCAAGGACGAGGTGATGGCCGCCGCGGTTCCCGGCCGCCCCTCCCACTCGGCCTGGGCGCGCACGTGACCGGGCGCGGCGGGCTGTGGAGTCCAGGTCAGGTCTACGGGCACGCCAAGGACACCTGCGACCGCCCATTCGATATGAGGGCACAGCGCAGGCTGAGCTGAGTGGACGTAGAGCACGCCACGAGCAGACACCGGACCTCCCGTTTCGTACGAGGTGCGCCTTCCCCAACGGCCTCGCCAGGATGATCACAAGTGACTGAAGGAAGACTACCGTCGGTTGTGACGCCGCACCAGAGGGGGGTCATACCGAGATGTTGCGACGCGCAGACGCGTCTGCGGCATCCTCTGAAAGGAAAACACCCATCGACCTGGTGATCAACCCTGGAGTACCGGATGGACGCCGACATCACCCGTGTGGAGCCCGTCGCGGGAGTGATCTCCCTGATCAGGCCCGGCCAGTTGCTCACCGACGCCCTCGGCGCGGAGGCCGCCGAGCGGTGGACGATCGCGGTCGCCGAGACCGACGGAGTCTTCCGCGTACGGCTCTCGCCCGGCGTGGACGTCTGCGAACTGGTGGCCACGCTACGTGACCAAGGTCACAGTGCGTCACCCAACCACGTGCTGGTCGGCCAGCCCCTCTTCTTCGGCGGCCCCGCCTCACGGCCCTTCCCCGTCGACCCCGTCCCCGCGCCGGGAGGAAGCCCCGGAAGCGGGGTGACCGTCGCGGTCGCCGACACCGGCCTCGCCCCGCATCCCTGGTGGCGGGAACGGACCTGGTTCGGAGAGGGACGGCAGGAGACCGAGGTTCCCGACACCGACCGCGACGGCCTGCTGGACCCTCAGGCGGGGCACGGCACCTTCGTCACCGGCCTGGTGCTGCGCGCGGCCCCCGGGGCACGGATCCGCCCGCTACGGGTGCTGGACGGCCGGGGCCTGGGAGACGAGGCGGCGCTGCTGCGCGTCCTGGGCAGGCTCGCGAACGATCCACCGCAGGTGCTCAACCTCTCCCTCGGCTGCCACACCTTCGACGACAGGCCCTCCCCGCTGGTCGAGACCGCGCTGGCCGGATTGTCCTCGACCGCCGTCGTCGCCTGCGCGGGCAACACGGCCTCGACCCGCCCGTTCTGGCCCGCCGCCCTGCCCGGAGTGGTCGCGGTGGGCGCGCTCGACGCGGCCGAGCAGGCCCGGGCGCCGTTCTCCGCGCACGGCCCGTGGGTGGACGCCTGGACACGCGGCGAGTGGCTGCGCAGCGCCTTCCTGCGCCATGGAGCGTTCCGCGGCTACGCCGGATGGAGCGGGACCTCCTTCGCCGCGGCCGTGGTCAGCGGAGCGATCGCCGCTGCGACCGGGGAGCGTACCCCGAAGGAGGCGGCGGCCCACGTTCTCGATCCCACCCGCAACCGGCGAATTCCGGATCTGGGGGTCGTCGTGCCCACGCCAAGGTAAAGTCTCACCCAAAGTCTTCATGCAAACACGAAGTGTGTTCGCCGTGGTCTCGGAGGCGCCGGTGAGTGACCAGCAGACGATCGACGCCGCGCTGGCAGGCGACCAGGCCGCGTGGGACGCGCTGGTGACCCGCTTCTCCGGCAGGCTCTGGTCGGTGGCCCGCGCCCACGGCCTCAGCGCGGCGGACGCCGCGGACGTGGTGCAGGGCACGTGGCTGCGGCTGGTCGAGAGCCTGCACACCATACGCGACCCCGAGCGGATCGGTTCCTGGCTGCTCACCACGGCCAGACGTGAGGCCTCTCTCCTGAGCAGGCGCACCCGGGGCGAGCGGCTCGTCGCCGACCCCGCCGCCGCCGAGCGGGCCGAGCCCGGCCCCTCGCGGGCCGACCACGCCGTCCACCCCGATCCGGCGTTGACCGTGCTCTCCGCCGAAGAGGGCCGCCGGCTGTGGCGCACCGTCGAGACGATGCACGAGCCCTGCCGTTCGCTGCTCCTGCTGATGGCCACCGCGCCGGACGCGGGGGTCCACCAGCTCGCCGTACGGCTGGGCATGCCCAGCGGCAGCTACGGCCCCACCAGAGGGCGCTGCCTGAACCGGCTACGCACCATGCTCACCGCCCAGGAGGCGCAACCGTGACCACCCGCCGTCCCCCCGCGATCGACGACGAGTCCCTGGTCGCGGCGCTCCGCCTGGCCGCGGGTAAGGACCCCGTCCCGGCACACGTCCTCTCGGCGTCCAGGGCGGCCTTCGGCCTTCGGGTGCCCGGCGCCTCGACCGCGATCCCGGTGTCCACGCCCGCCCCGGCCGGCGTGCGGTCCGCCGAGGGGGCACGGCTGCTGCGCTTCAGCGCCGCCGGTCTCGTCGTCGAGCTGGAGATCGTCCCCGTCGACGGCCTGGTCGACCTGGCGGGACAGGTCTCCCCCCTCCCCGAGGCCGGCACGACGGTCGAGGTGCGCACCCCTCACCTCACCGCGTCGCGTGAGCTGTCCGCGACGGGCCAGTTCGCCGTCACCGGGTTGCCGCCCGGCTGGTTCAGCGTGGTGTGCAGGCGTCCCGGCCACAGCCCGGTCGTCACCAGCTGGACCCGGATCCGTCCCTAGGTGGTGCCGGACGAGGCGGTCGCCGCCGCGGAGCTGGCGCTGGAGACGTCCGGCAGTGACCCCGCGCGAGCCGGAGAGCTGGCACGTGAGGTGTTGCGCTCGATGACGGTCCCCGACGAGGCCGCCACGATCGCCCATCGGGCTCTGGCGCTGGCCGCCAGGGAGCTGGGAGATCTCCCACTGGCCGAGAGCCATCTGAGCAGGGCCGTCGGCATCGCGCTGGCGGCGGGGCTGCGGCACAGGGCGGCCCAGGCCCGTCTCTCCCTGGTCCACGTCAACGCCGAGCTCGGCCGTCCCACGCAGGCCCTCACCGTCGCCGCCGCGGCCGAGCCGTACCTCAGGCCGGTCGAGGTGGCCAAGCTCGGGGTCCATCGGGCGGTGGCCCTGGCCAGGCTCGGCCGCTACGCGGAGGCCGCCGACCAGTGCGACCGGGCCGTCGGCCTGCTGGAGGAGGACCCCAGGTTCCTCTCCGGGGCCCTGCTGAACCGAGGGCTGGCGCGGGCCTTCCTGGGAGAGTTCGAGGCGGCGGAGTCCGACCTGGCCCGCTGCGCCGAGCTGGCCGGCCGGGCCGGTCTCGACCATGTGGTCGCCCTCGCCGAGGGGAACCTGCCCTTCCTCGCCGCGCGGCGCGGCGATCTGCCCGCCGCCTTCGCCGCCTACCGGCGTGCCGAGGACAGCCTGTTCGGCTATCCGGAGCGGCTGGCCACGACGCGTTGCGACCTAGCCGAGGCACTGGTCGCCGCCCATCTGCCGGGCGAGGCGCGGGTGCTGCTCGACCTGGCGGTGCCCGAACTCATCGCGGCGGGCGCGCAGGGCGCCCTGGCCGAGGCCCTTCTGCTGCTGGCCAGGGCCGAGTTGCGCACGGGTGAGCCGCACCGCGCCCTGCAGACCGCCGAGCGCGCGGGCGCCACCCTGACCGCGCAGGAACGCGCCGCCCTGGTGCCGCTCACGACGGAGATCGCCCTGAGGGCCCGGCTGGCTCTCGGCTCACCGACCCGGGAGTTGCTCACCGAGTTGCTCGCCTGTGCCGACAACCTCGACGAGGCCGGGCACGCGGAGGTCGCCGGAGAGCTGAGGCTCACCGCCGCAGAGGTCGCGCTGCTGGTCGGCGACCGCGCGGCCGCCGACGGCCAGCTCGACCGGCTCACCCGTGGTCCCGGAGTGGTCTCCCGGCACGCCTCGGCGCTGAAACGGGAGCTCGCCGGAGACAGGCGTGGGGCGTTCGCCGAGGTCAGGGCCGGTCTGTCCGAGGTCGCCGCCCGTACGGCCACCGCGGGGGACCCTCGGGTCCGCGCCCACGCGGCCAAGGCCGGTGAACCGCTGGCCGAATTCGGGCTCACGCTGGCCCTGCGCACCGGGCGGGGCCGTACGCTCCTGGCCTGGGCCGAGCGGTGGCGGGCCGTCGCGGGTGGTTCTGGACGGTCACGGGTCCCCGGCGTCGCGGAGCTCCGGGCGGCGCTCGGCGACGCGGTCCTGGTCGAGTTCGCCAGGAACGGCGACGAGTTGGTCGCCGTCGCGGTCTCGCCAGAACGGGTCTCGCTACGCCGTCTCGGCTCCTTCTCCGCCGTCGCGGAGGCCGTTGTGCGGCTCAGGTACGGCCTGCGCAGGGCGCATCTGCGCGATGGGCGGGCGGCAGACGTCGCCGGGGAGGCGGCCCTGCTCGAACGTCTGCTGCTCGATCCCCTGTCGGGAGTCCTGGGTGACAGGGCGCTGGTGGTCGTACCGACCGGGGCGCTGCACACCCTGCCGTGGCCGGTCCTGCCGTCGAACTCCGGGCGCCGGGTCTCGGTGGCCTCCTCGGCCGCTTCCTGGCTGGCCGGCGGGCGGGTGCGGGCCGCGGGGGCGGGGGCGGGGAGGGTCGTGGTGGCCGCCGGACCGGGGCTGCTGCACGCCGAGGCGGAGGCGGAGATGGTCGCCGCCCGTCATCCCGGTGCCGAGCGGATCCCGGCGCTGCGTCCCGAGGTGGTCACGGCACTGCCCGGGACCGGGGTCGCGCACCTGGCCGCGCACGGCACGTTCTGCTCCCGCAGCCCGCTGTTGTCCGGCATCGATCTTGAGGATGGCAGACTGATGGCCTACGACCTGCTTCGGCTGCGCGTTCCGCCCAGGCTGGTCGTGCTTTCGGCGTGTGACGCCGGGATGGCCCATGCCCCCGCGGACGGAGCTCCGCTGGGGCTGGCGGGTGCCTTCCTGTCGCTGGGGACGCAGTGCGTGGTGGCCAGCCTGGTGCCGGTACGCGACGAGGAGACCCTCGACCTGATGACGGTCTTCCACGAACTGCTGGCCGCGGGCCACTGCCCCGCCCAGGCGCTCGCCACGGCGAACGCGAAGACGGGGGTGGCCGGTTTCGTCTGCCTGGGGTACGGCGATCAGCCGGTGGCGACGGGCCGCGCGGGGTCGGCGACCCAGTTGGACCAGGAGCCGACGTAGAGGGCGGCCGGGATGCCCGCGACGTCGAGCGCCAGCACCTCGTGGGCGGCCGTCACGCCTGACCCGCAGTAGGCGCCGACCCGAACGCCGGGGACCGCGCCGAGCGTGTTGAACCGCTCGCGCAGGAAGTCGGGCAGGTGGAAACGCCCGGAGGGGTCGACGTTCTCTCCGGTGGGGGCGCTGACCGCGCCGGGAATGTGCCCCGCGACGGGATCGATCGGTTCGACCTCTCCCCGGTAGCGCTCCGCAGCGCGGGCGTCCAGCAGAACCCCGTCCTTGGCGAGTTCGGCGGCCTGGTCCGCGTCGAGCACGGGCATCCCGCCGGGGCGGGCGGTGAAGTCGCCCTGGGCCGTCTCCTGGTCGCCCTCGGCGAGAGGCAGCCCCTCGGCGGTCCACGCGCGCAGGCCGCCGTCCAGGACCCGGACGTCCGGATGGCCGAAGTGGCGCAGCGTCCACCAGGCCCGGGCGGCGGCGGTCGAGTCGGCCTCGTCGTAGACCACGACCGTACGGGAGCCGGAGACGCCCAGGCGGCGCATGGCCTCCTGGAAGTGCTCGGCGGAGGGCAGCGGGTGACGGCCCCCCTCCCCCGCGGGGGCGGCGAGGTCGGCGTTCAGGTCGCAGAAGACGGCGCCGGGGATGTGCCCCTCGCGGTAGGAGTCGACCCCCGGCGGGCCGCCCAGCTTCCAGCGGACGTCCAGGATCGTCGCCCCGGTCAGGGCGGACAGCTCGGACGGGGTGATCAGCGGGCTCATCGGGTGCTTACCTCCAGCAAGGGAACATGCTGCTCCGCGGTGGTCAGGGAGCCGTGGACGCCGACGAACGACGACTCGAACGGCTCCCTGACCGAGGCGGTGATCGCGCAGTCGGTGTACGGCACAGCCAGGACGTCGCCGATCCTGAGCAGCCAGTCCGGCCGCACCTGGGGCCCGAACCAGCCCGACTCGACGGCTTCCTGCCGGGAGACGACCCACGCCCTGCCCGCCAGGAGCTCACGCCAGGTGCCGAGCACGGCCTGTGTGGCGCCTGGGGCGGTGTAGATGTGCCTGACCCGGGTGTCGCCGCCGAGCAGGGCCACGCCCTCGCGCAGCGCGGCGCCGCGTTCCTCCGGGCCGTCCACGTCGATCAACTCGGCGACGTTGACCATGCCGTGGTCGGCGGTGACGTACATCGCGGCCCCCTGCGGGAGGGTGCCCGCGAGCCGTTCGGCGAGTTGGTCGACGACGGCGAGCCGGTCGAGCCACTGCGGGGAGCCCCAGCCGAACCGGTGGCCCGCGGCGTCGAGGTCGCCGTAGTAGACCGTCACGTGGGAGCGGGGGCGGGTCAGGGCCACGCGCGCGCCCTCGACCCGGTCGTCGAGCGCGTCGGCGCCGAAGAAGTCCGTGCCCCGGTAGACGGCCCGGTTGAACGCGGTCGGCCCGAACGCGGACGGGGCGACGTAACTCACGGAGACACCGGCCGCCGCGGCGCGTTCGAAGACGGTCGGGGTCGGCTGCCACTCGTCGGGCGGGACCGTCGGGCCCGCCGAGGTCCAGCGCAGGCAGTTGAGCAGATGGCCCGTGCCGGGCATGGCGAGCTGGTAGCCGAGCATGCCGTGCTCGCCCGGCGGCAGGCCGGTGCCCAGCGTGCCGAGGCTGGTCGCGGTGGTCGCGGGAAAGCCCGCGGTGAGCACCCTGGCCCGTCGCGCGGACAGGAACGGGGCCGCCTCCGGGTGGGCGTCGAGCAGTTCGGCGCCCAGGCCGTCGACGAGGAACACCAGGACGTGCCGGGCGGCTTCGAGCCCCAGCGGGTTGCCGTGGCCCTCCACTCCGAGCACGGCCAGCAGTGAGCGGGACAGGTCGGCCAGGGAGGCCGTGCCGTACGCGGGGAGCAGCGGGGCGGTCATGAGGCGGCGTGGGCGGTGGCCTCGGAGAGCGCCTTGGCGAAGGCCAGCACGTGTGAGACGGCCTCGGGGCCGTCGGCCGCCTCGCTCACCCTCAGGGACAGGTCGTCGGCCGTGATGGCGCCGGTGTATCCGTGGTCGGCCTCGCAGTTCTCGTCGCCGCAGGTCGCGGGCTCGAGGTCCACGTGGGAGATGGCCCCCCAGCCGATGGTGAGGGTGACCTCGTTCGGCGGCACACCCGGCACGTAGGAGGCCGGGTCGGGGACGACCCTGGTCACGGCGACCGACTGGATCCTGCTCAGGCGCACGGCCTCGGTGGTCGTCGAGGCGTGCGAGACCGAGACCCCCTCGACCGGCGAGTGCTCGTCGGTGTGGCAGACCAGCAGGCGGGTGGGGGTGAGCACCAGGACGGTGACGTGTCTGCGCACCTCCATGGCGGGGTCGAAGGTGGCCTCGTGGTGCACCACGTAGGCGCTCACCTGCTCCTTGCCCAGGGCGGAGTCGACCGCGTCGGCGACCAGGTCGGGATAATAGCCGCTGCGATCGATTGCCTCGCGCAGACCGGCGGCCGAGAGTCGGGTTTCCCTCATGGGTCCATCCTGCCCTGTCCCGGGCGGCGCTTTCACCTGGAGCCCGTGAGGTTCGGCCATCGGCGGAAAGACGCTCCCCGCGAAATGCGGTTTCCCTGAAGTAGCTAAGCGGTTAATTCGGTTTTTTGGCGTTAATTGCATTGGTAAGGCGGTGGCGGGGTTTTCATCACCACCCACGCCCCGCCCAGCCGAGACGGCGCGGCCCCGCGTCCACCCGCGGTCCGTGCTGACTGCTCAGTACGGCGCGCGCCCCGAGAACGATCACCTCCGACTCCCCGACCAGCACCGGATCGAGGTCGAGCCTCGACACCTCGGGAAGGTCGTCGGCCAGCCGCCCGACCCGGACCAGCAGCTCCTCAAGCGCCTCGACCGCGACCGGCGGGTAGCCGTACTCGCCGAACAGCAGCGGGGCCGCGTGTGGCGACCTGACCAGCGCCGCGGCGTCCTGCGAGGTCAGCGGCGCCAGACGGTAGGCCTCGTCGCGCAGCAGGCGCGCGGTGACCTCGCCGAGCCCGAAGGAGACGACGGCGCCGAAGGCGGAGTCCTCGATGACGCTGACCACGGTCGGCACCGCGGGCTGCGGGACCATCCGTTGCACCGCGAGCACCGCGCCCCGGCCAAGCTGCTCCTTCAGCCCCGCGAAGGCCTCGCGCACCCCGTCCGGACCGGTCAGGCCGAGCCGTACGGTCCCGGCGCGTTTGGCCGCCTCCGGGTCTGCCGCCTTCAGCACCACCGGCCAGCCGAGCCGTTCGGCCGCCTCGACGGCCTCCTCGGGGGAGTCGACCACCTCCGCGGGCCACACGGTCAGGCCGTAGCAGGCCAGCAGTTCGGAGGGGTCGATCTCGACGTCCTCCTCCGGCCCCTCGCCGTTCCCGGCCCGCTCCAGCCTGGACAGCACCAGCCGTCGCGCGGCGGCCGTGTCGACGCCCTCGATCTCCTCGGGCACGCCCGGGGACCGTTTGCGCCAGCGGGCGTGCCGTACGGCGTGGGCCAGGGCGCGGACCGCCTCCTCGGGAGCGGCGTAGGACGGGATCGAGCCCCGTTCGGGCACCGCGCCGGTCCGCAGCCCCGGCGGCACGCCGATCCTGCCCTCGAAGGTGGCCAGCACCGGCTTGCCGCAGTCGCGGGAGGCCCTGAGCAGTTCGGCCGCGACCTCGTCCGCCGGGCCGGGGATCGGCGGCATGTAGATGACGACGACCGCGTCCACGTCCTGGAGCACCGAGGTCAGCGCGGCGCCGAACTCGGCCGCCCCGGCCCTGGCCCCGAGGTTGACCGGCGGCGCCGGGTCGAGCCCGGCCTGCACGCAGGCGTCCGCGGCGAGCAGCGCGAGTGCGTCGGAGTTGCCGACCAGGCCGACCCTCGACCCCTTGGGCAGCGGCTGGTAGGCCAGCAGCTGCGCGACGTCGAACTGCTGGATCAGGTCGTCGACCCGGATCACCCCGGCCTGCTCGAACAGCGAGCTGAGCGCGGTGTCCGGCAGGCCGAGCACCGGCGCCGCGTGCCCCCTGGGCACGTTCTGGGTGGTGCCGCCGCTCTTGACGACCACGATCGGCTTGCGCCTGGAGATGCGCCGCGCCAGGCGGGCGAACTTGCGGGGGTTTCCCAGGGACTCCAGGTAGAGCAGGATCACATCGGTCCTGGGGTCCTCCTCCCAGTACTGCAGCAGGTCGTTGCCGGAGACGTCGGCCCGGTTGCCCGCCGAGACGAACGAGGAGATCCCCATGCCCCGCTGGGCGACCCGCTGCAGCAGCGCGGTGCCCAGGGCGCCGGACTGGCTGAAGAAGCCGACCCTGCCGTGGCCGGGGACGGTCGCGGCCAGCGTGGCGTTCAGCCTGATCGCGGGGTCGGTGTTGGCGATGCCCAGACAGTTGGGGCCGACGACGCGCAGGCCGTACGCGCGGGCGATGCGGACCAGTTCGTCCTGCCGATCCCGCCCCTCCTGGCCGGTCTCGCCGAACCCCGAGGAGACCACGACCAGCCCGCGCACCCCCTTCTCCGCGCACTCCTTGACCACCTCGATCACCCCGTCCGCCGGTACGGCCAGCACCGCGAGGTCCACCTCCCCGTCGATGGCCGTCACGCTCGGGTAGGCGCGCACCCCGGCCACCGCCCGCGCCTGGCGGTGCACCGGGTAGACGGGGCCGGTGAAGTCGGCGGCCAGCAGGTTGCGCAGCACGGTCTGGCCGACGCCGCCCGGTTCCCTGCCCGCGCCGACGACCGCGATCGACCCCGGCGAGAGCAGTCGTTCGATGGAGCGGGACTCGGCCCGGTGCTCACGTGAGGCGGTCACCTCCTGGGAGGTCTCGGTCGGGGTCAGGTCGAGGATCATCCGTACGACGCCGTCGGCGAAACGGCTCTGCGCGGTGTATCCGGCCTGCTGGAGCACGGCGGTCATCTTGCGGTTGGCGGGCAGCACGTCGGCGACGAAGCGGGTGATGCCCCGTTCCCTGGCCGTCTCCGCCAGGTGTTCGAGCAGCACCGAGGCCACTCCGCGTCCCTGGTGCGCGTCCTCGACGAGGAAGGCGACCTCCGCCTCCCCGGGATCGATCCGGTCGTAGCGGATCACCGCCACCATGTCGGCGCCGATCGTCGCGATGAGCGCGACACGGTCGACATAGTCGACGTTGGTGAACCGGGTGACCTCACGCTCGGAAAGACGGGGTCTGGGGCCGAAGAACCGGAAGTAGATCGACTCCTCGGAGAGCCGGGAGTAGAACGAGCGAAGCCGGTCCGCGTCGGCGGGCCTGATCGGTCGTACGTGGGCGGTGCCGCCGTCGGAAAGGACGACGTCCGCCTCCCAGTGAGCGGGATACTGAGCAGCCTCCACAGTCCTGAGAGTAAACGTCAGACGCGTATGCCAGATCAGCAGGGCGGTTCGCGTCCTGTTCACGCAACGCTTGTGCATCGACTATGACGCGCTATCCGGTCCGGACCCCATACCCTGGCCGGAAGCTGTTAAGTTTTTCGCGGCTAGAGGCACGTCAGCATCGAAGGCAGCAAGGCGGTGACATCATGACGCGGGTGGTCGTGGTGGGCGATCTGATGACCGATGCGGTCGCACGAGCTCGCTACCCATTGGCACGAGCCAGCGACACACCGGCGATCGTCACCATGCACGGCGGCGGCTCCGGGGCCAACATAGCCTCCTGGCTCGCGGTCGAGGGCGCCGAGGTGGCTTTCATCGGGCGTAGGGGTGCCGACATCACCGGCCGTAACCGCGACATGGAGCTGATGGGCTACGGGGTCGACGCCCGCCTTGTCATGGACCCCGAACGGCCTACCGGCACCTGCGTCGTGCTCGTCACCCACAAGGGCGAGCGCACCATGCTGTCCGACCCGGGTGCCAACGCCGCCCTCTCGCCCGAGGACCTGCCCCGTGACCTGTTCACCCAGGGCGCTCATCTGCACCTGTCCGGTTACACCCTGATCAACGAGGGTTCCCGCGAGGCCGGTCTCGCCGCCCTGGAGATGGCCCGCCGCTCCGGGATGTCGGTCTCGGTCGACTGCTCCTCCTCCGCCCCGCTGGAGCGGACCGGCGCCGAGCCGTTCCTCGAATGGACGCAGAACGTCAAGCTGCTCTTCGCCAACGCCGACCAGGCCAAGGTCCTGACGGGCCGTGACGACCCCGCCGCCGCAGCCAAGGTCCTGACCGCCTGGTTCCCGCAGGTCGTCGTCAAGCTCAGCGACGAGGGCGCGCTGTGGTACACCAACGGCCGCGCGGAGCCTGTCCAGGTGCCCGCCGAGGCCGTCGAGCGCGTGGTCGACGGGACCGGCGCCGGTGACGCCTTCACCGCCGGGTTCCTGCCCGCCTGGCTGGAGAACAAGCCGCCCGCCGAGTCCCTCGCCGCCGGCTGCCGCCTGGCCGCCAAGGCCATCTCCCACCTGGGCGCCCGGCCCCGCCTCTGACCCCTTCTTCTCGGGGTACGGCCCGGCACGGGCCGTACCCCCGTTCGTCTACGCCGTGACCGCGAGGGTGAGCGGAAGCACCGCGGGGGCCCCGGCGTGGCGGAGCATGGCCGCGGCCAGGGTTAGAGTCCAGCCGGTGTCGAGACGGTCGTCGACCAGCAGCACCGGCCCGCCCGTACGCGCGACGGCCTCGGTCAGCGCGGAGGGCATGGCCAGCGTGGCACGGACCGCTTGGACCCGCTGGGCGCTGTTGAACTGGCGGCCGGGGGTCCCCCGGCGGTATCCCAGCTCCCCCAGGTAGGGCAGACGCCCCACCTGGGCCAGCCGCTCGGCCAGGCTCCCGACGAGCTGGGGGCGGCTCGCCGAGGGGATCGCGACGACCGCGGCCGGGCGGTGCCGCCACTCCCAGTGGGACAGCACCGTGACCACGGCGGCGAAGACGTCGTCGGGGATCGGGCCGTCGGGGGCGCCGTCGGCCAGCAGCCCGCGCAGCCTGTTGCCCCAGCCGATGTCGGTCAGCCTGCCCAGCGCCCTGCCCGGTTCGGCTCCCAGCTCGGGTTTGATGCGCCCCTTGAGGTCGCTCAGCCCGCTCGGCCACTGCTTGCGCGCCTCGATCTCGACTCCGGGGCGGTTCAGGCTCTCCGCCGCCCGCTCGACCGCCCGCGCGTCGACCTCGGGCGAACGGTGCATGCCGGTGCAGTTGTCGCAGCGTCCGCACGGCGTGGCGGTCTCGTCGTCGAGCCGCCGCCTCAGGAACCACTCACGGCACTCGGTGGTCTCCAGATAGTCGAGCATGGCCCGCTGCTCGGCCTCGCGTTCGGCCGCCACGCGGGCGTAGCGGCCCGCGTCGTAGGCCCACTCCTCGCCGGTCGCCTCCCAGCCTCCCTTGACCCTGCGCACCGCGCCGTCCACGTCGAGGACCTTGAGCATCGTCTCCAGCCTGCTGCGGCTGAGATCGACCCGGTTCTCCAGGGCCGCGGTCGACAGCGTCCCGCCCTCCGACAGGGCGTCGAGCACGGCCCGGACCACGGGCTCGGGAGGAAAGGCCAGCGAGGCGAAGTAGGCCCAGATCTCCCGGTCCTCGGCGCCGGGAAGCAGGATCACCTCGGCGCGCTCGACCCCGCGACCGGCCCTGCCGACCTGCTGGTAGTAGGCGACCGGGGACTGCGGCGCGCCGACGTGGACGACGAAGCCGAGGTCGGGCTTGTCGTAGCCCATGCCGAGGGCCGAGGTCGCGACCAGCGCCTTGACCTTGTTGTCGAGCAGGGCCTGCTCGGCGGCGAGCCGTTCCGCCTGCTCGGTCTGCCCCGAGTAGGACAGCACCTCGTGCCCCTGCTCGCGCAGGTAGGCCGCGACCTCCTGGGCGGCGGCGACGGTGAGGGTGTAGACGATGCCGGAGCCGGGCAGCTCGTGCAGCGTCTGGGCGAGCCAGGCCAGGCGCTGCTCCGGGCCGCGCAGCCGTACGACGCTCAGGTGGAGGCTCTCACGTTCGAGGGCGCCGCGCAGGACGAGGGTCTCGCCGCCGGAGTGCGCGTCGTCGGCGCTGAGCTGCTCGGCGACGTCGTGGGTCACCCTGGCGTTGGCCGTCGCCGTCGTCGCCAGGACCGGCACGCCCTCGGGCAGCTCCTGGAACAGCGTGCGCAGCCTGCGGTAGTCGGGCCTGAAGTCGTGGCCCCAGTCGGAGATGCAGTGCGCCTCGTCCACGACGACCAGGCCCGCGCTCTCGGCCAGCTCGGGCAGGACCCGGTCACGGAACTCGGGGTTGTTGAGCCGTTCCGGACTGACCAGGAGCACGTCGACCAGGCCCTCGGCGACCTGCCCGTAGATCTGCTCCCACTCTTCGGGGTTGGCGGAGTTGACGGTGACCGCGTTGATCCCGGCCCGCTCCGCGGCGGCGATCTGGTTGCGCATCAGGGCCAGCAGGGGGGAGACGATGACCGTGGGGCCCTCGCCGAGCTCACGCAGGAGCGCGGTCGCGATGAAGTAGACCGCTGACTTGCCCCAGCCCGTCCGCTGCACCACGAGCACCCGGCGCCGGTCCACGACCAGCGCCTTGATGGCCTCCCACTGGTCCTCACGCAGCCGGGCGTGCTCACCGGCAAGGGCCCGCAGCCGCTCCTCTGCCTCTTCGCGCAGCATCTGCTCTTCGCTCACCGGCCTATTGGTACCAGGTCGGGGTGACCGTTTCACTCCGCCCGCCCTTACCGGCGAAGCGAGCATTGGGAGCGTCCTTCTCCTTTCCCCACGGAGTGGCCTCCGTCTCCGTTCAACGGGCCGACCCGGTTCCACGTCGTGGTTTGATGCATCTCAGCTATGGACGTCACAACGTGGTACCTCGAACAGACCTCGCGCTCGGACCTGCTCCCCGCCGGACGGCCCGCGATCGAGGCCGGCATCGTGCGCGCCGAGGTCGTCTCCCCTGAGTTCAGCAGGTTCCTCTACACGGCCGTCGGAGGCGACTGGCAGTGGACGGACAGGCTGCGCTGGACCTGGCGGGAGTGGGAGGACCTGCTCGGGGGCGGTGTGGAGACCTGGGTCGCCTACCACAGGGGCACACCCGCGGGCTACGTCGAACTCACGCCCGGCCGGGACGCGTCAGTCGAGATCACCTGTTTCGGCCTCATGTCCTGGGCGACGGGCAGGGGGCTGGGCGGTCGTCTTCTTGAGGTCGGCACGGCCCGCGCCTGGGACCTCGCCGACCGTCACGAGGACCGCGAGCCGACCCGGCGGGTGTGGCTGCACACCTGTTCCCTCGACGGCCGGCACGCCCTGGCCAACTACCGGGCACGGGGCTTCCGTGTCTATGACGTCATACACGGCGCTCCCGGGGACGAGGACGAGGGGGTCACCCCCGGCCCCTGGCCCGGAGCGGGTCCCCGCTCCCCCACGACCGAGGGCCCGCGAGACGGCGACCGCCGGGAGTGTCGGCCACGGTGAGTATGGTGGCGAGACTCCACACGATGTACGGTCACGTCGATCGGGACGAAGCCCCGATGCCCGCCGATGACCGGTCCCGCCACCACCGAGGAGGCGCCTTCATGATCTCGCCCCCCACGCGGGCGGCAGGGGCGTGTCACCGCACTCCGCAAGGTGCCGCCCGTCACGGGCGCGCAGGACGGCCCCGCCCCGGCACGCAGGCCTGAACCGGCCACCCGTCACACCACGAGGACTAAAAGGAGGATGCGCTCTCCCTCGGCAGAAAACCGAGGCGCCCGCGCAGGAAAAACAGATGGCCCGACGGACGACCACACCCCCGACCGACGGTGACTTCGAGGAGCGGATCGTCGACATCGACGTCTCCGCCGAGATGCGCACCAGCTTCCTTGAGTACGCCTACTCGGTCATCTACCAGCGTGCGCTGCCGGACGCCAGGGACGGCCTCAAGCCGGTCCAGCGCCGCATCCTCTACTCCATGAGCGAGATGGGCCTGCGCCCTGACCGAGGGCACGTGAAGTCGTCGCGGGTCGTCGGTGACGTGATGGGCAAGCTGCACCCACACGGCGACAGCGCCATCTACGACGCGCTGGTCCGCATGGCGCAGCCGTTCTCGATGCGGTTGCCCCTGGTCGACGGGCACGGCAACTTCGGCTCCCCCGACGACCTGCCCGCCGCGATGCGTTACACCGAGGCGAGACTGGCCGCCGCGGCCATGTCGATGGTGCAGTCGATCGACGAGGACACCGTCGACTTCAAGCCCAACTACGACGGGCAGGAGACCGAGCCGACGGTCATGCCCTCGGCGTTCCCGAACCTGCTGGTCAACGGCGCCACCGGCATCGCGGTCGGCATGGCGACCAACATGGCGCCGCACAACCTGGTCGAGGTCGTCGCCGCCGCCCGCCACCTGATCAAGAAGCCGGACGCGACGCTCGACGACCTGATGCGTTTCGTCCCCGGCCCCGACCTGCCGACCGGCGGCACGATCATCGGCCTGGACGGCATCCGCGACGCCTACGCCAAGGGCCGCGGCACCTTCAGGATGCGCGCCAAGTGCGCCGTCGAGCAGGTCAGCCCCAGGCGCAAGGGCATCGTCGTCACCGAGCTGCCCTTCAACGTCGGCCCCGAGCGGGTGGTCACCAAGATCAAGGAGCTGGTCACCGCCAAGAAGCTCCAGGGCATCTCCGATCTGAAGGACCTCAGCGACCGGCACAAGGGCCTGCGCCTGGTCATCGAGATCAAGAACGGCTTCATCCCCGAGGCCGTGCTTGAGGAGCTGTACCGGCTGACGCCGATGGAGGAGACCTTCGGCATCAACAACGTGGCGCTGGTCGACGGCGAGCCGCGCACGCTGGGCCTGCGCGAGCTGCTCCAGGTCTACGTCGACCACCGCATCGACGTCACCAGGCGCCGCTCCCTGTACCGCAGGCGCAAGCGGGAGGAGCGCCTGCACCTCGTCGAGGGCCTGATCATCGCCCTGCTCGACATCGA
This sequence comes from Streptosporangium sp. NPDC020072, assembly GCF_040631445.1. Taxonomy (NCBI): domain Bacteria; kingdom Bacillati; phylum Actinomycetota; class Actinomycetes; order Streptosporangiales; family Streptosporangiaceae; genus Streptosporangium; species Streptosporangium sp. NPDC020072. The sequence goes on along the minus strand of NZ_JBEYAB010000022.1, from coordinate 86,111 downwards.
CCGGGTCATCCAGGTCATCCGTTCCTCCGACGACTCCGGCCAGGCCCGCCAGCGGCTGATCGAGTCCTTCGCGCTGTCGGAGACCCAGGCCGTCTACATCCTGGACACCCCGCTGCGCCGCCTGACGCGCTTCGACAAGCTGGAGCTCGACCGGGAGAAGGCGACCCTGGAGGCGGAGATCGCCGAGCTGAGCGAGATCCTCGCCTCTGAGACCAAACTCCGCAAGGTCGTCTCCGACGAGTTGGCGCAGGTCGCCAAGACCTTCGGTACGCCGCGCCGTACGGTCCTGCTGGAGTCCTCCGGCGTCGCCAGGAACGTCTCGGTGCCGCTGGAGGTCGCCGACGACCCGTGCCTGGTGCTGTTCTCCTCCACCGGCCTGCTGGCCCGTACGGCCGACGCCTCCCCGCTGCCCGCCGACGGCGAACGCGCGGCGCACGACGTGCTGGTGTCCGTGGTGCGCAGCACGGTCAGGGGCGAGGTCGGCGTGGTCACCAACCAGGGCCGGATGATCCGGATCCAGGTGGTGGACCTGCCGACGCTGCCGCCGACGAACAGCCCGCCATCGCTGTCCGGCGGCCATCCCGTGTCCGAGTACGTCACCCTTGAGCAGGGTGAGACCGTCGTCGGCATCGGTTCACTCGACCCCGAAGGTCCCGGCCTGGCCCTGGGCACGGCTCAGGGCGTGGTCAAACGGGTCGTTCCCGACTATCCCGCCAACCGTGACGACTTCGAGGTCATCGGGCTGAAGGAGGGCGACACCGTGGTGGGAGCGGCCGAGCTGACCTCGGAGGACCACGACCTGGTCTTCATCACCTCCGACGCCCAGCTGCTGCGCTATCCCGCGACGAGCGTCCGCCCGCAGGGCCGTCCCGCGGGCGGTATGGCGGGCATCCGCCTCGACGGGGACGCCCGGGTGATCTGGTTCGGCGTGGTCGACCCCGCCCGTGAGTCCAGGGTCGTGACGATCGCGGGCTCCTCGACCGCGCTGCCGGGGACCCAGGTCGGTGGCGCGAAGATCTCCGACTACGCCGAGTATCCCCCCAAGGGCAGGGCGACCGGCGGCGTGCGGGCCCAGCGTTTCCTGAAGGGTGAGGACGTCCTGCTGCTCGCCTGGGCGGGCCCCGCCCCCGTGCGCGCCGTCTCGACCGTCGGCAAGCCCGTCCCGCTCCCCGAGGAACTGGGCCGCCGCGACGGATCGGGCCTGCGTCTCACACACACCGTGGCAGCCGTCGGCGGCTCTCTCGGCGCCTCGGACGATCCGTCCGAGGACGAAACCGCCGGGGACTGAGCCCCCGATCCCGGTCCACCGTTCCCGGAGGAGGGCCCCGCGCCCGTCCTCCGGGAACCCTTCCCCGCCCTCACGGCCCGCAGGGCGGGGGTTCTCCCAGAAGATGACCTTTCCCCCCGGTGAACGCCTCTGCGAGCTTGGAGGGCCCGTCAGGGCCGTTCTCGCCCCTCGTTTTCCCTGCCCCGCCTGCGCGGGCCGTCACCCGGTGCGGGAGGGCTCTCCCACACAGAGGCAGAACGGATGCCCCACCGGGTCGAGGAAGACACGGAAACTGTCGTCCTCGCTCGGCTGGTAGGCGTGCTTGGTCGCACCCGCCGCGAGCACGGCGGCCTCCCCCTCGTCCATGTCGTCCACGGTGAAGTCGAGGTGGAACTGCTGAGGGATCTCCGCACCGGGCCAGCGGGGCGGCCGGTAGTCCTCCGCGAGCTGGAAGCACAGCCGGCTCCGCCCGTCGGTCAGAACCACCCAGTCGTCCTCGACCGAGGACACCTCCCAGCCCAGGACGGCGCCGTAGAAATCGGCCAGGATCTTCGGGTCCGGACAGTCGAGGACGACCGACCTCATGCGCGCGATTGCCATGATCCCTCTCCGGAGACACCAACGACGAAGTTACGCCAGTGTCCTTCCCCCGGGCTTCGGCGCCACACCGGCACCCGACGGACCACAGCCCGGCCGAAGCCGTACGGCCAGGCCCCCACCCGGTCGTACGGCGAAGCGCGCCCCCGCGCAGACGGAGTCGGCGGACTCCGGACCTCAGACGGACGAGGTGTGCAGAGCGAACCTGACCGCCATCAGCAGCTGCCAGGGTTCGCCCGACTCCCAGGAGCGGATGAGCCGCGCGACCTGCTCGCCGGGCTGAAATTCACCGAAGCCGTGGGGACCGAAACACCCCGCCGCCACGAGCACCTCGACCAGCGGGTCGTCGTCGCCGAGGGACTCTGTGTAGACCGCCGCATCGAGCAGAGCCAGCGCCGAACGCGCGTTACGGCCCTCGTCATGGGTCTCCACCCGGTCCAGCCTCCGCCTGGCCTGCGCACGCAGGTATTCGGCCATCGATGCGATCCTGCTCATGATCCCCCCAAAATCCCGAACTTTGCGTCACGACATCATCACCCATCGTGAGCGGAGATGGCGGAGTCTTCCCTGAGCGAACGAAGAAGACCGCCCCGGAAGGCATCAGGAAAGCCGCATGAGGGATTATCAATCCATAGTTTCCGCCGACCGAAAGGTTTTTGCGTGGGTGCCTTCGACGATCTTCTGGCCGCGAACGAGGAGTTCTCCGCCACGTTCACCGACTCCGAGCTCACCGGTACGGCAGCCCGCGGCCTAGCTGTCGTCACCTGCATGGACTCGCGAATCGACCCGCTCGGGCTGTTCGGCCTGAAAGCCGGAGACGCGAAAATCCTGCGTAACGCGGGCGCCCGGGTGACCGACGACGTGCTGCGAACGCTGGTGCTCGCGGTCTATCTGCTGGGCGTCAACCGGGTTCTCGTCATGCCGCACACCGACTGCGGCATGTCGAAGGCCACCGACGACGACGTGCACAAGCTCGCCGCGCAGCACGGCGTCGACACCCGCAGTCTGGAGTTCCACACCGTGCCCGACCAGAGCGCCGCTCTGCGACACGACCTGACGCGTATCAGGACCAGCCCGTTCCTCCCCGAGGGACTGGCCATCGGTGGCGCCGTCTACGACGTGCACACCGGGAAGATCATGCCTGTCGAGGTGTGAGAAGAGGGCCGGCTCCGTCCGGAGCCGGCCCTCTCTCATCTCGGACGCCCATGCGTCCCAGGCGCCTCAGGCGTCGATGTGGTCGCGGTCGACCTCGGCCGCGCTGCCCACGATGAACTCCCTGCGCGGGGCCACGTCGCTGCCCATCAGGAGGTCGAAGATGCGCTCGGCTTCCTGGACGTCCTCGATCCTGACCCTGCGCAACGTCCTGCGGCGGGGCTCCATGGTGGTCTCGGCCAGCTGGTCGGCGTCCATCTCACCCAGACCCTTGTAACGCTGGACCGGGTCCTTCCAGCGCTTGCCCCGGCGCTCCAGGTCACGCAGGACCCGGTGCAGTTCGGCGTCGGAGTAACAGTAGACGTACTTGTCCTGGCCGCGTCCCGGGTTCGTGACCTCGATGCGGTGCAGCGGCGGAACCGCGGCGAAGACCCGGCCCGCCTCGACCATCGGCCTCATATAGCGGTGGAAGAGGGTCAGCAGCAGGCATCGGATGTGCGCGCCGTCGACGTCGGCGTCGGCCATCAGGATGATCTTGCCGTAGCGGGCCGCCTCGATGTCGAACGAGCGCCCCGACCCCGCGCCGACGACCTGGATGATCGCGGCGCACTCGGCGTTCTTGAGCATGTCGGCGACGGACGCCTTCTGCACGTTGAGGATCTTGCCGCGGATCGGCAGCAGCGCCTGGAACTCCGAGTCGCGGGCCGCGCGGGCGGTGCCGAGCGCCGAGTCACCCTCGACGATGAACAGCTCGCTGCGGTCGACGTCGTCGCTGCGGCAGTCGACCAGTTTGGCCGGGAGCGCGGAGTTCTCCAGGGCGGTCTTGCGCCGCTGGTTGTCACGGTGCTCACGGGCGGCGATCCTGGCCTTGGCCGCCGCGGCGATCTTCTCCAGTACCGCGCGCAGCTGCTGCTTGGCGCCGCGGGGCGGGTTGGTGAAGATCTCCCTGAGGTCCCGGGAGACGACGTGGGCGACGATCCTGGAGGCGGCCGAGGTGCCGAGGACCTCCTTGGTCTGCCCCTCGAACTGGGGCTCGGGAACGCGCACCGTAACGACCCCGGTGAGGCCTTCGAGGATGTCCTCCCTGGTGACCGGGGCATCGCCGTTCTTCAGCAGCCGGGTCTCACGGAGCAACTCGTTCAGCGTGCGGACCAGCGCCCGCTCCAGGCCGGTGACGTGGGTGCCGCCCTTGGGGGTGGCGATCACGTTGACGAAGGACCTGACGGTGCTGTCGTAGCCCTTGCCCCAGCGCAGCGCGACGTCCACGGTGAGCTCACGCTGCACCTGGGTCGGCGTCATGTGCCCGAGCTCGTCCAGGACGGGCACGGTCTCGTGGAAGTGACCGGAGCCCTGCAGGCGCAGCACCTCGCACACGGCCTCGTCGCGGGCGAGGAACTCGGTGAACTCCGAGATGCCGCCGTCGAAGCAGAACTCCTCCTCGGCGGACTCCTCGCCGCGGCTGTCGCGCACGGCCAGGGTCAGGCCGGGGACCAGGAAGGCCGTCTGACGCAGCCGGACGTGGATCTCGTCGAGGGAGACCTCCGCCTCGGGCAGGAAGATCTGGTGGTCGACCCAGAAGCGGACGCGGGTGCCGGTGACCTTGCGGGGGAGCGGGCCGCCGTCGCGCAGGCCGGACTTCTTCTTGAACCTGCCGCCGGGCCCGTCGCCGTCGAAGACGCCCGGGACTCCCCTGCGGAAGCTGATCTCGTGGACCCGGCCGTCACGGTCGACCGCGACGTCGAGACGGGAGGACAGCGCGTTGACCACGGAGGCACCGACGCCGTGCAGGCCGCCGGAGGCACCGTAGGAGCCGCCGCCGAACTTCCCTCCGGCGTGCAGCTTGGTGTAGACCAGCTCGACTCCGGCCAGGCCGCTCTTGGGCTCGATGTCCACCGGAATGCCGCGGCCGTTGTCGCGCACCTCGATCGAGCCGTCTGCGTGCAGCTCGACCTCGATGCGGGTGCAGTATCCGGCCAGGGCCTCGTCGACCCCGTTGTCCACGATCTCCCAGAGGCAGTGCATGAGACCACGGCTGTCGGTCGACCCGATGTACATGCCCGGGCGTTTGCGGACGGCTTCAAGACCTTCAAGCACCGACAGATGGCGCGCCGTATAGCCCTTCTCCGCGCTAACTGCGGTCACACCCACTCCCACTCTGCTCGAACACGTGTGCGCAGCTTACCGTTCTTCCCGCCGCGGCGGGTACAAGCTTCTCACGCGAGCACCATGGCGTTACACCGAGTGAAAAGTCCGTTACCTTCCGGCGCTTTCCGCTCTCGGCGTAGCCGGGGGCCGGTTGGGAAGCCTCGCATCCGGTTAGATGTTGTCTCAAGTGACTGACGCCAGATCCTCCACACAAGGGGATGACCTGAAAGGCGATACGTGACTGGAACACTCGCCCCCACCAAGCAGCTGACGGCCACGGACCGCTGTGACCGGTGCGGCGCCCAGGCTTACATCCGCGCGACCCTGCCCGCAGGTGGGGAGCTGCTGTTCTGCGCCCACCACGGGCGGCAGCACGTAGCCGTGCTCAGAGACAAGGGCGCCGACATCCAGGACGAGTCGGCACGCCTCAGCGACACCCCCTCGACCGCCGGCAACGACGAACGATAGAGACCGGCAGGTCCGGTGGCGACACCGGACCGACGCCGTGGGTGCGGCCGTTCCCGTGAACGACCCGTCCCGTGGCCCGGCTTGACCCATCTCAGATATCTCTGCCGTGTGCTCCGCTCCAGCGTCATCGGAGCGGAGCACACGGTCTTTCTCCACCGGTTCTCCAGCGAAGGCATCGGGCCTCGTCGGCGTGCCCCGCCGCGTTACGCTCGGCGACTGTGTTGATTCTGCTGCCGCCATCCGAGGGAAAGGCCGCGCTGGGCGACGGCCCCGCCCTCGATCTGTCCCTGCTGAGCTTTCCTTCCCTGACGGCCTCCAGGCGGAAGGTCCTGGGCACGCTCGTCACCCTGTCGGGAAAACGCCAGGCGCAGGACGTGCTCGGCCTGTCCCCGGGGCAGGTGGGTGAACTCGACAAGAACCGGCAGCTGAGGACCGCCGCCACACTGACGGCGGCGGAACTGTACACCGGCGTGCTCTACGACAATCTCGGCCTGGCCTCACTGTCTCCAGGCGCCGCCGAACGGGCCGCCGGAAGCGTGCTGATCTTCTCCGGCCTGTGGGGCCTGCTGCGGATCACCGACCGGGTGCCGCCCTACCGCCTGTCGATGAGCGTACGGCTACCGCCGCTCGGCGCCCTCGGACCCTACTGGCGCAAGACGATCACCCCGGTCCTCGACGCCGAACCCGGCCTGGTCGTCGACCTGCGTTCCAGCACCTACGCGGCGGCCTGGCAGCCGGGGCAACGGGCGGTCGGAGTGCGGGTCCTCAAGGACGGCAAGGTCGTCAGCCACATGGCCAAGGCGACCCGGGGCGTGATAGCCCGGGCGCTCCTGGAGAGTGGCGTCGATCCGCAGACACCGCAGGAGCTGGCCAAGGTCCTGGACGAACTCGGCCACACCGTGACGCTCGGCCCCGTCCCGGGCGGCAGGAAGCCCTGGGCCCTCGACGTCACCACCTGACCTCGCGGGCCCGGGTACGGAAAAGGCCGCGCCATGCGGCGCGGCCTCTCACCGTGAGCGATCAGTCCAGGTAGTCGCGCAGGACCTGGGACCTGGACGGGTGGCGCAGCTTGGACATGGTCTTGGACTCGATCTGGCGGATGCGCTCCCGGGTGACCCCGTAGACCTTGCCGATCTCGTCCAGCGTCTTCGGCTGGCCGTCGGTCAGCCCGAACCGCATCGAGACCACGCCCGCCTCGCGTTCGGACAGCGTGTCCAGCACGGAGTGGAGCTGCTCCTGCAGAAGGGTGAAGCTGACGGCGTCCGCCGGAACGATGGCCTCGGAGTCCTCGATGAGGTCACCGAACTCGCTGTCGCCCTCCTCACCCAGCGGGGTGTGCAGGGAGATCGGCTCGCGGCCGTACTTCTGGACCTCGACGACCTTCTCCGGGGTCATGTCCAGCTCGCGGGCCAGTTCCTCGGGAGTGGGCTCGCGCCCCAGGTCCTGCAGCATCTGCCGCTGCACCCGGGCCAGCTTGTTGATCACCTCGACCATGTGGACCGGGATGCGGATCGTCCGCGCCTGGTCGGCCATCGCCCGGGTGATCGCCTGCCGAATCCACCACGTGGCGTAGGTGGAGAACTTGTAACCCTTGGTGTAGTCGAACTTCTCCACCGCGCGGATCAGGCCCAGGTTGCCCTCCTGGATCAGGTCCAGGAAGAGCATGCCCCGGCCGGTGTAGCGCTTGGCCAGCGAGACCACCAGACGCAGGTTGGCCTCAAGCAGGTGGTTCTTGGCGCGGCGGCCGTCTTCGGCGATCCACTCCAGCTCGGCGCGTACGTCGACCGGCAACCGGTCACCGTCGGTGCCGAGCTGCTCCTCGGCGAACAGGCCGGCCTCGATGCGCTTGGCCAGCTCGACCTCCTGCTCGGCGTTGAGCAGGGGGACCTTGCCGATCTGCTTGAGGTAGTCCTTGACCGGGTCGGCGGTGGCGCCCGCCGCCGCGACCTGCGGCACGGGGGCGTCATCGTCGTCGTCGGACAGGATGAGGACCTCGTCCTCGTTCTGCCTGACGGCCTCGACCTTGGGCTCCTCCTCCGTCTCGGCCTCGGTTTCAGCCTCGGCTTCGATCTCCACGTCGACTTCGACCTCGACGTCGAGGTCGAAGTCCTCGATCTCGACGTCCTCAAGGTCGATGACCTCGTCGTCGTCACCGGAGACCTGCTTGGGCTTCGGCTCGGCCTTGGGCGCGGGGGCGGCCGCCTCGGGGGCGGGCTTCCTCGGCGGGGCGGGAACCGGCTTCTTCGCCGACGGCGCGATCTTCCTGGCCGGGGGCGCGGGCTTCTTTGCCGCCGGAGCGGGCTCGGAGCCGCTGACGACCGCCGTGACGGTCTCGGGCTGCTCCTTGGCCGCCGCGGCGGTCTTCGTCTTCTTGACCGGGGCGGGAGCGGCGGGGGTACGACGCTTGGTCGAAGTCCGGGACTTCTTGGGAGCCGCGGAGTCCTCAGCAGTCAGCCGTACGGTGATGCCCTCTTTGCTGAGGCTGCGCAGAATCCCTGCGACCTGCGCCATCGGAATGTCCGCTTCCTCGACGGCCTTGCGGACATCCTCGGACTCGAGGAACCCCTGCGAGCGCCCCCGCTCCATCAGCTGCTGAATGACGGGCTCGTTCAGCTCGGATGGCTTCGAGCGAGTCGAACTTGCAGGCGACACGAACACCTCTCGAAGGAAAGCGTGACGAGAATGGACCAAGGTGCCCACTAGGGGCGGAACCTCTAGTTGTTGATGAACGAGGCCGCGCGAACCGCGACGCACCTGTCCAGCATTGTGACACGACACCGTGATCCATACGGCCGCCTCCTGGCGGTTGCCCTCCACCCTAGGCCGACCAAGAGAGTAGTGCGTACGGAAGCGAGGCACCGATACCCGAAAGCAACCGTTATGACTGTTTCATTCAGTCACTCTTCGTGGCCAGGGGGACATGAATCGCGAGCACCGTGACGTCATCATCCTGTTCATACCCAGACAGCATCCGGTCAACAAGGAAATCAAGCAACATATGCGGACTTCCAACAACTTCCGGCGGCGCTTCGGTCACAACAGAGCAAAGATCGGCGAGCCCGGCGTCCAGACCTCGCTTACGATTCTCCACGAGACCGTCTGAATACAGGACCGCGGTGTGTCCCGGCGGCACGCAGAACCGGAACTGCCTACGGCTCGTCGGCCAGCCGAGAGGCGTTCCCGGCTCGCCCTCACACAGCAGGGGCACGCCCTGCGGGGAGACCAGCAGGGGCGGTGGATGCCCCGCCAGGGCCAGAGTGCCCTCACCGGTCCCGGGTTCCACGACCATGTAGGCCAGGGTGGTGACCTGCTCTTCCTCCTCGGTCGCCTCGAAGACCCTGTCCAGACCCGTGAGAACCGCCGCGGGCGGTGGGTTGGTCAGCGCCAGCGCCCGCATGGCGTTGCGGATGCGGCCCATGCCCGCGGCCGCCTTGACGCCCTTGCCCATGACGTCGCCGACCACCGCGGCGACCCTGCCGTCCTGCAGCACGAACGCGTCGTACCAGTCGCCGCCGACCTGCACGTGACGGCTTCCCGAGCGGAAGCGCTGGGCCAGCACCAGGCCCCGGACCACCGGCAGGCGGTCGGGCAGCAGGCTGCGCTGCAGCGTCTCGGCGGTACGGTGCTCACGCTCGAAGAGCGTCGCCCGCTCGACGGCCAGGGCGCACTGCCCCGCGAGCGCCTCAAGGAAGACCCCGTCCTCCTGGGATATCTTCTGAGGCCTGGTGAACGAGAAACGCAGCGCGCCGAGGGCACGCCCCGCGGCCAGCAGCGGCAGACCGACCCAGGCCCGCTCGTCACTGTGGGCCAGGAAGTCGCCGATGGCCTCCTCGTCGGCCCCGGCGTCGACGAGCTGGGCGCGCAGGCTCTCGGGCGACTCGGCGAAGACCGGGCGACGGCTGTTGACCGCCATGGTCATCACGCTGGAGTGCGCCAGCGGGATCTCCTCGCCCGGCGCGCCGGGGATGTCGGGGATGCCGCCGTTGTTGACCAGCTTCAGCGCGGCCCGCTCGACGTCGAGCAGCGCCACGGCCGAGCGATCGGCCGCCAGCGCCGTACGGCCCACGTCGATGATGACCTGGACGACCTGCTCGACGGTCAGCGCCTCGGCGAGTATGGCCGTGGCGCCCTGCAGCCTGGCCGTACGCAGCGCGGCGGCGCCGAGCTGGTCGGTGAGCCTGCCGCGCATCTCCTCGGCCTCGCGCTGCGGAGTGACGTCGGTGTTCGCGCCGACCCACTCGACCACCCGTCCGTGCCGGATGATCGGGACGGCGCGCACCTCGAAGTGACGGTAGCCGCTGGCCCTGGTGCGAGCCCGATAGCTCCACTCGAACATGGTCCGGCCGCGGAGGGCCTCGTGCCACGCCTCCTCGGTGTACTGGCGGTCGTCGGGGTGGACGGCGTCGAGCCAGCCGTGGGCGAGGTACTCCTCAAGCCCCTGACCGGTGATGGCCCGCCACTGCGGGGCGTCCTCAAGCACGGCCCCCGTCGGGGCGGTGATCCACACGAGCTGGGACTGCGCCTCGACGAGCGAGCGGTAGCGCTCCTCGCTGCGCCGCAGGTCCTCCTCGACCTGACGGCTCTCGGTGATGTTCACCCCGACCAGGCAGACCGCCCTGAGCGTCCCCTCGTCGTCATGGACGGGCGAGAACGTCAGAGACCAGTGGTGGGTCTCCCCGTCCGCCGTCCTGACCCGGATGCGCTGGTCCCCCTCGACCTCCGCGCCCTCCGCGATGGCCCGGACCGACCCCTCGATCAACGCGGTCAGGTCGGCGGAGAGCATCTCGCCGGGCGTCCGGCCGACCAGGCGCTCGGCGGGCAGGCCGACCACATCGGTGAAGACCTCGTCGACCCGGTGGAAACGCCCCTCGGGGTCAAAGAACGCGAAGGCGAACGGCGACTGCGACAGCAGGCCCTGCAGCAGGCCGGAGTCCGAGATGTCCACACCCGACTTCCGGGGACGGGGCACGGAGGTTTCGGCGCTCATGGTCGGCACCTCCGTCGCGTGCCAGGGTCTCCCACGAGGCACATCTCCAAACTTGCGAATTGGCGTAGCGCAGCTCCGGGGGACCGGATCCTGCAGTACATCATCGGCGATGGGCGGGGGCGGACGGAAGCCCCGCCCATGATGCGGTCGGCGCGTCCGGTGGGCCCTGCCCATGGACGGCCACGGACGAGACGGCCCGGGAGCGTTCCGCGCGCGGCGCGGTCACCCGCTCCGAAGGGCCGGCGTCGGCCGGGGCCCGATGTCGCTCCCACCGCCCTCCCGAAACACCGGGGCGGTCGCCTCCGGCGCGTTCAAACGTTTGCGGCCAGGACCCTAGCAGGATCAAGCCGGACCGTCCCGACAACTGCCCACCTCGTCTCCGCGAGCGCCCCAGGGAAGATCAGGCTACTGACTCATTCCCGATTTGGCTCCCCCTTCGGGGACAGTGGTTTACTCCCCAGTCGACAAATCCAGTCAAGACACGCCTCACCTCGCACCTCTTCCTCGCAAACATCGGCCAACACGGTCTCAGGAGGGTTGACACCCAGGCGATACGTTGTGGAATGGGAACGCACGTCCCCGTCGTCCACCTGGGGATCACCTTCCGGAGAAGCCGGAGGAAGGCGACGCCATGCCCGCTCTCGCCACAGGCCTTGACGGCCCGCGCGCGTCCCGCGACCGGGTGAGCGCGGGTCTCGCCGCCGAGTTCCCCACCGTCCCGCCGGGCACCGTGGACCGCCGCGTGGCCGACGCCCGAGCCCGCGCCGAGCACCTCGGCATCGAGGCCACACCCGAGGTGGTCGAACGCGTCGCCCGCGAGCATCTGCTCGCCCTCGTCAACTCAGCGCCGCCACCGCGGAGTCCCCGGTAACATCGGGATCATCGGGCCGTCTTCCACGCGCCGTTCGGCCCGGGGACGCGAGAAGGTTGGGACGTGAGCGAGCAGGGCGAGCGAGCCGGTCGGCACTGCACCGGTCCCATGCCGCCGACGGAGGGGGCGGCTTGAACCGGCGGCACCGGCGGCACCCGAGAGAGAACCAGTCCCCGGACGAGGTGTTCGCCGAGATGCTGCTCGCCTCCAGGGAGCTGCTGGCGGTGCGCAGTCCGCTGGACGCCGAGCTCATGGTCTCCGACATGGTCGGGGCCTGGTGGGGGCGTCGCCTGCGGGGCGGGGACGCCGAGCAGGTCCTCGGCGAAGGGCTGGTCGACTACGCCGCCAAGGCGGGCTCCCCCGCCGCGCTGACCCTGCTGATCGCTCTGGCCTACCTCGGCACCGCCCGTCAGGCCGCGAAGGCGGAGGGCGCCGCCCTGGCGCTCATCGAACGCGGCGTGGCCAAACCACGCTGGGCCGAGCGTCTCGGCGTCGTCAAACCGACCGGCTGCTACGTCTCCCGCGACGCCTACGGCGACCAGGACACGGTGGTGTGCACCTTCGGCTACCGGGGCGCGGACAACGACGAGGACCGCCACGCGCTGGTCATGGTCGTCGACTACAACATGCGGGGCATCGCCCGCGACGCCTGGGTCTCCTCCCACGTGGACAAACTGCTCGACCAGGCCAGGACCGAGGCCAGGGCCAACCCCATGCTGAGGTTCGAGGAGATCGAGCCGCAGCAGGCCAGGGCGCTGCTCGAATCGGCCATGAAGGCCACCGCCGAGTACGGCGACCGCAGGGCGAACCTCCCGGTCAGCGACAGCTACAGCGCCTACCACGCCTTCGCCCGCGCCCGGATCAAGGCGCTGCCGCCGGGCCGTAAGCGGCCCGCCCCGCTGCACAGCGAGGCTCCCTACAGCCGCGACCGCAGGGCGATGCTGGCGGCGGAGTTCCTCTCCTCCGACGCCGCCGAGCACCTTTCCGACCCGTCGGCGGCCTCACGATGCGCCGACCACATCATCGACTACGGCTGTGACCAGGACTTCGGCAGGCCGCTGCGGGTCAGTCCCACCAAGTGCCAGACGTTCCTGCTCGACTGGCTGCCGCGCAAGGTCCTGCTCACCCCGGCCGAGCAGGAGGCCGTGCCGTACGTGCTGGGGGCGTGGGCTCGGTTCGCGGCGCGGCGCAGCGGGCTGGCCGACCGGGGGCTGCGCGCCACGCTCGACGGCATCTGGGAGGCCACGGCCAGGTTCGCCGAGGCCTACCGTGACCCGACCACCTTCGGGCTCGACCGCGACCTGCTCGAACGGCTGCTGCCCGACGGCGACCTGTCCGCGCTGGCCCGCAGGGTCTTCGCCTTCCCGTTCCTGCAGGGCACGCACGGTGAGATCAAGCTCGACCTGCTCAACCCCTCCGACGAGGCGGACCGCAGGATCCTGCTGGGCATCGACCACGCGGGCGAACTCGACCGGCCCGACTACGACGAACACCTGGCCTGGCACGAGGAGATCGCAGGCAGGCTCTGGGAGGGCGATCCCCCGCAGCTGTGGGAGGCCGCCCAGCGGCTGCTCGACCTGGGTCACGACCGGCACGACGTGCTGCACGTGCTGATCGAGATCGCCGAGCGGATCGGCGACGACCCGGAGGAACTCTCCATCGCCCTCGACGACATCGCTGACATTCCCGACGAGCCTCCGGTGTAGGTGAGCCATGGTGATCGACCTCAACGCCGACCTCGGAGAGGGTTTCGGTGTCTGGCGGCTCGGTGACGACACGGCCCTGCTCGACGTGGTGACCAGCGCGAACATCGCCTGCGGGTTCCACGCGGGCGACCCGCTGACCATCCGCCGCACCTGTGCCGCCGCGGTGGACCGGGGGGTGCTCATCGGCGCCCAGGTCTCCTACCGTGACCTGGCCGGGTTCGGGCGCCGCGAGATGGACGTGGATCCCGAGGAGCTGTGCGCCGAGGTGCTCTACCAGCTTTCCGCGGTCGACGGCATCGCCAGGGCCATGGGCGGGCGGGTCTCCTACGTCAAGCCGCACGGCGCGCTCTACAACCGGATCTGCCGTGACCGCGAGCAGGCGGAGGCCGTCGTCGCGGCCGTCGCCGACCATGACGAACGGCTGCCCCTGCTCAGCCTGCCCGGTTCCGTGGTCCACGAGATCGCCGCCCGGGAGGGGGTGGTCACGGTCACCGAGGCCTTCGCCGACCGCGCCTACACCCCTGAGGGAACCCTGGTTTCCCGGCGTGCTCCCGGCGCGGTGCTGCACGATCCCGGCGAGGTCGCGGCCAGGGCCGTGCGGATGGCCACCAGGGGGACGGTCACCGCCGTCGACGGTTCGGAGGTCGCGGTCGGCGCCAGGTCGATCTGCGTGCACGGCGACACCCCCGGCGCGGTGGCGCTGGCACGGGCCGTGCGTGACGCCCTGGCCGCGGCGGGGGTCACCCTGCGGGCGTTCGGGTGAGCGGGCGGCCCGGGGTGATCCGCAGGGCCGGAGAGCACGCGCTGCTGGTCGAGACCGGGTCGCTTGAGGCCTCACACCGCCTCGACGCCCTGCTGCGGGCCCGGCGCCTGCCCGGCGTCGCCGAGATCGTTCCCGGCCCGGAGACCGTCCTGGTGAGCGCGCCCGGCGCCGATCCGTCCCGGCTGCTGCCCGAGCTGTCCCGCCTGCTCGGTACGGCCTCCGCCGGGCAGGCCGGCAGGGACCTCCCGGACGCGCACGCCGTGACGGTCCCCGTGATCTACGACGGAGCCGATCTGGAGGAGGTCGCCGCCCTGGCCGGGCTCTCCCCCGCCGAGGTCGTCGAACGGCACACCGGGCGGGAGCTCGTCGTCGGCTGGCTGGGGTTCGCTCCCGGGTTCGCCTACCTCACCGGGCTCGACCCCGTGTTGCACGTGCCCAGGCTCACCACACCGCGGACCTCGGTGCCCGCCGGGTCCGTCGCGGTGGCGGGGCCGTACTCGGCGGTCTATCCCTCGGCCTCTCCGGGCGGCTGGCGGCTGCTCGGCCGTTCCGCCGTGGTGGTGTGGGACGTGCACGCCGACCCGCCCGCCCTGCTCACGCCGGGGACCCGGGTCAGGTTCGAGGCCGTCACCGCGTCATGATCGAGGTCATCGCGGCGGGGCCGTACGCCACCGTGCAGGATCTCGGCCGTCCGGGCCACGCTCATCTCGGTGTGCCGTGCTCAGGGGCGGCGGACGCGCCGAGCCTGCGTCTGGCCAACCGTCTGGTGGGCAATCCGGAGGGAGCGGCCGGGATCGAGCTGACCTTCGGCGGCGCCCGGCTCCGCTTCACCGCCGGGGCGTGGGTCTCGGTCGCCGGGGCCGACTGCCCGCTGGAGGTCGTCGTGGACGGCACGACGGTCAGGCCGGCGATGCTGGCGCCGTTCTGGGTTCCGCCGCTCGGTGAGCTGCGGGTGGCGTTTCCCCGGGCCGGGCTGCGGACCTACGTCGCGGTCCGGGGCGGGCTCGACACGCCCATGGTGCTGGGCAGCCGCTCGACGGACTCCCTGTCCGGTCTCGGCCTCGCCCCGCTCGGCGTCGGCGACAGGCTGCCGGTCGGGCCGGCCGGGCACCTGCCCGCCCTCACCGTGGACGCCGCACCCCCCGTCTCGTCCTCCGCCGCGTCCCGGGAGGTCCTGCGGGTCGTCGCCGGGCCCAGGGACGACTGGTTCGCCCCCGGCGCCCTGCGGGCGCTGTGCGCGCAGCCGTACGTGGTGAGCCAGGACAGCAACCGGGTCGGCGTACGGCTGGGCGGCGGCGCGCCACTGCCGCGGGCCCGCCACGGGGAACTGCCCAGTGAAGGGGTGGTCACCGGGGCCGTCCAGGTGCCGCCGGACGGCCTGCCGATCGTCTTCCTGACCGACCACCCCCCGACCGGGGGGTATCCGGTGATCGCCGTGCTCACCTCGGCCTGTCTGCCCGTCGCGGCCCAGCTCCGCCCCGGAGACCGGGTGCGCTTCCTCCTGGAGCGCCTGCCTCCCCTGTGAGGAGTCATCTCAGCAGGGCGGCGACCCGCTCGATCTCCTGGGCCAGGGCGGCGGCGGGGGCCTCCTCGAACAGGTCGAGATCGATGACGCCGTCCTTGGCCTGCCAGACTCCGGTGACCCTGCCCTGGTGAACCACAACCGGGGAGATCCACCCGGCGGCCCGGCTGACCTTGGCCTTCGCCTCCGCCGGCAGAAGGGGTTCGAGATCGCGGGGAGCACCGAGGATGTACTGGTCGAAGCCCGGCAGCAGGTGGACGCCGGTCGCGGGCGCGGTCGCCATCAGGTCGTCGAGGTGCTCGGCGAGCACGACCATGGGGTGGCCGTCCACCTCGATCTCCGCCAGCTCCGGCGCGAGATCGCGGAACCAGCCCCGCAGCACGGTCTTCGGGGCGACGCCCCGGTAGAGCCAGACGTTGAAGGTTTCCGGGGTTCCCGGGCCGTGGGCACCGAGGAAGGACCTGACCAGGCGGACGCCGCCCTCGTCGCGGGAGAGCGGCGCCGAAGGCCCGCCGGGCACCCAGTCGCGGGGGCTGACGAAGGTCACGCGGCCCTCGCGCGGCGGACCGTAGCACAGCTCGCCGAGGAAGCTCAGCGGTTTGAGCAGCGCCCCCCAGCCCGAGGTGAGTGCCTGTCTCAGGTGGGCGTCACCGGTGACCTCGATGACGGCCTCGACCAGCTCGTCGCGGGTCAGCACATGTCCTTCGAGCGCCTTGGGGACCGCCTCCAGGATGGCCGTGACCTCATCGGCGGTGACCCCGTGACCGCGCTGCCACGACGCCTTCTCCCAGTTGCGGAAGGAGCCGAGGACCGCGGTGTAGGCGGGCAGTTCGTCGGAGGGGACCAGGTGCAGGGTGCCGCGCGCCGTCCAGGTCTTGACCAGCGTGCGGTCCAGCCACAGGGCCTCGCCGACCTCACCGGGACGCGGGTCCGCGCGCCGTACGGCGACGGCGAGCTCGGCGGAGGAGGCCACCTGGGCCTGCACCCCCGCCAGGCGGCGGACGACGGACACCGCGTCCGGCCCCGAGGTCGGGTCGACGAACTGCCGTCTCAGCCGCCATGCGAGCACCTGGGGCCAGGTCGTGGAGAGAACCATGGAAAGACTTCTATCGTCTCCCCCCGACAGAATCCCGCCCGGGACCCCTATCTGACGAAACCGATGTCCTGGTACTTCAGATCGTAGAAGCCGCGAGCCCCGTAGTTGGCGATGTTCTTGTTGACCGCCACGTTCTGCGGGCGCTGGTAGAGCGTCACCACGTTGACCGCGTCCCAGATCAGTTTGTCCGCGGCGTTGGTGTCCGCGATGGCCTGGGCGTCCCCCAGGTCTCCGGTCGCCTTGTTCATCGCGGCGTCGATCTCCGCAGAGCCGATGCGGCCGAGGTTGGCGTTCCACTGGGGCTGGCCCTTCGCGTCACGGACGGCGTTGACGTACTGGCCGTAGGCGCTGAAGACCGGGAACGGCGTGCCCATGTAGGCGAACGCGGTGATGTCGTAGTTGCCGGGGATGATGTACTTGGTGAAGTAGTCGTCGCTGGGCACCGCCTGAAGTGTGACCTTGACGCCGATCTGGGCCAGCATGCTCTGGGTGATCTCGGCCTCGGACTTGGTCACCTGCAGGCCGGAGGGCATGACGAAGCGCAGGTTCAGCTCGCGGCCGTCCTTCACGCGGGTCTGGCCGGACAGCCGCCAGCCCGCGGCGTCCAGCAGCCGCCTGGCCCGTTCGGGGTCGTAGACGCCGACCTCGCCCGCGTTGTCGCGGTAGCCCTCCTGGGTGTTCATGAAGAAGTGGTTGTTCAGCAGCACGATGGGCCAGTCGAGCCCCTGCAGGTCGGACTGGGCGATGGCCTGGCGGTTGATGCCCATCGCCACGGCCCTGCGGACGTTGACGTCGGACAGCACCGCGCTCTCGCCGTTCAGCGTGAAGTGCCGGAAGTCGGGCCCCGCCGCCTGACGGACGATGGCTCCCTGGCTGCTCTTGGCCCGCGCGTAGTCGGGCGCGGACGGCCCCATGTCGAAGGTGTCCAGCTCGCCGTTGCTGAAGGCGCCGATCAGGGCGTCGTTCTCCAGAGCCCGGTAGATGATCCTGTCGAGCTTGGCCCGCTGTCCCCACCAGCGCTCGTCCCTGGCGATCGTGATGGTCTTGGCCGTCTGGTCGAACGAGACGAACCTGAACGGCCCCGCGGTGACCGGGACGCGGTTCAGCCAGGCCGTGTTGAAGGTCTCCGCGGTCGCGTTCGTGCTCTTCGGGTAGAGCGGGCCGAACAGGGACTGCCAGTCGCCGAACGGCTTGGCGAAGGTGACGACCACCTCGTGGTCGTTCCTGCCCTTGGCCACGTCCTCGACGTCGCGGTAGCCGGTGGTGCTCGAAACCCGGTAGTCGAGGTTCGAGCCGTTCATCGCCCGCCACTGGGCCCGGTAGTCCTCCCAGGTGATGGGGGTTCCGTCCGACCACCTGGCGCGCGGGTTGAGGGTCAGCGTGACGACCTGCCTCGGCTTGGTCTCGGTGACCTTCCCGGCCAGCAGGTAGTCGGTGTTCGCCGAGATCTCGCCCTTCTCGTTGGAGCGGAACGCCGAGGGCATGAGCGCGTCGACGACCTTCTTGACCATGGCCAGGTTGCCGTCGACGTGGTTGAGGTTCCAGTTGGCCGGATACTCGTTGATGCCCACCCGGAGCAGGCCCCCGTCCCTGACCCTGTCGCGGGGAAGCGGGTTGATGTCGTAGGCCTTGATCGTGGTCCCGCGTTCGTCGCCGTCGCTGCTCGGACCGCCTCCCCTGGCTCCCCCCTGGCCCCCGCAGCCGGTGAGGGCCAGCGAGCCCGCCATGGTCAGCGCGGTGGCGCACACGCCCACACGCCGGATTGCTGTCACAGTTCCTCCAGGGTTATACGACTTCGACCTTCTCGGCGAAGTGACAGGAGACGCCGTGGTCCTCGCCGAACGGCCGGACCTGGGGCTCCTCGTTCACGCATCGGCTCTGGCCGGTCTCGTCGAGGGTCCTGAACAAGGGGCAGCGGGTACGGAAGCGGCACCCGGAGGGAGGTTCCGCCGGGCTCGGCAGGTCGCCCTCCAGCAGGACTCGCCTCCTGGAACGTTCCCTGCGCGGGTCGGGCAGCGGGACCGCCGAGAGCAGCGCCTGGGTGTAGGGGTGCATCGGGGCGTCGTAGACCGCGCCGACCCGGCCTATCTCGGCGATCCTGCCGAGATACATGACCGCGATCCGGTCGGCGATGTGCCGGACCACGGCCAGGTCGTGCGCGACGAACAAGTAGGACAGCCCCAGGCGCCGCTTCAGGCTCTCCAGCAGGTTGACCACGCCCGCCTGGATGGAGACGTCGAGGGCGGAGACCGGCTCGTCCAACACCACCAGCCTGGGCTCCAGGGCGAGCGCCCTGGCGATGCCGATCCGCTGGCGCTGGCCGCCGGAGAAGTCCTGCGGGTAGCGCCCGGCGTGACCGGGGTCCAGCCCTACCAGGCCGAGGAGCTCCTGGATCCTCGGGCCGGGGTCTTTGACGCCGTGCGCCCGCAACGGCTCGGCGATGATGTCGTAGACGGTCATCCTGGGGTCGAGCGAGGCCAGCGGGTCCTGGAAGACGACCTGCATGTCGCGTCTGACGGCCATCCGCTCGCGGGCGCCGAGAGCCGAGGTGTCGTGTCCCAGCACCACGATCGCGCCGCGCTGCGGCCTGGCCAGCTCCAGGATCTCCATCAGGGTGGTCGTCTTGCCGCAACCCGACTCACCGACCAGGCCCAGCGTCTCGCCCTGCCTGATGTCGAAGCTGATGCCGTCGACGGCGTGCACCGTGCCGACCCTGCGCCGGAAGAGCGCCCCTCTCAGCAGGGGGTAGTGCCTGGTCAGCCCGTCGACCGCCAGCACCACCTCGCGTTCGCCGCGGGGCCGTACCGCGACGGCCGTTTCCTCGGGCCGGGCCTTGGGCTCCGCGACCCGGTAGACCTCGGCGGGCGACCAGCCCTCGGCCTCGATCTCTCCCGCGCGGACGCAGGCCGCCAGGTGGTCCGGCGCGCCGGCCTCGCCGAGCGCGGGCTCCGCCTCGGCGCACACGGGCACCGCGATCGGGCAGCGTGGCTCGAACGGGCAGCCCGGCGGCAGCGCGGCGGGCGAGGGCGGACTGCCCGCGATGGGCACCAGGGGCTGGTCCCCGCCCTCGTCGAGCCGGGGAACCGACCCCAGCAGCCCCATGGTGTACGGCATGCGTGAGCTGTAGTAGACGTCGTCGACGGAGCCGACCTCGACGGGCCGCCCGGCGTACATGACCATGACCCTGTCGGCGAACCCGGCGACGACTCCGAGGTCGTGCGTGATCATGACGATCGCCGCCCCGGTCTCCCGCTGCGCCCGTTTGAGCACTTCGAGCACCTGGGCCTGGATGGTGACGTCGAGGGCGGTCGTCGGCTCGTCGCAGATGATCACGTCCGGGTCGTTCGCGATCGCCATCGCGATCACCGCGCGCTGGCGCATGCCCCCGGAGAACTCGTGCGGGAAGGCCCTGGCGCGCTGCGCGGCGTTGGGGATGCCGACCAGGTCGAGCAGTTCGACGGCCCGCCTGGCCGCCTGCTGCCTGGAGACCCGCTGGTGGATCCGTACGGCCTCGGCCACCTGGTCGCCCACACGGTAGACGGGCGTCAGGGCCGACAGCGGGTCCTGGAAGACCATGGAGATGGCCTTGCCGCGGAAGGCGGTGAGCGTCTTCTCCGTGGCGCCGAGTATCTCCCTGCCGAGCAGCCGTACCGAGCCGGTGACACGGGCCTGTGGCGGCAGCAGGCCCATCACGGCCAGCGAGGCGACAGACTTTCCCGACCCCGACTCGCCGACGATGCCGAGCACCTCCCCCGGGTTGACCGAGTAGCCGACCCCCCGTACGGCGTGCACCGCGCCCGCCCCCGTGCCGAAGGTGACGTCGAGGTCGGTCACCTCAAGGACCGGGCCGGTGGGCGCCGCGGGCACAGGAAGGGCGCGACGCCGGTGACGCCCCCCTCTCTCCTGCCTGGCCATGAGGCCGTGGAACTGCGAGAGGGGGAACCTTCCCACGGGGAAGACCCCCACCCGGCGCTCTTCGCGTTCGCTCACCGTGCTCCTTTTCCGGTCGCGGGTTTTCTGGTCGCGGGGTCGAAGGCGTCGCGCAGGGAGTCGCCGACCAGGTTCACCGCGAGCACGGTGACGATCAACAGCCCGGCGCAGAACCAGAACGTCCACGGGGCGTAGACGGCCGTCTGCGCGCCGTCGGCGATGAGGCCTCCCAGCGAGACGTCGGGGGGCTGGATGCCGAAGCCGAAGTAGGACAGGGAGGTCTCGGTGAGGATCGCGGTGCTGACGTTCAGCGTCGCGTCCACCACCAGCAGCGAGGACATGTTCGGGATGATGTGCCGGAAGATGATCCTCGCCGGTGGGACGCCCATGTACCTGGCGGCCTGGATGAACTCCCGCTCCTTGAGCGAGACGGTCATGCTCCGGACGATCTTCGAGGTGACCATCCAGAGGAACATCGCCAGCAGCAGCACGAACAGCGGCCACTGGCCTCCCGCGAACAGCGGCGACATGATCGCCAGGATCAGGAAGGCCGGAAGCACGAGCAGCAGGTCGGTCAGCCAGGTCAGCGCACGGTCGGCCCAGCCGGGGAAGTATCCGGCGAAGGCGCCGACCACGGCGGCCAGGGTCGTGCCGACCACGGCGGCCAGCAGCCCGACGATGAGCGACTTCTGCATGCCGCGCAGCGTGACCGCGTACACGTCGGCGCCGGTCTGCAGCGTGCCCCACCAGTGCTCGCCCGAGGGTGGCTGCAGGAAGGCCATGAAGTCCTTGTCGGTGTAACCCCACCGGCCGGCGTACGGCCCGGCGAAGGCCAGCAGGAACAGCAGCGCCAGAAGGGCGAACCCGACACGGCCCTGGAAGGAGCCGAAGAAACGTCCCGCGACCACCCGCAGCCTGGAGGGCGCCGTGATGCCCGCGACGCTCGCCTCCTGCTCGGCGAACCGCTCGTCCGTGATGGTCATCGCTTCCCCTCACCCCACCCGCACGCGCGGGTCGAGAACCGCGTGCAGAACGTCGGACGCCAGGGAGGCCACCAGCACCGCGAAGGCCGCGAAACAGCTGATCGCCGCGACGGTGTTGACGTCGTTGGTCGAGATGGAGTCGACCAGCCACTCGCCCATGCCGTGCCAGCCGAAGATCTTCTCGGTGAAGGTCGTGCCGACCAGCAGCGCGCCGAAGGTGAAGGCGAAGTAGGTGACCGCCGGGATCAGCGCGGTGCGCAACGCGTGCCGCACCAGCGCGGTACGGCGCCGCAGCCCCTTGGCCATGGCGGTGCGGACGAAGTCGGCGCCGAGCACGTCGAGCATCATGTTGCGCTGGTAACGGCTGTAGACGGCGATCAGCCCCAGGGACAGGGAGAGCGTGGGCAGGATCAGGTGCCGCAGGCGGTCGGTGAGGTGGGTCAGGAGATCGCCCTCAAGGCCGGGCGTCGTCTCACCGCTGACCAGGAAGACCTGGGCGCCGGTCAGGTCGTTGAACGAGACCGCGCCGATGATCAGGATGTTGGCGAGCACGACCGTCGGAACGGCCAGGACGGCGAAGGAGGCCCCGGTCGCGAGGCGGTCGAACACGCCGTACTGCCTGACCGCCGCGTACGCGCCGACAAGCACACCCGTGAGGCTGCCGAGGACCACCCCCACGGTGATCAGGCGCAGTGTGACGCCGACGCGCCGCCCGAGGTCGTCGTTGACCGGCCCGCCGGTGACCGTCTTGCCGAAGTCGCCGTGCGCGAGGCCGCCGACCCAGGTCAGGTAGCGCTCGACCAGCGGCGTCTGGTCGTTGAGGTTCAGCTCGGTGAGCCGCGCGTCGATGACCGCCTCCGGGATCGGCGGGTTGCGGCCCTCGTAGTTGGAGCGGGGGTCGAGCGCGAAGGCTGCGAGCATGTAGGCCAGGCTCGTGGCGACGACGATGAGCACCAGATAGTTGAGCAGCCTGCGGAGAAGAAACCCCGCCATAGCGCCCCCCTTAAGCGTCGTCCCTGTTGTCGATGGCCATCCTGCTACATCTTGCGGCCACTCAACTACAGGGAGTGCTCAATCGGGGGTTCGATCTCGGTCAAGGGCGGTGTTTACCACGCCATCTCTCTGGTTGTCGAACCATCCCTCTGGTTGTGGAACCGAAAAGCACATGTCGGCCATCGCACGCCGTACGGGACCGAGTGGGGAGAGGTCAGCGCCCGGCGAGCTCGTCCACCGCGGCGCGCAGGTCGGCGCTGGTGATGGTGGTCAGGTCCGCCGCGCTGGCCGTGCCGCCCATCTGGGCCGCCAGGCGCACGTCCCTGCGCATCGCGGCGCGCTCGAACAGCGAGCGCGCGAACCTGCCGTTGCCGAGGCTGTCGATGAGGCCGTCCGCGCAGACCCAGGTGAAGACCTCGTCCAGGTCGCGTGCCGCGGCCTCGTCGAAGCGGTCGCCCGCCTCGCGGGCGAGCAACGCGGCGATCTCGGCGAGTTCCCGGGGCGAGTAGGAGGGGAAGTGCACCCGCTGGCCGAACCTGCTGGCCAGGCCCGGGTTGGTCGCCAGGAAGGCGTCCATCTCCCGTTCGTATCCGGCCAGGATGATCACCAGCCGGTCGCGGTCGTCCTCGGCCCGTTTGAGCAGCGTCTGCACCGCCTCCGTGCCGAAGGCGTCACCCCCCGCGTAGCCGGGGTTGACCAGGCTGTAGGCCTCGTCGACGAACAGCACCCCGCCGAGCGCCCTGTCGACCAGCTCGTTGGTCTTGATCGCGGTCGCGCCAAGGTGCTGACCGACCAGGTCGGCCCGCTGTGCCTCGACCACGTCGGGCTGGGCGAGCAGGCCGAGGGCGGCGAAGATGCGGCCCAGGATGCGCGCCACGGTGGTCTTGCCGGTGCCCGGCGGCCCGGCGAAGACGAAGTGCCTGGTCTGCGGGGGTGTCGGCAGCCCCCGCTCCTGGCGCATCCTGGCCACCTTGAGCTGGGCGGTGATGGCGTGCACCTGCTGTTTGACCGGTTCGAGCCCGGCCATCCTGTCCAGGTCGGCCAGCGCCTCCTCCAGGGAGGGGATGGCCTGGTAACCCCGGTAGCGGGCGGTGAGCTCGTCGAAGGCCTTGGCGACGTCCCGCGCGGTCGTGGTCACCAGGTCCTGCGCCGTCGGTGAGCCGCCCGCGCCGACCACCCGCACGTCACGGGCCTGGGCCGCGGCCTCGACGAGGCTCCTGGCGAACCTGGCGTTCCCCAGCTCGTCGACGAGGGCGCGCCGGTGCACGTCCTCGAAGCGGTCGAGCAGCGCGGGCCCGGCGTCGTCGGCGAGCCGGTCGCCGCGCCGCCGCTGCAGCAGCTCGGTGATCTCCAGCAGTTCTCCCGGGGAGTAGCTGGGGAAGCGGACCCGGCTGGAGAAGCGGCTGGACAGGCCGGGGTTCGACGACAGGAAGGAGGCCATCTCCTTCTCGTATCCGGCCAGGATGATGATCAGCCGGTCGCGGTCGTCCTCGGCCCGTTTGAGCAGCGTCTGCACCGCCTCCGCACCGAACCGGTCCGGCTGGCCGTCCCCCGAGTTGATCAGGCCGTAGGCCTCGTCGACGAACAGCACCCCGCCGAGCGCCCTGTCGATCACCTCGTTGGTCTTGATCGCGGTAGCACCGAGGAACTCCCCGACGAGGTCGGCGCGCTGGACCTCGACCACGTAGGGGGTTTCGAGCAGGCCGAAGGCGTAGAAGATCTTCGCGACGGTCCTGGCGACGCTGGTCTTGCCGGTGCCGGGAGGGCCGACGAAGACGAAGTGGCGCATCGGCGGCTCGGTGGAGTATCCCGCCTCCTTGCGCAGCCTGGCCGCCTCGATCGAGGCTGCGATGGAACGCACCTGCTCCTTCACCGGGGCCAGGCCGATCATGCCGTCCAGCTCGCCGAGCGCCTCCTCGACGGAGATCGGCGGCGGGGCCGCGGGTGTGCCCTGCGCGTGGGCGGGCTGCCCGCTCTCACGCGCCCTGATCCGCACCCGCTGGTCCCCGGCCCGCAGATCGGCCCTGGCCTGACGGGCCTGGACGAACCGGTAGGCCAGCACGGCCGCGGCGACGCCGTAGGCGATCCACGGGGCGACGCCGGGGGCGAAGACGGAGATGGCGGCGGCCACGACGGCGGCGGGCACGAGCGCGGCGAGCGTGGTCAGCCACGGCGGCACCCAGCGGATGAGGTGGGCCGCTCCCGCGACGGGCAACGCCAGGAGCGTCAACGGCATCGAGGCGGGCACCCCGACGCCGTACAGGCTCTGGAAGGGGGGCATGAGCAACACCCACCCGACCACCACGACCAGGGTCGCGGCGGCCCGGGGGAAGCGCAGGGTCAGTCCGGCGAAACCGAGCAGGACCAGGATCGCCAGGAAGGTGTCGCGCGACCATCCCATGCCCAGGGTCAGCCCGACGGCCAGGACCAGTGCGAGGAGGTAGATCAGCCGGCGTGTGCCGGGAGCGAGCTGGAAGTAGCGCAGCCGTACCCTTTCGAACGCATCCCGCACCGCCGCCCGCCCCGCGGGCCGGATCCTGTCGGGTTCCCGCATCACGCCTCCCCGGATTCGCCCCCGGTTATACCGCACCGGGCAGACGTTTGCGCGTGCGTGAGCCCCACGCCACGCCGCCACACTGACACGATCAGATAAACGGACGAGACCGGATGAACCCCACGATCCGGGTGCGGGGTTTCTGCCCCGCCTTCGGATGCCGAAACGATCCCTCCCGCCGCCTTCCCGCGTGCCCTCTCCGGGCCTTTCTGCGGGCGGTCCCCGGCACGGTGAACCCTCAGCGTGTCCGTGTGGTCCCGTGTCGCTCCCGGGCACAGCGGCGCCGGTGGCGGTCCCGGTGGCGGGCACCGCCGAGACCTGGGACTTCGGAGACGAGGACCCGCTTCGGGGTGATCCTGAGCGCGCCCGTCTCCACGTCGCCGACCGCGACGCCCCGCACCTCGGCCCAGAACCGGCTCTGCGCCGGGTCGGTGACGAACACCGTGACTCTCGGGTCCCGTCCGGCCGCCTCCCAGGCGTCGGCGGGGGCGGTCAGGAGCAGTTCGCCGTCCGCCTGGCCGGTGACCTCGGCGGCCAGGGTTCTGGGACCCTCCCGGTCCGTGAAGGCCAGGACGACTCCCCTGACCCGGGCCAGCGCCCGCCGCACGTCGCCACCGAGGAGGATCGGCGCCCGCGCGTCCGCCGGCGGGCGCACGTCATGCCCCTCCCGCATGGCCAGGCCCGAACGCCACGGTCCCGGCAGGTCGTGCCCGCGCGCCCGTGCCGCCCTGAGGGCCAGCGCCCCGGCGAGTACGGCCGGCGGCACACCGCAGGCCCACCAGATCCACCAGGTCCACCGCTCCAGGCCTGCCCCGGTCAGCAGGCCGGACGACGTCACGACCGCGACGCCCGTGAGCAGGACCGAGGTCAGGGTCAGCAGGTACCGGGTGGCCGTGAGCAGGCGGTCGGCGGCGAGCACCCGTCCGACGAGGTGCCCCGCCGTACCCCTCGGGCGGGCCAGGGCGAGCGCGACGGGGACGGCGGGGGCGGCCAGGGCCGGCCGGATCTCGCCGAGTGCCCCCGCGGCCAGCAGGAGCCCCATGAGCGCCGACCAGGCGCGGGCCGTGAGCATCCACAGCGTCGTCTCGGCGTTGCGCCGCGCCGTACGGTCTCCCGGGATGGCGGCGAACTCGGCCAGCGCCCTGACCGGGCGCCCGCGCCACGCCCGCGCGGGCACCCGTAGGGCGGGCAGGGCGATGCCGTTGAACAGGACGAACCCCGCGAGCAGGGGCCACGCCACGCCCTGCGGGACGGGCGGGAGGGTGGCGACCGCCACCGTGTAGGCCACGACGGCGAGCACGGTGGCCGAGACCGAGACGCCGAGCCAGGGGTCGCGTGCGAGCAGACGCGGCACGTAGCGCCAGAGCCTGATCTCACGACCCCGCCTGAGGGTGATCGCCACCCCCGCCAGCACGGTCACGCCACCGGTCGTGGCCGCCGCGGCGGGCCCGGTCCGCAGGACGAGCAGGGCGGCCACGGCGAGCGCGACGGCCAGCAGTGCGCGGATCTGCCGGGACCAGGCCTCCACGGCGTCCCTTGTGCGGGCGGTCTCCCGGGGGTCGACCGGCCAGGCGGGGTCGTGGTGGCCGTGCGGAGGCCGCCAGCGCAGCAGGGCGAGCCCGAGGTTGACCCGTGCGAGCGGGTGGTCGTCCGCCAGGCGCAGCGCGGCCCGGTAGGCGGCCTCGGCCCGGTGGTGTTCGCCGCGCAGCAGCGCGAGGTCGCCGGCGAGGACGTGGGGGTCCGGCTCCTCGGGGGCGTAGCGGACGGCCCTGTCCGCCTGGACGGCCGCCTCCCATCGGCGTCCCGGCACCCGGCGCAGGGCGGCGCCCAGTCGCAGCCGTGCCGTCCACGACCCGGGAGCGGTCCGTACGGCCTCCTCGGCGGCGGCCACGGCCTCGGCGTCTCGGCCGAGGCGTTCGAAGGAGAGACTCAGCAGCCGGTATGCCCAGTCCGCGACACCGGTGACCTGACCGTGCCCCATGGCGTCGAGCGCCTCCTGTGGCCGGTCGCGCTCCAGCAGGGCCGCGGCCGTGGCGCACCGTTCGCGGGGGTCACCGGTGTCACCGTCCGGTTCACTGTCCGGTTCACTGTCCGGTTCCGGCGGTTCATGGACCTCGTGCTGGCTCCCCACGACCGTCATCGTGCGCGCGAGATCACTGTTTGCCTAGATAAGAGATATATCCCTGTATCTCTCTAGAGAGGCGGGATATATGGGGACAATATCCACAATTAGCGGTAAGCCAATCTCCGATTCCTGGCTTTCCCACTACCCGGCTTCGCCTAAGCTGCCTGGCATGTCCGTCGAGGCCGACGTTCCCTTCAACGGCCCCTCCAGCGGCTCATGATCGCCATGGGGGTCGTGGACAGTGCGGTCCGCACCGGGATCGACCCGCGAAGGCGAGGGACCGGCCGTTGGTCGGTCCTGATCCTGCTGTGCTTCAGCCTGCTGCTCATCGCGGTGGACGCGACGGTCCTGCACATCGCCGTCCCCGCGCTGACCGCCGCCCTCGAACCCACCTCGGTCCAACTGCTGTGGATCATCGACGTCTACTCCCTGGTGGTCGCGCCGCTGTTGCTGACCTTCGGCACGCTCGGCGACCATTACGGCAGGAAACGCCTGGTGCTGATGGGGTACGTGGTGTTCGGCGTCGCCTCGGCCGCCGCCGCGTTCGCGCCGAGCGCCGCCGCGCTGATCGGCGCGCGGGCCCTGCTGGGCGTCGGCGGCGCGATGATCATGCCCGCCACGCTCTCCATCATCAGGCAGGTCTTCACCGACCGGCGTGAGCGCGCCGTCGCCCTGGGGGTGTGGAGCGGGGTCGCCGCCGCCGGGGCCGCGGTCGGCCCGCTCATCGGCGGGTTGCTCGTGGAGCACCTGTGGTGGGGCGCCGTCTTCCTGATCAACGTCCCGATCCTGCTGGTGCTGTTGCCCGCGGCCGTCAGGCTTCTGCCCGACTCCTGCGCGCGGGCGCTGCACCCGTGGGACGCCTTCAGCGCGCTGCTGTCGGTCGTGGGCATCCTCGCCCTGGCCTTCGGCCTCAAGGAGACGGGGACCGGCGGCACCGGTGGACCGGTGGTCTTCCTGGCCGGGATCGGACTGCTGGCCTGGTTCGTGCGCAGGCAGCGGCGCTCGCCCTCCCCGATGCTCGACCTCGGCCTGTTCCGGCAGCGGGCGTTCTCCATCGGGGTCGCCGCAGTGTTGCTCACGGTCTTCGCCCTGGTCGGGCTCGAACTGATGCTCGCCCAGTATCTCCAGCTCGTGCTCGGCGACAGCCCCTTCCAGGCGGCGGTCCGCCTGCTGCCGCTGATGGCCGCCGCGGTCGCCGGCGGCCTCGCCGGGGCGCGGCTGCTGCACCGCTTCGGGCTGCGCGCGACGATGGGCGGCGGCCTGGCGCTGACCGCGCTCAGCCTGCTGCCCACGCTGGCCTGGGGTACGGAGCCGCACTCCCTGACGCTCGCGCTCTGTTTCGTCGGCGTCGGTTTCGGCATCCAGGTCACCCTGCTCGCCGCCTCCGACACGATCATGTCCTCGGCGTCCGAGGCACAGGCCGGTGGTGCCGCCGCGATCGAGGAGACCGCCTACGAGCTGGGGGCCGGTCTGGGGGTCGCGGTCCTCGGCACGGTCACCACGGCCGTCTACGCGCCCTCGCTGGCACCGGTCGCCGGGGTTCCCTCCGGCCTGATGACCCTCGCGCGTCAGTCGCTCGCCGCCGCCGCGCACGCGGCGCAGGAGATCGGCGGCGAAACCGGGGCCGCGCTGCTGACCGCCGCCAGAGTCGCGTTCGTCGGCGGTCTGCACTCCACGATCGTGGTGAGCGCGCTGCTGCTGGGCGCGACCGCGGCGCTCGTCACCCTGCTGCTCCCCCGTGGCACCGTCCCCCCTGAGCACGGTCACCACTGACGGGTTCCAAGACCGCGGGCCGGTGATCACCCGTCCGTCCGGCGGACCGGTGACCGCCCCCCTTCCGGCCGGGCCCCTCCGGGAGGGGAACAGTCCGGCCTGACGGCCCGCGGTCTCGGCCGTCACCCGCGGCAGCACGGCCCGGGGCCGGCTACGGCGTCCGGCTACGACATCCGGTCCGAGGTGTGGCGGCGCTCACCCTCCAGATCGCACCGCCACACCCGGCATACGGGGTGTCGTGTGACGGCCTGACCGTCCAGATCACCCCTGCTCTGTCGGCGGGATCCGCCGGTTTCCGTCCGCCGCGGCGCCGTACGGGCGTCTCGTGGCGCGGGCCACCCCCACCCCCGGGGCGGCCATGTGACCATGTGACGGCGCTCCCGAGCCGTCCAGCGATGTGTATGGCAGACGGTCGGGTGGTCGGATTGGAAGCATTCATTGCTGTTTTCTCCTTTCGGCGCGGGAGGGGTGCGCGGTCGTTTCTCCTCAAGGGTGCCTGAGAAGGACTCTTTCGGCAGCCACATGATTGCGACGATCTGTTCGCACATTGAGTTTCGGTTTCTGTAGGACGCACACAGGTTTATGTAGGACCGTGAAGGATTCTTCGCCGACGGCGCGAATATATTTCACAAATCCCACATAACAGGCAGCCTGCACAAGCCCTGACCTGCACGGGACCCGATACCACGGCGCGACCCCGGTCGAGCTTCGTTGATCACGTGCCGGTTTGCGGATAGGTTCCCCCTGACCGCGAAGCGCGAGAGAAAAACAAAGATATCCGACAATTAGAACATTGCCCACAAATCATAATTTGTCATTTATGCCCTTTTTCTTGCGCCGTCTGCCGCCGCGAACCCACCAGCGGAAGGACTCGCCTTGCTGGATCGCCTCCTGCCCTCCCTCGTCACGCCGGCCGCATTTCTCACCGTCTCGGCGATCGCCTGCGCAGCCGTCTGGGCCGGGAGCGCCGCGGCCGGGGACACGGGTTCCGTCGGCGACTGCGGTCCCTCCCTGACCTTCTCCGGCTCCGCGTTCGGCTACCTCGACAACGGCACGCTCAGCGCCGGGTTCTGCGTCAAGGGGAGGTCCCTGCGCCGGATCAACGTCGCCTACGACAAGGCGCGGGGAGGGGCGACGAACGTCCGGCTCGGCTACCAGCAGACGAACAGCTCGGGCGTCGGCATCAAGAGGCCCGTCTACGGCCCCGCCGTGACGGCGCGGGCGGGCGGCACCACCTTCAGGAGTTTCTCCCTCTCCCTTCCCTCCGGGTGTTACCACGGGATCATGCTGAACACCGCGACCCGTTTCCA
Source organism: Streptosporangium sp. NPDC020072 (assembly GCF_040631445.1). Taxonomy (NCBI): domain Bacteria; kingdom Bacillati; phylum Actinomycetota; class Actinomycetes; order Streptosporangiales; family Streptosporangiaceae; genus Streptosporangium; species Streptosporangium sp. NPDC020072. The sequence goes on along the minus strand of NZ_JBEYAB010000022.1, from coordinate 55,869 downwards.
GTACGTCACGAAGGTCTGGGGCGACTGCTGATCCCCCTGCCCGTCGAGGTCTTCCTCGCCAACCGTGACCTCTGGCTGCCGGTCGTCTGCCTGCTGACGGTCCTCACCGGACTGTGCGTCCCGCTGAGCCGAAGAGTCTCGGCGGTGTTCCGCGTGCGGCGGCCGACGGCGTTCCTCTGGCTGTTCTCCCTGGCCGTGATCCCGGCCCTCACGATGCCGACGCGTCTGACCACGCACGGCCTGGCCTTCTGCGCGACCAGCGGCCCGGCCTCCCTCACGGAGGCCCAGAACCTCCTCAACCTCCTGCTCTACGCCGCGCCCGCCCTGCTGGGGGTCCTCGTGACCCGCCGCCCGCTGGCGGTCGTGACGGGGCTGGCGGCGGCCTCCCTCACCCTGGAGATCACCCAGGCGTTCTCGGAGGGGCGTAGCTGCGACGCGGCGGACGTGCTCTTCAACGTCCTGGGCGCCCTCGCGGGAGCCGGGACGGCGCTGCCCGTCCTGCGAACGGCTCCCCGCTCCCCACGCGGAACGCCCGCGATCCCGGTCGAACGGCCGTCCCGGACGCCCGAGGGCACCGGGTAGCCGGGGACTTCAGCCGCGCGCGGCGGCCACGAACTCCCTGATGAGCCCGGCGTCCTTCACCCCGGGAGCGGTCTCGACACCGCTTGAGACGTCGACCCCCCACGGCTGGGCGGCGGCCACGGCCTCGGCGACGTTCGCCGGGCCGAGTCCTCCGGCCAGCATCCAGCGGCCCTGCGGGAGGCCGCGCACCGCCGCCCAGTCCCACGGCTCCCCCGAGCCCGGGCGGGGGGCGTCGACGATGAGCATGTCCTCGTCGAAGGCTCCGCAGCGCAGGTCGGCGCCCGCCGCCGCCCCGGCACGGACCAGTGTCAGGCCGAGGTCCTTGAGCGCGGTGAAGTCCTCGTGCGGATGGGCGCCGTGCAGCTGCACGGCCCGCACCCCCGACTCGGTCGCGGCCCGCCGTACCTCCTGCGGGGTCTCACCGGCGAAGACCGCGACGGTCAGCACATGGGCGGGCACCTCGGCGGCCAGCTCACGGGCGAGCTCCGGGGTGATCCGCCGGGGGCTCCGGGTCAGGACGAAGCCGATCGCGTCGGCTCCCGCCTCGACGGCGGCCGTGACGTGGCCGGGCTCTCGCAGCCCGCAGATCTTCACATACACCCCTGCACCCTAGCGGTGCCCGAACGGTTCAGGCTCCCTGCTGCATCGGGATGCCGACCCGGTCGACGATCGCGTCCTCCCCCTCCTGACGGGCGCAGTGCGCGCAGCAGAACCAGCTCCTGCCCACCTGGACCCCGTGGCCGACGACCTTCACCCCGCAGTGCTCGCACACCGGGGCCATCCGGTGGACCGCGCACTCGAAGCTGTCGAAGACGTGCACGGCCCCCTGCGCGTGCACCTCGAAGCTCATGTCGTAGTCGTTGCCGCAGACCTCACATCGCGCCATGTCTTCCCCCCGAAAAACTCACGGCGTACTCCCGGCTATGCCTACCCGCCGGGGGAGGGCTCAGACAGGTCAGCCGCCGGTTCCGAGGGCGGCCACCAGGGCCGCGACCAGGGCGAGGGTCAGCAGTACCGTCAGCCCCAGCCAGTACAGGCGGTCGCGGGCCGTGCGGGCCCGCGCGTCACGGTCCGCCTCGATCCACCCGGCCAGCCTCGGCCAGGCGTACGGCAGCGCCGGATCGGCCAGGCGGGCCAGGTCCCCCGCACGGACGACCAGCGGCCCGAACGCCTCGGCGATCCGTTCCTCGGCCTCCCCCGCGCCACGCGGTCCGCCGCGCCCGTCCGCCAGCCTGAGGAACATCGCCGAGGCGAACGGCCGGTCGGCCGGGTCGAGCGTGACGTAGGCGTCCTCCGCGACCGCGCCCAGTCCCGGGTCGTCGTACGGGGTCCGCAGCCTGGCCGCCATGGCGTCGCCCGCCGCCAGCAGGAAGTCCAGGGTGAGCGGCACGCGGGCGGCCAGCAGGGCGTCGGCGAGACAGACCCGCCCGCCGAGGACCGTCTCCGTGGTGAGCGGCGCCTCCGCGGTGAACGTCTCCGCCGCCCATCCGGGGATGTCGCCGCCCGAGGGCACGAGACAGGCCGCCGGCAGGCAGGCCGCGGTGGGGGAGGCGTGTGTGAGGCAGTCGGGGGCGAGGCAGGGGGCCTTGAGCCGGACGGTCGCGTCCGCGGAGACCAGGGCCCGCAACAGGTCCCGGGCCCCGGGCCTGCGCTCGGGGTCCTTGGCCAGGGAGTCGGCGACCAGGGCGCGCAACGGCTGCGGGATCGGGTCCAGGTCGGGATCGACCGACAGCACACGGTGCATGACCGTCCCCAGACTGGTGCCCTCGAACGCGTCCCTCCCCGTAGCGGCGTAGAACACGACCGCGCCCCAGGCGAACACGTCCGCGGCGGCGCCGGGCTCCCGTCCGGTGAACGCCTCCGGCGCGGTGTAGGCCGGGGCGTTCATGGCCAGCCTGGGCCAGGTCAGCGTCGTCTCCGTCGGGGAGAGCGGCCCGAACCCGACGACCCTGGGACCGTCGGGGCCCAGCAGCACGTTGTCCGGGGTGAGGTCACGGTGGACGACCCCGGCCTCGTGGAGGGCGGTCAGCGCGGTGGCCAGGGCCGCGGCCAGGTGGAGCAGGTCGGGCCCGGCCAGGATCCGCCCCGCCCCACGCAGGCTCGGCCCGGCCACGTACTCACTGACGACGTACGGCCGCGCCCCCACGCAGTCGGCGTCGATCACCTTGGCCGTGCAGGACGGCGCGGCGGCGCGGACCGCGGCCACCTCCCCGGCCAGTGGCCGCCACAGTTCGGGGTCTCCGTGCGGCACCTTCACCGCCACCCGCCGCCCTCCGGAGTCGTAGGCCTCGTAGACCACGCCCCGGCGGCCCGCCCCAAGACGGCCCGCCAGCCGGTAGTCCCCCAGACGGTGCGGGTCCCCCTCGATCAGCCTCGCCGCGACTCTCATACGGTGTTGGATGCGATCTCAGACCGGAAAGTTCTGGGTCATCGAGGGCATACATCACGGTACGGCGTCTCCCCCAGGTAGGTCCGCCACTCCTGCGCCGAGAGCGTACGGCCCGCCCTCGCGCAGACCGCGTTCGCCACGGCCTCCGGCTCCACCGGGTGCTCGGCCAGGACTCCCGAGGAGTCGGCGACGACCAGGCGCGTCCCGTCTCCGGTGAAGGCCAGCGCCTTCGGCTCTCCTGGCCCCGTCGCGATCGGCTCGCCGAGGCGGCGCCCGGTCTCGACGTCCCACAGCGCCACGGAGCCGCCGTCCACCCGGCCCGCGATCACGTCGCCGCGCGGCGAGTAGGTCAGCAGGGGGGTCTCGCCAGCCCCCGTCCTGACCGTCTCACCGACCTGCTTCCTCGACGAGGTCTCCCAGACCGACAGCCGTCCCGCCTGGTCGGCGATGGCGAAGCGGGAGCCGTCCCCGCCGAAGGCGAGCGAGAGGACGGGGACGCCGACGGTCGGCGAGCCGTACGAGGGGCCGAAGGGTTTGCCCGTGCGGGTGTCGAGCAGGCGCTGTTCACCGCCCGCGACCGCCAGGGCCCTGCCGTCCGGGGCGAAGCGGAGGCCGTCGGGGTAGCCCTGCTTCCTCGCCCAGCGGTGCCGGCCGCCCGGCACGTCCCACAGGTGGATCTCCCCGCCGTCCCCGGTCGGGGAGTCGGGGTAGGCGACGTATCCGGCGAGGGCGGTGCCGTCGGCGTTCACCGCGATGGCGGTCACGTTGCCCTGTTTCGGGGCGGTGACGGTCATGACCTTCTCGAACGTCCTGGTGTCCCAGATCTGCACCTCGCCCGCCATGTCGCCCGTGACGACCGCCAGCCGTCTCCCGTCGCCGCTGAAGGCCATCTCGAAGTAGCCACCGGGGTCCTGTGAGCCGACGTCCAGGGCCGCCGGGGACCTGCGTCCGCGCACGTCCCACAGGACGACCTTCCCCGGCCCCTCCCCCTTCGAGGCGAGCAGGCGGCCGTCGGGGCTGAGCGCCGCCCTGGCGAAGCCCGCCTTCCCCAGCGGCGCCGGGGCGGTCGCGAAGGCGATGTCGAGGCTGGTCACCGAGTCCTCCGACAGGTAGCGCAGGGTGCGCCCGTCGGGGTCGAAGGCGGCGACCGGCCTGAACGCGGCGACGGCGTGGGTGAACAACAGGGCACCGTCCGCGACGCGCCAGAGCCTGATGTTGCGCTCGCTCACCGACGCCAGGAACCGCCCGTCGGGGCTGAAGACCAGCGTGTCCGCGTCTCCCTCGTCGAACGAGCGCTGCACGTCGGCGTCGGTGAAGGAACGTTGCAGATCGGCGCCGGTCGAGGCGTCGTGGAGCCGGATGAGCGCTCCGGTGCGGACCGCGACGACCTTGCCGTCCGGGCTGTAGGCGACGCGCCGCACGCAGGTGCACCGCTGTCCGAGCGACACCTTGCGGCCGTCCGCGAGGGTCGTGACCGTCGCGTCCCCTCCGAGGTCGGCGACGGCGAGCCCGGTGCCGTCCGGCGAGGTGTCGAAGCCCATGCCCGCGGTGAACGGGGCCGCCTCACCGCCCGTCCGCCGGTTCCAGACCATCAGCCCCTCGCCCCTGCTGACCAGGACCAGGTCCTCCGAGCGGCCGAAGGCCACCTGGGATATGCCGTCGACGCCCCGGCCCCGGACGGTGAGGGTCGCACCGGTCGGCTTGCCGGTCGTCATGTCCCAGATCGTGAGTTTCGTCCCGCTGACCACGGCGAGCAGCCTGCCGCTCGGGCTCAGCGCGATCCCGGTCAGCTCGTCGCCTATCCCGTCGAACCCGCCGGCGCGTCCGCCGGTCCGCACGTCCCAGACGCGCGCCTGTCCGTCGCCGGCGCTGACGAGGACGCGCCCGTCACGGCTCAGCGCCCGCAGCGTGTGCACCCCGGCCGCCGGGTCGTGGAAGGCGGCCGTCTCACGCTGGGCCAGCGAGCCGGTCAGGGCGGCTCTCGCCTCGACCACCGGGTTCAGCCGCCAGGCGGCCACGCTGAGCAGCATGGCCCTGACCGGCTCGGAGACGCGCAGCGATTCGGCGGTCGCGGCGAGCTGACGGGCCTGCGCCTGGTCGCGCTGGTGCGCGATGGTGACGCTGCGCGCCTCGGCGACCCTGCCCTGCTGTACGGCCAGCACCCCGGCGGCCAGCGCGACCGCCAGCAGCCCGGCCAGCGTCACGGACAGCAGCCTGCCCCTGCGTGCGCGGCGCCTGGCCAGGGCGGCTCCCGCTTCCAGGAAGTCGCGTTCGACCGGACTCAGTGTGATGTTGCGCCGTCCCGTCGCCGCCCAGTTCATGGCGTTCTCCAGGTTGCTGCCCTGGAACAGGTCGCCGTCCCTGCGGCCCTGGCTCTGCCAGCGCCAGGCCGCGGTGAGGATGTGCCGGTGCACGACCAGGCCGTCGCGGTTGGCCCCGACCCACTGACGCAGCCGGGGCCAGGCCTGGGTCAGGGCGGGCCGCGAGAGCCACAGCGCCTGCTCGTCGCGGCCGACCAGATAGGTGAAGGCCGCGAGCACCCGGTGGACGGCGGCGATCTCCTCCTCGCCCCTTCCCTGGAGGAGTTCGGCCAGCTGGGCGCGCCGTACGGTGAGCTCTCCGTCGTCGGTCACGGTGACGAGCCGGAGGAACACCTCGGGGGCGATTTCCCGTTCGGCCTGCCCGAGCGCGCCGAAGGCCTCCTCGGCGAGGTCGCCGAGCGCGGGGTCGTTCGAGCCGGTGTGCATCCGGCCGCCCGTCTCGCTGCCCGCCGCGAGCAGCCGCCGGGTGTCGAGCGAGCCGCCCCCGCTGATCAGGGCGAGCAGCAGTTCCCTGGCGGCGGGCCTGGCCGTGGGGTCCTTGGCCAGGGAGGCGGCCACCAGCGGACGGAGCTGCTCGGGCAGTACGTCCAGCTGCGGCTGCACGGAGAGCACCCGGTGCATGACACCGCCCAGGCTCTCCGCCCTGAACGGGTCGAGTCCTGTGGCGGCGAAGACCATGACCCCGCCCCAGGCGAAGACGTCGACGGCCTCGGTCGCGCGCTCCCCCATGAAGATCTCGGGGGCCATGTAGGTGGGGGTCCCCGCGACCATCCCGGTCGCGGTCAGCGACATGTCGGCCATCCGGGCGACACCGAAGTCGATCACCCGGGGGCCGTCGGGGCCGAGCAGCACGTTGTCGGGCTTGAGGTCTCGGTGGATGACCCCGGCCTCGTGGATCGCGGTCAGCGCGGTGGCGACGGCGGTGGCCAGGCGGTGCAGGTCACCGCCGGTGAAACGGCGCCCGTCGACGACGGCCCTGCGCAGGCTCGGTCCCTCGACGTACTCGGAGACGATGTACGGCCTGGGCCCTTCGAGGTCGGCGTCCACCACGGCGGCCGTGCAGAAGGAGGCGATCCGCCTGGCGGAGGCCGCCTCGCGGCCGAACCGCTCGCGCAACTCGGGGTCGGCCGCCGCGTCGCCGTGCAACACCTTGACCGCGACCCGTTCGCCCCGTGCGTCGTAGGCCTCGTAGACCACTCCCTGTCCGCCCGCGCCCAACCGGCCCGCCAGCCAGTAGCCGCCGAGCCGTTGCGGATCTCCGTCGACCAGTCCGGTGCTCATTCCCGCCTCCGTTCACCGGCTTGTTGGACGCGCCGCTGGACACCATAGTTCGGCCGATGTCACACACTCAGGCGTTCCCCAGGTCAGCGGCGTCGTCCGGCCGCGATCAAACCGGTTGATAGGGCTCACCGGGGAGAACTAGGTTGGCAAGCGTGGGCGGGCTCCCGCCGACCCCCGGCCGGCGAGCCCGAGCAAGAGGAGGGACGAGCCATGCGTCACGCGAAAGTCGCCCGTTCGCAGCACCGGCGTCGCCGTACCCGCGCCTTCGACCTGGACCTTCGCACCCCGTCAGGCCGCAGGCTTCCCTACTGACGATCAGTTCTTTACGACGGTTTTACGGGACGATCTGTAGACATTTCGTGTAACGAAAGCGTCACGCGGGGGGCTCAATGAAGAGACTTGTGCTTGTGCCGCCGTCCGTCGCGCGGCTCAAGATCAGAGACATCCGGTCGGTACGGCGCCGCGGCGGCGCGTCCGACACCAAGGTCGTCGATCTGCGCGCCTACACAGGACGCAACGTCCTGCGGTTTCCGGCCACGAGCGGCCCCACTCCCGCGGCCTGACCGACCGCCCGGCCGGCCGGGAGGACCCGCGACCCGCGGGTCCTCCCGCATTATCCGGACACAGTGTCCACCTATACTCTGGGGGCATGGAGAGAGCAGACGCCGCGCGTAACCGGGCGCGCATCCTGGAGGCCGCGGAGCGGCTGTTCGCCGCCAAAGGGGCGCCCAACGTCACCATGGAGGACATCGCCAGGGCGGCGGGAGTCGGCCGGGGCACCCTGTACCGCCGCTATCCCGACCGGGCCGCGATCGCGACCGCGATGCTCGACGAGCACGAGAAGGCCCTGCAGCGCGAACTGATCGGAGGCCGGCCGCCCCTCGGCCCCGGTGCCACGCCCGCGCGGCGGCTGGCCGCCTTCTACGCCGCGATGGTCGGCCTGCTCGAATCCCACTCCCACCTGGTGCTCGGCGCGGAGACGGGCCGCTCGCGCTTCGCCACCGGCGCCTACGGTTTCTGGCGGGCGCACGTGCGCTCGCTGCTGGTCGCCGCCGACGTGCCCGACCCGGACGCGCTCGTCGAGATCGCGCTCGCCCCGCTCGCCCCCGAGGTCTACACCTTCCAGCGTGAGGGTCGCGGGCTCGGACCCGAGCGGATCACAGCCGCGCTGGAAGAACTCGCCCTGCGGCTTCTCGCAGGACACGCGCCACCCGCCGGGGATGGGTGAGCTGGGGGTAGTGCCCCGCTCCCTCGATCACGACGTCGGCCTCGCCCACCACGAGCGGGTCGGCCGCCCCCGTGACGATCGTCACCGGGACCTCGACCCGGCCGAGCGCCCGCCGCAGTTCCTCCCTGGCCGCGTAGCCCGCGCGCATCGCCCCGATCACCCGCCGGGCGGCACCGGGGCGGCGCAGGTCGGCGAGCGCGCCCTCGGGCACGCCGAGTCTGCCCGCCAGCCGCGCCGGGGACGTCCGGCGCAGTACGGCGGCGCCGAAGGCCGAGCGGGCCGGCCACCCCGCCGGAGCCTGCAGGAAGGCCGGGGCCAGGAGCACGACCGCGGAGATCCGCTCAGGACGTGCGAGCGCGTAGCGCAGGACGGGCCCGCAGGCGAAGGAGTGCCCGACCAGCACCGGGCGCGTCCCCGCCGGTTCGAGCAACGCCTCGGTCCACTCCCCCAGTGAGCGGGCGGGCGAGGAGCGGCCGAGTCCCGGCAGGTCGGCGGCCAGGACGGGACCGTCGAGCGACTCGCTCACCTCCGCCCAGGAGCGGGCGTCGAGCGGCAGCCCGTGCAGCAGCACGTACCGGGGACTCTCCCGCTCCCCCGCCACCCAGGTACGGCTGCCCGCCACGTCCCGGAACCCGTACGGCCCGCGTGGCGCCTCCCCCTCCCCGAACCCGGCGCCGACCAGCCCGTCCGCCCAGGTCCTGAGCATCTCCTCCACCGGGGGCATGCGCAGACCGGCCCGCTCGGCGAAGGCCAGGGCGGGGGCCGTGTCGTAGCGGTCGCCGGACATGAACGACAGCGTCTCCGGGTCGGCGCCGGTCAGGGCGCGGGGCAGCCGCCGTACGAGAGGGACCGGGATCGTCGCGCGCGGAGGGCGGACTCCCAGGTGGGCGGCCAGGAGCCCGGCCAGTTCCGGCAGGTTCGGCGTCCGGTCGTCGAGCACCCAGTAGGCCTCGCCCGCCGTCTCCTCGTGGCCGGGCACCTCCGCCATGAAGCGGGCCAGGTAGCCGATGTCCACGACCGGCAGGAAGGTCCTGCCGTCCCCGGGCAGCAGGGGCAGCCGGCCACGCCACAGGTCGCGCACCACCGAGGCGAGGCCGATGAACTGCCCCTCACCGGTGACCGAACTGGGGTTGACGACGGTCAGCGGGACGCCGAGTTCCGCGGCGCGGGCGCGCACCGCCGCGTCGCCCTCCCGTTTCGAGGCCTCGTAGGCCCCGTCACGGCGGTAGTCGGGAGGACCGCCGCTGACACGGTAGCCGCTGACGTGCACCAGGCGCCGCAGCCCCTGGCGGGTGGCCGCCCAGTCGGCCACGTTGACCGCCCCGGTCACGTTGGCCGCCCTCGCCTCGGCGATGCCCAGTCCGAAGGCGAAGCGTGCCGCGGTGTTGTAGACGTCGCGCACCCGCCCGAGGTCCGGCGCGGCGCCGAGCCCGAGCCCGGGGACGGCGATGTCGGCGGTCACGACGGTCAGCCGCGCGGTGTCCACGCCCTGCCCGGCGAGCCAGGAGGTCAGCCGGTCCGCCGGTCCGCGCAGGGCGGCGGCCACCACGCGCTCCCTGCGCAGGAGTTCGGCGACCAGGGAGCGGCCGATGAATCCCGCCGCGCCGAAGACGATGGAGTCGGGGGTCACGCGATCACCTCATAATAGATCGGTCTACATATTTCATGGGCATACGAAGGGAGCCGGGGAGGGGTCCTGGCGTTACGGCCTCAGCAGCGTGGCGATCCCGCGCGCCACCCGGTCGAGCGGCTCCCGGCTGCGATGCGCCCTGGCCAGCAGCAGCGCGCCCTCGATCAGGGCCAGGACCGTGGCGGCCGTGTCGGCGGGCTCCGGGTGCCCGTCCACGGCCAGCCGGTGACGCAGTGCCTCCTCCCACGAGCCGTAGACCTCGGCGCAGACCTCCTGGAGGGGGTCGCTGACGGCCGCCATCTCCAGCGCCACCGTGGCCACCGGGCAGCCCTTGCGCCACCCGGAGGCCTCAAGCCGGTCGCCCAGCAGTGCGAGCACCCCGGTGACCAGGCTCACGGCGTCGGGCGCGGACTCGGCAAGCTCCCGCACCATCCGGCCGACCTCGTGACCCGCCCGCCGTACGGACTCACCGACGAGCTGGTCCTTGCCGCCGGGGAAGTGGAAGTAGAGCGAGCCGCGCGGCGCTCCGCTGGCCGCGACCACCTGGTTCAGCCCGGCCCCGAAGTAGCCGCCGCCCTCGATCAGCTCCCGCGTCGCGTCGAGCAGCCGCGTCCTGGTCTCCTCACCCTTGCGTCCCATGGCCCAAAAAATAGACCGGTCTGCTTATTCTTGGCAACCCGGGGCGGTGAAGCGCGAGAGCTTGTCCGGATTCAGCACGGCCCGCACCGCCGTGATCCGCCCCTCCGTCACCTCGATCGCGAAGACCGCGACGACCACGTCCCCGGCCCACACCACGATCCCCTCCTCGCCGTTGACCTCGGTGTGGGCGAACCCACCCCCGGGGCCGAACTTGGCGGCGATCCCGGCCAGGAAGCGGACGACCTTGTCCCGGCCCTCCACGGGGCGCAGCGCGGCACCGACCCGGCCACCGCCGTCGGACCAGACGACCACGTCGACGGCGAGCAGCCGCTCAAGCCCGGCGAGGTCGCCGCCCCGCGCGGCGTCGAGGAACCGCTCGACGATCCTGCGCCGCTGCTCCCCGGGCACGTCGAACCTCCGGGGCTCGCCCATCCGCTTCCTCGCCCTGATCAGGAGCTGGCGGCAGTGGGTCTCCGAGAGGTCGAGCACCTCGGCGATCTCGCGGTAGCCGTACGAGAAGGCCTCGCGGAGCACGAAGACGGCGCGCTCCGGAGGGGTGAGGCGCTCAAGCAGCGTCAGGAACGCCATGGAGACCGCGTCACGTCGCTCGGCGGTCTCCAACGGACCGAGCGCCGCCGACTCGACGGGCTCGGGAAGCCAGGGGCCGACGTAGCTCTCACGGGTGGCACGGGCGGCGGTCAGCCGGTTGAGACAGAGGTTGGTGACCACCTTGGCCAGCCACGCCCCCGGCGTCTCCACGTTCCGCCTGTCGGCGGTATGCCAGCGCAGGTAGGCGTCCTGGACGACGTCCTCTGCCTCCGCGGCCGAACCGAGCATCCGGTAGGCCAGGCCGAACATCCGCCGCCGCAGTTCCTCGAACTCATCGACCATCCGTCCAGGGTCCCAGAGCTCAGCGGGCGCCCGGCTCACGGGGACTCCCTGAAGGCCCTGCGGTAGGCCGAGGGCGAGGTGCGCATCGTCCTGGCGAAGTGGTGCCTGAAGGTCACGGCGCTGTCGAAGCCCACCGCCGCCGCGACCTCCTCGATCGAGGCCGAGCCTGACTCCAGCGGCTCCAGGCTGGCCGCGATCCGCTGGGAGATCACCCAGCGCAGCGGGCTCGTCCCGGTCTGGCGGGCGAAGTGCCGCAGGAAGGTGCGTTGCGACATGCGGGCGGCCCCGGCCATCCCGGCGACCGTGATCGGCTCGGCCAGGTGCCCGAGCGCCCAGGCCATCGCGACGGCCACCGCGTCGTCCCCCTCCGCGGGCGCCACCGGGGCCTGGACGAACTGGGCCTGCCCGCCCTCCCGGTGCGGCGGGACGACCAGCCTGCGCGCGACCGAGTTGGCCACGCCGGGGCCGTGGTCGGTGCGGACCAGGTGCAGCAGCAGGTCGAGGCCCGCGGCGCTGCCCGCGCTGGTCAGCACGTCCCCGCCGTCCACGTACAGGACGTCGGGGTTGACCCTGACCAGCGGGAACCTCTCCCTCAGCAGGTCGGCGTACCTCCAGTGGGTGGTCGCCTCACGCCCGTCGAGCAACCCCGCGGCGGCCAGCGCGAAGGCCCCCGAACAGATCGACACGATCCTGGCCCCACGCTCGTGCGCCGTCCGCAGCGCCCTGACCAGCTCCGCGGAGACCTCCCCCCGCACGTCCGCGACCGCGGGCACGATCACCGTGTCCGCCGCCGCGGCCACGTCGAGCCCGTGCCCGGCCCGCATGGTGAACCCTCCGACGACCCGCAGGTCGGCCGGGGTCTCGGCGCAGACCGTCAGCTCGTACCAGGGGACGTCGAGTTCGGGCCTGGGAATGCCGAAGATCTCCACCACGCAGCCGAGTTCGAAGGGGGCCATGCCGTCGAAGGCGACGGCGGACACGGTGTGCGCCCGCCACGCCGGGAAGAGAAGCGACATGGCGGGATATTAGCGATAAGCGGCGTTCACGCCACTGGCCGGAGGGGCGCCGTGCGCGAAACCATGTCTCACGCACGGCACCGTTCTCCGAGAAAGGCATGTGATGTCCGCCCCCTCATCCGCCGTCACCGCGGTCCCCGCCGCCGGGAGCACCACGGCGATCGCCCACTTCGCCGCCCGGCTCGCCTTCGAGACCGACGTCTCCGACGTGGCCGCCGACCTGGCGGCCGGAGTCCCGGACGTCGTCGTGGTCGACACACGTGGCGTCCAGGCCTGGCTTCAGGGCCACGTCGCGGGAGCCGTACACCTGCCGACCGGCGAGATCGCCGCCCGCGCGGCCGAGGTGGTCCCCACGGGGGCGACCGTGGTGACCTACTGCTGGGGACCGGGCTGCAACGGCGCCACCAGGGCGGCCCTGGAGTTCGCCAGGCTCGGTCACCCCGTCAAGGAGATGATCGGCGGCTTCGAGTACTGGGCCCGGGAGGGCCTGCCCGTCGAGACCTCGGAGGGGGTCTCCCGGCGTGCGCCCGACCCGCTGACCGCCCCTGCCCTCGGCGTCTCCTGCGCCTGCTGACGCCCTCAGCCGTTCGCGGCGAGCAGATCGACGCCGTTGCCGTCGGGGTCGTGGACGATGGCGTACCGCTGCCCCCAGAACGCGTCCCAGGGCTCCTTGTGGCCCTCGTAGCCCAGGGAGACGAGTTCGTCGTAGGCGGCGTCCACCTCGGCGGGGGTGTCGAACTCGAAGGCGAACGCCGTCCGGGAGCCTCCGGTGGGCGGCCGCCAGCCCGGGTCGAAACCGTGGAGCGTCTCGACCGTGTCCCAGACGAGCTTCAGCCCCCCGGGCAGTTCCGCCTCGACGTGCGGCTCCCCGTCCGCCTCCGGCGGCAGGTCCAGGCCCAGCCGGCGGTAGAACGCCAGCGACCTGGCCATGTCCTTGACGACGATTCCCACGAAACTCAGACGTGCCCGCATATCAATGTCTTTCCGGTTGAGGTGCCGTGCTCGGTGCGCGCGTCCCGGGGCCGCGCACGGCCCAACCTAACCGGAGGTCACATCCACGGTCTTGCAGGAATCAGACGACTCACGCCTCGGCGGACGCCCTGAGCGCGGCGGCCAGCCAGAGGAAGGCCGCCACGGCCGGAGGGAACGGCGGGCGCCCGTTGATGGCCCCCACCAGCTGCCAGTACCGCTCGACCCGCAGGTCGCTGAACAGCTCCACCTGCTCGGCCAGCCGTACCCGCTCCTGTGCCCGGGTCTCCGGCGCGACGATCAGGTCGAGTACGGCCCTCCCCTCGGCCGAGTCCGGCGCGACCCCCGCCGCCTGGGCCGGGACGGCGTGCTCCATGACGGCCTGGTGGTCCAGCGGGTCTGCGGGGCTGTCCGCGTTCTGGCCCGCCACCACCATCTCCCTGACCCGGCGCTGGAAGTCCTCGTCCTCGACGAGTTCCGCCAGCTCCATCCAGGCGTCCACCTGCTCCGGGCTCGGCTCGTCCGGCAGTTCGGTGTTCACCTGCCGCATGCCGTTCGCGATGCCCAGCGCCGGGCCCTCGCCGGGGTCGACCCCGGCGAGGACGCGGTCCACGAAGTCATCGATGATCTGCTGCCGCTCCCGCGCGGACAGCCTGGCCAGTCTGTGCATCAGTGACACCTCCTCGATCGTGCTGCCGCGCTTGGCGACCGTGCTCAGCACGGCGCGGCGCAGCCGCAGGGTACGGATCTCCGCCTCAAGCGCCGCGACATGCGTCTCGGCGACCTGGGCGACTGTCGTGGCCCGGCACAGGACCTCCTCGACCGCCTCAAGACCGAACCCGAGTTCGCGCAGGGTCCTGACGAGGTCGAGCCGGGCGACCGCCCGCGCGTCGTAGAGACGGTAGCCGCCCGCGGACCGCCCGGTCGGCGGCACCAGACCGCTGTCCGACCAGAAACGGATCGTCCGCACCGGCAGTCCCGTACGGCGGGCGAGCTGCCCGATCGTGAAAAGCTCCGTGCCTTCGCTCACGGCACCACTGTGCCGTCTCCACTCACTGGAGACTCAACTCCCTTTTCCCGCGATGCTCCCTTTCCCCGCGATCGGGAGAGACGACGGGGAGCCGGTGAGCCATGTGGCTCACCGGCTCCCCGGTTCAGGCCGTGTCAGCTGCAGCCGCTGGTCGAGCCGCAGCCCTCGCAGACGTAGCAGCTGCCCGCGGGACGCATCTTGGTGCCGCAGGTCATGCACAGCGGCGCGTCGGCGGTGCGGCCCTGGTGCGACTCCAGGGAGCCCGCGGCGCGCTCGGGGGCGGCCACCTCGACGGTCTGGGCGCGGGTCTCGGAGCGGGGCTGGGGCCGCTCGATGGGCGCGGAGGTGGCCAGCTCGGCGATGACCTCGTCCGCGGCGATCGGGGCCGGGTCCTCGCCCCGCTGCTGGGCGGCGCGCTCGGAGGCCGAGAAGATCCCCAGGGCGGCCCGCTCGTCGTAGGGCAGGTGGTCGAGCGCCAGGCGGCGGAAGATGTAGTCCATCACCGAGGCGGCCATCCGGATGTCCGGATCGTCGGTCATGCCCGCCGGGTCGAAGCGCATGTTGACGAACTTGCCCACGTAGGTCTCCAGCGGCACGCCGTACTGCAGGCCGATGGAGATGGCCACGGAGAAGGCGTCCATGACGCCCGCCAGGGTGGAACCCTGCTTGGACATCTTCAGGAAGACCTCGCCGAGACCGTCGTCGGGGTAGGACGAGGCGGTCATGTAACCCTTGGCGCCACCCACCGTGAAGCGGGTGGTGGTGCTGGGCCGCTGGTTCGGCATCCGGCGCCTGGTCGGACGGCTGACCTCGACGACCTGGACCTCGGGCTCGGCCGGCTCGGCCTTCTCCTCGGTCTTCTTGCCCGCCGCCGACAGCGGCTGGCCGACCTTGCAGTTGTCGCGGTAGACGGCCAGGGCCTTCAGGCCGAGCTTCCAGCCCTCCATGTAGACCTGCTCGATGTCCTCGACCGTCGCGGACTCGGGCAGGTTGACGGTCTTGGAGATGGCACCGGACAGGAACGGCTGGGCCGCCGCCATCATCCGCACGTGGCCCATCGGCGCGATGGCCCGCTCTCCCATGGCGCAGTCGAACACCTCGTAGTGCTCGGGCCGAAGACCGGGGGCGTCCACGACGTGGCCGTGCGCGGCGATGTACTCGACGATCGCCTCGACCTGCTCCTCCTGGTAGCCGAGCTGGCGCAGCGCCCGCGGGATCGTCTGGTTGACGATCTGCATGGAGCCGCCGCCCACGAGCTTCTTGAACTTGACCAGGGCGAGGTCGGGCTCGATGCCGGTGGTGTCGCAGTCCATCATCAGGCCGATGGTGCCGGTCGGCGCGAGCAGCGAGGCCTGGGCGTTGCGGTAGCCGTTCTTCTCGCCGAGCTTGAGGCAGTCGGCCCACTGGCGGGAGGCCTCGGTGTGGATGACCCGGTCCATCCCGCCCAGGGTGCGCAGGTCGTCGTTGGCCGCGGCGTGCTTGCGCATGACGCGCTTGTGCGCCTCGGCGTTGCGGGCGTAGCCCTCGTACGGCCCGACGACCGCGGCCAGCTCGGCGCTGCGGCGGTAGGAGGCGCCGGTCATCAGCGAGGTGATGGCCCCGGCGATGGCCCGGCCGCCCTCGGAGTCGTAGGCGTGGCCGGTTGCCATGAGCAGCGCGCCCAGGTTGGCGTAGCCGATGCCGAGCTGACGGTAGGCCCGGGTGGTCCGGTCGATCTTCTCGGTCGGGAAGTCGGCGAAGGTGATGGAGACGTCCATCGCGGTGATGATCAGCTCGGTGAGCTTCACGAAGGCCGCGACGTCGAAGGTGTCGTCGTCCCTGAGGAACTTCAGCAGGTTGATGCTGGCCAGGTTGCAGGAGGAGTTGTCCAGGTGGAGGTACTCGGAGCAGGGGTTGCTCGCCGTGATGCGGCCGGTCTCCGGGCTGGTGTGCCAGTCGTTGATCGTGTCGTCGTACTGGACGCCGGGGTCGGCGCACTCCCAGGCGGCCTGGGCCATCTTCCTGAACAGGGACTTGGCGTCGACCTTCTCGATCACCTCGCCGGTGAGGCGTGCGCGCAGCCCGAAGTCACCGCCGTTCTCGACGGCCCGCATGAACTCGTCGGAGACGCGCACGGAGTTGTTGGCGTTCTGGTACTGGACGGAGACGATGTCCTTGCCGCCCAGGTCCATGTCGAACCCGGCGTCGCGCAGCGCGCGGACCTTGTCCTCCTCGCGCGCCTTGGTCTCGATGAACTCCTCGATGTCGGGGTGGTCGACGTCCAGGACGACCATCTTGGCCGCGCGGCGGGTGGCGCCGCCGGACTTGATGGTGCCCGCCGAGGCGTCGGCGCCGCGCATGAAGGAGACGGGGCCGCTGGCCGTACCGCCGCTGGAGAGCAGTTCCTTGGAGGAACGGATCCGGGAGAGGTTCACCCCCGAGCCCGAACCACCCTTGAAGATCACACCCTCTTCCTTGTACCAGTCGAGGATGGACTCCATCTGGTCGTCGACGGCCAGGATGAAACAGGCGCTGACCTGCTGCGGGGAGGCGGTGCCGACGTTGAACCAGACCGGCGAGTTGAAGCTGAAGACCTGGTTGACCAGGGCGTGCTTGAGCTCGTGGTCGAAGATCTCGGCGTCCTCCTCGGTCGCGAAGTAGCCCTCCTCGACCGCGGTCCTGGTGTAGACGCCGACCACCCGGTCGACGAGCTGCTTCAGGCTCCACTCGCGCTGCGGGGTGCCGACGGCGCCCCGGAAGTACTTGGTGGTCACGATGTTGGCGGCGTTGACCGACCAGGAGTCGGGGAACTCGACGCCCCGCTGCTCGAAGTTGACCGAGCCGTCCCGCCAGTTGGTCATGACGACGTCACGGCGTTCCCAGGTCACCTGGTCGTACGGGTGCACCCCGGGCGTGGTGAAGATGCGCTTCATCTTCAGTCCCTTGCGTGGCCGCTTGCCCCCGCGCGCGACCGCGCCGTTGACCGTCTCCGTCATGACTTCCCCCTTCCGAGGCTCCATGGAGCCCCCAGTCGGACCAGTTCAACACGCCGCGTACTCCCCCGGCGCCCGGGGACTGACTCAGTCGCGCCGCGCGGAACGCTCGGCGCGCAGCTGTTCGATCTCGGCCTCGAAGTCGGCCAGGGTCTCGAAGCCCCGGTAGACGGAGGCGAAACGCAGGTACGCCACCTCGTCGAGCTCGCGGAGCGGGCCCAGGATCGCCAGCCCGACCTCGTGGGCCGCGATCTCCGCGGCCCCGGTCGCCCGGATGCTCTCCTCGACCCGCTGGCCGAGCTGGGCCAGCGAGTCCTCGCTCACCGGGCGCCCCTGACACGCACGCCGGACACCGGCGATCACCTTGTCCCTGAAGAACGGCTCGGTCACCCCGCTGCGTTTGCTCACCATGAGCAACACCGTCTCCTGCGTGGTGAACCTGCGCCCGCACTCCGGGCAGGTGCGCCTGCGCCGGATGGCGCTGCCGTCCTCGGTCGACCGGCTGTCGATGACCCGCGTGTCAGGATGACGACAGAACGGACAGTGCACGCGTGTCGCCTCCCTGACTTGCCCAGCGGCTCATCTTCCTCGCGTTGCTCCGCCGGCTCTGCGATCTCCGTGTGGAGACGCTCACGCACGCCCTCGAATGGTCGAGATGCGGTAATAGAAACACAATCTATGGTGGAGCGGAATGATGAAGCCACTAGATGTTGTGGTCCAACCGTAGGAGTGTCGGACCATGAACGCAAGTTAGGAAGGGCCTGCCGAGCGAAGTCGCCGATCAGCGCAGCTCAAGGGCGTCAGCCGGGCGTGTCGCCCTTCCGGTACGGCCCCGCGGGCGCCGTCCGGACATGCGGCACCCCTCCCCGGGGCGTGCGAACGGGCTGATCGCCGAGGTCCATTATCGGGTGAGCCCGGGGCGCGTCGTCACGCTCCGTCGTCGGCGCCCCCGCCTGCCCCTCCTCGGAGCGCCCAGGATCCCCACTGGCCACAGGGCCCGCAGAGGCCTGTCGAGGCGCCCCGGAAAGCCTTCTAGGAGGCGAGGGCCGCGTCCAGGAGGGCACCCGCCCAGAAGGCCGCCAGAACGAGGAGCACGAGCGCCAGGACCGCCACGACCCTCCCCCTGCGGGTCAGCCTGACCGGGGCGCGCCTCCGCCGGACGGTCGCGTGCGCCACCCTCCCCCCGGCGACGGCCCGCCTCCGCGCAACCGCCGGAACCGTACGGCCCGCACGCCCCGCGGCGGTCCCACGGGGACGCGCGACGGGCCGCCCGCCCCCCGCCGCCCCACGGCCCGCGTCCTTGGCGGCCGTCTCCCCGGTGCCCCTGACCAGCGTCAACGTGGGCCTGGTTGTCCTCGTGGCCGCCTTCACGGTGCCCCCCATCTCTTCGACCTGGCCGAACACATGTCGAAGAAAGATCGGCGAATCGAACACGATGTCGATCGAACTCCCGTACGATGTTGTACACCACGCCGCCACCGATTTCGAGGACCATTCGAACAAATGTTTGAGTATGATCTTCGGCGGAGGTACGGTCGCTGTGTGCGACGCAACCAATACAGACCGGGAGCGAGGAGATCATATGAGTGAGCGCGACGAGAGCGGCGCGGCCGTCAGTGACCTGGCGGTGCGCAGGCGTGACTCCCTCGGCCTCACCCCCAGGCAGCGCAAGATCCTTGAGGTGATCCGCGACTCGGTGCAGCAGCGCGGCTACCCGCCGTCGATGCGCGAGATCGGCGAGGCGGTGCAGCTGACCAGCACCTCCAGCGTGTCGCACCAGCTGACGGCCCTGCAGCGCAAGGGCTACCTGCGCCGTGACCCGCACCGCCCGCGTGCCCTGGAGGTGCGCCTGCCCGGCGAGCCGGTGCTGTGGGTCGACCCCGACGCCAACGCCGAGGAGACCTCGGTCAACCGCCCGACCGCGGCCTACGTGCCGCTCGTCGGCCGGATCGCCGCCGGCGGCCCGATCCTCGCCGAAGAGAGCGTGGAGGACGTCTTCGCCCTGCCCAAGCAGCTCGTCGGCGAGGGCACCCTCTTCCTGCTCCAGGTCACGGGCGACTCCATGATCGACGCCGCGATCGCCAACGGCGACTGGGTGGTCGTCCGCCAGCAACCCGTCGCCGACAACGGCGACGTGGTCGCCGCGATGATCGACGGCGAGGCCACGGTCAAGACCTTCAAGCGCAAGGACGGCCACGTCTGGCTGGTTCCGCACAACACGAACTACGACCCGATCCCCGGTGACGAGGCCACCGTCCTGGGCAAGGTCGTGGCGGTGCTGCGCAAGCTCTGAGGCGCCCCGGCGGCATCTCTCCCGGAACGCGAGGAGTGACCCTCAAACCGAGGGTCACTCCTTTCTGCGTTCACGGTCAGGGAACGATGTTGACCAGCTTGGGGGCCCTGACGATGACCTTGCGGGGCGCGCCGGACAGGAAGGCCTGCACCTTCTCCGACGCCAGCGCCAGTGCCTCCAGGTCAGCATCGGAGATCTCCGGGGAGACCTCCAGACGGTCACGGACCTTGCCCGCGACCTGTACGACGCAGGTGACGGTCTCCTGCACCAGCAGCGCCGCCTCCGCGACCGGCCACCCGGCGGTCGCGACGGAGGCGGGGTGCCCCAGCCGCTCCCAGCCCTCCTCCGCCGCGTACGGCGCGACCAGGGACAGCATGACCGCCAGGGTCTCCGCGGCCTCGCGCACCGCCGGGTCGGCGGCACCGGGGCCCGAGTCGATGGCCCTCCTGGCGGCGGTCGTCAGCTCCATCATCCTGGCGATCGCGACGTTGAAGCGGTACGAGTCGAGCAGCTTGGTGACCTCGTCCACGGTCCGGTGGACGACCTTGCGCAGCTCCAGGTCACCGGTGGAGAAGTCGGCGCCGGGCGCGGAGCCCGCACCGGCCTCGGCCATGACGCGGAAGGCCCTGGCCAGGAACTTCTGCGACGCGGCCGGGGAGACGTCGGCCCAGTCGATGTCGTCCTCGGGCGGGCCGGCGAACAGCACGGTCAGCCTGACCGCGTCGACGCCGTAGGTGTCGATCTGCTGGCCCAGGTCGACCCCGTTGCCCAGCGACTTCGACATCGCCTTGCCCTGGTTGATGACCTGCCCCTGGTTCAGCAGGCGCAGGAAGGGCTCGGTGAAGTCGAGCATGCCCATGTCGTGCAGGACCTTGGTGAAGAAACGCGAGTACAGCAGGTGCAGCACCGCGTGCTCGACACCGCCGACGTACTGGTCGATCGGCCCCCACCTGCGGACCTTCTCCACGTCGAAGGGACCGTCCAGGTAGGTCGGATCCACGTAACGCAGGTAGTACCACGAGGAGTCGACGAAGGTGTCCATCGTGTCGGTGTCACGCTTGGCGGCTCCGCCGCACTTGGGGCAGGAGACGTTGACCCAGTCCTCGGCCGAGGCCAGCGGGGAGACACCCTTGGGCGCCAGCGCCTCACCACGCATGTCGGGCAGGGTGACGGGCAGCTGGTCGTCGGGGACCGGGACCTCGCCGCAGTCCGCGCAGTGGATGATCGGGATCGGGCAGCCCCAGAAACGCTGGCGGGACAGCAGCCAGTCACGCAGGCGGAAGTTGACCGCCGCCCTGCCGGTCCCGCGCCCGGCCAGCACCTCGATGATCCTGTGGATGGCCTCGGCCTTGGACAGGCCGTCCAGCGGCCCCGAGTTGACCAGGGTGCCCTCACCCGCGGTGGCGATCCCGGTCTCCCCCGGGTCGGCCATGCCGGTGTGGACGACGACCCGCACCGGCAGGTCGAAGGCGCGGGCGAAGTCGAGGTCGCGCTGGTCGTGGGCGGGAACCGCCATGATGGCGCCGTGGCCGTAGTCGGACAGCACGTAGTCGGCCGCCCAGACCGGCATGCGCTCGCCGTTGACCGGGTTGATCGCGTAGCGGCCCAGGAAGACGCCGGTCTTCTCCTTCTCGGTGGACAGCCGGTCGATGTCGGACAGCTTGGCGACCTCGGCCCGGTAGGTCTCGAAGGCCTTCCGCTGCTCGTCGGAGACGATCTCCTCGGCCAGCGGGGCGTCCGGGGCGACGACGAAGAAGGTCGCGCCGTACAGCGTGTCGGGGCGGGTGGTGTAGACCGTGACCGGCTCGTCGCGACCCTCGATCACGAAGTTGACGTCCGCGCCCTCGGACCTGCCGATCCAGTTGCGCTGCATGGTCAGCACGCGCTCGGGCCAGCCGCCCTCCAGCTGGGCCATGTCGTCCAGCAGCCGGTCGGCGTAGTCAGTGATCTTGAAGTACCACTGGGTCAGCTCCCTGCGGACGACCTCGGCGCCACAGCGCTCGCACCTGCCTCCGACGACCTGCTCGTTGGCCAGCACGGTCTGGTCGTTGGGGCACCAGTTGACCAGGCCGCCCTTGCGGTAGGCCAGGCCGCGTTCGAAGAAGCGCAGGAACAGCCACTGCGTCCACCGGTAGTAGGTGGCGTCGCTGGTGTGCAGGCGGCGGGACCAGTCGAAGGAGACCGCGTAACGCTTGTAGGAGGCCGCCTGGGTCTCGATGTTGGCGTAGGTCCACTCGGCCGGGTGCGCGTCACGCTTGATGGCGGCGTTCTCCGCGGGCAGGCCGAAGGAGTCCCAGCCGATCGGGTGCAGCACGTTGTAGCCGCGCTGGAACCAGTAGCGCGACACGATGTCACCGATGGCGAAGGCCTCGGCGTGACCCATGTGCAGGTCGCCCGAGGGGTAGGAGAACATGTCGAGCATGTAGCGACGCTCACGCGGGTCCGCGGGGTCGTCGGAGGCGTGGAACGGGTCCAGTTCCTCCCACCGCCGCTGCCACTTGACCTGCAGTGCCTGCGGATCGTAGTGCTGCTCGTCGCTGTTCACGTCGGCTCGCTCGCTCACGTCAATCTTCCCTCGGTATACGTCTGCTGCGATGATCTGACCCGTCCGGCCCAATAGAAAAACCCTCCGCTCATGCGAAGGGCAGCCGCACCGGCGGGCGTCTAACGCCGAGAAGGCCGATGCGGCCCGGTAAGCAGCAGGGTCGCGGCACGCATACGGCAAGACTATCGCAGTCCGCAAGCCGTATTCGTGGCCTGGGGAAACGAATTGGATCACGGTAAACGGAGGACGCCCGTCCGGCGATCCAGCACAATAAGAGCAATCACGTGCCTGGAGCGGGCCGAGACCTGATGGGGACACATCCGTTGTGACCTCGCATGTCCCGTCAGTTTACTCTTCTCACCGTGGCACACTCAGTCGAGCCGGGGCAGGGCCCGGATCCCTTGGAGGCCGGCCTGCCGATGCAGGATCCACCGACCGACCCCACAGGACTCCAGTTCAGGGGGGCGTTCTCCGGTTTCCCTGCGAACATCCCTGCCTCCCGTGAGACCATGCCGAATACCCATAATTCGGGCACCCGTGCGGAAGGTAAGGAAGCCATGGCCCCGGAGCAGCCCAGCCAGCCCCACCTGCCTCCGGCGTGGCCGGAGGCGGCGGAGACGACGTCCGGCTGGGCGAACGACTCCTTCGGCGCCTCGTCGCCACGACTTCCCCTCCCCCATGAGGAGCCGGCCTCGCCCGCCGACGGCCAGGGACAGCCGGGCGCCGGTTGGGAGCAGGCGGGGGCGAGCACGCCCGAATACGGCTGGAGCCAGCCGACGCCGTCCCAGACCCCCAACGGGGCTCCCAGCGGGTCCTCCAACGGCTCCGCGACTCTCGGCGGCGGCTGGGACCAGGCGCTGGCCTCCCCTTCGGGGGGCGCGCCCGACGACATGGAGACCCCCCGGCAGGGCGTCCCCACCCAGCCTCCCGTCACCGATCCGGCGTCCGGCTGGAACTCCCCGGCGGGGACCGGGTGGGACCAGGCAGCCCGTACGGCGCCCGCCGATCCGCGGGACCGCCCCGCCTCCAGCGCCACGACCAGTTGGAGCGACGCGTTCACCCCGCAGCCGAAGGACGCCCTCAGGCCGGACCCCGACCTGGCCGGCGGATACGGAGGCCAGCTTCCCGAGGCCGCTCCCGTGAGTGCCGAGCCCCGGTGGGACCCGCAGCCCCCGGCGGAGGCGGCACCCGCCGACAACCCGGTGTGGCCGCCCGCCACCGCCGAGAACACCGGGTGGCCGTCCGCCACCACCCCACAGGACGACGCCGCGCAGCCGCCCGCCACCGCAAACGCCTCCTGGCCGTCCGCCGCGCCGCAGGACAACGCCGTGTGGCCGCCGACGGCCCAGGCGAACGGCTCCGCCTGGCCGTCCGCCTCCGCCGAGAACACCGGGTGGCCACCCGCCGCTCCGGCCGCGGGGCCCACCGCGCCCGCGGGAGACCCGGCGCCCGGGGCAACCGCGTGGCCGTCGGCCGTGCCCGGGGACAACCCCGTGTGGCCGCCCTCCGCGGCCGAGGGAACCGTGCGGGACCCGCTGTCGCACACGTGGTCGACCCCTCCTCAGGAGGAGCCGAGCCGTGACGGCGCGCCCTTCGGCGAGGACGCAGCCCGGGGCAGCTTCGGGGTGCCGAACAACCCCGCCGTCTGGGCCCTCGCCGCGACGACCGCGCCCGAGCCCACCCCGCGCGCCGATCCGCTGAACGACCCGCTCAACGCCCCCCGCAACGCCCCGCCGGTCGACCCGTTGAGCGGCCCGCCGAACAACCCCCTGAACGACCCGCTGACGGCGCCCGCCTACGACGCGTCCGCGACACGGCATCCGGCCGACCTTCCGCTCCCGCCGCAGGCTCAGCCCTTCGGGCAACCGGGACAACCGGCATACCCGGGGCAGCCGGGGCAGCATGAGTTCGGCCACCCCGGGCAGCCCGGTCACCACCTGAGCCAGGACCCGTCCGACCCCAACAGGCGTTTCGTCACCGCGGGCCAGATCAGCGGCCCGAAGACCCCGCCGCCCGAACGTCAGCAGGAGCTGTGGGACACGGTCTTCGGCGACAACTACCAGGCCATGGGGAACGAGGACGACTTCGACGAGCAGGGCAGGCCGGTCTGGGTCTTCGCGCTGGTCGGGTCGGTGGTGATCGCGCTGGTCGGCGCGCTGCTGTGGGCGTTCATGGCCGGTCCGCTCGCCGCGACGAACGAGGCGGACCCCGCTCCCAGCGCCAAGCCCTCCGCCACGTCCAAGAAGCCGCCGAAGTCCCAGACGCTCGGCCGTCTTCCGCGTTTCCCCGGCAAGGCGTCGCCGGTCTCGGGCACCCTGGCCGACCAGGCGGCGGCGATCAGTGTGACACGGCTGGGCGGAGAGTGGCGGGAGGACCAGCGCAGGACCGTGCCCACGGTCTACGGTTTCACCACCCGCCAGTACGTCGCCGCGGGCACCGACTCCGCCGGTAGGACACAGTTCGCCCAGCTGATGTCGGGGGTGCTCCCGTCCCGGCTGAAGGACAAGTACACCTCACCGGAGAATCTCTCCCCCGTGACCAACGCGGTGGCCGCCTCGGCGCGCAAGAAGTTCTTCCCCGAGGACAACACCGCCCGCAAGACCGCCCAGCAGTCCCTGACCGTCAACGGCCTGCCCGGACAGCTGTCCGCCTACGAGATCACCACGGGCGACACCAAGACCACCATGGTCGTGGCGGCCGTGAGCACCGGCGCCGACCTTCCCTCGATCGTCTACATGTCGGTGCCCGACAGCAAGAAGGAGCTGCTGCCGGACATCAACACCGTCTTCACCTCGATCAAGGCGCTCTCCTCTTAGGACCCGCGTCCGGTCTCAGAAGTCGCACTCAAGGTGCTTGATGCCGTTGATGAAGCTGGAGCGCAGCCGGACCGGCTCGCCGACGGAGCGAATGTGCGGAAGCCGGGTGAACAGCTCACGGAACATCACGGAGATCTCCCTGCGGGCCAGGTGCGCGCCCAGGCAGAAGTGCGGTCCCGGGCCGCCGAAGGCCACGTGGGGGCCGCCCGCGCGCCGGATGTCGAAGCGCAGCGGGTCGGTGAAGACGGCCTCGTCACGGTTGGCCGCCCAGTAGTAGAGCAGCACCTTGTCTCCCTCGCGGTAGAGGTGGCCGTTCATCTCGTGGTCGCGGGTGAGGGTGCGGCGCATCCAGGCCACCGGTGAGGCCAGCCGGAGGATCTCCTCGACCGCGCCGGGCAGGCGGCCTTCGAGGTCGTCGAGGAGCAGCGCGCGCTGCTCGGGGTTGTCGGTGAACAGCTTCAGGCCGTGGGAGATGGCGTTGCGGGTGGTCTCGTTGCCCGCCACGACCAGCAGGATGAAGAACGAGCCGAGTTCACGCACGGTGAGCTTCTCGCCGTCGATGTCGGCGCTGGTCAGCGAGGTGATCAGCGGGCCACCGCCCTCGGCCGCCAGGGAGACGACGAGGTCCTGCAGGCACTGTCCCGCGCTGAGGAGCAGCTCGGCGGCACGGCTGACGTCCTCGATGAACTCGGGGTCGCCACCGGACAGGATGACGTTCGAGGCGTCGAACACCGTCTGGTAGTGCTCGGCGCCGATGCCCATCATGTCGCAGATGATCTTCAGGGGCAGCCTCGTCGCGACCTCGGTGACGAAGTCACAGCCCGGCCCCTTGACGATCAGGTCGTCCACGATCCTGGTGGCCTCGGCGCGCACGTCGGCCTCGAAGCCACCGATCATCCTGGGGGTGAAGGCCCGTGAGACGATCCGGCGGAGCCTGGCGTGCCGGGGATCGTCCATGTTGATCATCGATCCGAAGTACTCGCCGAACTCGGGACTCAGGTCGTGGATGGCCGTCGCCCCGCGTGCCGAGGAGAAGATCTCGGGGTTGCGGCTGGCCTCGACGATGTCGGCGTGCCTCACCAGCGCGTAGTAGCCCGTCCCCGGCAGGGCGAAGCTGATGTCGGGTTCGGTGAACCTCATCGGGGCGGGCTGGGCGCGCAGCAACGCGAAGGCCTCCTCCCGCTCGGCCATCGGACGCTCCCAGAAGGAGATTTTCGAGAGGTCGATGTCCGACAGTGAGACGGTCACCCCAGCTCCCCATTTGCCGATCCTGTCATGTGACTTTCCGTTCGAAGAGTGCTGAACGGGACCGTACGGATCGTGAAGGCCGGATGCTTCGATCACGGAGAACACACGCGCGCACACCGGGAGTCACGACTCGATCCCATGGCGGAACCTAACACCTGCCCCATGGTGTGGGCCGGGATTCCCCGCAGAATCCCCCGTGAATCGAAAAGGACCTCCGGGGGTCACGAACCTCCGGCGATCAGTTCGGCGGCCTTTTCCGCGATCATGACGGTGGGGGCGTGGGTGTGGCCCCGGTTGATCACCGGCATGACCGACGCGTCGGCCACGCGCAGCCCCTCGATCCCGCGAACCCGCAGGCTCGGGTCGACCACCGCGTCCGCGTCCTCGCCCATGCGGCAGGTCCCGACCGGGTGGTAGAGGGTCTCGCTGCGTTCACGGATCCAGCCGATGAGCTCCTCCTCGCTGTCGGCCCCCCGGTACGGGTCCATGGGGGCCCCCGCGAACGGCAGGAGCGCCGAGGTCGCGAACAGTTCCTTGGCCTTTCTCAGTCCGGCGACCTGTCTCCTGAGGTCGGCCTCCGCGGTGAGATAGGCGGGGTCGATGGCCACGTCACGCCCCTGGAGGAAGATCCGCCCCCTGCTCTCCGGCCGCAGGAGGATGGAGGCGATGGTCAGGCCGTGCGCGGGCGGCCGGGTGAGCCCGTGGTCGATGAAGGGCACGGGGGCGAAGATCAGCTCGATGTCGGGGGCCGGTTCGTCCGGCGAGGTCTTGATGAAGGCCACCGCCTCGCCGACGTTCGAGGTGAGCATGCCGTTCCTGCCGACCAGGAAGCGCAGCAGGTTGCCGACCGACTCGGCCTTGGCGAGCGTGACCGGTTCCGGGCAGTGCAGGATGACCCCGGAGGCGAGGTGGTCCTGGAGGTTGGCGCCGACCTGGGGAAGGTCGGCGAGCGGCTCGATGCCCTGGGCGAGCAGGTCGTCGGCGGCTCCGACGCCCGACAGCATCAGCAGGTGCGGCGAGCCGATCGCCCCCGCCGACAGGACGACCTCCCTGCGTGCCCGCACGACCGTGCCGCCGTCCCTGCCGCCTCCGTCGTTCGCGGGGGCGCACTCGACGCCCGTCGCACGCCCCTCCTCGATCAGCACCCTGCGCACCTGGCGGGAGGTCAGCACGGTGAGGTTGGGCCTCCTTACGGCCGGCCTCAGGTAGGCGTCGGCGGAGCTGCAACGGCGGCCCCTGTCCTGGGTGACGGGGGTCGGGGAGCAGCCCTCGTTCGAGGGGCCGTTCAGCTCGTCGAGGCGGGTGAGCCCGGCCTCCTCGCAGGCCTTCAGGAACACCGGGGTCAGCGGATTGGGGCTGCGCAGCTCAGAGATGCGGACCGGGCCCGCGGTGCCGTACACGTCGCCGCGGTTGGAGCCCACCCGGCCCTCGGCCCGGCGGAAGTACGGCAGGACCTCCTCGTAGGACCAGCCGGGCACGTCCCATCCGTCGTAGTCCGCCCGGTGCCCGCGCACCCACATCTGGGCGTTCATCGAGGAGGAGCCGCCGAGCATCCGGCCGCGCGGCCAGTAGAGCCGCCTGCCCGACAGGCCTGGCTGCTCGACGGTGGTGAAGTTCCAGTCGCAACCGGTCTTGAAGAGCCGGGCGAACCCGGCGGGCATCCTGACCTCCAGCTTGTCGGCCGGTCCGCCCGCCTCGATCAGCACCACCGTCGTCGCCGGGTCGGCGGACAGCCGGTTCGCCAGCACACACCCCGCCGACCCCGCCCCCACGATCACATAGTCGTACTCCACTGCGCACTGCCCCTTCGTCGCACGAACGGACGGCCCGCCTACCCTCGGTAAGCGGGCTCACATCTGCTTACCCTGAGGTGCTTTACGCGTCAATTCGTAACCATTGTTACCTACCGGTAGGTATCTCCGCCCTGAAAAGATGGCACGGGACAGATCCCGCCCTGGAGGAGGACGCCCATGCTCAATCTGTCGATCGTCCTGGAGGACAGTGCCCGCCAGCAGCCCGACCGCACCGCGATCGTCTTCGGCGACCTGCGGCTGCCGTACTCGCTGGTCGACACCATCGCCAACCAGGTCGCCAACCTGCTGGTCTCCAGAGGCGTCGGCAGAGGGGACCGGGTCGCGCTGGCCTGTCCGAATCTGCCCTACTTCCCCTTCGTGTACTACGGCATCCTCAAGACGGGCGCCACGGTCGTGCCGCTCAACGTGCTCCTGCAGCCCAGGGAGATCGCCTATCACCTGCGGGACGCCGAGGCCAAGGCCTTCTTCTGCTTCGAGGGCACGCCCGAACTGCCGCTGGGCGAGCGGGGCAGGGCGGGCTTCGAGGAGTCCGAGCCGACCGAGCACTTCATCGTCCTGCCCGCCACCGCCTTCGCCACCGAGTCCGAGCACGGCGAGACCCTGTGGGCGGCGCTTGACGGCGTTCCCGGGCAGTTCCAGACCGTGCAGACCGCACCGGACGACACCGCGGTGATCCTCTACACCAGCGGCACCACGGGGCAGCCGAAGGGCGCGGAGCTGAGCCACCAGAACATGCTGCTCAACGCCATGGTCTCGGACGAGATGTTCCCGCGCTCCGAGGGCGGTGACGCCTTCCTGGCCGCGCTGCCGCTGTTCCACTCCTTCGGCCAGACCACGGTGCTGAACCTGGGGTTCCGGCGCCGGGCGACCATCGTGCTCATGCCGCGTTTCGAGCCGGGTCCGGCGCTCGAACTGATGCGCGCGGAGAACGTCACGCTGTTCGCGGGCGTGCCGACGATGTACTGGGCCATGCTGACCAGGGTTCACGACGGTGACGCGGTCCCCTCCTCGCTGAGGGTCGCGGTCTCCGGCGGCGCCTCCCTGCCCGGTGAGGTGCTCAGGGACTTCGAGGCCACCTTCGGGATCGGCATCCTGGAGGGCTACGGCCTGTCGGAGACCTCCCCGGTGGCCAGCTTCAACCAGCTCGGCAGGCCGACCAAGCCCGGCACGATCGGCACGCCGGTCTGGGGCGTGGAGATGAGGCTGATCGACGGAGACTGGAAGACGGTCGAGGGCGAGGGTCCCGGGGAGATCGCCGTCCGCGGCCACAACGTGATGAAGGGCTACTACAACCGCCCCGAGGCCACCGCGGAGGTCATGAACGACGGCTGGTTCCGCACCGGCGACATCGCCGTGCGTGACGCCGACGGCTACTACACGATCATCGACCGGGCCAAGGACATGATCATCCGGGGTGGCTTCAACGTCTACCCGCGTGAGGTCGAGGAGGTGCTGATGACCCACCCCGGCGTCTCCCTCGCCGCGGTGGTCGGAGTCCCCCACGACTCGCACGGCGAGGAGGTCAAGGCCTATGTCATCCGCACCCAGGGGGCGACGCTCACCGAGGACGAGCTGGCCGCCTGGGCCAGGGAGAACATGGCGGCCTACAAGTATCCCCGTTTCGTCGAGTTCCGTGAGACCCTCCCGATGACCGCGACCGGCAAGATCCTCAAGCGTGAGCTGAGGTAGGGGGCCCGGCCCTCCATCGCCTCCAGGGCCGTTCCGAACCCGGAAGGCCGCGGCCCGCACCCCGGTGGATGCGGGCCGTGGCCCCTGGTGATGAGTCCGGTACGAGGCCCCCGCGAAGAGACCGGTTGAGATCAGGGCCAGTCGAGAGCCGGACGCAGCGGCACACCGGCCACGCCCTTGTCGTCGAGTTTCACGCCCAGGACCTGGTGGAGCTGGACCTTGTTGCGCTCGAAGCCGACCACGCACCCGGCCATGTAGAGCCGCCACACCCTGGCCGTCCCCTGTCCGACCTCCTCGACCGCCTCGTCCCAGTGGTCGTCGAGGTTGGCGCACCAGTGGCGCAGGGTCTGCGCGTAGTGCTCACGCAGGTTCTCCTCGTGGCGGATCTCGAAGCCGAGGTCCTCCATCTGGCGAATGAGGTGGCCGACCGACTCAAGCTCACCGTCGGGGAAGACGTAGCGGTTGATGAAGCCGCCCGCGTTGATGGTCTTCTCCACGCCGGTGGGCCTGGTGATGCAGTGGTTGAGGATGCGCCCGCCGGGCACCAGCTTGCCGTACAGGAACTTGAAGTAGAACGGCAGCTGGTCCTTGCCGATGTGCTCGGTCAGACCGATCGAGCTCACGGCGTCGAAGCCGCTCTCCTGGACGTCCCGGTAGTCCATGTGACGGACCTCGGCCAGCTCGCTGAGCCCCGCCTCGGCGATGGCCTTCTGCGCCCATTCGGCCTGCTGACGCGAGAGGGTGACCCCCAGCGCCTTCACGCCGTACTCACGGGCGGCGTGCATGACCATGCCGCCCCAGCCGCAGCCCACGTCCAGCAGCCGCATGCCCGGCTTCAGGCCGAGCTTCTTGGCCACCAGGTCGAACTTGGCGTACTGCGCCTCCTCAAGTGAGGACTCCTCGGTCGGGTAGACCGCGCAGGTGTAGGCCATGGAGGGGCCGAGCACCCAGGAGTAGAACTTGTTGGAGACGTCGTAGTGGTGGTGGATCGCCTCGGCGTCACGCTGCTTGGCGTGCCGGCTGCCCATCTTCGCGAGCATGCTGCGCCGTACCTCCTGGGGGGGAGGCGGCACCCGCATCATCAGGGGTTTGACGCCGAGCGCGCGGATCGCGGCGAGCTTCTGCGCCGTGGTGATGTCGTTGATGGTGAGTGACCACATGCGCGCCAGCAGGGAGTACATGTCCCCGTCGACGTCGAGGTGCCCCGAGACATACGCCCTGGCCAGACCCAGCTCACCCGGAGCCTGGGCTAGATAGGCCACAGCGATCGGAGACTTGACCTCGACACCGATGTCGGCGCTGTCCGGACCCGCCTTGCTGCCGTCGTACGCTCTGAAACGAATCCCCGCCTCCGAGCCGACGACCATCTCGAAGATCTCTGCGAGCTTCACAGATTCAACCTCCTAACGCCCCCGCACACACTTGTCGTAGAGGTCGAGCAACCGGCCACCCGCGTCGTATGCCCGCTTTACTGGCCAGTAGGCCGTTCCGTTATAGAACTGCCAGAACTCGTCCTCCCCGTAGAACGACGTCGAGTACAGCGACTTGTGCCCCTCCAGCTCGTGCACCCTGCGTTCGATGAGACGGTTGTAGTAGCCGTCGAACTGCCCTCTGGGCAACGGCACCGTACCCCAGAAGCCGAAGTTGACATACAGTCGCCCCGGCTCAAGGGGGTAGAGCGGCCACTGCCCGGTCGCCTTCAGGGGGCACATCCACACCGGCTCCATGCCGACCTTGTCGTGGAAGAACTCAAGGAACTCGGCTCCGCGCTCGACGGGCACCTCGATGTCCTGGATGACCGACTCCTGCAGCGGACGGCCACGCCAGCGGTCGATCCTGGCGATCACGCCGTACTTGCGGTCGAGGCCCACGAGCCTGCGGTAGACGTCCGAGCGCATCCACTTGCGCGGCATCAGCGAGCGCACCAGCGGCTCCTGCACGCCGAAGGCCCGCGAGCACCAGAACCAGTCGGTGTCCCAGCGCCAGATGTAGTCGCGGACGGTCAGCCAGTCACGGGTCCTGGTCTGGATCGACCGGTAGTAGATACGCATGCCCGTGTAGTCGGACAGATAAGGCGCCTTCTCCGCGAAGCGCCCGACGGTGATGTAGAGCTCGCCGGGGCCGAAGAACGTGCCGTCCACGAAGTCGACCGGCTCGCCGTCGTGCTCGCCGCGCTCGCAGATCTCCTTCATGGCGATCATGCACTTGTCGGCGTCGGTGAAGGGGATGTGGGTCAGCCGGACGTAGGGCTGCACACGCTTGAGCTTGATCCGGATCCGCAGCGCGTAGCCCAGCGTGCCGTAGGAGTTGGGGAAGGCGTGGAACAGGTCGCTGTGCTCGTTGTCGGCACGCGCGACGACGACACGGCCGTCACCGGTGAGGATCTCCAGCTCCTCGACCGACTCGTGCGGGAGCCCGTCGCGGAAGCTGGTCGACTCGATGCCCAGCCCCGTCACCGCCCCGCCCAGCGTGATCGTCTTGAGCTGCGGCACGACGTACGGCATGAGCCCGTGCGGGAGGGTGGCGTCCACCAGGTTCTCGTAGGTGGTCATGCCCTGCACCTCGGCGGTCATCGCCACCGGATCGACCTCGATGACCCGGTCGAGGTCACGTGCGGACAGGCGCGCCCCCTGCGAGCCCTCCCTGAAGCGGAACAGGTTCGTGGTCGCCTTCGCCAGCCGTGGCGCGGAGCCGCCGGGAATCGCGGCGTAGGAGTCCCTGATCTGCTCAACGGCACGCCGATGTGCCGACATCTGTGTCATCTGTTCCACAGGTCCTCACCCCCAGGGCTCCCACAGTAAAGATCGCCTCTAGCACGTTATATCTCTGATGTCCCGGGAGCCATGCGGGACACGTTAAACGCGTGGAAACTCTACGGGGGTCCCGTCCCCGGCGTCTCTCCGGCCACCGGCCCGCTCCGCCGTCACTCGCCTCCGCGCGGGTGGAAGCTGTCCATGACCTGGTTCATCAGGCCGGTTCCCGCCTTCCACTCGGAGGCCACGGTGGTCCAGCTCACCACCATGACCGTGTCACCGACGCCGATGAACCGGCTGATCTCGTGGTAGGTGGTCCCGGGGGTCGCCCACGGCACACCGCCGACGTCCCTGGCCGTCCAGGTGAACTCCCACTGCAGGCCCGCGCCGTACTTCAGGGGGATGCGCGCCGTACGGTCGGTGCCGATGTCGCTCCACTGCGCCGTGTTCTCCTTGACGGTCCGCTGGAGCGTCTCCAGGCTTCCCAGTTGCCCGGGAAGCACCTCGACCGCCATGTGGGCCCGGCCGTCCGAGCGCAGCCACTGGGTGTAGCCGGTCTCCGGGGCGTAGTCCCCCTTCCAGCCCGCCGGGTAGCCGATGGACCAGTTCTCCGGGGACCTGGCCCGCCAGGTGCGCAACCGGGAGGCCGGGGCGGCGGTCCTGGTCTTGACGGGGGTCGGGACGGGAGTCGCGGACGGCGAGGTCGTCTCGGCGCTCACCTCGGCGACCGGCGAGGGGTCGCCGGAGCCCGCCGGCTCAGGGAACTGCGCCTTCACCGGTGAGACCGTGACGGTGTTCGCGTTCGCCATCGCCACCGCCACGGCGCTGCCTCCGGCGACGAGAACCACCGCGGCGGTGATCAGCGCGGTCTTGCCGCCGCCCACGCCGACCTGCCGCCTGCGCCGCCGCCTCGCGGGGGGCTCGGGTGCTTCAGGGATCTCGGTGGTCGCCGAGGTCGTGTGCTCGGCTCGCACGGCGCGGCGCGGCATGGTCCCCGAGGGGTCGTTGATCGCCTCGGTCAGCAGCAGGTCGGCCTGCTCGGCGCCCAGCCTGCGCGCCGGATCACGCTGGAGCAGCCCGGTCAGCACCTCGCGCATCGCCCGGGGCACCCGGTCGAAGTCGGGTTCCTCGGTGAGGAGCGCGCCGAGGGTGGCGATGGCGTCACGGCGTTCGAAGGGGCCGTGGCCGATCAGCGCGGCGTACAGGGTGGCGCCCAGCGCCCACAGGTCCGACCAGGGCCCGACGTCGCCGTTCGCGGCGCGTTCCGGGGGCAGGAAGCTCGGCGAGCCGGTCACCATGCCGGTCTGGGTGAGGGAGGTGTCACCCTCGACGGTGGCGATCCCGAAGTCGGTGAGCACGGCCCGGCCCTCGGCGTCCAGCAGGATGTTGCTCGGTTTGACGTCACGGTGCAGGATGCCCGCCTCGTGCGCCGCCCTGAGGGCGGACAGCACCTGACGACCGACCTCGGCGACCTGCCGGACCGGCAGGATGCCCGCCTCGTCGAGCCCCCGCGCCCTGACGAGTTCCATGACGATCCAGGGACGCCCGTCCTGCTCGGCGACGTCGTAGACCGCCACGATGTTGCGGTGGTTGAGCCTGGCGGCGGTCCTGGCCTCGCGAGAGGTGCGGGCGAGCTGGCGTTGGTGCTCCGCGGGGGCGAGATTGGGCGGCAGGAGAACCTCCTTGACCGCGACCGGGCGGTCCAGGAGGGTGTCGTGCCCCTCCCACACCACCCCCATGCCCCCGCGGCCGAGCTCTCTCAGCAGCCGATAACGCCCAGCGACCACCCGTTCACTGTGCGGATATGTCATCGCACGACCCCTGTCCCATCCAGATAGGGCGCAAGTTTCCCATATCACTCGGACACCGCGCGGGCCACCGAGAGATGTCTTGCCAGCGAAAGCCGAACGTTGTTCTACTTGCCGGAAGGAGACTCTGGGACCTTACCAAGGGACCACCGGTTGCGACGGACCGAACATGAGGAGGACGCCCCGGTGGAGCACGTCACCAGGACCGGGCCGCTGACCGGAGTGCGTGTGCTGGAGCTGGCCGGGCTGGCTCCCGGGCCGTTCGCGGGGATGATGCTGGCCGACCACGGCGCGCGGGTGCTGCGGATCGAACGCGTCGCCGTGGTCACCGCCGAGGCGGACACCCCCCGGCGCCAGGTCATGGACCGGGGCAAGCGGACGATCGGTCTCGACCTGAAGTCCCCCGAGGGCGTGGCGGCCTTCAGGCGCCTGGCCCGGGAGGCGGACGTGGTCATCGAGGTCTACCGGCCGGGGGTCGCCGAGCGGCTCGGCATCGGCCCCGCCGACCTGCACGCGGTCAACCCGCGCCTCGTCTACGGGCGGATGACCGGCTGGGGCCAGGAGGGGCCGCTGGCGCGGACCGCCGGGCACGACATCGACTATCTCGCGGCCTCCGGCGTGCTCTCGGCGCTCGGCCGCGAGGGGGAACGCCCCCTGCCGCCGGTCAACCTGCTCGGCGACTTCGCGGGCGGAGGCCTCATGCTCGCCTACGGCGTACTGCTCGCGCTGCTCGAACGCGAGCGCACAGGACGGGGACGGGTGGTCGACGCCGCCATGGTCGACGGGGCCGCGGCGCTGTTCGCGATGTTCTACGACCGGGTCCAGGACGGCTCGTGGGGTCCGCGCGGCACCAATCTGCTCGACACCGGAGCCCCCATGTACGACACCTACGAGACCGCCGACGGCGGGTTCGTCGCGGTCGGCGCGCTCGAACCGCGGTTCTGGGCGGAGCTTGTCTCCCTGATGGGCCTGACCGGCCTGCCCGACCGGAACGACCGGGCGAACTGGCCCGAGCTGCGGCGCAGGCTGACCGAGGCGTTCCTGTCCAGGACGCGCGCGCAGTGGCAGGAGGTGTTCGAGGGCTCCGACGCGTGTGTGTTCCCGGTGCTCGACACGGCCGAGGCGGCCCGGCATCCGCACAACAGGGCCCGCGGCACCTTCGTCGAGGCCGGGGGCGTCCTCCAGCCCGCTCCCGCGCCACGCCTGCTCGGTGTCCCCGAGCAGGATCTCTCGCCCGCGACCCGGCTCACCGACCTGTCGTCCTGGGGCCTGCCCCCGGCCGAGCAGGCCAGGCTTCGCGAGGCCGGGGTGCTCGCCTAACCCGCGGGGCGTATCGAGGGGAAGACCGCGACGTAGAGGTCGGCGCCCTCGGCGTGGTGGATCTCCAGGTCGGTGGTGAAGGCGCGGGCGGGCGAGCCGCCGGACTCGGTGTGCTTCCACACCTGCTGCCAGGCCTCAAGGAGCGCCCCCGGCATGGGGCCGCGCGCCTCGACCTTCAGCGCCTGGACGCCGGGCACCCGTACCGCGACCATGCCCTCGGGCAGCGCGGCGGCGCTGCGCACGGCCACCCCGACGACCTGCGTGTAGGCGCCGTGATGGTCGCTCTCGTAGTCGGTCAGCACGGCGTAGAGGTTCTCGTCGATCCGTCCCGGCACGTGCGCGAAGGCCCCGGGAACACTCGCCCGCGCCCACAACGCGCCAAGCCGTCCCCGCCCCTGCTCCAGTTCCTCCGCGTTGGAGGTCCGTACGGCATGGCCGACGACAAGCATTTCGGACCGATCGACAACGATCACAGCGCCTCCTTACGGCCATCCAGTGAACTCCGCTCAAACCGGATCTTAGTGCCCTCCCAGAGTGCCGGCTCCTCTTTGAGATCTTCAAAAGCGGGAAGGCCTATTCGTAACCATTCATCGGAGTATTTACCGGATCATTCACCGGAACAGGATGGAAGAACGTGAAATTTCTCAACGAGATGGTGCCTGCTCATGAGCTGACCTACAGCGATGTGTTCATGGTGCCGTCACGCTCCTCCGTCGGCTCCCGGCTGGCCGTCGACCTCTCGACCCACGACGGCACGGGAACGACGATTCCGGTCGTGGTGGCCAACATGACGGCCGTCGCGGGACGCAGGATGGCCGAGACCGTCGCCCGGCGCGGCGGGATCGCGGTGATCCCCCAGGACATCCCCAGCGAGGTCGTCGCCGACGTGGTCGACTGGGTCAAGAAGCGCGATCTGGTGCACGACACCCCGCTCACCCTCACCCCGCACGACACCGTCGGCAAGGCCCTGAGCCTGCTGCCCAAGCGGGCGCACGGCGCGATCATCATCGTCAACTGGGACAACCGCCCCGTCGGCGTGGTCACCGAGGGAGACTGCGCGGGCGTGGACATGTACACCCAGCTGTCCCAGGTGATGTCGGATCACCTGCTCACCCTGCCCGCCGGTCTCGACCCGCGCGAGGCCTTCGACCGTCTCCACGACGGACGGCACAGACTCGCCCCGATCGTGGACGAGGAGGGCCGCCTGGTCGGCATCCTGACCAGGACCGGCTCGCTGCGGGCCACGCTGTACCGGCCGGCGACCGACGCCGCGGGCAGGCTGCGCGTCGCCGCGGCGGTCGGCGTCAACGGGGACGTCGCGGCCAAGGCCAAGGAGCTGCTCGAAGCCGGGATCGACTGCCTGGTCGTGGACACCGCCCACGGGCACCAGGAGAAGATGATCGGCGCCCTGCGGGCGGTCCGCTCGCTCGGTCCCGGCGTGCCGGTCGCAGCGGGCAACGTCGTCACCGCGGAGGGGGTGCGCGACCTGGTCGAGGCCGGGGCGGACATCCTCAAGGTCGGGGTCGGGCCGGGGGCCATGTGCACGACCCGGATGATGACCGGGGTCGGGCGCCCGCAGTTCTCCGCCGTGCTCGAATGCGCCGCCGAGGCCCGCCGTCTCGGCCGGCACGTCTGGGCCGACGGCGGTGTCCGGCATCCCAGGGACGTCGCCCTGGCCCTGGCCGCGGGGGCGGCGAACGTGATGATCGGCTCCTGGTTCGCCGGCACCTACGAGTCTCCCGGCGACGCGAGGACCGACGCCGAGGGACGCAGGTACAAGGAGAACTTCGGCATGGCCTCCGCCCGCGCCGTGAAACTGCGAACCGCGGAGGACTCCCCGTTCGAGCGGGCCCGCAAGGCGCTCTTCGAGGAGGGGATCTCCACTTCGCGGATGTATCTCGATCCGGCCAGACCCAGCGTCGAGGACCAGATCGACGCCATCGTGGCGGGGTTGCGGTCTTCGTGCACCTACGCGGGCGCCTCGACCTTGGAGGAGTTCCACGAGCGCGCGGTGATCGGGGTCCAGAGTTCGTCGGGCTACACCGAGGGCATGCCCCTGCACCAGAGCTGGTGACCCGGCCGCCACGAGCCGCTTTCGCGCCGGAGCGCCCTCGCCCCGGCGCGAAAGAACGTCACCTGCGGTAACGCGGCTGCAACACGCGCTCCGCCCGGTCCTCCAGCTGCATCCGCCTGGCCGGATAACGGGTGAGCCTGCACAGCGCCATCAGCCCCGCCAGGGCCAGCACTGCTTCGATCATCATGATGAATGCGATCATTTCGGGTTCCTTCGCGGACCTGGCGCCGACGATCCCTGCCCACCCGCCGTCTGCGCCACTCGTAAGAACCTTAACAGTGGATCAGGGGATTTGTCCCTCGATGTCCACTTTCGTGGGAAAAGTTTTCACTTGGAAGCTTTCTCGCAGACTACCAGGGGCTGACAAGCCATGACCAGGTCGAACGCATGTCCCCCTCCTCACGGGGTAGCCGACGGCCCGAATCCCCGACCACACAAGGGAAGGCGAACGGACATGGCACGGTTATCGACCACCCCGGACACCCCCGTCGTCGTCGACCGCAGGGTTCTCGTCGGCTACGACAACTATCCAGCGGCCCAGCGAGCCGTGGACGGGCTCTCCGACGCCGGGTTCCCCGTCGAGTACGTGACGATCTTCGGCAGCGACCTCCGTCTTGAGGAGACCGTCACCGGCAGGATGACGAACGGCAAGGCCGCCCTCACCGGGGCCGGCGGCGGCGCGGTCTTCGGCGCCGTCGTGGGGATGTTCCTCGGTGTCTTCACCTCGACGACGATGTCGTTCGTGGTCCTGGTGCTCTGGGCGGCGCTCTGGGGCACGGTGACGGGGGCGGCCTTCGGCTTCGTCAACCACTTCTTCACCGGCGGCAGGAGGGACTTCGCCTCACGCAGCGCGATCGTGGCGGGCCGCTACGACGTGCTGGTCGCCGCCTCCCACCTCGACCACGCCCGCGCCGTCCTCGACGGCGGCCCGCGGCCTGCGGACACGGTGGTCGTCGAGCCCGCTCCGTCGGCCGGGCCGTACGAGCCCGGCCTGCCCCGCCAGGAGGGCCCCTCCTCCCGGCAGCGGACCTGAGCCCGTTACGAGGACGACCTCACGACGAGCCTTGTCGGCATGACCAGCGGCTCGGCCGGGTCCCCCTGGATCAGGCCGAGCAGCAGCCGGACCATGGCGGCCGCCTGCTCGGCGTGCGGGCTGTGGACACTCGTCAGCGGTGGGTCGGTGTAACGCGCCGCCTCCACGTCGTCGTAGCCGACCACCGCGACGTCGTCGGGAACACCTCTGCCCGCCTCGCGCAGGGCCCGCATCGCGCCGATGGCCATCAGGTCGTTGGCGGCGAACACCGCGTCCAGGAGCGGGTCGTCGGCCAACAGCTGGCGCATGGCGACCGCGCCCGACTCCCTGGTGAAGTCGCCGACCGCGATGATCGAACGACGGTCGGAGTCACGCAGCGTCTCGCGGTAGCCGGTGAGCCGGTCCTGCCCCGCGGTCATGTCCAGCGGCCCGGCGATGGTCGCGATCCGCCGTCTGCCCCGTTCCAGCAGGTGCCCGACCGCCTGTTTCGCGCCGCCCACGTTGTCACCGTCCACGTACGGCACGGCGACCGGCGCGGCGGGCCTGCCGTACGAGACGACCGGGACGCGCAGCCGGGTGAGCGCGCCGGGCAGCGGGTCCGCTCCCCGGCCGGACACGAGCATGACCCCGTCGACGTGGCCGCCCGCCACGTACTTCTCCACCCTCGCGTGGCTCTCCGGCGATCCGGCGGGCAGCAGCACGACCTGCTTGCCCGCGGTCTCCAGTTCCAGGCTCGCCGCCCGGATGACGGTGGAGAACATCGGGTCGTCGGAGAAGGCCCGGTCCGGGTGCTCGGAGACGACCAGCGCGACGGAGTTGGTCCGCTGGGTCACGAGGTTCCTGGCCGCGCCGTTGGGGACGTAACCCAGTTCGTCGACCGCCCGCATCACCACGTCGCGGATGTCGGGGGTGACGGTCGGCTGGCCGTTGACCACGCGGGAGACGGTCGAACGGGACACCCCGGCACGGGCGGCGACCGCCTCCAGGGTGGGTCTTCTCATCTGTTTTCCCCCGCTTGTCGACACCACGGCGTAATGCCCTCGGGTGGCGAGTCGGGCGCGCGAGGTCGCGCGGGTCCGCGCCGGTCTCCCGGCCTGCTCGGCATTATCCGGCATTATGCGTCAGCCGCCTGAACGGACGGCCCGGAGCGCCCGCCCCCACGCCGATCGCGGCGCGCACGGCACACCGTTGGCCGTCGCGGCACCTCCCGCCGAGGTCACGGCGATGATCGCGAGGTGTCCGTCCCCCCGCATCTCATATGTCGGCCGGACCCCGTAGAGTCGTTCGGCCGACCGGAAAGCGGCCGGCGTGCATCAACCGACGCGCACCCAACCAAGGAGACCAACGTGGCACTGGAGAAGCCTGAGATCGACTTCCCGGAGGGCGCGCCGCCCGCGGAACTGCAGATCGTCGATCTCATCGAAGGAGACGGTCCTGAGGCCAAGTCGGGCCACCAGGTCAGCGTGCACTATGTCGGCGTCGCCTTCTCCACCGGCGAGGAGTTCGACGCCTCCTGGAACCGTGGCGAAGCCTTCCAGTTCCCGCTCGGTGGCGGCCGGGTCATCGCCGGCTGGGACCAGGGCGTCGCGGGCATGAAGGTCGGCGGCCGCCGCCGTCTCACCATCCCGCCGCACCTCGGCTACGGCAACCGCGGCGCGGGCGCCCGCATCAAGCCGGGCGAGACGCTCATCTTCGTCGTGGACCTGCTCGGCGTCAGCTGACCCCACACGAACCCGTGAACGGGCCGTCCCCTTCCGGGGCGGCCCGTTCCCATGCCGGCCCGGGCTCCGGTCGCGTGCGGGGAGGCCTCGGCGCGCCGAAAAGGCCGGACCCGCGTCGGTGAAATGTCACCGGTGGCTCATAGGCTGAACCCGTGCTGCTGATCGACCTTGTCCGCACCTCCGCGGCGGTGTCCGCCGACCCCGCCAGGCTCGCGAAGATCCGTCATCTGGCGGAGTTTCTCGGCAGGACCGGTCCCGGCGAGGCGGAGATCGCCATCGCCTACCTCTCGGGAGAGCTGCCCCAGCGCAACGTCGGCGTCGGCTGGGCGAGCCTGCAGGATCCGCCCGACCCGCGCCTGGCGGCG
The DNA here is from genome assembly GCF_040631445.1 of Streptosporangium sp. NPDC020072. Lineage (NCBI taxonomy): Bacteria > Bacillati > Actinomycetota > Actinomycetes > Streptosporangiales > Streptosporangiaceae > Streptosporangium > Streptosporangium sp. NPDC020072. The sequence continues at coordinate 15,442 of NZ_JBEYAB010000022.1, read as the reverse complement.
ACCGCGACCCTGCGGCAGGTGGACGGCCTCCTCGACCGCATCAAGGCCCAGGCGGGCCCCGGCTCCCAGTCCGCGCGCAGGGCCCTGGTCACCGAGCTGTTCGGCGCCGCCACCCGCCAGGAGCAGGCGTTCCTGTCCCGGCTGCTCCGCGGTGAGCTGCGGCAGGGCGCGCTCGACGGGGTGATGGTCGAGGCGATCGCCAAGGCGGCCGAGGTCCCGGCCACGGAGGTCAGGCGGGCGCTGACGCTGCGCGGCTGGCTGCCCGCCGTCGGGGCCGCCGCCCTCGGCGGTGGGGTCGAGGCGCTGCGCGCCTTCCGCCTGGAGGTCGGCCGCCCGGTCGCACCGATGCTGGCGCAGAGCGCCACCTCCGTGGCCGCCGCCCTCGGCAGGGTCGGCACCCCCGCCGCCGTCGAGTGGAAGCTGGACGGCGTACGGATCCAGGCCCACCGTTCCGGCGACACGGTGTCCGTCTTCACCCGGACGCTCGACGACATCACCGCCCAGGTTCCCGAGGTGGCCGAGGCGGTCGGCGCTCTGCCCTCCCAGGACCTGGTGCTGGACGGCGAGGTCATCGCGCTGCGCCCCGACGGCCGTCCCGAGCCCTTCCAGATCACCTCGGGCCGCGTCTCCAGCCGCACCGACGTCGCCGCGGTGCGCGGCAGGACCCCGCTGAGCGTGTTCTTCTTCGACGCGCTGCGGGTCGACGGCGCCGACCTGCTCGACCAGCCCGGCCAGATCAGGCACGCGGCCCTGGCCGGGGCCCTCCCCCCGGAGCTGGTGACCCCCCGGCTGGTCACCGAGGACGCCGAAGGCGCCGAGGAGTTCTACCGGGACGTGGTCAGGGGAGGCCACGAGGGGGTGGTGGTCAAGTCTCTGCTGGCGCCGTACGCGGCGGGCAGACGTGGGGCGGGCTGGGTCAAGGTGAAGCCCCGGCACACCCTCGACCTGGTCGTCCTGGCCGCCGAGTGGGGGCACGGCCGGCGTGAGGGGCGGCTGTCCAACCTGCACCTGGGGGCCCGTGACCCCGTGACGGGCGGGTTCGTCATGCTCGGCAAGACCTTCAAGGGGCTGACCGACGAGCTGCTCGCCTGGCAGACCGAGCGCCTCCTCTCACTCGCCGACGGCCCGGCGGACGGCTGGGTGGTTCCGGTCCGTCCCGAACTGGTCGTCGAGATCGCCTTCGACGGCGTCCAGCGGTCCAGCCGCTATCCCGGGGGGATGGCGCTGCGCTTCGCCCGGGTCCTGCGTTACCGCCCGGACAAGGGCGCCGCCCAGGCCGACACGGTGGAGACCGTGCGCACCCTCATGTTCTGAGACGACGTCCCGGCGCGTTCCGGTCTTCGGCGGCTTTCCGTCGTTGCGTTCACGGTCGTCGCCGTGTGCCGTTTCCGGCCCGTGAGTCATCGGATCCGGGCCCCGTTGGGACGTGACGGGATTTCCCGGGGCACCGGATCCGGGCCGCTCATTCAGGCGTGGTGGGATTTCCGGGACACCGGAAAACCTTTGTTGCGCAAGAGGCCGATGGAACGACCGCGTTTCCTGTGGTTTCCCTGCCCCCACTTCTCGTACCGCCTGACATGGGCTCCCACCAGGGACGACGCGGTGATCATTTATCTTTTCCCAGCCTGGGAAGGTCATTCGATAGATCACCGGGCCCGGAGACCGTCGTGGATCACGATTCCGCCCCGATTCCACCCCCGCACGCCCAGAAACGGCGATCATCAGCACTTTCATTATCATTTAGCATAGAAAGTGACATAAATCACTTTATGTCCCATTAACGTGGCTTTACTTCCTCTTTGTCGCATATGGTCGGCCCACGTCACGGCGGGAAGCACCCCCTGCACCCCGCCGACGGGACCGGCCGGTGCGCTCCCCCGCCCCCTCCGCCCCCGTACGGTCCCCTGCCCTGCTCCCTACCTTGGACCGTGGTTTCCCTTGGGCCTGCACTCACACACCCCCTCCCCCACTCCCCCGAAGAGCCCTCCTCACAACAGACGGCGGATCGCCGCCCTGGCGGCGGGCGTCACCGTGGTCGCCGTGATCTCCGCGACCGCATGGGCGGTCTCCAGCGGAGACGACGCCCGCCTGGCGACGACCGTCGCCCTCACCGGTGTCCGGCAGAGCGCCCCTCAGCCCCAGGACACCCCCCGACCCCCTGGAACCGCCCCCGCCGGCACCGCCCCCTCCCCCGGCGCCCCCGGTGCCTCCCCGGCCGCCCCTGACGCGTCCCCCTCGGGCCCCGCCGTACCCCCCTCCGACACAGCGACCGCCCCTCAGGGCTCGCCCTCCCCCGGCTCCCCCGCCGAGGGGACGAGCACGTCACCTTCCCCCTCCCCCACCGCCGCCCGGGTGACCGACAGCGCCCCGAGAAGAACCAAGAAGGCCGCGAAACCCAGGACTCGTGTGATCTCAAGCGGGTCCTGTGGCGCGTCCTACTACGCGGAGGGACAGATGACCGCCAGCGGTGAGCGGTTCAACCCGAACGCGATGACCGCCGCGCACAAAACCCTCCCCATGGGCAGCAGGGTCCGGGTCACCAACCCCGCCAACGGCGAGTCGGTCACGGTCAGGATCAACGACCGGGGTCCCTACATCGGCGGGCGCTGCCTCGACCTGTCAAGGGCCGCCTTCTCCGCGATCGGCAGCGTCAACGCCGGAGTCATGCGCGTCAGATACGAGGTGCTGGCCAGGTGAGCCCGGCCGTCTACCTCACCGGCCGCATCGTGAACGGATAGTGGAAACCGCCCTCACCCAGCGCCGCCATGCCTCCGATCACCGAGAGCACCATGCCCCCGAGCCAGACCACCGGCAGCAGGACCGTGCCCACGACCGTGATGGCCAGCAGCACGGTCACGCCGAGCAGGGTGAGCTGGAAGTTGAGCGCCTCGACCGCGTGCCTGCGGACATAGGGCGAGGTCTTGCCCGCGGTCAGCATCATGATCAACGGGCCGATCGCGAGCAGGCCGGTCAACGGGAGCAGGTGCGCGGCCGCCGCCCCCAGCCGGTCTCCTCCCGTGAGTTCCCCTGCCCGGTGGTGGACCGGCGCCGCCTGCGTGAACGGATACGGCGCGGGCATGGGCGGGCGTGAGCCGTACAGCTCGTGCATGATCGGCATGAGGTCGGCGTGGACGCGGGCCGTCATCGCCCGCCCCAGCCTGTCGTCGAACTCGATCTTGTCAAGACGTCCCTCGGCGTAGGCGGCCTTGAGGTGCTCGACCACCTGTTCCCGGTCCCGGTTGCTCACCCGGAGCCCGGCGTGCTCGAATCCGGGGCTGGAAAGGGGTGCGCCGCCGTGCCATGGGCCCGCCGCCGGTGTCACTGTGCCTGTCATAGAACCGACATACCTTTCGTTTCAGCCGTCGATCCAATATTCAGTGACAACTTTTGGCTGGTCCATCCGGGTGAACCCTTGGATGTCCCTTAGAGTCCACCCTGGGCTTTCACCATGAAAGGACCAGGGGATGTATACAAGGAGGCATGAGATGGCGTGATCGCTATGGTTTAAGGCGTCTGCGTGGGCCGAAGATCGCCAAGTTCGACCGAGAGGCAACCGACTCCGACGTCGAGGCGCTCATCGCCTTCGCGAAGTCACGCCAGGGTGTCGAGTTCTATGTCGAGCCCGAGACATTCGCGACCGACACCACCGCGATGGCGATCGCGGACGACGGCGAGTGGACACGCCGCCGGGTCGGCTCGCCCGCGGTGATCAAGAAGGTGGCCCGCGACCTCGCCCTCCCGGTCTACGACGTGCAACTGACCGGCTATCCCGCCCGGATGCGGGCCTACAACGAGCGGCGCAAGCGCGCCGAGGGTTGAGCGGGTCACTCCGCGGAGACCTCAGGCTCCTCCAGTAACGCGATCATCGGCAGCAGCCAGGCCATGCGGGGAGCCCCCATCTCTCTGTCGAGTTCCTGCGGGCCGGGCATCCTCTCTCTGAGCACCCGTGGTGGAAGCATGTGCCGTAACGCGCACATGAGCAGATTGGCCATCGAGTAACCCGGGTCGATCTCACACGCGCGGGAGAGTGCGATGCCCGCCAGAGCGGAGTCGCCCCGGCACCAGGCCGCGGCGCCCAGCAGGGACGCGACCGGAGGCACGAACCTCGGCTCCAGCCTGCGGGTGAGGTCACGCCACAGCCCGGCACAGGCGTCGGGGACGCTCATCGGGGCGCCCGGCGGGACGGCCGCGGCGTGGTCGGTGATCAGCGCCCACGCCTCGTCGCGGATCCGGACCACCGCGAGGGCGAAGCCCAGCCTGACCGCCTCCTCGTCGGACAGCCGCCCGCCGGAGGCGTGCAGGGCGATCGCCGAACGCACCCGCGCCACCCCGTCGGCGACGAACTCCGCGGCGAGCCCTCCGGGGTCGTCGCTCCCGGTGAGCGCGGCCCTCAGCTCCCGCGTGACGCGCGCGGTCGCGCGGCGTACGGCCAGGCGCGCCGCACCGTCCACGGGGTCGAGGGAACGCTCCAGGGTCTGCCTGTCGGGCAGCGCGACCAGGCCGTGCACGATCGCCTTGGTCGCCACGACACCCGTCTCGCGGTCGTACGGCGTGCCGTCGGCGGGACAGCAGCCGGCGCGGGAGCACGTGTAGGACCAGTAGCGGCCGTCCTCGGCCCGCAGCGCGTCGACCACCGTGACGCCCGACCGGCGAAACAGCCCGACGGCCAGGTCCACGGCCGGGGTCACCAGCGTGCCGGGGCCGTACCCGACGACGATGACCTGGGTGATGCCCTCCTCCGCCAGCAGCGGCAGGAGCCTGCCGGGACCGGGAGGGGCGAGGGGCAGGTCCCAGCGGACGGTGAGATGCAGCCTGCAGCGGGGAGGCCTGCCCTTCAGCCCGATGACGACCAGGCTGTCCGAGGGGTGGAAGCCCACGAGGTAGGGCACCGCGCCGAGGACGTCCTGCGTGGAGGCGAGCAGGAGGCCGGGCGTCGGGGAGGAGGGGGTGGGCGGAGCGGGAACGTCGGTTGTCATGGCGGAAAGCATCGTTCGCTTCCCGCCCCGCCAGGCGACCGAACGCGGTTCTGTGGACAACGAGAGGGTGGCCGCCGGTTGTCCACAGGCCCCGTTATCCCGTTTGAGCAGAAAGCCAGGGTTGCGCCGCCACGGCCTCCGGCCGAGCGGGCTCAGACCCCGGGTTCAGGCCCTCTCGTGGATCTCCGGAGCGCCCGTGGCGGGCCCCGACACGCCCAGTCGTGATCTGACCATGACCGCCGCGCCCGCCACCGCCGCGGGCATCGCCACGACGGAGGCCAGCGGGATGAGGAAGATCAGGAAGATCAGCACGCCGAACCCGAGGGCGCGCATCTTGTTCCGGCGCAGGACCGCGAAGCGCTCCTTACGCGCCATGCCCCTGCGCTCCATGGCCAGCGCGGTCAGTTCCACGGTCAGGAAGAAGCCCGAGACCAGGGCGCCGAGCACCGGCACGACCGTCTGCCCGACCACCGGGACGAAACCGAGGAAGAACAGCGGAACGGTGAACAGCAGCACGTACCACAGGGTGATGAGGCTGTCCCTGATCGACCTGGGGATCGTCTTCCACAGCGGAAGGTCGGGCCCGGCGGGCAGGTCGCCGTAGGACAGCTCGACCCGCTCGGAGAGCTTCTCGTAGAAGGGTTCACCGACGATCAGCGTCACCGCGGTGAAGGTCACCACGAACAGGACCAGCCCGGCGCCGAAGATCGCCAGGCCGACCAGGGTCCGCAGGGCCGTCTGCGCCGCGTGCGCCCATCCCGAGGCGAACGGCGTCGCCCATTCGGCGATGTCGGTGGCGTGGGTGCCGAGCCAGTAGAGCCCCACCGCGTAGAGGATGAAGACGATCAGGGCGGGGATCAGCCCGAACAGCCACCAGCGGGGGTTCCTCGCGACCCAGCGCAGTCCCTGGAAGAAGAACCCGGCACCGTCCACGAAGGAGCGGAAATGACCCATGCCGGAAGATTAGCGGCATCGGCGGATCACCGCGCGACGCTTCCGGCTCAGAGAGGGATCAGGACTGCCAGAGGGTGGGAACGGAGACGCCGAGTTCGCCGAGAAGGCGGCGCAGGAGGGGCAGGGAGATGCCCAGGACGTTGCCGTGGTCGCCGTCGATGCCCTCGACGAACCAGCCTCCCGGACCGTCCAGCGTGAAGGCGCCCGCCACCCGCAGAGGTTCGCCGGTGGCCACGTAGGCGGCGATCTCCTCGTCGCCGGGGTTCCCGAAGCGCACGACGGTCGCCCCCACCTCCGCGACCTGCCGGCCGTCGGAGGCGTCGATCACGCAGTGGCCGGTGAGCAGCCGCCCCTGACGGCCGCGCATGGACTTCCAGCGGGCGACGGCCTCCTGCGGCGAGGCCGGCTTGCCGTACGCCTGACCGTCCAGTTCGAGCACCGAGTCGCAGCCGACGACGAGGCCGGAGGTGAGGTCACGCGCGACGACCGACGCCTTGGCCACGGCCAGGGCCAGACAGAGTTCGGCCGGGCTGTCCGCGGTCACGGCCTCCTCGTCCACCCCGCTGACGATCACCTTGGGGTCGAGCCCGGCGCTGCGGAGCAGGGCGAGGCGGGCGGGAGAGGCGGAGGCGAGAACGATCCGGGTCACGCCGACCGAGCCTAGCGTCCCGCGGGACGTCCGTTACTTCGGCCTGATGGAGGAGACCGCGGTGTTGATGTCGCGCCAGTAGGCGCGCTGGGTGTCGGGGACGGTCACGAAGACCATGGCGGGCCGTGGGCCGGAACCCCGCGTCACGGCGACGGCGGCCACCGAGAAGCGGGCCTTGCCCTTGACCTTGTACTTCACCTTGTAGGCGAGCAACCACCCCTTCTTGATCGGCTGCGAGGCGAACCAGGAGATCCTGGAGCCCTTGGGGTGGTGGTTGAGCGTCCATCGGGCGGCCAGCAGCGCGGTGTCCTTGGCGTGGCGCTGCGCCTGGATGGGCACCGGGCAGCTGACGAGCATCGCCCTGACGGGCGCCCCCTTGACCTTCGGCAGGACCTGCTTGGTCGAGAACGGCGCGGCCCCGAAGATCTTCCACGGCTTGCCCAGCCTGGCGAGCCAGACGCCCGCCCTGCGGTCCTTCAGCAGACGCTTGCCCTTGTGGGCCTTGCCGGGCAGCCGGGCGAGCTTCTTGTTGCGCGGCAGGTCGGGGACGCGGTGATCGGCGAGGGCCGCCACGACCGCGCTCCGGTCACGCGCGACCTCCTCCAACGCGGTCGGCGAGGACATCGGCGAGGACGAGGACAAGGGAGAGGGCGACGCCGTCGAGGTCTCCGCGGCCGAAGAAGAGGCGGAAGGAGAGGCCGAGGGAGAGGCCGAGGCGACGGTCCCCTCACCGGCCAGGACCGCCGGGGAGGCGACCGGCGAGGCCTGCGGGGAGCTGGAACCGGGCGAGGGCGTCGCGGCAGGTGGCGCGGCGACCTGCCCCGACCGCTCCTCGCCCGGTCGTTCGGAGGTGCCGGAGAGGACCAGGGCGGCCACGACGGCCACGACGGTGACGACCACCACCACGGCCACGGCCAGCATCCGGTAGACGACGCGCATCGACAGGTCGCCGATGCGGGAGCGCTTCGGCGGCCTCGGCGGGCCGGGGACGGACGTCCTCCGCGGCTCTGACGGGTCCGTCCCGTCGGTCGCACGCGTCGGCACGGCACCCGTTTCCCGGGTCACCTCAGTCCCACCCACCCCATCGAGCACGATCGGGAGCGTACGACAAATCCGGTTTTCTCGTGCACGATCCCCATCACACTTAGGGAACGAGTACCCTCCCGCTCTTCAGTCCGATATGCCCCTTCTTGCACCTTCCTGCCATGATGCCACCGTGCTTGCAGAACGCCGGGTAGAACTCCGTTTCCATGTCACCTCCCGTGACGCGAGGACCCACACGAACCTGTCCGCCGTCCGCTCCGACGGCACGGGCCTCTGGCTCGCGGGTGACGAGACCGCGACCCTGGAGTACCTGACCCTCCGTGAGGGCCGCTACGACGACCAGCGCACCTACGCCCTGGCCGACTTCGTCGACCTGCCCGCGGGTCCCGACGACGAGGCCGACATCGAGGGACTGGCCAGGGCCGACGGCTGGTTGTGGGCGATCGGCTCGCACAGCCTCAAGCGGAAGCGTGTCAAGCGGGACCACCCCGTCGGCAAGTCCCTGCGCAGGCTCGGCAGCCTCGTACGCGAGGAGAACCGCTACGTCCTCATGCGGTTGCCGCTCGTCGGTTCGCGGCCGGTCCGCGCGGACGGCGCCCGCACCGCGGCGATCCTGTCGGGACGCGGCAGGAACCTGGCCGACCTGATGGCCGACGACCCCTACCTCGCTCCCTTCCTGAAGATCCCGGGCAAGGACAACGGCCTGGACATCGAGGGCATCGCGGTGCTCGGCGAGCGCGTCTTCGTCGGCCTGCGCGGGCCCGTGCTGCGCGGCTGGGCCGTACTGCTCGAGATCCGTCCCGAGAGCGACCCGCGCCGCCCCGAACGGCTGCTGCCGGCTCTGATCGACGGCGAGCCGTACCGGATGCACTTCCTGAACCTCGGCGGTCTCGGCATCCGGGACCTGTGCCCGCACCAGGGGGACCTGATGATCCTGGCGGGGCCGACCATGGATCTCGACGGTCCGGTACGGCTGCTGCGCTGGACCCCGGGGGAGACGCCGTCCGTCGAGCACGATCCCCGGCTGGTGATGGACCTGCCCTACGGCGACGGCGACGACCACGCGGAGGGGATGACCATGCTCGACGACGAGCACCTGCTGGTGGTCTACGACAGCCCGGCGGCTTGGCGGCTGACCCCCGAGGGGGGTGTGCTCGCCGACGTCGTCAGGCTGACCTGAGAGGGCCGGAGGCGGCCGGGCGGAAGCCTTCCCCGCGTAGCCACGGCGCGTCCGCGACGACCGTGCACGAGCCGGGCGCGATCTCGGTGAACCCGGCGTCCCTGACCGTGGGCAGGCCGGAACCGGTCAGCCCGGCCCACCGCCCGGTCTCGGCGGTGCGCACCGCACAGGTCAGGCCCCGCTCACGCCAGGACCGTCTGGCCGCCTCGTCGCTCCCCCACCAGGCGAGCTGGGCGGCGTGTCCCACCTGGGCCATGGTCTTGCCCGCCGACATCTCCAGGGTGGGATTGACCCAGAGCAGCGCGTCCCCGTCCGGCGCGGGGCCCGGCTCCTCGGGGTCGGTCAGGTCGGTGCCGGAGACCTGGAGCCTGGACAGGTCTCTGGGCCAGTCGTCGAGCGGGACCGGAGGGTGGACCCGGACCTCCGCGGTGCCCGAGGTGACGGTGATGCCGGGCAGGTCGAGCACCCGGCGCCACTCGGCGCCGCGGGCGCGCCGTACGACCTTCCTGATCCCGAGGGTCTCCCACGCCTTGACCTGTTCGGCCCACTCGCCGCCGTCCGCCGCGCGGGGGTCGTCGAGCAGCGTGAGCACGGCGAGCGCCGCCGCCTCAAGGGCGTCGGTGCGCCGTGGCGGGTCAGCCCGCTCGATCCGCACCACCAGCGGGAGCACCCTCTGACCGCTCACTTCCGTCTCACTCACCCTCCAAGCATGCCCTCTCCGCTCCCTAGACGGAGACGGTGTTCCTCTCGGAGGCCCTGGCGGCCACGACGGAGACCGACATGAGGGCGGCGACCAGGCACAGGGCACCCGCGACGTACCAGGCGAGGTCGTAGGCGCCGAACAGGTCGCGAGTGAGTCCCGCGCCCACCGCGGCGATGGCCGCGCCCACCTGGTGGGAGGCGAAGACCCAGCCGAAGACCACCGGGGCGTCGGCCCCGTAGACCTGGCGGCACAGCGCGACCGTGGGCGGCACGGTCGCGACCCAGTCGAGGCCGTAGAAGATGATGAAGACGAGCATGCTGGGCTCGGCCGTCGCCGAGAACAGGCTGGGCAGCACCATCAGTGACAGTCCGCGCAGCGCGTAGTAGACGCCGAGCAGGACTCTGGAGTCCACCCGGTCACTCAGCCAGCCCGAGGCGATCGTCCCGACGACGTCGAAGATCCCGATGACCGCGAGCAGTCCGGCCGCGACCGGTTCCGACATGCCGTGGTCGTGGGCCGCGGGGATGAAGTGCGTGCCGACCAGGCCGTTCGTGCTCATCCCGCAGATCGCGAACCCTCCGGCGAGCAGCCAGAAGGACCGGGTGCGGGCCGCTCGTCCCAGTACGGCCAGGGCCCGTGCCGCGGCCCCGCCCCTGGTCGTGGGACCGGGCACCGGAGCAGGGTCCCGGGGGTCGGCGCCCAGGGCGGTCGTGCCCGCCTCCGCCGGGTGGTCGCGCAACAGGAACCACACGAGGGGGACGACGACCAGGGCCGCCCCGGCCACCGTGGCCGAGGCCGTACGCCATCCCGAGGTCTGGGCCAGGGAGGCCAGGACGGGCAGGAAGACGAGCTGCCCGGTCGCGCCGCCCGCGGTGAGGACGCCGGTGACGAGACCCCGGTGACGGACGAACCAGCGGTCGGTGAGCGTGGCGGCGAAGACCAGGGCCATCGAGCCGGTGCCCAGCCCGACCAGCACGCCCCAGCACAGGACGAGCTGCCAGGGGGCGTTCATCAGGATGGTCAGGCCGCTGCCCGCCGCGACGAGCAGCAGCGCGCACGACACGACCCTGCGCATGCCGAAGCGGTCCATGAGGGCGGCGGCGAAGGGAGCGGTGAGGCCGTACAGCATGAGGTTGACCGAGACGGCCAGCGAGATCGTGCCGCGTGACCAGCCGAACTCCTCCTGCAGGGGGGTGATCAGCACGCCGGGGGTCGCTCGGAACCCGGCGGCGCCGAGGATCGCTACGAACGCGACTCCCGCCACGATCCAGGCGCGATGCACCCCACGCGTGCGCGTGCGAAGAGGGGTGGTTGTCATGTGGCCCATCATGGAGGGTGGTTTGTCGGACCCACGAGTGGCCCAAGAGCCAATATCCGCAAGAATCAGGCCATAAGAGAGATGACCTGTCTCAGATGTACAACACCCGGCTCGTCCCACTTGTCGGAAATATGGGATGGTGTTCAGCTTTGCTCGACCGAGGTCGGCGAGCGAGCGCGCCGGGCTACTAAGGAGTTCTAGCGTGTTCCATGCGCGGAGGTCTGGCAGGTTCCTGTCAGCGCTGGTCGGGGGGATGCTCGTGCTGGGCGCCTGCGGAGTCGGCGACTCCGGACCGGCCACCTCGGAGCCGGTCTCTTCGGGGGCCAGGAGCATCACCTATGCCTATGAGCAGGAGTTCCACTCCTACAACAACAACACCGCCGCCGAGAACGCCACACGCAACGCCGGACCGCTGCAACGTGTCCTGACCGGCTTCTGGTTCTACGGGGAGAACGGCGAGATCACCCCCGACAGGGACTTCGGCCGCTACGTCAAGACCTCGGACGACCCGCTGACGGTCGAGTACACGATCAGCGACAAGGCCGTCTGGTCCGACGGCACCCCGATCGACTGCGACGACGTACTGCTGTGGTGGGGGTTCAAGTCCGGGAAGATCAAGGGCTTCTCCACCTCCGGCACGACCGGCGTCGAGGACACCAGGCTGCCCGCGTGCGAGAAGGGCGGCAGGAGTTTCTCCCTCGTCTACGACAAGCCCTTCGCCGACTGGATCGCGGGCGGGCCCGGCGCGACCGAACTGCTGCCCGCCCACGTCGTGGAGAGGCAGGGCGGCCTGTCCGAGGACGAGTTCATCGCGGCCGTCAAGGCGCGTGACGCGAAGAAGCTCGAAAAGGCCATCAAGTTCTTCAACGACGGCTGGGTCTCCGAGGTCTCGCTTCCCCCCGCCGAGCTGATCCCGTCCTCCGGCCCCTACAAGCTCTCCAAGATGGACACGGGACAGTCCCTGACCCTCGTCGCCAACGACAGGTGGTGGGGCGCCCCGGCGGCGACCCCGACCATCATCGAGCGCTTCATCACCCTCGACGAGCAGGCCGAGGCCCTGCACGACCGAGAGGTCCAGATCATCGAGCCGCAGCCGGGACCCGGCGTGCTCAAGGAACTGAGGCAGATCAAGGGCGTCAAGGTCAACGTCGCCGACCAGTACACCTACGAACACCTGGACTTCAACGTCGACTCAAGCCCCTTCAAGGACAAGAGACTGCGCCAGGCCTTCGCCAAGTGCGTGCCCAGGCAACTCATCGTCGACAGCCTGATCAAGCCGGTGATCCCGAACGCCAAACCCCTGGAGATCCGCAACGTGGCGCCGTTCCAGGCCAACGCCGCGGCGGTCATCGCCGCCTCGGGCGGTGCGGGGGTCTACGGGAAGCAGGACATCGAAGGCGCCAGGGCCCTGGTGGCCGAGGCGGGCAAGACCGGGGTGGAGGTCAAGATCGGCTACCAGACCCCGAACCCGCGGCGCACGGTCGAGGTGCAACTGATCATCAACGCCTGTGACAAGGCGGGCTTCAAGGTCGTCGACAAGGGATCCGACGACTTCTTCGGCACCGTGATGCCCGCCAACGGCTACGACGTCGCGCTGTTCGCCTGGTCGGCTTCGGCCCTGGTCAGCGGCTGGGCCTCCACCTACACCACGCCCGTGAGGTGCGACGGGGAGAGCAAGGGCAACAACAACGGCTGTTATTCGAGCAGAAGGGTCGACCGGCTCATCAGGAAGCTGAACGCGACCGTCGACCTGAACGCGCAGATCCCCATCATCGGAGAGATCGAGAAGCAGTTGTGGGAGGACGTGGCCACCATTCCGCTCTTCCAGCACGCGAGCCTGAGCGCGTGGGACGAGAAGATCGGCAACGTCGTGCCGAACCCGGCCCAGTCGACCATCACCTGGAACATGGACCGGTGGAGCCTGTCCTGACCCACGGCGTCATAGCTGACAGAAGATGACAGGTACGGGCGGCACGATGGGGACCGTACCTCGGACGAGCAAGGAGATCCCCATGCCCCGCGCGGACGGCACATTCACTCTGGACAGCTGGGAGCCGGAGACCTACGACGAGGCCGAGGGCGCGACGCTCTCCCTCGTCCACGTGACCAAGACCTTCTCCGGAGACCTTGTGGGCACCAGCACCACCGACATCATCACGGCGGTGGCCCGGGTCGAGGACTCGGCGGCCTACGCGGGCTTCGAACGCTTCAGCGGAACCCTGCACGGCCGCAAGGGCACCTTCGTCCTGCACCACAACGCCACGGCGCACGCGGGAGAGTCCGCCCTGACCTGGGACGTCCTGCCCGATTCGGGCACCGGCGAACTGACGGGCGTCCGCGGCACAGGAGGCATCGTCAACAGGGACGGCGTCCACTCCTACCACCTCGACTACGAGCTCGGCTGAGGTCTCCGGTGAGACGAACTCACATGCGTGTGAGCCGTACGACCATGTGATCGTCTCACCGAAGACGGTGTGATGGTGTCATGAGCCAAGCACCGATTCTCGTCCTGGGCGGCCGCGGCAAGACCGGCCGCCGTGTGGTCGCCCGCCTGCGCGACCTGGAGATTCCCGTACGCGTCGCCTCCCGCACGACCGGCACCCTGTTCGACTACGGCGCTCCGGAGACCTGGGGTCCCGCGCTGGACGGCGTGCGGGCCGTCTACCTCGTCCCGATGGCCGAGTTCGTCGACCCGGCCGCCGTCACCGCCTTCGCCCACCGCGCGGCCGAGGCGGGCGTCCGGCGGATCGTCCTGCTGTCGGCGCGCGGGGAGGACGGCCGGGCGCACCCGGAGCAGGAGGCGTTCGAGAAATCGGTGCGCGACGCGGTCCCGGAGTGGACGATCCTGCGGGCGGCCTGGTTCGCGCAGAACTTCAGCGAGGACTTCCTGCTCGAACCGATCATGTCCGGTGAGCTCGCGCTGCCCGCCGGTGAGGGCCGTGAGGCGTTCGTCGACGTGGCCGACATCGCCGACGTCGCCGTCGCCGCGCTCACCGGTGACGGGCACGCCGGTCAGACCTATGAGCTGACCGGCCCCGAGGCGCTCTCCTTCGGCGACGTCGCCGCCACCGTCTCCCGCGTGTCGGGCCACCGGGTCCGCTATGTCCCGGTCAGCCGGGAGACCTACGCCGCCGCGCTGGCCGGGCAGGGATACCCCGAGGGGACCGTCGAGGCCGTCGCCGACCTGATGGAGGAGCTGGCCCGCGGGGCCGGCGAACGCGTCGCCGACGGCGTGTACCGCGCCCTGGGACGGACACCGCGTTCCTTCGGTGACTTCGCCGAGGAGGCGGCCGCCGCCGGAGCGTGGAGGTCCTGAACGGGGTCAGGAACGGCGCGCCTCGGCCAGGAGGGCGCCGGGTGAACGGCCACGGACGCGCTTGAAGGCGTTGCTGAACGCGAACCCGTCGGAGTAGCCGACGCGGCGGGCGACCGACGCCACGCTCGCGCCGTTCTCGCGAAGCATGTCGGCGGCCAGGGTCATCCGCCACTCGGTCACGTACGCCATGGGCGGCGTCCCGACCAGTTCGGTGAACACCCGGGCGAACGCGGCCCGTGACAGCCCGGCCTCCCCCGCCATGCTCGCGACCGTCCAGGGACGGCCGGGATCGTCGCGCAAGGCGCGCAGCACACGCCCGACACGCGGATCGGCCAGCGCACGGTATCCGGCGGGGGGTTCGGCGTCGGGGCGGGCGAACCAGCAGCGCAACGCCTTGACCAGCAGCGTGTCGAGCAGCCGGTCGAGGACGATCTGCTGCCCCGGTTCCTCACTGACGATCTCGACGGCCAGCAGGCCGAGCAGCGGCGCCAGGTCCTGGCCGCCCTGGACGATCGCCAGGTCCGGCAGGGAGCGCAGCAGCCGGTCACCGACGTCGCCCCGGATCGGATACCCGGCGACGACGAACGTGCCGGTCGCCTCGGCGCTGAGCCCGCAGGTCCGGGGACCGAGGACGAGATCGTCGGCGTCCAGCACCGGCCCGTCGCCGACCGTGTGACAGGTGGTCTCGTCCTCGATGACGATCTGGGGTGGGGTGGCCGGGTCGTCGGCGACGGAGAACGGCCTGCCGCCCCGGACCAGCGCGACGTCCCCCCTGCGTAGCGGCTCCGGCGCTGAGCCGTCCATGAGGATCCAGGCGTCCCCGGTGAGCACGGTGACCAGGCCGAGCGGGACCGGCCCGGTGAACCGGACGTTCCACGGCGGCTCGACCACCGAGCGGCAGAACACCGCTCCTCGCGCCCGCACACCCCCGAGATAGTCGTCAAGGAAGTCCATGACGAGACGATCTCACATGCGCATCGGTTCTACGGCCACGAACCGTCCAGAGCGCCATGGACATCGCACCGGCGAATTGACGAGGCCGATTCCGCCGTGAAAGACTGACCCCGGCAGAGAGGTTGACGCTCATAGTAAATGTGGCGTCCCGTTTGTCATTTGCGCTATTCTGCTGCCCTCGCGCTGTCCGCTCACGTCCCCGGATCTTTCCGGGGCGTTTGGCATGCGCGCAGTCGATTCCATCCGTGCTTCCCGGAAGGACATCTGTTGGCAGCCTCGCGCAACGCCTCCGCCGTACCCGCTGGTCCCCGTCGCGTGTCGTTCGCACGTATTCAGGAGCCGCTCGAA
>NZ_JBEYAB010000021.1:0-160409 GCF_040631445.1 Streptosporangium sp. NPDC020072 | reverse complement strand
CGGGGGGGGGGGGGGGGGGGCGCCCCCCCCCCCCCCCCCCCCCCCCCCCCCCACGGCCCCCCCCCCCCCCCCCCCCCCCCCCAACCCCCCCCCCCCCCCCCCACCCCCCCCCCCCCCCCCGGGGGGGGGGGGGCCCCCCCCCCCCCGCCCCGGTGCTTCGTCAGGGCAGTTCGTAGCGCGTCAGAGCCTTGGCGAACGGCTCTCCGCTCGTGCGGGCGTACGCCATCCGTGCACGTGCTTCGCTGAGCGTACGCGGACGGTAGCCCGGGCCACCGCAACAGCTCTTGTGGAAGCGGACGCCCGAGTGCAGCAACAACGAGAGCACCCGCCAGGCCTCCCTGTCCCGCCGTCGTGGGGCCGCGAAGGCGGAACCGACATGGATCAGCGCCGTGGCACAGCGCGGGCAGGGCCGGTCCCGGTGACCAGGGCCGGGGTAGGGCTGCTTGTACGAGGCACGGCAAGGCAGACAGACAAAGGATGTCTTCGCGTGGGCCATACGCCCAGGGTAGGCCGTCGCGAGCCAAGATCGATCGTCTCTGACGCCGGGCCTGTACGGCGTGCCCGGTGAGGCACCATGGAAGAGTGAACGAGGGCAGGAACAGGCTGGCAGAGTTGCTGGGCGAGGGGGGCGTCGTCGTCCTGAGCGGGGCGGGGATGTCCACGGAGTCAGGCATCCCCGACTATCGAGGTCCGCAGGGCTCACTGAGCCGGCACACCCCCATGACCTACCAGACCTTCATGGGCAGTGAGGCGGCCAGGCGGCGTTACTGGGCCCGCAGCCACGTCGGCTGGCGGACGATGACCCAGGCCGCGCCGAACGACGGCCATCACGCGGTCGCGCGCCTGCAGCGGCAGGGCCTGGTGACCGGCATCATGACGCAGAACGTCGACGGCCTGCACCAGGCGGGCGGCGCCCGGGAGGTCGTCGAACTGCACGGCAGCCTGCACCAGGTGATTTGCCTCGACTGTGGCGACTCGACCCCGCGCGAGGAGCTGAACCATCGCCTCCGGCAGGCGAACCCCTCCTTCGGTTTCCAGACCACCACGATCAACCCGGACGGCGACGTCGACCTGGACGACGCCGAGGTCAGCGGGTTCCGGGTGGTCGGGTGCCTGGCGTGCGACGGGGGAACGCTCAAGCCCGACGTCGTCTTCTTCGGGGAGAGCGTCCCCGCAGACCGGGTGCGCACGTGCTACGCCCTCGTGGCGAAGGCACGCCTGCTGCTGGTCCTCGGGTCGTCGCTGACGGTGTTGTCGGGCCGCCGGTTCGTCCTGCACGCCGCCAGGCTCGGCATCCCCGTGGTGATCGTCAACCAGGGCGAGACCCGAGGCGACCCTTACGCCACCTTCACCCTCAACGCCCCCTTGGGCACGATCCTCCCGGAACTCGTCCAGTCCTTGACCTGAAACAACGGATTTATCAGCATAAATGGGCTTGTCGGAGAAGCTTGTTAACCTTCCGTCCCGTGTCCAAACGATCAACGGCCCTCTGGGCGGCGGCAGTCCTGACCGCGACGGTTCCCTCCGCCTGGTTCTGGATCGTGGAGGCACTGTCCTACCGGTCAGGGGGTGGCTATTCCAGCCTTGTCGTAGCCCGTCCGTGCGCGGGCTATGAGCTCGGCACCGAGGCGCAGGCCCTGCTGTACCCCGTCCGGAATCTCCCCCTCATGGAGTACGGCGCCGCTCCGCTGATCGCGCTCTCCTGGGGAGGCCTCCTGCTGGCCCGGCGGTTCGGTCGTCCCCACCTCGGGCGCCTCCTGCCCTACCTGACCGTCGCACTGCTGGTTGTCCGCAACCTGCCCTCCCCGCTGCTGCTCATGCTCGACGTGTCGAGAGATCCGGCATGCGCCGAGATCTGGGGCCCATCGGAGATAACGGGCTGGAACACCGCGATACAGCTCTACGCCCTGACCCCCGCCGTTCTGATCCTGCTCGCCCTGCGCACCCCGAGAGCCTCGCGCGCCTTGGGCGCCCGGCGTGGCCGCCTCGCCCGTGCGGGAGTCGCCCTCGTGCTCGCCGCGCCGATCGTCCTGTGCGTGACGACCGACACCGCGAACGGCCCCCAGGTATCCGGCTGCGCCGGATCCGACGAAGGTCCCGACCGGGACTTTCTGTGCGCGATCCGGGAAGGCGAATACAGGGAGGACGTGCTCGAACCGGCGGGTATGCCGGACCGTGAACTTCTCGCGTACGGTGACCGGCTGTGTGAGCCGACCGTACGGAACAGCTCCCCCGCCGCGGAGAAGGCGATGAGCCGGATGACGGACCGTCCGTCGCCAACGGGGACATTGGCGAAGCGGTGTCCCGGCGCGGCCCAGGCGACCGAGGAAGAGGACCGGCGCAGAAAGGCCGAGAACGACGCCTACACCGCCGCAGCGGACCGGCGCTGCGCCGCTCACCCCCGCCACCGTCCGAAGATCAGGCCGGTACGGCGGGCCAGAGCCGTCATGGGGACCGAGTTCTGGTACATCCACGCGTGGGACGAGGGCGGACGCGCCAGCGAGATGGTCGCCGACCTGGTCAGCGGCGGCCTCGGCACGTTGAAGGTATGGGTCGCCGACGAGGCCGGGAGCGCGTGCGTGACGGGCGAGGCCTACCTCCGCCGTCCTCCGGTGGAGACCCGGGGCTGGGAACAGGTCGTCGAGGTGAGCTACCGAACCGCCAAGGGCACCCTGTCCCTCGTCGACAGCGACGGCAAACGCATGCCCAACCTCGCGGTCGCGGGCCCGGGGGATTACCGGGTCCGAGTCCACATCCGCGGCCGCGAAGCGGTAGAGGAAAACACCGAAACCCCAGCCGCCACCGTCCAAATATTGATTATGGCCTTCCCAGGCAGCCAGAAGAAGCCGACGGTCTACCGCGACTATCCCCGATAGCCAGAAAGCCAGAAGGCTAAACCGACCTAGGCCTGCCGACATCGGGCAGACCGGCCAGGATCTGCTGATCACACAGTTACCGCCGAGCAAGCGTAGCGGCCAGAATTCAACCGGCTCTGGGTCTTCTGCAGGGAGACCCCGCAGTGCCGATAGGGATGGCGTTGTTCGAGAATGACGATGCTCGTATGGAACTACTGCGCCGTCGCAAGCCAACCGACGATCCATCTTGACTGCCGACCTACACAGTCACGAGCGAAGGAATTTACCTGAAGTTAAACCCCGAACGGCTCAAGGAATGGAGGAACGTAATCTAATCTAAAACTGCAGGACAGGCTGAGCTTAATGGTGGAGCGATTCGGGAAAGTTGCTTCTTGCCGAACGTGACATCAGCCCAAGGCTGGTGCTGCTCCACACCTTCGTTCACCTGCTCATCAACCAACTGGTTACGAACGCGGCTACAACTCCGCCTCGCTGTGCGAGCGTCTTTATGTCTCCTCTGGGAGGAAGGTATGCGCGGCCTGCTCATCTATACCGCCGCCGGCGACTCCGAGGGCATACTGGGACCTGGTCCGCATGGGACAGTCCAATCGCTTCAACAACGTAATATGTAACGCGATAAACAACGCGCACTGGTGTTCTTCTGGCCCCGTGTGCATGGAAATCCTGGGGCAGGGTCCCGGCTCATACAACCTTGCCGCTTGCCACAGCTATGCTCTGTTACCGGATACTGCATGCGAGGAGTTCAATCGTTTTCTGGACCGCGGGCTCGTAACCGGAAATGCCAGCACACCCCATCTTGGTCTTTTCTCCGGACTGTGATTGAAGCTCGGCTCAGCAATGTAAACGAATGTAAAATTCACCCTGGTCGATCAACTGCTTCCACATCGGAAGAAGCCTGCCCCCGAGCCGGCCCAGCTCCGGAAATTCATCTTCAACAGGAGGTTCAGCTGATCCTGGAGCGGTTCAGATCGAACTGATCATGACGAACATGGTCCTCCTGGCCGAGGAATGCCTTGAACTGACCAAGCCTGTAGGATGTCCCCGATTTGCCGCTGCTTATGTCGATGTGAAAGTCGCGGCTGAGAAGGCTGATCCTGCGTTCCAGCTCATGCGCCTCCAGCTCCAGTTTGGCAGCGCGGAGAATCTGAGCCGCTGTCATAAAGACGCCAGCTTCCCGGAGCACACGGTAGATCGGGTCGTGGTCCCTGTCAGGGTCACGCTCACGACGCTCAGTCGTATGATTGAGTGCGGCAACTATGGAGACACCAAGCGCTTTGGCAACCGGAGGCGGGAAAGCGTTACCGATCTGCCGGTAAGTTGAGGTCTTCTTGCCGGTGAAGGTCCACTGGAACTCGTTCTCGTCCCAGCCCTGGATACGAGCGACCATCTCACACGTGAGCTTGGGCCCCTTGGGGAATTCATCATCCGGCCCAGGTGCGTGATTGGCAATGCCAAGGGCGTCGACCCCCATCTCAGCCCAGGCACGCTTGGCACGGGTAGGCCCCAGATCCGCACCACCATGCTTCTTGGAACCCCCGACGATGGTGGGGGCGATGCTGTTAGCTCTCTCCGCCCACTTCTCCGCCCCCTTCCAGCCATTGACAGACATGAGAGACAGCAGTGTTTCTCCCACAGTGGGGGGATCCCCAATCGGCTCAGGCCAGTGGAAGTGCGCGAAGTCATCAGGTGCCATGGCGACAAGCACAAAACGTGGACGCAACTGCGGAACCCCGTAGTGCGAGGCCTGCAGAAGGCGCCATTCAGCGGCATAGCCGAACTCTCGAAGCCTGTCCAGGACGTGCTGGCGGTAGCCCGCGAAACGGGGCATGCTCAGCCCCCGCACGTTCTCCAGCAGCAAGGCCCTGGGCCGGACGATGTTGGCCTGCTCGACTGCCCAGGCAAAGAGGTCACGCTCATCCGTAGCCCCTAGTTGCTTGCCCGCGATAGTGAACGGCGGGCAGGGCACTCCGCCGGCCAGGAGATCGACCGGAGGATGCCCTGGGCCCGGAGCATAGGTGGCAGGGTCCCAGACGCCAGGATCAGCGACGTCTCCCTGGACCACCTTCCAGGCGGGCCGGTTATGACGCAGTGTGTTGACCGCATTCTCGTCCAGCTCGACGGCGAGCTCGTGCTCGAAGCCCGCCTTTTCGAGACCGAGCGCCTGACCACCAGCACCAGCACAGATCTCAATGACGCGAAGTGGCTGCTCGGTCACGAGGACCCCTTTCATTCCCCGGATGCGACGCGGACGAGCTGGCAACTGTATCTTCACCGGGAAGACAGGCAACCATGCGCCCATCGGAACGGATGTGTCTGACCATAAGAGGGTCGAAGCCCGCAAGCAGGCCCACGAGCGAGGGCTTTACCCTGCCCCGCTCAACGAGGGGCGATCGCGCAACATGCAGGCCAATCGCAGGACGAACACCAAGCCGGAGGTAGTGCTTCGCAGCGCACTGCACCGGCTGGGCTACCGTTACCGGAAGGACTTCCGGCTCGACCTTGAGAGCGTGAAGGTCAAGCCAGACATCGTCTTCACTGCCCGCAAGGTCGCGGTCTTCGTGGATGGCTGTTTCTGGCACGTCTGCCCCGAACATGGACGGCAGCCGACCACCAACGAGTGGTACTGGACTCCCAAGCTGCGCCGGAACATGGAGCGCGACCGGACGGTCAACGCGGCCCTTGAGGCTGCCGGGTGGCGTGTCATCCGCCTCTGGGAGCACGAGTCGCTGTCCACCGCCGTGGAAGTGGTGGTGACGGCACTGCACTCCTACTCCGAACATGTGAGCGATATTAACGCAAGTGACCGGAGAGACGACTGAGAGCGCGTCAATGATCATGGCGAACTCACCACAGGGCCGAGACCGCTTCAGTGAAAGCCCACCCAAGTCGCAGAGCTGAGGAGCCGGAATCCTGGCCACCACACGGCGATCACCGCCGGACGGATGCCCTGGGCTCCTTGCGCTCGCCGCCTGGCGGTACGTTAGGGCAGGCCACCGAAAGGACTCGCCCCCGGAGGGGAGCACAAAAACAGGCCACTTCAGATCAGTGCCTAACCAAGACCTTCCGCGCGCGGCCCACCGCCCGAATACCCGAGACTTTCAGCGTCGCGATACCACTTCATCGCGCTCTCCGAGTCCTCCTCCAGCTCGGCCATCCCGCCAAGCAGGAGTGCCGCAGCCCCGTCACCTGATCCCGCCGCGTACTCCAGATATATGCGGACAACATCCACCCTGGAGGCTCGATGGTATTCAGCAGCATAGTGGCGTGCCCGGGAAAACAGTTCCGACTGTGACGATGCGGGCAAGTAGTCGAGATCCGTCAGCTGAGCCCGGCTCGACCAGTAACGCGCATCGTCGCCATTCCCAGCAAGCTGGTGGAGAAGCGCCAGCTTCGCCTCGGCCCCCTCTCCATCACCCTTACCTATCTGAGCGAGAAGACCCTTACCGTACGCTTCAAACAGCTCTACCGTGCGCTCATGTCTCGCGTTCATCACATGATAAGGATCATTCACCTCCCGGCTTTCCTCTATAGCCTTCCAAACCTGTTCCGCAAAGAATTTCGCCTCAGCGATCATCTTTCCAAGTCGGGCATCATCCCGGATCGATCCCGGGTGATCACTCAGGCAAAGCAAAACGAGCTTCAGCACGATCAGCTTCTCGAAGCAGGGCTTCTGGAGTCCCTTACCGCTACGCATACGGCTCAGCAAAGACGCATCGAATCCGTGCCCCTCGATACTGAGGTCAAGCTTCGAGAACTCCTTGGCCACACGCATCGAGCAAGAAGCGATCTTGCTGGCACGGCGGCCGGAGGAAGTGACTGCTTCATCAATGAGCCGCGCCCACCCGGGAGGAAAGTTTACCCCTGCGACGTTGTCGGACATAGCAGAAGGACTCCCTACGAACTAGATCAACATACCGGGACGATCATGCCATATGCGACGCCCGACAATCTGGACATTACCCCCATCTTCCGATGCATTTTCTTGCATATTGGACAGGACCGGCAGGTATGACTCAAGAATCTCTCGCCCCCCTACGGCGCACTGTCCGATCATCCGATCATTCCGTCGCCCCATTACCCGGGTCCGCCGGTGCCTCCTTGTGGCCGCCAGGCGCTACGCGACCGGCACTCCCTGTCATGCAATTTCGTTCAATATTTCGCAATTGAATTCAGGAGATCGCAGCCACATCGTCCTTAAATCGCTGGTTTGATCTCAACTATGACAGAAGGCCAGGAAACCCAGGGATCGAGACTCACGCTCCCCGGCCACGCATTGAAGCCTCCGGGCCGGTACGCCGCTGAAACGATGTGGCACTACACCAGTGCCACCAACCTGGCAGGGATCCTGAAAAGCCGCAGACTCAACCCTTCCCTGGCAAGACCTGACACGAACGATGCCAGGTACGGTGACGGACAGTATGTATCGGACATCCCACCCGGGAGCCGTTCAGCCTCTCAGCTGTCGCTCTGCTTCCTGCGTGTGCCCTACGCGGTCCGGCGCTTCACCCACTACGTTGAGGTGGACGTGACCGGGCTTGAGGTCGTCTACGGCAGGGAGCACGTCTTCGTGATCCCGAGCCGCGAACCTCTCGACC
Organism: Streptosporangium sp. NPDC020072; assembly: GCF_040631445.1. Classification (NCBI taxonomy): domain Bacteria; kingdom Bacillati; phylum Actinomycetota; class Actinomycetes; order Streptosporangiales; family Streptosporangiaceae; genus Streptosporangium; species Streptosporangium sp. NPDC020072. The sequence continues at coordinate 152,938 of NZ_JBEYAB010000021.1, read as the reverse complement.
TCACAAGCCGGATTGTGAGCTGGGGGTCGAACGATGGTCTGGTATCTCAGGGTGCACTGGCATCACGACTTCCCCGAGGAACCGGTTGAGCTGTACAGCGAAGTTGGTGACGAGGGCTACGAAACACGCAAGGTCCAGATGTTCCGTGATGGTCGGCTGGAGCGAGCTGACATGGAAACGGAGACCACGATGACCGGGCTCTCAGAGGTTCCGATCGAGTCGCTGGAGGAGATCGCTTCCGAGGAGGAGTTCTCTCCATCGGTGATTGGCAGGGAGGAGTTCGAGCGTGTGTGGAGCCAGGCTGGGATCTCCAAGGAAACCTGATCAGAGCTGGTGACAGGGCGATGCGTAGAGCCTTCCGCAGAATCCTCGATCCGCCGCCTGCTCAAGGTCACCATCCGGCACTGCCGTCAACCATTGGCGATCTCCTCTCAGCGAGAAGCGGAGCGAGCCTCTCGATCCCGCTGGTAGCTTCGGCCGAAGGAATCTTGAGACGGCACGACTCCCAGCGTCCGCTGACCGTACGATCCTGAGGCACGTGCTGCCTGATCCACTCCCCGCGCACCGAGCAGACCGCCTCCGCTTTCAGATCGCCGGAAAGACGTACGACAACGAGCTGCCACGCGGAGTCGTGAACCATGGTCTCGTACTCGTGCCGGGACAGGAACACGGTCAGGCTGTGCCGACGAAGAGTGGTCTTCACCTCTATGTGTAGCTGGTACGCCCCGTTCTGCACCTTTATGTCGTACCCGTAGCCGTCCGAGTGCTGGGACACATGCTCCACGTGTGCTGCCACTGAGTCCTCCAGCAGTTTGACCAGAGCTGCCTCGCCTGCGGAGCCGATCCGTATCCGCCGCTCGGTGTCGACCTTGCCCCAGAACGCGTGAAGGTGCTGGAACGCCTGCGTGCTGTCGAGGCCGAGAATCTTGGCCGCCCGGAAAGCATCCTCTGGAAGCTCATCAGGGCTCCGAACAAGTTCGCCCGCGTCCGGGAACCAAGAAAGGTCAAGAAGTACAGCCTCGAAGACCTGCTGCGGGATCGGTGTCGACCGGCGTCCATCATTCAGCGCTCCCGCTTCTCTGAGCCACGAGTACGCGGCGTCGTACTGGGTTGGCGTGACGTCGCTGAAGTCTGGGTGTGTCGAGAAGAGCGCTCGGCACCGCTTGTATCCGCTGACGGGAAGTCTCTCCAGCCAGCGGATGGCTGCGCGAAGGACAGGTTCAGGCGGCAGCGGCACGGAGGTGGCCCATCAGCGCCTGGAGGTCGCGCTGGTCTAGTCCGCCGCCAACGGGAGGCTCCTCGTAGAGGTCGGCAAGTTCCCGTACGGCGGGATCGTCAAGGACGCTGCCCATGAACAGGAGCTTTTCCGCCAGACGCTGCTCAACGAGTTCGTCGATGGTGCCTTCGGACGCCAGAACGATGATCCGTGTCTGGGTGCCCGACGCGAGGCCCAGCCGGTGGATGCGGTCAAGGCTCTGCAGGAAGCGGCCTGCCGCGAAGTCACGATCGACGTACACGGCGTCATGACACTCGTGGTGGAGGCTGATGCCCTCACCGAGGGTCGCAGGGTTGGAGAGCAGGACCATGCAGTCAGGGTCTTTTCTGAACCGCGATATCTCCGCTTCCCGGTCCTCCGTGCCACCGTGCACGATGGCCGGCCTGAAATCGCCGAGGATACGGCCCAGGGTGTTCAGGCTCCGGATGAACGTCGACCAGACAAGCGTCTTGCGTCCCTTCGAGGCGTTGTCAGCGACAATCGCAAGCACTTCCTGGTATTTGGGGGACATCTCGTGACTGGGCAGGTCTCGCATCAGTGTCCACAGCGGCGAGCCCTCCGGGACCGCCAGCGGGGACACCTGGTAGGCGAGCGGCTCATAGCGGGTCGTGCCAACCGCAAGGAGAGCCGGGCTGGTCGCGGCCATGAGCATGTACACGGTGACTTTCCCGAGAGCGAGGAAATCGTTCTCGGAGCCGGCGGCTCTCGCCGAGAAGTGCCCTGACAGCGCCCCGTAGATTTCCTCGTGCAACGGCGGCATCGGCACAGGCCGCAGGCTTGTCGTGACCGGCGGAAGACCAAGCTCCCCCTTGGTCGTCCTGGTGAACAGGGGACGGAGCACTTGGCTCGCCTTGGTGAGGTCTCCTCCCCCGATGGCCTGGATGACCTTCTGACGCCCATGGCCGGGCCATACGAACCCAAAAAGGTTCTCCAGGTCCTTGGCCCCGTTGGGCGCCGGCGTACCAGTAAGGATGAGCCGGTGTCTGGCCCGAGGGCCGAGCGCCAGGCAGGCTGCGCCGTACGCTCCTTCGGCTCCCAGTTTCATCCGGTGTGCCTCGTCGAGCAGGAGCATGGAAGGCCGCGCCGACAGCCATTGCCCCAGGTCGTTGGTCACTCCGTCGAACCGAAGTCTCTCGTAGTTGACGATCAAGGCGTCGGCGGACGGGTCGTTCTCCTTTCCGTAGACCTCCATCCGCAGCGGATCAGCGAGACACCGCTCGTTCTCGAACAGCCAGGACTCGTAGCAGGACTTCGGCCCAACGATCAGGAGGCGTTCAACCCCCTTGCTGCGCAGCGCGTGGAAGACCGCGAGTCCGACACGGGTCTTGCCGGCTCCGGGCACCGAGAAGTTGGCCCCGTGCCTGAGCGACAGCAGCCGCGCGATGTCCCGGCGCTGGAAACTGGTCAGATCGCCCGTCCAGGACGCCCCCAGGAGCTCAGGCACGTCGTCCGGCTCCACCGCGGCCGGAATGCTGGCCCCGTCGATCCTCTGGCCCATGGCCTGGGCGTCCGCCGCGGAACCCGCCGCCAGGTCCGCGAGTTGCGGGTCCCAGACAACCGTGGCCGGCTCGGGCCAGGTCGCAAGGGCAGCGAGATTCACCAGAAGGTCGTCGACATCCACCTCGAGCACGCCCGACATGCGCTGAACACCTGTGGGGAACCTGAGAGCCAGCCGCCTGAGATCATCCTCGCGATCGTTTCTCCCGCGCAGGCGTGCCTTGGCGACACCGTCACCGAAGCCGATCTCAAGGCTGGCGTTTGACGTGGTCTGCCCCATCAGTTTTCCCGCGTCGCTGCGAGCAGCCACTCCACACCGTCACCGGGCGAGGTGAACGTCCGGCCGGCCTGTCTGGCCAGCCGGACGAGACTGTCACGTAGCTCCAGCAACGCGTCGTCGAAAGCGTCCTCATCGAGGGCGCGTTTCGCCTTGGCCTCGGCGAACTCGGCGGCGCACTGCTTCACGTAGTCGGCGGCATCGGTCAGCCGTTCCTGGACAGCTACCTTGCGCTTCTCAAGCTGGGCGTTCTGGCCAGCCAGCTTCACCGCCGCGTCGAACGTCCTGCGTGCCGTCTCAATCAGCCGGTCGGCTTCCTTAACCGCCTGCGGATTCAGCTTGTCCGCCGCCATTCTGGCCGCTTCGGCCTGCAGGAGCCTGTCGGTGAGAGCGCGGGTCACTTTGACGGCGGCCGTGGCGTCCGGGACGGTAACGCCGGAAAGTCCAGGAATCTGAACTGCGCTGGCCTCCTGCACAATCGGGCGAAGCTCCACCGGCAGGCGCTCGTCCAGGTAGCGGCTGTGGAAGTCTTCCTCGGCCAGGCGCAGGGAAGTCTTGGGGTAGTTGAGGACAACCATCGCCAGCCTCGACTCCTTGAGCTGCTCGGCGGCGTCGGGGTCGGTAGCGGCCTTCTTCGCGAAGTCCCGTTGCAGTTCCCTGAGCTTCTCCTGGTGCTCCTCGAAGTCGACGAGCCGGAGACTGACACCGCTGTCGGTGCGGCTGCGCTCAATCGCGTCATTGATCATCTGATAGACCCAACGGTCCTGCCGCAGAGTGGTCACCTTGATGTTGAAGTCGCGAGCCACATCCTCTTCACGCCGCCCGCTGCCGAGCTCCTCCTCGATCGCGATGAGGCGGTTGATGTAGGAGTAGTCACGCCGCTTGTCCCTGCGGAGCTGCAGCGCGAGCTCGACACTGTTGATGTCCCGGCGAGAGGTGTCAGCAGGAAGCACTCCGACGCGGATGTCCTTGACCCCAAGGTCCCGCAGGGCGGCGCAGCGGGTGTTCCCGTCGACGAGGATGCCGTCCGGGCTGATGATGCCCGGCTCCTTCTGCCCGAAGTCTTCGAGCTCGTCCATCAGCGTGATGTAGTCAGGATCCGTCTGATTCGGATTGGACGGCTTCTGCTTCAGAAGGTCGTGGAGATAAGCCTGGGCTGCATCGCTCCAAGGCTTCTCTTCCAGGCTCCGGTTACGTTCCGGGTCCAGAGTCCTCTGGGCCCGGATCCGGTGGGTGTCCGGATTGAAGTAGAGCATGTCAGCGGGCATCGAGATTACGTAGAGGTGTCTCTGCTCGCCCCGCCAGTCAACTGTGATCTTGGCGCCGTTCTCGGACATGGCCTGCTTGAGGCGTTCCTCGACCAGGGAGCGGATCTTCTCGCCCTCGGGAGGAACACCGAACTTCACAGCCATGACGTTGCCTCCAAGGCGGCCCGAGTTTTCAGGAATCCAGGCACCATGATATGGATCGCGAGCGAAACGCCTAACATGATCCAGAAGCCGCGTCCCGGTCCTGGAGAAGACGGAGCGAGCAACATGCCTCCCCACGCCTGGAACGACCCCCAGCACAAGGCCGGAACCATGATCAGGGCCGCGCTCTGGCTCACGCAGGTGGTCGGCGAAGGGCACACATTCACCAAAGGCCAGCTTCGTGAAGCGTTCCCAGGCGTCTCACAGATCGACCGACGCGTGCGCGACCTTCGCGACTACGGTTGGGTCATCCTCACCAACACCGAGGACGCGACACTCACGGCGGAGGACCAGCGCTTCGTCAAGGCGGGAGTGCCCGTCTGGGACCCGGTGGCCCGGCGTGCCGCCGCACCCGGCAAAGCCATCTCAGCCAAGGAGAAGCAGGCTGTCCTGCAACGCGACGACTACATGTGTACCGTCTGCGGGATCTCCGGTGGCGAGCCGTACCTCGACGATTCCAACCAGACCGCGGTGCTCTCGGTTACCCGCACGGAGATCGTTCTCCCTGACGGCAGCGAGGAGCTGATGCTCGTCACCGAGTGTAAGCGCTGCCGTGCTGGTCATCTCGGTGGCCCCGTCCGCACGGATGAGGTCCTCGCCGACATCAGGACCCTTGGCCCGCAGGAACTACGCCGCCTCTGTCGCTGGATCGAGCGGGGCCGCCGCGGGTCGACTCCCTTGGAACGTGCCTGGACGGCATATCGTCGCCTGCCTGCGGAAGCCCAGAAGGCGGTCCTTGACGCACTCAGCGAACAGGGCTGATCCGGCCTAGTTAACACCTGCTTCTGGATTCTCGGTTTGAGCCTCCTCCGTAGTTCGGACACCGCCGACATGGCTTCAGGAAGCGAAACGAAGCGCCCCAGAGCCCCCGGACATCTGAGACAAATCCCGACAGAAGGCTAGAAAAGGTAAGTATGTATCGCCGCGCAACAGGCAGTTCTCGCTGAACGCTACTCGCGCCTACGAGCCGCGTGACTCAGCCCGCAAAGCGACAGCCCTGATCGCTGGCTAGCCTCGATCTTGCCCAGCGCTCGTCCGGCGCGCTGCTGCCGACCCGTCTTCATGGGAAAGTTTCCTCAACGGTCGTAGATCGATCGAAGGTACTCAAGCCCTGCTTGGAGAACATGACGGATATCGGAGGACATTCGTAAGGCAGGCCCCCCGGGAACGATGAGCAGCCGGGAGTCCTGGTCCGGGGCACCAGGTGAGGTCTTGGACCTGCTTCGGCGGCGTTACAAGATCCCCATTTCCGTGGACCAGAAGCTGGGAACCCGAATCCCACCTTCTGTCCCGCCCGCAGCGCGATGCTTCTCACCAGCGAGCTGGCCGCCGACGTCGCCGAACACCCCGCTGGCCCGGCATCCAGTCATCGGGAGTTCTTCACCAACCAGGGCGTATTGATCGCCGTCCAGAACTCGGGTTCCCTGAGGATTCCCTGTCAGGGGAACTCAACGCCGGACGCCGCAGGCGGGCGTGGGCTCGCACTCGTCAACGTCCTCGCCACCCAATGGGGGTTCCATCGCGACTCCGCCGGAATGATGATCTGGTTTGAGCTTGGCCCAGCTGACCGAAAGCACCAGGTTCAGGAGTTTGGGGATAACTCAATAGGGCCCAGATGTCCCATGCGGAAATCAGCACTTCACCGTTTGGATGGCCATCGTTCGTCTCATGCCTTGCCGTAGGGCTTGTCAGGTATATTCCCGGCGAGGCATATTTGGGGGGTGCCTGTGGATGTGTTCGCTGTGCTTGCTGAGCCGACGAGGAGACGGATCCTCGATCGGCTGCTCAGGGCGGAGAGCAGTGTCGGGCAGCTTGTTGACGTGCTCGCGGTCAGTCAGCCAACCATGTCCAAGCATCTGAAGGTGTTGAGGGAGGCCGGTTTCATTTCCTGTCGTACGGCTGCGCAGCAGCGCATCTACCGGATCGAGCCCAGGCGGTTCGAGGCGCTCGATGAGTGGCTCGCGCCGTACCGCCGGCTGTGGGAGCGGCATCTCGACGCCCTTGAACGCCATCTCGACAACCAGGAGGAGCAGTGACGAACTCCGAGGTCGGCTATCAGACCGACGGGGGACGGTGGACTCTCGTCTTCGTCCGGGACCTGCGGCACTCGCCAGAGAGCGTGTGGGCAGCGCTCACGGACCCCGCCCAACTGGGTGAATGGTCCCCCTACACCGCCGACAGGGACCTCGGGACGGTCGGTGAGACGACGCTGACGATGCTCGACGACGGGCCGGGGATCTCCGCGGGGATGTCCGAGTTCGTGAGCCGCGCGGAACCGCCGACTCTGCTCGAATACACCTGGGGCGGTGACCGGCTGCGCTGGGAGTTGGCCGCGCTCGGCTCCGGGACACGATTAACGCTGCGGCACACGCTCAAGGAGCGCAGGTGGATGCCGGAGGTCGCGGCCGGGTGGCACCTGTGCTTCAACGTCGCCGAACACCTTCTCGACGGATACCCGGTGGGTCCAATCCGTGGGAAGAAGGCGCGTGACCACGGCTGGGAAGGGCTGCGCGAGATCTACGCCAGAGAGCTGGAGATCGTCGAAGATCACTGCCTCAAGGCCGTGTGACCGGCTGAGCCGGGCGGATCCGGGCGCTCCATGCCGCGCCCAAATCCGCGCCCGCACCGTAGGCGCACCGGCCGCCATCCAGGCCCATGTCGTACGGCCGCGCTCACGGCCGCCGCTATACCGTCTGCTCCCCGGGTGTCAGGAAGAGAGAACAGAAAAGCCGCCCCTTTCAAGTCCATTTATCGGAAAATGCTCTGTTTTTTTCGCCCCTTCTCCAGGCATTACCGGCTGCATATGATTCGAGCCGGTTGACTGAGGGACACTGCCTCCCGCCTGTGAGGAAGGGGCACCATGGACCGGCCCACCGCACGTACGTTTCCCATCCACCGACCGGACCCGTACGGCGTCCCCGCGGAACTCGCCGAGCTCCGCGGGGAACCGCCCTGCCGCCTTCACTTCGCCGACGGCGAGGAGCACTGGGTGCTGAGCCGTCACGCCGACGTCCGGGCCGTGCTGGCCGACCCCCGGATCAGCGCCGACGACAGGCTCGCCGGCTTCCCCCAGCTGCTGCCCGGCGCCAAGCCGGGTGAGTTGTCGTTCACCCGGATGGACGACCCCGAGCACGGACGGCTGCGGCGGATGCTCACCTCCGAGTTCAGCGTCCCGCGCGTCGAGACGATGCGGCCGACGATCGAGGGCGTGGTCGACGGCCTGCTCGACGACCTGGAGAAGGGCGGCGGCCCGGCCGACCTGGTCCGGCGCTTCGCCCTGCCGGTGCCGACGCTGGTGATCTGCGGGCTCCTCGGCGTGCCGTACGAGGACCACGCCTTCTTCCAGACCCGTAGCGCGGCCATCCTGTCCTCCAACCCGCCCGAGGTCGCGGGGCCCGCCTTCGCCGAGATCGCCGTCTATCTCGACCGGCTCCTGACCGACAGGGAGCGTGAGCCGAAGGACGACCTGCTCAGCAGGATCGCGGCGCGGGTGAACGCCGGCGAGCTCACCCATGACGAGGCGCTCGGCATGGCGCGGGTGCTCCTGATCGCCGGGCACGAGACCACGGCGAACGCGCTGGCGCTGAGCGTCCTGACCCTGCTCGACCATCCCGGGCAGCTCGCCGAGCTGCGCGCGGACCCGGCTCTCGTCCGTCCCGCGGTGGCTGAGCTGCTGAGGTTCCTGACGATCACGCAGGGGCCCATGGCGCGGATGGCGACGGCGCCGCTGGAGGTGGGCGGGGTGACCGTACAGGCCGGTGAGGGGGTGGTGCTCTCCCTGCTGTCGGCCAACAGGGACGAGCGCGCCTTCCCCGAGCCCGACCGGCTGGACCTGCGGCGTGACCCGAGGTTCCATGTCGCGTTCGGGTTCGGCCCGCACCAGTGTCTCGGCCAGAACCTGGCCAGGGTCGAGCTTGAGGTCGCGATCTCCAGGCTGTTCGCCCGCTTCCCCGGCCTCGCTCTGGCCCGTCCGGTCGAGGAGCTCGGTCTGCGTGTCGACTCGGTGATCTACGGCGTGCGCGAGCTGCCCGTCACCTGGTGAAGTCGTGAATGAGCTTCCAGACCTGGGCGGGTGCCTCCTCCTGGGCGAAGTGGCCGACGCCGGGGATCAGCGCGGTGACCGGCCGCAGGACGCCCGCCTCCCTGAAGCCCTGGGCGTAGGCGGTGATGTCGCCGCCCTCGCCGTCGCCCCGCAGGTAGAGGAGGGGTGTGCCGACCGGTTCCGCCTCGGCGAGGGCCGCGTTGTCCAGCGCGTCCTGGGGGAAGGCGCGGTAGAGGTCGAACCCCGCGGTGAGCGCCGTGTCACGCGCGTAGGCGGCGGCGTGGGCGCGGCGTGACTCCGGGGTGATCCTCGCCGGGTCGACGGAAAGCACGTCGTAGAAGTAGTCGAAGTAGGCGGCCTGGCGTCCCCTGACCAGGGTCTCCGGCAGGGCGGGCACGGCGTGGAAGCCGAAGTGCCAGATGTACGGGTTCGCCAGGACGTCCTTCCAGGGGGCCACACCGGGGATCACCGTGTTCATGATCACCACACGGGCGGCGCCGTACCGTCGCAGGTAGGCGTAGGCGATCATGCCTCCGGCGTCGTGACCGACCAGTGTGAGGTCGGTGAGGCCGAGGCTCAGGACGAGTTCGTGCACCATCCCCGCCAGGCGGAGTTTGGACCCGCCGGGGGCAGGCCCCGTGGAGTCGCCGATCCCCGGCAGGTCGACGGCCAGGAGCCTGGCGTCCGTCCCCGCCGCCTCCATCACGCCCCGCCAGGTTCGCCATGACTCCGGCCAGCCGTGCAGGAACAGCACCGGCCTGCCCAGGGGGTCGCCCGTCTCGACGACGTGCAGCGGGGATCCGGCGATCGGCACGTGGGTGTGCCGCTCCTCGATAGACATGTTTCATGTCTACCAAATGACATGAAACATGTCTATCGGCTAGGCTGGACCGCGTGAGTGACTTCGAGCGGGGCACGGGTTTCCTGCTGGCGCGGCTGGGGTCGCTGGCGGCGCGGTCGTGGGCCGCCTTCCTGACGGGCCACGACCTCACCCAGGCCCAGTACGTCGTCCTCGCGACGCTCGGCGCGCAGGGGCCCATCGGCCAGCGGCGCCTGGCCGAGCTGGTCGCCGTGGACGCCCGCAACATCGTGCCGGTCCTCGACTCCCTGGCCGCCAGGGGGCTCGTCGAGCGCAGGACGCACGAGACCGACCGGCGCCGCCGTACGGTCGCCCTCACCGAGGGCGGGAACGCCCTGCTCGGCGCCCTCGCCGTCACGGCGGCGGCCGAGCAGGACCGCTTCCTGCACGCGCTGGACCGGCGCGAGCGCGAGCGGCTCAACCACCTGCTCCGCGCGCTCTACGCCTCGCACGTCCCCGCCCCGGGCTGAGGGAGCCTCAGCCCGCGCTGATGCAGAAGGGGTGCCCCTCGGGGTCGGCCAGGACCGTCCAGCCGTCCCCACCCGGCTGGAAACCGGGCCTCGTCGCGCCGAGCGCGAGCAGTTCCTTCGTCGCGGCCTCCACGTCGGCGACCCTGAAGTCCAGGTGGGCGTGCTTGGCCGCGTCGGGCCACCCCGGGCCCCGGTAGTCCTCGATCCGCTGGAAGGCGAGCTGGATCGGGCCGTCCCCGAGGTAGGCGGTCTCGTCGTCGCTGTAGGTGATCCTCCAGCTGGTGGCCTTGCCGTAGAACTCGGCGAGCGCCCGGGGGTCGGCGCAGTCGATGATGATGGCGGTCGGTCCCGCGAGAGCGGTCATCGTGGCTCCTGTGGTCGTCGTTTACGTAACCAGCTTCCCGCCTACGCCGGTTATGGTCTTGAAGATTCTTGCGGGCCGTTTCTGTCGCACCCGCCGGGTAACGTCCCCCCGTGCTGTCCGCCGTGCCCCTCGCCGTCCGCCCCCACTTCGCCGTGTCCACGGTGACCTGCCGCGCCCACCACACCCGGTGGTCGGAGCCCGATCCCGGCGGGGCACACCGGCTGGTCCTGGTACGGCGCGGCAGGTTCAGGCGGTGGGCCGACGGCGTCGAGGCCGACCTGGACCCGACGATGGCCTACCTCGCGGCGCCGGGTGAGGAGGAGCGGTTCGCCCATCCGGCCGGCGGTGACCTGTGCACCTCCGTGGCCGTCTCCCCGCGTCTGTGGGACGGGCCGTGGACCGGCACGACGGTCTACGTGGACGCCCGGGTCGACCTGGCCCACCGGCGGCTGCTCGCCGCGGCGCGCGGCGGCGACGTCGACTACGCGCTCACCGAGGAGTTGCTCGGGCTGGTCGCCGCGGCCACCGGCCACCGTCAGGGCCGTCCGGCCAACCCCGCCGACCGGGCACTCGTCGCGGCGGCCCGCGAGGCGATCGTCGCGGACCACCCCGACGCGGCCGGGTTGTGCCCGCTGGCGGCTCTCCTGGGCGTCTCGCCGTACCGGCTGAGTCGTGTCTTCTCCCGGGAGATGGGCGTCTCACTGACGCGATACCGCAACCGGGTCCGTGTCGGCCGGGTGATCCGGCGCATCGAAAACGGCGAAGGCGGCGAAAACCGCGAAAGCGACGAGGGCGGCGAGGGCACGGCGCATGGCCTCGCCGCCCTCGCCGCCGACCTCGGCTTCGCCGACCAGGCCCACCTGACCAGGACCGTCCGCGAGCACCTTGGTCACACCCCGACCGCGCTGCGCCGCCTGCTCGGACGGCGCGGCCGGGGTCAGACGGCGATCACCAGGTGACCGGGAGCTCGAAGACGCCGTAGTTGATGGCCTCGTCCTTGAAGCGCAGCGCCTCGACCGGTTCGGCGAGCCGCAGGCCGGGGATCCGCGCGAACAGCGTGTCGAAGGCGATCTGCAGCTCCAGGCGCGCCAGGTGCTGACCGAGACACTGGTGACCGCCGAAGCCGAACGCCACGTGGTGGTGGTTGCCGCGGCCGATGTCGAACTCGTCCGGCCTGGCGAACTGGTCCGGGTCCCGGTTGGCCCCGGTGATGAGGGCCAGGGCGCCCTCCCCCGCCCTGATGACGGCGCCGCCGAGTTCGACGTCCTCGGTCGCGACCCGGGAGGTGGCGATCTCGGCGATCGTGAAGTACCGCAGCAGTTCCTCGACGGCCGCCGGGGTCCTCGCCGGGTCGGCGCGGAGCGCGGCGAGCTGGTCGGGGTGTTCGAGCAGTAACAGGGTGCCGAGCGCGATGATGTTCGCGGGGGTCTCGTGCCCGGCCATCAGCAGCATGAAGGCCATCCCGACGAGGTCCTTGTGCCCGGGGACGCCCGGCTCCCCCGGCCTGGCCGCCAGCCTGCCGATCACGTCGTCGGTCGGGTCGCGTTCCTTGTCGCCGACCAGCGCGTCCAGATAGTCCGTCAACTCGACCATGGCCCGCCCGCCCTCCTCGGGCGAGGGCGCGTTCATCACGGTCGAGGAGATCTTGAGGAAGAAGTCACGGTCGGCGTACGGCACGCCGATCAGCTCGCAGATCACCATGAGCGGGACCGGGTCGGCGAAGGCCCGCACCAGGTCGACCGGGCGCGGCCCCTCCAGGATGCGTTCGACGTGCTCCTCGACGATCTCCTGGACACGTGGCCGCAGCCGGCGCAGCCGCTGGACGGTGAACTCCCCGGCCACGGCCCGCCGGGCGATCGTGTGCTCCGGCGCGTCCATGCCGATCAGCGAGGTCGAGAACTCCGGCGCGGGCACCTGGTGCTCGTACAGGACGGGGAAGCCGGGGTGGCGCATGTCCGAGCTGAACCTCGGGTCGGCCAGCATCGCCCTGACGTCCCGGTAGCGGGTGACCGCCCAGGCCAGGGCACCGGTCGGCAGCCTGACCTTGGAGATCGTCGGGCGCTCGCGCAGTTCGGCGTAGCCGGGGGGCGGTTCGAACGGGCAGGTGCGCCGCATCGGATAGGACAGCGTCGGATAGGTCGCGTCGGTCATCGGTTCTCTCCTGGAGGGGTGACGGTCGACGGTGTTCACGCTTGGAGCTGCGGCCCCGGGGCCTTCGGCCGCGACAGGCCAGACGCCCCCCGCGTACGGCTCCCGCCCCAGCGGCGCATCGCCGGGATCTCGACCACGGTCCGCAGGACCCAGGCCGCGAGCACGCACAGCAGGTAGGCGCCGACGAGGAAGGCGATCCCGGTCGGGGTGTTCCACTGGGTCCGGGTGTAGTGGTTGGCGTATCCGACCCACTCCCCGGCGAACGCGGCGTGCACCGAGAACAGCACCGGGATGTGCACGATGTAGAACGCGAAGGAGAGGTCGCCGAGCCTGACCATCAGCCTGCTGTTCATCACCCTGGAACGGCCCGCGAGGTCCGACGTCGCCACCGAGCCGATGAGCAGGGCCATCGGGATGGGGTAGAGCGCGGCGAAGACGAAGTTCTGCGGCAGGAAGTACAGCGCGACGTAGACGGCCAGCACGCAGAGCGCCGAGACCGCGACCGGGACGCGGACCCAGCGGCCCGTCTGGACGATCCTGCACAGGATCATGCCGAGCACGAACTCAAGCGAGCGGGTGACCGGGAAGAAGTACAGGAACCACTGCTGGGGCCACGAGCCGACCCCGAAGACCTTGCTCGGGCCGTACCCGGCCAGGAACGGTTCGCTCAGCAGCGGCATGGCCAGGGCCAGCAGCCCGACGCCCGCCAACCAGAACCACAGCCTGCCCGGCTTGATCCGGTTGACCAGCGCGTACAGCAGGGGGAAGGCCGCGTAGCAGAGCAGCTCGACGGAGAGTGTCCAGGTGGGGCCGTTGAGCTGGTAGTACATCAGGTCCGCGTCCGGCCACCAGTTCTGCACCAGGAACACGTTCGCGACCGCCGGGACGAGCCTGATCGTCTCCCCTGCCGCGACGAAGGTGAGCGCCGAGACGACGAGCACCACCAGGTGGTTGGGGAAGACGCGCAGCAGCCTCCGCCGCCAGAAGCGGCGCGCGCCCGGCCTGGCCGACCAGGTCAGCACGAACCCGCTGAGCACGAAGAAGAACGAGACCGCGAGGAAGCCGAGGACCCCGTTGTCGATGAGGGTGTTGTAACCGGCGGCGACGCCCTTGTCGGCGAACACCGAGGCCGCGGCGCCGTGGGCGACGAAGACGAACAGCATGCCGACGGCGCGCAGGCCGGTCAGCGACGAGAGGTTTCCTGGAGTTACTTCCTGCGTGGCGGTCATCGGCGGTCACTCTCCCGAAAGTCGACGGGCCGGGGCGGGCCCCGGTCTCCCGGCGGAGATTTCCTCCCGCTCAAAGGTCGGAACCGACCGCGGTTCCTTGACAGTGCCACAACTTCTCCGGCCCGATTTCTTTGAAAATGCTGTGAAGCCCGAAAAGAACGACGGCGGACGTCAAGAACGCGACCCCGGCTCCGACATATCCGTGAGGACGGCTCCTCGCGGACGGCCCGGATCGGGGACGGGTGCCGCGACGGGTGTGCCGGGCCACCGAGCGCCCGCACACGGAAAGAGCCGCGAAAGGGCCGCGAAGGAGCCACGGAGAAGGCCATGAGGAGGCGTCACCATGCCGTACCGGATTGGAAGACCTGAGAGAAGTCCCTGCTCAGAGCCCTGCCGTCGGTAACCGGACCTCGCACTCGAAAAACCCCGCCCGGCCGTCGGAACGGCACGGAGAGTTCGCACCAACCGCACACCGGCTCTCCCCCGCCGAACGGGAGGGGGCCTGTTTGGAGTCGCGCCACATGGTCGAGTCGTCGAGCCTGTCAGAACCCCGCCCAACCGGACTTCCGTCTCGTCTTCCCTCACTCACGGGAATGCGATTCGTCGCCGCAACCATGGTCTTCGCCCTGCACGTGATGGTCGAGGGGATTTTCGCCTCCGGCGCCTCTCACCCGATGCTCTTCAAAATGCTCGCCCTCGGCGGAGGAGCGGGTGTCGGTTTCTTCTTCGTGCTCAGTGGATTCGTGCTGACCTGGTCGGCGCGCCCCGACGACACGCCGCGGAGGTTCTGGCGGCGGCGTTTCTTCAAGATATATCCGAACCACGTGCTGACCTTCCTCGCCGCGGTCCTGGTCATCACCCTGCTGGTGGGAAACGCCGTCGGCCTGGCGGACGCCGTACGCAACCTGTTCCTGCTGCAGGCGTTCTTCCCGCAGGCGCGGACCATCACCGGCGTCAACCCGGTGGCGTGGTCGCTCTCCTGTGAGGCGTTCTTCTACCTGTGCTTCCCCTTCCTGCTCGGCCTCGTGCGCAGGATCAGGCCGGAACGGCTGTGGATGTGGGCCGTCGGCGTGGTGGCGGTGATCTTCCTGGTCCCGCTCGCCTCCGGCCTGCTGCCCGCGCAGCAGCCGTACCCGATCCTCGGGGTGACCGAGTGGGAGACCTGGTTCATCTACCACTTCCCGCCGGTGCGGATGCTGGACTTCGTCTTCGGCATCCTCCTCGCCCAGATGGTGCTGACCGGCAGGAGGATCCCCCTCGGCTACACCGGGTCCGTGCTGCTCAGCGTGGTCGTCTACGCGCTGACCCCGCTGATCCCGCCGACCTACGCCTTCGTCGCGGCGTTGTGCGTCCCGCTCGGGCTGGTCATCGCCAACGGCGCCGTCGCCGACCGCGACGGCAGGCGCACCGGTCTTTCCGGGCGGGTGTGGGTGTGGCTCGGCGAGGTGTCCTTCGCCTTCTACATGTGGCACCGGCTGATCCTGATCACCGGTCACGACCTGCTCGGCGCGGGTGAGGCGTGGCCGACCCCGGTCGCCCTCGCCGTCAGCGCGCTGCTGTTCGCCGTGACGCTTCTGGTGTCGTGGCTGACGTTCCGCCTGTTCGAGGGACCCGTCATGCGCCGGTTCGGTACGGCGGGCGGCGCCCGGCGGGCCAGGCCCGGCGGTGGTCAGGTGGGCGCGCCGGTGTGAGACGGCTGTCCGGGCCCCGGTCCGCCCGACACGGCGGACCGGGGACTCGGGGCGTGGTCAGCTCTGCTCACCGCCCGCCCTGCGGAAGAAGACCGCGGCCAGAACGGCGAAGAGACCGAAGATGACGGTGGAGAGCACACCGGCCGCGTTGAGGCCCGCGGTGAAGGCGCCGTGCGCCTGCCGCAGCAGTTCGCCGGCCTGGTCGGCGGGCAGGCTCGCCGCGACGGAGGAGGCCCCCGCGACGGTCTCGCGGGCGGTTTCCGCCGCCGCCGCGGGCACCCCTTCGGGGACGGCCCCGGTCATCTGGTGCTGGTAGACGGCCGCCCCGATCGTGCCGAGCAGGGCCAGACCGAGCGCGCCACCGAGGAAGTTCGCGGTCTCCGACATGGCCGCCGCTGAGCCCGCGCGCTCGGGCGGGACCGAACCGACGACCAGCCCGGTGCCGATCGTGAAGAGCGGCCCGGTGCCCACCGCCAGGATCGCGATGCCGATCACGACCGGCACCGGCCCCCACGTCGAGTTCACCACGATCAGTACGGCGGCGCCGAGCGTGGAGACCGCCAGGCCACCGGCGATGGCGACGCTGGGCTTGAGGGACTTGGTGAAGGCCGGGGTGACCATCGTGCCGACCGCGACCGCAAGGCCCATCGGCGCGAACCACAGGGCCGAGACCAGCGGGGAGTAGCCGAGCACGCTCTGCAGGAACTGGGTGACCAGCAGGCCGACGCCGGCCATCACGATCCCGGCCAGCGAGAGCGCGAGCACGACCAGGGCGAACGAGCGCCGGGTGAACAGACGCAGGTCGAGCAGCGGGTTCTCCAGGCGGAGCTGGCGGCGGACGAAGACGATCGCGAACACCAGGCCGACCAGGATCGCCACGACGGACACGGTGGCCGTGCCGTTCCCGGTGGCGAGGGTCTTGATCCCGTACACGATCGGCAGGATCGCCAGCATGGACAGCAGGACGCTGGTGAGGTCGAGCCGTCCGGCCTGCGGCGGGCGGAACTCCGGCAGCACCAGCGGCCCGGCGATGAGCACGACCACCATGATCGGCAGGGCCATCAGGAACACCGACCCCCACCAGAAGTGGTCGAGCAGGATGCCGCCGACCACCGGGCCGAGCGCGGCGCCGGTGAAGTTGCAGGTGGCCCACACGGCGATGGCCTTGCCACGCTCCTGGCCGTCGCGGAACATGTTGGTGATCAGGGCCAGGGTGGACGGCATCACCGTCGCGCCCGCGATGCCCAGCACCGTCCTGGCCGCGATCAGCACCGTCGGGTTGGGCGCGTAGGCGCTGGCCAGTGAGGCGATCGCGAAGAACACCGCCCCGGTCAGCAGCAACTTGCGCCGCCCGATCCGGTCGCCGAGCGTGCCCATCGTGATCACCAGTCCGGCGACCATGAACCCGTAGGCGTCGGTGATCCACAGCTGTTCGACGCTGTCGGCGCCCAGCTCGGCGGTCAGCCTCGGCAACGCCAGGAACAGCACGTTCATGTCCAGCGCGACCAGCAGCGTGGGCAGCGCCAGCACCGCCAGCCCCATCCAGGTGCGGCCTGTCGCCTTTGGCTCGGTCTCCTCCGTATTACTGACGGACATATTGGGCTCCTCTTCGTGGATGCGTCCCGTTGGTGAGGAGGTGACAGATAGGGTTACCTCTCACTGAGAGGTCGGAACGGGTTCTCAGATCTTGCGCCGGGGAGTCAAGAATTCGACGCCGTCTCCGACCTCACCGTGGAAAGCCGGTACGGGCCGAGAGGAGAACCCCGTGAAGTTCCTGCTGATCATGCACATGAACCCCGAGATCTGGGACTCGCTGACCGAGGAGGAACGCAAGGAGATCATGAACGGCCACCAGCCGTTCATCAAAGCGGTCGAGGAGTCCGGCGAGCTGGTCGGTCACCAGGTGCTCGAAGGCCCCTCGACCAGCGCCGTCGTCCGGGTGAACGGCGGTGTCCCGGTGGTCTCCGACGGCCCCTACCTGGAGACCAAGGAGTACCTCGCGGGCTTCTACATGATCGACTGCGAGAGCAGGGAGCGCGCGTTCGAACTGGCCGCGATGATCCCGGACGCCTCCGTACCCGGCATCGGCATCGAGGTCCGGCCCATCATGTTCTCCGCGGGAAGCCCGGTGTGACACTGGAGGCCGGACCGCCCTGAGGTGAGCGGAGGGGCATGACAGCCGCGAACGGATTCGAGGACTTGCTGCGCTCGCTCGCGCCGCAGGTTCTCGGCACGCTCGCCCGCAGGTACGACGACTTCGGGCTCTGCGAGGACGCCGTCCAGGAGGCGCTGCTGGCCGCGGCGCAGCAGTGGCCGGTCGAAGGGGTCCCCGACAACCCGCGCGGGTGGATGACGACCGTCGCCTCCCGCCGCCTGGTCGACCTGCTCCGCGCCGAGCAGGCCAGGCGCCGCCGCGAGGCCACCGTCGCGGCGCAGCTCCCCGAGGTCGCGCCGGGGCCCGACGAGCACTCGTGGGGTGACCGGGACGACACCCTGACCCTGCTGTTCCTGTGCTGCCACCCCGCGCTGACCCCGGGCTCCCAGGTGGCGCTGACCCTGCGCGCGGTCGGCGGGCTCACCGCCGCGGAGATCGCCCGTGCCTTTCTCGTCCCCGAGGCCACCATGGCGCCCCGCATCAGCCGGGCCAAGCAGCGCATCAGGGCCGCGGGCGCGCGTTTCGAGGAGCCGCCGGAGCACGAGCGGGCCGAACGGCTGCGCGTGGTCCTCCAGGTGCTCTATCTGATCTTCAACGAGGGTTACACCGCCACCTGCGGCCCCGACCTGCACCGGACCGACCTGACCCGCGAGGCCGTACGGCTGACGCGCGCGGTGCTGCGGCGGCTTCCCGAAGACGGTGAGGTGGCCGGGCTGCTGGCGCTCATGCTGCTGACCGAGGCGCGGCGACCCGCGAGGACCGGTGCCGACGGCGCGTTGATTCCCCTTGCCGAGCAGGACAGGTCTCGCTGGGACGCCGCCGCGATCGCGGAGGGCACGGCGCTGGTCACCGGGGCCATGTCGCGCTCCGGTCTGGGCCCGTACCAGCTCCAGGCCGCCATCGCGGCCGTGCACGCCGAGGCGGCCGACCCCGAGGACACCGACTGGACGCAGATCGCGATCCTCTACAAGATCCTCGAACGGCTCACGCCCAACCCGATGGTCACGCTCAACCGGGCCGTCGCCGTCGCCATGACCGAGGGACCGAGGGCCGGTCTGCTGCTCCTTGAGGAGTTGGAGGGCGACGACCGGATGGCCAGGCACCATCGTTTCCGCGCGGTGCGCGCCCACCTGCTGGAGATGGCCGACGACCCGCGCGCGGCCCACGAGGAGTACCTCCTGGCCGCCCGGCACACGGCCAGCATCCCCGAGCAGCGCTACCTGCGCTCGAAGGCCGAACGCCTCGGGGGGTTGACCCCGGGACCCTAGGCCAGGGAGCCGAGGAACTCACGGACGGCCGCGGTGAAGCCCTCGGGGTCGCCGGCGTAGACGAAGTGGTCGGTGGCCAGTTCGGCGAGGCGGGTGTTCGGACGGCGGTCGATCATGGCCTGGACCTGGTCGGCGGGGATGACGCTGCCCTTCGTGCCCCGGATAACGAGGGCGGGGCAGGTGGTGGCGAGCCAGGCGGCCCAGTGGTCACCCCGGTTGAGCTCCTCGGAGGCGAGCATGTCCTGGGGGTGGAAGGGCAGGCGCCAGGTGCCGTCGGGGTTCTCCCGCAGGGTCTCGGTGAAGTAGGGGGCGGCCTCGCCGAGCGCCTCGACCAGCCCCTCACGGGTGGGCGCCTGGTAAGGCAGGCTTTCCAGGAACGCCAGCGGGTTGGGCTCCCCGTCGATGCCGAGGACGACCGGCGCGTCCGCGTTGACGAGGGCGGTGACCCGCTCGGGGTGACGGGCGGCGAGGTGGTAGGCGTTGATGCCGCCCAGTGAGTGGCCCATCACCGCCACCCGGTCGAGGCCGAGGTGGTCGAGCAGGGCGAGGATGTCGGCGAGGTAGCCCTCGCGGGAGTAGTCGGCGGCCCGGTCGGACTCGCCGTGCCCCCGCTGGTCGGGTGCGATGACCCGCCACTCGGGGGCCAGCCCGGCGGCGACGGCGGCGAAGCTCGTCCCCTCCGACAGGTGCCCGTGCAGGGCGAGCAGCGGACGCCCCGGCCCGCCGAAGTCGACGTAGGACAGGCGGCGGCCCGCGATGTCCAGCTCCGCCCGCACCGGGGCCACCGTCGGCGCGATGACATGGTTCATGGCTCTCTCCTCAACTCGGCTTCCGTACGGCTTCGCGAGCGGGTGCCGGTACGGCCCGCTCTCTCGCCTGTCATGAAGGTACCGGCGATTTGGGCATTTGCGCAATGCATATGCCTAATGCATTTGCGCAAGAGAGCGTGGCGCCGTGAACAGGGCGAGTAGCATCCCGCTATGGGAAATCGCGAGGACCTGCTCGCCGGGGCGAGGCGCTGCCTGGAGGAGAAGGGGTGGGCGCGAACGACCGTGCGCGACATCGCGGCGGCGGCCGGGGTGAGCATGGCGGCCATCGGCTACCACTTCGGCTCGCGGGAGGCGCTGCTGAACGCGGCGCTCATCCAGGCGATCGACGAGTGGGGCCTGGAGACCGGGCAGACGGCCTCCGCCGTCTACGACGACCTCACCGCGACCCCCGAGGAGCGGTACGAGGCCCTGTGGACACGGCTGTCGAAGTCGTTCGGCACCCACAGGAAACTGTGGGCGGCCAGCGTCGAGGCGCTGGTGCAGGCCGAGCACTCACCGGAGCTGCGGAGGTATCTCGCCGACGGCCAGCGGGAGGGCCGCCGGGGGCTGGCCTCGATCCTGCTGGGAGTGGAGGAGGACGCGCTCCAGGAGGGCACGACGCGCACCCTCGGCTCGGTGCAGCTGGCCCTGCTGTCCGGCGTGATGATGCAGTGGCTGGCCGACCCGGAGCAGGCGCCGACCGGAGCCGAGATCCTGGAGGGGCTGCGGACCCTCGTGGGCCTCTTCGAGGCGGCCGAGGCCGGGACCCCGCAGGGGGCGGCTCCGAAGGGCCCGGAGGGCGGCGTGCCGTGCGGTGAAGGTGTGTCCTCAGACTGAGCCGGGCGGCCCACCGGGCAGGTGGACCGCCGCCGAAAGAGCCCGGGAACGGGACCCGCGAGGGGTCAGCCCATGCTCTTGGCGCCGTCGAGGGACTCGCGGATGATGTCGGCGTGGCCCGCGTGCTGGGAGGTCTCGGCGATGAGGTGGAGCAGGACCCGGCGCACCGACCTGCGCGCGTTCGGCGGGAACCACGGGGCCTGCGGCAGGGGATACGAGACGTCCAGGTCGAGCGTCGCGACCAGCTCGTCGGTCGTGCGGGCGACCTCCTCGTAGGCGGCGAGCAGGCTTTCGAGCGTCTCGCCGTCGAGCATGCGGAACTGGCCGGTCCAGTCGGTCTCGTTCGTCGTCATCGCCTCGGGGTCACCGGTCGCGAAGCGCATCCAGCGGGCCTCGACGTTCGCCACGTGCTTGATGAGCCCGCCCAGGCACAGCTCGCTCACGGTGGTGCGCGTCGCGGCCTGCTCGTCGGTGAGACCGGCGACCGTGCCCCGCAGGAAGGCCCGGTGCACGCTCAGCGTCTCCAGCAGGTCGGCGCGCTCACCGGTGAGGGTGTCGTTGTGGGTCGTCACGGCGTGGGCCCTTCGGGTCGTCCAGCGGGGCCCGGCGGGAACCCTGCTCCGACAGGTTAGGGGCCGCCACCGACAGTTTCGCGAGGCCGGGACACCCCCACACGCAACCTTGGCAAGCCCCTCAAATGCGGCAGACCACCTGACCACTACGCTCAGAGGCATGTTCGACCGGCTCATCTGCCAATGTCCGCTCTGCGCCGCGCACGACGAGGAACTCGACGAGTTCGACCGCGGCACCGTACGGAGGGTCGAGCGGGACGGGTGGGCCGTGGTCATGGTCCCCGAGGACGAGGACGGCCCCGGGTGGGCGTTCACCGTCGGGCTGTGGCACACCTTCAGGTCGCCGGAGGCGGCCATGTTCGGGCTGGACGTCGAGGTGATGCGCCGCTGCCTGAACACCCTCGCCGACCGGGTCGCGGCCGGTCACCTGATGGCGGACGGCCAGGAGCGGGACGACGTCATCAGGAACTACCCGGTCGTCACGCGTACGGTCGACCACAGCTGGTACCGCTCGCTGTTCGGTGTGGCGCTGCGTTTCTACCGCAGGCCCCCGCTGTCCTTCATGGAGGTCGTCTGGCCGGACAGGGCGGGCCTGTTCCCCTGGGACGCCCAGGCGACGCCCCGGCTGCGTGACCTGCAGCCCTCGCTGTGGCTGCCCAGGGACGACCATCCCCCGGGGCCGTGGACGAAGCTCACGACCGGCTGAGGGACGCGCCCCGCGTGGTCAGGGCGAGTTCACCCGCCGGCTCCGAGCCCGGCACGGTCGTGCGCACCGGCGGCCCGGAGCCGGTCCTCGACGGCCGGCTCGGCCGGACGTTCGAGGCCGTCGGCGCGCTCTCGGCCGAGGACGGCGCCGGCCTGATCGCCTGCGCGACGAGCCGCCCCCGGCACGTCGACCTGCGGCGGATCGTCGTGCTGCCGGCCCGGCGGCCGTAAAGCTCCGGCCCCGCCCCGGCACGGCACGAGAAACACGGAAAACGCGCTATATTTCATGAATTTGCGAACACCAGAGCGACATGCAACTTTTGTGCGATTGTTGGTCCGGTGTTCACCTACGGGGAGGGGTCCGTGTCAAGGCCGACGGTCCGGGAGCGGTTGCGGTACTGGTTCGACAACACCATGTCGCGGGGCACGGTGGCGTTGATCGGCTGGCTGGCCCTCATCTCGCTGGGGCTGATCGTGCTGGTCAGCCTGCTCAGCCTGTGGCTGACCCCCAAGGACGCCGCGCGCAACAGCGGTCTGCCCGGCATGCTGTGGGTCTCGCTGATGCGCACGCTGAGTCCCGGCAAGGTCGCCAGCGACACCGGAAGCATCCTGTTCGTCGCCCTGATGTTCATCGCCTCCATGGGTGGCCTGTTCATCGTCAGCGCCCTGGTCGGCGTGCTCTCCAACGGGCTCAAGACCAAGTTCGAGCAGCTGCGTGAGGGCAGGTCCCGGATCATCGAGAACGGCCACATCGTGGTTCTCGGCTGGTCCGAGCAGGTCTTCACGATCGTCACCGAGCTGATCCAGGCGCACGCGAGCGGCAGAGGGTCGGTCATCACGGTCCTCGCCGACCGGGACAAGTCCCGGATGGAGGACGAGATCCGCCGCCACGTGGGAGACCTCGGCAGGACCAAGCTGGTCTGCAGGACCGGGCGGCCGACCGAGCCCACCGACCTCGACCTGATGAACCTCGACGCCGCCCGCTCGGTGGTCGTCCTGTCCCCGCAGGGCGACGACCCGGACGCGCACGTCATCAAGACGCTGCTCGCGCTGGCCAAGCGGGCGGGCGACCACCCTCCCGTGGTCGCCGCGATCGCCCGCACCGCGAACATGGCCGCCGCCCGGCTCGCGGGCGGCCCCGACGTCCACCTGGTGGACTCCGACGACACCGCCTCCCGGCTCATCGTGCAGTCGTCCAGGCAGTCGGGCATGTCGGTCGTCTGCATGGACCTGCTCAACTTCGACGCCGGAGAGATCTACCTGCGCTCCGACCCCGACCTCACCGGCCTGACGTACGGCCAGGCGCTCCCGGCCTACCGGACGGCCACGGTCATCGGGCTGCGGGGCCCCGGCGGCGTCATGCTGAACCCGCCGGCGGACACGGTGATCACGGCGCGGGACGAGGTCATCGTGATCGCCCAGGACGACTCGCTGATCCACCTCGCCGAGGGCGGCGCCGAGGCCGACGAG
Organism: Streptosporangium sp. NPDC020072; assembly: GCF_040631445.1. NCBI lineage: Bacteria > Bacillati > Actinomycetota > Actinomycetes > Streptosporangiales > Streptosporangiaceae > Streptosporangium > Streptosporangium sp. NPDC020072. The sequence continues at coordinate 129,797 of NZ_JBEYAB010000021.1, read as the reverse complement.
GAGGCGATCGTCGAGGCCCCGCACGTCAGGCCCGGCCCCGAGCGGACGCTCGTGCTCAACTGGAACGGCAGGGGCCGCCAGGTCGTCCACTACCTCGACGGCTACGTGGCACCCGGTTCCGCGCTGGACATCGCATCCGACCATCCGGACGCCGCGATCCCCTTCGAGGGGCTGGCCAACCTGACGGTCAACGCCAAGGAGTGCGAGACCACCGACCGCTACGCGCTCGAATCGCTGGGCCTGGGCGTCTACCAGCACGTGATCGTGCTCTCCGACGACCGCTACCCCGCCGAGCACGCCGACACCCGCACCCTGATGACGCTGTTGCAGCTGAGGGACATGCAGACCGCGCTCGGCGAGCGGTACTCGATCGTCAGCGAGATGCACGACGAGAACAACCGGAGCCTGGCCGAGGTCACCGAGGCCGACGACATCGTGATCAGCGACACGGTCATCGGCCTGCTGCTCGCCCAGCTCGCCGAGAACCGGCACCTGGCGGAGGTGTTCGGCTACCTCTTCGACTCCAGGGGGTCGGAGATCTACCCGCGCCCGGCGACCCGGTACGTCCGTAAGGACACGCCGGTCGGCTTCGCCACGGTGATCGAGTCGGCCAGACGCCGGGGTGAGACGGCGATCGGCTACCGGCTGGCGGAGCGGGCGAACGAGGCGCCGCACTTCGGCGTCGTCCTCAACCCCGACAAGTCCCGCCCGGTCACCCTCGGGGAGGGTGACTCGGTGATCGTCCTGGCCGAACGCTGAGGCGTCCCCGCCTGGCCGTGGCGTGGTTGAGCGTCCTGGCCGGGAGCCGAGGTCGTCCTCGGCTCCCCGTGGGCGCCCGGCGCCCGGCCAGGACCGCCGCCGTCATGGCCGGCGGCACGACGAGCGGGAAGAGGTGCGGAGGGGTCACGGCGACCCCGCCGGTGATCCGATTCAGGCGAATCCAGTGGCCGTTCAGCGGCTGTTCCCGGGCTTTTCCGAACATGTGGTCATCAAAGCCGAAGTTCGGAGCAGCCGCCAGCGGAGATCGGTCAGGCGGTGATCATGAAGGCCAGGCCCAGCAGGACGACGACGGGGATCAGCCACACCACGGCTTCGACGGCGAACTCCTTGTACACGGTCAATTTCTCCCTTTAAGTCCCACTAAATCCATAAATCTGGCCATGCGAAGCATATGCGGTCCCACGGGTGGCCCCGCACCCGGCCCACGACGGCCGCCTCCCACGGCGGTCAGCTCCCCTTGGCCGAGGCGTCCTCAAGGGGCTCGTCGGGCGCCGACACCCGCAGCCAGCGCGTGCCGTACGGCTCAAGCGTGAGGCTCACCCTTCCGTCGGGAGGCAGGTCGAGCGTGCCGTCGACCAGCAGGTCGGTCAGCACCTGCCCCTCGTCCAGGCCGTCCAGGACGAACTCGGCCCTCGCCTCGCGGTCGGCGAAGTTGTGGACGGCGACCACGGTGCCGCCCTCGGCGTCGGCCCGGTGGACCAGCACCGCCTCGTCCGCCGTCTCCAGGACCCGGTAGGCGCCCCAGGCCAGCTCCGGAGACTCCCGGTAACGCTCGATCAGCAGGGTGATCCAGTGCAGCAGCGAGTCGGGGTCGCGGCGCTGGGCCTCGACGTTGACCTCGCGCGGGCCGTACGGCCCTGCCGGGGTGGAGACGGGGGTCCGCTCGGCGACGGGTGAGAACCCTCCCGAGGACGTCCACTGCATGGGGACCCTGACCGCCATCCGGCCCTCCCCCTCCGGGTTCTCGCCGAGGCCGATCTCCTCACCGTAGAAGAGCACCGGCGTGCCGGGCAGGGAGAACATCACGCTGTAGGCCAGCGCGAGCCGCCGCCGGTCGCCGTCGAGCATCGGTGGCAGGCGCCGCCGTACTCCCCGGCCGAAGACCTGCATGTCCTTCTCGGGGGCGAAGGCGTCGAAGACCTCCTGACGCTCGGCGTCGGTGAGCTTGTCCAGGGTCAGTTCGTCGTGGTTGCGGATGAAGGTGGCCCACTGGCAGTCCTTCGGCGGGGCGGGCCGCTCGCGCAGGGCCTCGGCCAGGGCGGCGGGACGACCCCGGGCCATCGACAGGTGCAGACGCTGCATCCCGATGAAGTCGAAGCACATGGTGACCTCGTTGCCGTTGCCGTCACCGAAGTAGGCCATCAGGTCCGGGTAGGGCAGGTTGACCTCGCCCAGCAGGATCGCGCCACCGTCGCGGCGGTTCATGAAGGCGCGCAGGTCCGCCAGGAAGGAGTGCGGGTCACCGCCGGCCCCCTCGATCAGGAACGGCACCGCGTCGACCCGGAAGCCGGAGAGGCCCAGCTCCATCCAGAAGCCGAGGATGCGGGCGATCTCGTCGCGGACCTCGGGGTTGCCCACGTTCAGGTCGGGCTGGAAGCGGTAGAAGCTGTGCAGGTAGTACTGGCCACTCCCCTCGTCGAGTTCCCAGATGCTGTCCTCCTTGTCGGGGAAGACGATCGCCTTCGGGTCGAAAGGTCCTGGCTCGTCCCGCCAGACGTACCAGTCGCGCTTCGGCGAGTCCCGGCCCGACCTGGACTCCCGGAACCACGGATGCTCGTCGGAGGTGTGGTTGACCACCAGGTCGGCGATCACCCGGATGCCCCGGTCCCTGGCGGTCCGCATGAACTCCACGAAGTCGCCGAGGGTGCCCAGGCGGGGGTCGACCGAGTAGAAGTCGGTGATGTCGTAGCCGTCGTCGCGGCCGGGGGTGGGGAAGAAGGGCATCAGCCAGATGCACGTCACCCCGAGACGGTCGAGATGGTCGATCTGCTGGGTGAGTCCCCTGAAGTCTCCGACGCCGTCGCCGTTGCCGTCCTTGTACGTCTCGACGTCGAGGCAGTAGACGACGGCGTTCTTCCACCACAGATCAGCAGTGTGGGTCAGTCGCATGCGCCCGCACTACCCGGGCTTTACCCGTTTATGGGGGTATTAAGTAGTGATCGTTCCCCTTATGGCGCCGGTACGGCTACGGTGGAGGCCGGACTGTGGAGGGGACCATGCGGCAGCTCAGGCACGGCGCACCCTTCGGGTGGCTGCTCAGCCTGCTGTTCCCGCTGCTCGTCGCGGCCGGCCCCGGCGCCTTCCCCTCCCCGGCCTCGCTCACCGGTACGGCCGCCGCCCCCCGGCACTTCGCGATCATCGCGGAGCGGCGCCCGCTCTCCCAGGAGTCGTCGGCGGGAGAGCGCCCGCACATCCCGGGGACCCTCACCTCCGCCCTGCTCTCGCTCCTGGCCGGACCGGCGGGAAGCGGCGGTCACCCGGCCGTCGTCCCGCAGGCGGACTTCACGCCCGCCCTGCTGCCGACCGGGCCACGGCCCCGCGCCACGGGCGAGGCGCCCTTCCCACCCCCGGCACCGGGGACCGGCCCCGCCAGGGCCCCTCCGGCCACCTCCACAGGCGCCTGAGCGCCACCTGACCGCCCGGCCACACGCCGGGCGGACGACACCGTCCGGGACGTTCAGGACGGCGAAGCACCCCGGCACGTCCGGAGTGACGGCGCCGTCCGGCCCGTTCCCTGACGGTCGAACCGCCTGGGACGTCCCGGAACACCTTTCCGGGCTTCGCCGTACCCGCGAACGTCCCGGCGCGCCCGCGGATGCCCTGCCGGCACCCTGACCAGTGCCTTTGCCAGTGCCTTTGCTCATGCCCTGGTCATGCCTCAACGGCGCTCCGGCGCACCCGCGGGCCGTAACCCAAGGACTTCTTCCAAGCCTGTGGAGGCTTCCATGTCGCGTGCCCCCGTGGTGCGCGCGGTGACGGCGCTCGCCGTCATCGCCATCTCACTCTTCGTGGCGTTCACCATGACGCCACGCCTCGGTCTCGACCTGCGCGGCGGTACCCAGATCGTGCTGGAGACCAGGGACTCCCCGACCGCCAAGGCCGACGCCGAGGCCACCGACCGCACCCTTGAGGTGCTGCGGCGCAGGGCCGACGCGCTCGGTGTCGCGGACGCCCCGCTGTCGCGTTCCGGCGAGCGGCGCATCATCGTCGAACTGCCCGGTGTGCAGGACCCGGCCAGGGCCGCCGAGGTCATCGGCAAGACCGCGCAGCTGACCTTCCACGCCGTCGAGGGCATGGCGGACGAGAAGACGACTCCCGGCAAGGGCCAGCTCGTCATCCCCGACGAGGACGGCGCCAAGCTGCTCGTCGGCCCCGCCAGGCTCACCGGGGACGGCGTCAGCGGCGCCGAGGCGGGGACGGACCCGCAGAGCGGCGGCGGCTGGTTCGTCACACTGGACTTCCGCGACAAGGGCGGCGAGGAGTGGGCGAAGCTGACCGGCGAGGCCGCCTGCAACGCCCCCGGCGACCCCAAGCGCAGGGTCGCCATCGTGCTCGACGACAAGGTCCTCATCTCTCCGCAGGTCAACGAGGGCGTCGGCTGCCGGGTCGGACTGACGGGCGGTTCGACGCAGATCACCGGCTCCTTCAGCGTCGAGGAGGCGCAGGACCTGGCCGCGCTGATCAAGGGCGGTTCGCTGCCCGTGCCCGTCGAGATCGTCGAACAGCGGACCGTCGGCCCGACGCTCGGCGCCGCGGCCATCCTGGCCAGCGCCCAGGCCGCCGTCATCGGCGTGCTGCTCACCGCGCTGTTCATCGTGGTGACCTACCGCCTGGCGGGGGCGATCGCCACCATCGCCCTGCTCTGCTACGCGTTGATCTCCTACGCCGCGCTGGTCGCGCTCGGCGCCACGCTCACCCTGCCCGGTCTGGCGGGTTTCGTGCTCGCGATCGGCATGGCCGTCGACGCGAACGTGCTGGTCTTCGAGCGCGCCAGGGAGGAGTACGCCGTCAAGCCCCGGCTGCGGCCCGCGCTCGACAAGGGCTTCCGCAACGCGTGGAGCGCGGTCGCCGACTCCAACATCACGACGCTGCTGGCCGCCGGCCTGCTGTTCTTCCTGGCCTCGGGGCCGGTGCGGGGCTTCGGCGTCACGCTGGTCATCGGCGTCGTGGCCTCGCTGTTCACCGCGATGGTCGTCACCCGGGTGCTGGCCCAGTGGGCGGTGAACCTGTCCCCGGTCGCCAGGCGGCCCAAGCTGACCGGTCTGGCGGACGTCGGCCGGGTCCGCAGGTGGCTGACCGAGCGTCAGCCCGCCCTGATGCGCAGGCGGATGCCGTACTTCCTGGTCACCGCGGCGCTGATGGTCGCGGCGATCGGCGGGATCACGGTCAGGGGGCTGGACTTCGGCGTCGAGTTCACCGGCGGCAGGCTGATGGAGTACTCCACGACCAAGCCGCTGAGCGCCGACGCCGCCCGCGAACTGGTCTCCGAGGCCGGGTTCCCGAACGCGGTCGTGCAGTCCTCGGACGAGGGCGTCTCGGTGCGGACCGGCCGGATCGGCGAGGCCGAGCAGGCGCGTATCGAGACGGCGCTGGAAGGCGGGGGCGGTACGGTCACCAAGCAGCGTGACGAGCTCATCGGCCCCAGCCTGGGCGAGGAGCTGCGCAGGAACGCCATGATCGCGCTCGGTGTCGCGCTCGCCGCGCAGCTGGCCTATCTGGCCTTCCGGTTCCGCTGGACGTTCGGTCTGGCGACGGTGCTCGCCCTGGTCGTGGACGCCGCGGCCGTGATCGGCGCGTTCGCCTGGCTGGGCAAGCCGATCGACGGGGTCTTCCTGGCCTCGATGCTCACCGTGATCGGTTACTCGGTCAACGACAAGGTCGTGGTCTTCGACCGGGTCCGCGAACTGTGGGGGGCGCGGCGCAAGGCGCCGTTCGCCGAGGTGGTCAACACCGCCATCCTGCAGACCGTGCCCCGTACGGTGAACACGGGTCTCGGCGCGCTGTTCATCCTCGGCGCGCTGGCCGTGCTCGGGGGTGACTCGCTGACCGACTTCGCGGTCGCGCTGCTGATCGGCATCGTCGTCGGCACGCTGTCCTCGGCGCTGGTCGCGGCGCCGCTGGCGATCGAGTTCGAGCGGCGTGGCAAGGCGGCGCCGCCGCGTCCCAAGGCCACGCGGAGCCGTACGAGGGAGGGGTCGGGAGCGGTCCTCTGAGCCTTCTCAGGACGCCCGGGGCGGGGCCCGCGCCAAGGTTCGGCGGGCCCCTCCTCGGGGAGGGGACGGGCCGCTAATGTGCTGGGAATCCGGTTCCCCCCGACCTCTGGAAGGCAGACACACCGTGGCGGAAGACTACGCGACGACGTTCAGGATCATCGATGTGGACGGCGACGGCCTCATCTCGGCGCCCGAGCTCGCACGGCTGATGGAGGTGCTCGGTCAGCCGCTCACCCCTCAGGGGGCGGCCGAGGCCGTGGCCAGGATCGACCAGGACGGCGACGGCCTCATCTCCCTGGAGGAATTCGCCGGATATCTCGGCTGATTTCCCCCGTTTCTCCTCATCGAGGGCCGTGGGGGCCGGGACGGCCCCCCGCCCGGCCTTCCGCCATAGTCGCCGGACATTTACCACTTCAAGTGGATTTATCCACTAATACGCCGCCTGAATAGCTGAAATTCGGTGGTGCATCGGCGATATGGCAAAGCATTCGCTCCTGCCCTTGCGGGCTATTGACTCTCCATTCACGACCTAATAACTTAAAGTAGCCAATGAGCTTCATAATGTAGCGATGAGGTGAGGTTCAATGCGTCACACGGTCACGTCGTCCGCCCGCTCACGGCACGGCCCATGAGCACCGTGCCCCCGGAAACGCCCCCCTGAACGCCTTTTCCGAGCACCGTACGCACCACGAAAGACTCCCACACGCACACCCGGTTCAGCTTTCCAGCGTGAGCTGACCCCAATCCTGCGCAGCGGATCGGTCGTCCCCTCGCCGACCTCCCGCCGACTCACCGCGACAGCGCGGAGCCAGCCGGAGATTCCCAGGCATACGACCGATCGGTCTCCAGGGTCCTCCATCCGGCTTTCTCCGCAGGAGGTGAGACATGGCCGGAGGTCTCGCACGTGAAGTGATCCGGTCGATGCGACCGACGTTCCCCACGGCGCCCCGCCGGGAACGCCACGACCTGGTCAATCTGAGAGACAACGAGAATCCCTTCGGCGGACCGCACCGCCACTATCCCGACAACGGGAACGACGACCTGGTCGCCGCCTACACCCGCGCGCTCGACGTCGTCGAGCCCGTGCCCGACGGCCTCACCCGCCCCAGGTGGCGGTGGGGGCCGGAAAGCGTCCTGATCACACGAGGCGCGGCCGACGGCCTCGACCTGGTCTTCAGGACGTTCTTCGAACCCGCCTCGGACGCGGTCGCCGTGACCCCGCCCAGTTTCGCGCTCTTCGACGAACTGGCCACGGTCTACCGGATCGCCCGCCTGCCCGTCCCGTTACGGGGAGAGCGGCTCGACCGGCTCGACGTCGAGCGGCTCGCCTCACTCCCGGTCAAGGGCGTCATCCTGTGCGACCCGGGCAACCCGACCGGCACCTGCCTGGACCGGCGGGACGTCCTGGCGCTCCTTGGGTCCTTCCACGGCCTGGTCGTGATCGACGAGGCCTACGTCGAGTGCTCGGGGCGTGTGTCGTACCGGCACCTGATCCCCGAGCACCCCAACCTCGTGGTCGTGCGGTCGATGTCCAAGGCGCTCGGCCTCGCGGCTCTGCGTCTCGGCGCCGTGTTCGCCCATCCCGACCTGCTCACGGCGCTGCGCAAGACGCGGCTGCCGTACGCCCTGCCGGGACCGGTGGCGGCGCGGGCCGTCGCCGAGCTGTCACGGCCGACGCGGCTGCGCGAACGGATCGCGGCGTTCACCGGGGAGCGCGACCGGCTGGCGGTCGGGCTCGCCGGATGCCCGGGAGTCGGGCGCGTCTTCGCCGAGGCGGGCTTCGTCACGGTCGAGGGGGAACACGCCCTCGCCGACGAACTCTGGCGAGCCGGCTTCGACACGCTGCCCGAGCCGATGGGCTGGCCTGGGCACGTGCGCGTCTCCGTGGGACGGCCCATGGACAACACCCGGCTGCTCGCCGTACTCAAGGGGACCGCCGGTACGGCGCAGGAGCCCTCGGTCGGTGTGAGGAAAACGACGTTCCGCATGGCACGCGGCGGGATCGCCGCGATCCGGGGGAGAGGACTCCAGGCATGAGCACCGAGACGACCACGGCGCTGTCCGTGACGACCGTCGCCCGTCACGACATCCGCGCCATTACCTCGGTCAGGATCGACGGCGACATCCACCAGCTCGGCCAGCAACGCGACTTCCGCCGCAACGACGCCCTGGCCGCTTTCCTGCCCGAGGCGGGCAGACCGTCCTTCGCCTGGGTACGGCTGCGCGACGGGGAGAGCCTGGCCGTGCACCGGCATCCGACCAAGTCCATGATCCTGGTCTGCAGCGGCTCGGTGCTGCTGCTCGGCTCCGACGAACGCGAACTGTCCGAGGGGGACGTCGTGTGTGTGCCTCCGGAGAGCGACCACGGTTTCCGCACCCGTCCCGGTGAGGAGTTCCACGGTCTGTCCGTGCAGTTCGAGGGGGCCGGTCTCTACGAGGACGGGCACACGCCGAGAGCGAGCTTCGGCGGCTCCGGGGAGGCGCTGGCCGAGCTCGAACGCCTGAACGAGACGCTGCTCCTGCGCCACCGGGGCAACGCGCTGTTCACCCTGTTCGACAGCGGCAGGCTGACCAGGGAACCGGTGCTTCGGGCGCGTTTCCTGGCCGCTCTCTACGTGTGGGCGACCTACTTCCAGCGGATGCTCCACGCCCGCCAGGCCACCTGCTCCGAGGAGCGTCTGCGCGCGGAGTACGGCGAGCATCTGCGCGAGGAGCTCGGTCACGACCGCCTGCTGCTCGAACAGTACGACGCGGGCACCGACGTCTACGACCCGATCCTCGAAGCGGCGGGAAGCTGGTTCGTCGCCCAGATGTACCAGATGGACGAGGCCCAGCGGATCGTGCTCGTGCACATGGTCGTCGAGTCGAGCGGCCACCTGTTCGGTCTCACCACCTCGGAGATCTTCCAGGAGGAGGGCGGCTACTTCGCCCTGCACGCCCAGGCGGACGACGACCACAGGAACGTCGGCAGGGCCCACCTGACGGCCCTGCCCCCCTCGGCCTTTCCCGCGCTCGCCGAGACCTGCAGGCGGGCGTGGGACCAGATGGACCTGGTCCACGAGCGCATCGCCGCCTGGACCCTGAAGGACGGATGATGATAGCCGCGACCGGGGGGCGTGTTCCCGCCCCCCACACCGGTACGGCCTCGCCGTACGTCTCCTGCGCCCCGCCCGGCGCCCGACATCCGGTGACCGTGATGTCCGAACGGATCGTGGACGTCTTCGCCGACCTGGGCTACCGGGTCGCCGACGGGCCCGAGGTGGAGGCCGAGTGGTTCGCCTTCGACGCCCTCAACATGGACAAGGGCCACTTCGCCCGCGACCGGGACCACACCTTCTACGTCGCCGACCCGTCGGACAACGGACGCGGCTGTGGCCTGGTGCTGCGGGGACACACCTCCCCGGTGCAGATCAGGCGCATGCTCTCCTCCCCTCCGCCGATCCGGATGATCTGCACCGGGCGTGTCTTCCGCCCCGACCCGCCCGACGCCACCCACAGCCCGGTCTTCACCCAGGTCGAGGGGCTGGTCGTGGACCGCGGCCTGACCATGGCCGACCTGGCGGGCACGCTCGACCACTTCGCGTCGGCGGTGTTCGGCCACGGCGTGGTGACCAGGCTGCGGCCCCACTGGTTCGCCTACACCGAGCCGTCCGCCGAGATCGACGTGGTGTGCGCCGTCTGCCGCGGCGTTCCCGAACGGGCGTGCCGTACCTGCTCGGGAGCGGGATGGGTCGAGTGGGGCGGCTGCGGGATGGTCCACCCCAGGGTGCTGGCGACCTGCGGTGTCGACCCGGCCGAGTACGGCGGATTCGCCTTCGGCGTGGGTGTGGAGCGCACGTTGATGCTCAAACACGGCCTCGACGACATCCGCGCCCTCGGTGAGACGCCGCTGCCCGAGGAGCCGCCCGGTCCGCCCCGCCCCGGAACCGTCAGGCGGGCGGCCGGGAGGGCGCTGGCCTCGGCCGGATACGTCGAGACCGTGACCTCCCCCTTCGTCGGAACCGCCACCTGGGACGCCCTCGGCCTGGCCGCCGACGACCCGCGCAGACGCACCCTCACGCTCGTCAACCCGCTCGACGCCGGCGAACCCGAGCTGCGCACCACGCTGCTGCCCGGCCTGCTGGGCGCGTTGCGCCGGGACGTCGCACGCGGCCGGACGAACCTCGGCCTGTTCGAGCAGGGCACGGTCTTCACCTCCCCGGTCCTCATGGCTCGGGCGCCCCGCGTGCCCACCGGGGCGCGGCCCGGCGAGGCCGACCTGCGGGCGCTGCGGGACCTCGTCCCCGCGCAGCCGTACCACCTGGCGGCCGCGCTGGCGGGAGAACCCCGCTGGGCTGAGCTGGTCGACGCGGCCCGCACGGTCGCGGGCGCCTCAGGAGACGGCCTGCGGCTGACCACCCGGGAGGGAGGTCCTCCGCCGTGGCTGCCCGGACGCTGTGTCGCGCTGCTCGCGGGTCCCACCGTGCTCGGCCACGCCGGGCAGCTGAGTCCCGACACGGTCGGCGCCATGGACCTGCCGCCGGGAACCAGCGCCATGGAGCTCGACCTCGACATCCTCGAACGCCTCACGACCCCGAACAGCGACGATCTCAGAGAAGGTGAAAGACCGTGACCCCGGAAGAACTCGCTCACGCCTACCTTGACGGGCTCGAACGCGGCGACCTCGACGCCGTGCTCGGCCTGTACCAGGAGGGAGGGATCGTCCACTCCCCCCTGTACGGCCCCATGCCCGCGGCGGAGTTCTACCCCGCGCTGTTCGCCGACACGGGCCGCGCCAAACTGCTGCTGCTCGGCACGACGCAGGGCAGGACCGTCACCGGAGCCCCGCTGGTGACCATCTGGTTCCGCTTCGACTGGACCCTGCCCTCGGGGCAACCGGCGAACTTCGAGTGCGTCGACGTCCTCGAACTGGCCGACGACGGGCGCGTCACGGCGCTGCACATCATCTACGACACGGTGACGGCCAGACCCGCCTTCGAGGCGGAGAAGGGCGTGGGCAGCTCCTGGCGCCCGGTCTTCTGACCGGCCCCAGGGCGCTCCTCCGTTCGGTGGAAACACGAAACCCCAGTCCCACGGTTCGGGTCGTGGGCTGGGGTTTCCGCGTTCGGCCTGGGAGGGTCAGGCGATCGTCAGGTAGACCTGGCTGAAGGTTTCGGCGATCTTCTTGAGGTCGGTCGCCGTGTCCACCTCGGGGGTCGCCGGGGTGTAGACGGCGGCCATGCGACGCTGGATCGGGGCGAGCTTCTTCAACTCGTCCCAGGCGGTCAGCCGGGTGACGGTGCCCTTGGCGTCCTGGACCCGGGTCCAGACGTTCACCTGCTGGGCGGAGCCGTCCAGGACGGGCTTGGAGACCCTGGCCGCGATCTGCTCCGCGGTGACCTGGCCGACCAGGCCGGTCTCCTCGGCGGCGACCTGGCCCAGGGCGTCCCAGGCGCGGGCGCGGACCTGGATCCACTGGTTGGCCTGGGCCTGCTCCGGGGTGATCTTCCAGGCGGTGTAGCCGCCGTAGGTCAGGCCGTTGTCGAGGGAGAGCTGGTCGACCCGGCCGGAGATCAGGTGCGACTCGACCCGCTCGGGGGCCAGCAGCGGGTAGCGCTTGCGCATCTCGGTCTTGCAGGCCTCGTCACCGCCGCAGGCCAGCTCGGGGACGACCGTGTGGACGCCGAGACGCTTGCCCGGCGCGGCCTGGCGCAGCGCGGCGGAGGCGGCCGTGACGAAGGCCAGCACCTCGTCGTCGGTCTTGAAGGTCGAGTTGTAGCCGAGCTGGGAGCTGAACCGGATTCCGGCGACCTCGGGGCGGGCGGCCAGGGCGGCGACCCGCTTGACGGCGGCGGAGAAGTTCTGCGCCCCCGCCTTCCAGTCGTCGGCCAGCTCGGTGTCGATCCAGACGCGCAGGCCGGTGCCCTTGGCGGTGGTGATCACCTGGCCGACGGGACCCTGCGCGGCGGCGGTGACCTCCTGCGGGGTCGGGACCGTGGCGGCCGCCTGCTGGGCGGTCTGGGCCGTGGCGTTCTGGGCGGTGTTCGCCTGGCCGGTGGGCTTGAGGCCGCTGCTCTGCTCGGGCGCGCTCTGCGTGCCGTCGCCGCCCTCCTGGTAGCCGCCGACCGCGCACTCCTGGCCCGCCTCGCACTCGGGCGCGCCGTCGGCGTCCGCGCCCTCGGGGAGCGGGGTGTTCTCGTCGCCCACGGTGCCGTCGCCCTCAAGCTGAGGACAGGAGCTTCCCGGGGCCGAGCAGTCGATGAACTGGCCGTCGGTGGCGGTGGCGGACTTGAGGTTGGCGTTGTCGTTCGCGCTCCAGAACTTCACGATGTCGTATGCCTCGTCCGGCTTGGCCAGCCAGCGGCACACGATGAAGGCGGGGGCGTCGTCACCCATCAGATCGTTACAGCTGCGATCGTCGTCCTGTGAGAAGGCCGCCGCAGCCGGCGCCAGCGCTCCGATGACCGCGACGGCCGCGCCGACGGCAAGAGTCCGTCGCAGGTTGATTCGCATGTCCCGAACTCCCGGTGATCCAGTCAAAACGATCGTTTCGCACCCTATACAGATCTCCGATCCCTCAACAGGCTTAGTCAGGAAATAGCCAGAAACCCGCCATATCCCAGTCAGCTCAGCTTGGCCATACCGAAATGCCATACCGACGGTCCCGTACGGCGGAGGCCGCGCGGACATCACATTGGGACACCACGGATAATCGGGGCATGTTCCCAGCCCTGTGGACGCCCTGATGGCCGCGGAGTCCTCGCAGACCCTTGAGCGCGGTCTGCGCCTGCTGCGCCTGCTCTCCGACGGCAGGCCCGGCCGGACCCCGACCGAACTGGCCGCGGAGCTGGGGCTGAGCCGCCCGGCGGTCTACCGCCTGCTCACCACCCTGCAGAACGAGGGGTTCGTCAGGCGGGACGGTGAGGGCCGTCTCCATCTGGGCTTCGGCGTCCTCGTCCTGGCCAGGGCCGTACAGCCGTTGCTGCGTGAGGGCGCCCTGCCCGCCCTGCGGCGGCTCGCCGAGGAGGTCGGGGCGACCGCGCACCTCACGGTCGCCGAGGGGGAGGACGGGCTGGCCGTCGCGGTCGTCGAACCGTCGTGGACGGACATGCACGTCGCCTACCGCGAGGGGTCGCGTCACCCGCTGTCCAAGGGGGCCGCAGGACTGGCCGTGCTCGCCCTGCGCGAAGGCCGTACGGGCCATGTGGTCACCGAGGGGCACCTCCAGGAGGGGGCCAGGGGTATCGCGGCGCCCGTGCCCGGATTGCCGTGGCTTGAGGCGTCGGTCGGCGTGGTCTCCTTCACCCCGCTGGACCCCGAGGTCGTCGGCCCCCGGGTGGCCGCCTCGGCCGTCGAACTGTCCCGGGCCCTGGCCTGACCCCGGCCTACATGGTGTTGACGATCAGGCCGATGTGGGTGAAGTAGTTCAGCGCCCCGAACAGGGTGAAGGCGATTCCGGCCACCCCCCAGCACACCCCGACGACGGTCGTGAGCCCTCCCCCTTTGGCCCGCAGCGCCAGCGGGAAGAGCACCGCGCCCAGGCCGACCAGGACGTAGAGGCCGGAGATGAACGTCGCCTCAAGCAACGGCATGTCGGCGAAGGCCCCGGAGATGGGCTCCTGGGGCGGGGCGGCGAACAGGGTGTAGGTCCATCCGGCCGCCGCGATGCCGAAGCACCCGAGCCCCATGCCCGCGACGAACAGGGAGACGGGGCCCGCCGTGCGGGCGAGCAGGGCGGGGCGGTCCAGCGCGGCGGCCAGCAGCACGCCCTTGCGCCACAGGTAGAAGGCCGCGAACAACAGCAGCGCCCCGAAGGCCAGTGCGGGCTCCCCGAAGACGATGTTGTCGAAGGGGAAGCCCTGCCCGGCGAGCGGCCAGGTGAGCGTCATGTGCAGGCCGGTCGTCGTGAGGATCAGGCCGAGCACCCCGAAGGCCAGCGCCCAGCCCTCGAAGTGGTCGTTGATCCTGCCGCGCAGCACCTTGTGCCCGAGTGCGACCACCAGGACCAGCCCCACACCCGCCGCGACCGCCATGATCGTGTTGTAGGTGGGCATCCTGGCCCAGTCGATCTTCAGTCCAGGGGCCGCCCCCGCTATCCACATAAGGAACCATTTCCCTATGTAGTCACACCAAAACGGTCAGTAATCTCACGAGGTGCTGTGGACCGTGTAGAGCCGGGCGACCATCTCGTTGAGCAGCTCGCGTTCGGCCGGGTCGAGGGGCGAGAGGAAGTCGGCCTCCACCTCGGTCATCCGCGTCACGGCCTCCTCGACGGCCTGTCTGCCCTCCTCGGTCAGCAGGACGAGCTGTTTGCGCCGGTCGGCCGCGCTGCGGGCCCGCCGGGCGTAGCCGAGCCGCTCCAGCTTGTCGATTACCGCGACCATCGTCGTGCGGTCGAGGCCGGACAGTCCGCACAGGTCACGCTGCGACGCCTCCCGGTCGCCGGCGAGGCTCATCACCCGCAGTTCCTTGCCCGTTATCCCCCACCGCCGCAGTTCGTCCTCGACCCGGTCGCGGACGAGACCGCCCAGGCGCAGGAGCAGGTAACCGGTCGCCGAGGAGATCCGCCGCTCCGCGCTCCACGTGCTCACCCGCCCAACCTACGGCCTGGGTCCGCCACGGCGTACAGGACCTCGCGCAGGCCGGGGACGTCCTCCCGGTCGGCGCGCCAGACGAGCCGCAGCGCCAGCGGGGTGGTTTCGACGGCGAGCCGTACGAGGGTGCCCTCGTCGAGCTGGGCGGAGACCGCGAAGTCGGGCAGCAGGGTGACGCCGAGACCGCGTTCGGCCCAGGCGCGCATGACGGAGACCCCGCCCGCCCTGACCCGGCGCATGTCCTGCCCGAACAGGCGCTCCCCGGCCAGCCAGAACGAGCAGGCGGGCACGTTGACCAGCAGGTCCTGGCCGCGCAGGTCCCCTCTGGTCACCTCTCGCCTCCCGGAGAGCGGGTGCCCCGGGGCTGCGACGAGCACGAGCCGTACGGTCTCCAGGTCGAGGAAGTCGAGCGGCGCCGACGGCAGGCCGAAGCCGAGCCCGCCGAGCCCCTCCCCCGCGTCCAGCAGCAGCGCCGCGTCCAGGTCGCCCTCGGCGACGTCGGCCAGCAGCCGGTCCCTGGCGGCGTCGGAGCTCACCTCGACCCGCAGTTCGGGGCGCCGCACGGCCAGCCGGGTGAGGATCGCGGGCACATGGGTCGCGGCGATGGTCTCCAGCGCGCCCAGACGCAGCTCCCGCCCGCCTCCGGCGACGTCGAGTCTGGCCTGTTCGGCCTGGTCGAGGAGTCGCCGCGCCCACGACCGCATGCGCTCACCGGCCGGGGTCAGGCCCATCCCCCTGGGTCCGCGTTCGAACAGCGCCACTCCCAGGGACCTCTCCAGCACGCGGATCTGCGCCGAGACGGAGGAGGGCGCGTTGCCGAGCGCGTTGGCGGCGTCGGTGACGGTCCCGTGCCTGGCGACCGCCTCGAAGACCTGTAACTGGCGAAGCTCCATGTCCGGCGAACCCCCGGCGAGCGTTCGGATATTCCGAACGGAGCCTGCGTTCTCTCCGGTGGAGCCGTACGGCCCGGCCCACGACAGTGACCCGCATGACCATCGGTTCCACCAGGCGTTCCCTGGCGTTGTTCGGCATCTCCCTCGGCTACTTCACGGTCCTGCTCGACATGACCGTGCTCTCGGTGGCCGAACCTGATCTGGCACGCTCGCTCGGCGGCTCGGTCGCGGGCCTGCAGTGGGCCGTGTCCGGCTACACCGTCGTGTTCGGCGCCCTGTTGCTGTCCGCGGGGGCGATCAGCGACAGGTTCGGCGCGCACCGGGTCTTCCGGGCGGGCGTCGCCTTCTTCGGGGTCGGCTCGCTGCTGAGCGCGCTGTCACCCGACCTGTGGACGCTGGTGGCGGCGCGGGCGCTGCTCGGCGCCGCGGCGGCGGCCTGCGTGCCCGCCTCCATGGCGATGATCAGCACGCTCTACCCGGTTCCCGCAGAACGCGCCAGGGCACTGTCGGTGTGGGCGGCCGTCAGCGGGGCCGCGCTTGCCGCCGGGCCGATCGCCGGAGGGCTGCTGGTCGGCCTGTCCGGCTGGCGGGCCGTGTTCCTGATCAACGTCCCGCTGGCGGCGGCCGTACTGGCGCTGACGGCGGGGCGCGCGGTGCGCTGTCCGCGCGGCGACCGCGGGATCGGCTGGCCCGCCCAGCTCGCGGTCTGCGTGGCCCTCGGGTTGGGCACCGACGCGCTCATCGCGCTCGGCTCGGGCGAGCCGGTCCACGCGCTGGGGTCCGGTGCCGCCGCCGTCGCCGCCGGGGTCGCCTTCGCGGCGCTTGAGAGGCGCGGCACCGAGCCGGTCCTGGCGCCCGCCGTACTGCGGGCTCCCGGTATGACGCCCGCGCTGCTGGCCGGTGCTGCGGTCAACTTCACGATGGCCGGGGTGTTGTTCGTGCTGCCGCTGCTCTTCCAGCGGACCCTGGAGCTGTCCCCGCTCGAAACCGGGGTGGCCTTCCTGCCGATGACGCTGCCGTTCGCCGTCAACCCGCTGGTCACCGGCAGGATCGTCGCCAGGTCGGGGCCGCGCGGGCCGGTGACCGCAGGACTGGCCCTGCTGACCGCGGGCGGTGTGATCTTCGCGGTCGCGGTCACGACCGGGTCGGCCTACCCGCTCCTGGTCGCCGGTCTGCTCTGCACCGGTTTCGGGGTCTCCTTCGCGCTGCCCGCGCTGGTCACCACGGTCGTCGCGGCGGCCCCCACCGGTATGGCAGGCACCGCGGGCGGCCTGCTCAACGCGGCCAGGCAGGTCGGCGCCACCCTCGGTGTCGCCGTGATGGGCGCCCTGCTCACCCCGGCCCCCGCCGGCACGGCCCGCGCCCTCCTGGTGCCCGCCCTGCTCTGCGCGGTCGCCGCGCTCACCCTCGGGCGTTCACGGACGCCCGTCCTCAGGTGAGAGGAACTCCAGGCGGTTGCCGTGCGGGTCGGCGCTGTGGAAGCGGCGCATCCCCGGGAAGTCGTCGGCGAAGTCGACCGGGTAACCGGCCTCGCCCAGGCGCCGGGCCCAGTGGTCGAGGTCCTCGACCATGAGGCCGGGGTGCGCCTTGCGGGCCGGGCGGAAGTCGGCCTCGACACCCAGGTGGAGTTCGATGCCGTGTCCCCTGAACCAGCATCCGCCACGGGCCGCGAGAAGGGGAGGCTTGGGGATCTCGGTCAGGCCGAGCACCCCCTCGTAGAAGTCGCGGGACAGTTGCTCGCTCCCGGGAGGACAGGCGAGCTGCACGTGGTGAATCATCACAACCCCCTAAGTATCTCGATATCAAGATACTTCACCTCGACACGGGAGTCCATGTTTGACATCGGCTCACTCGTTGACGGAAGGTTGTACGTATAAAGGACAACAATGTCCGATAAACGGACGAGCTTGGAGAAGCGGATGCCGTACTACCGCGTCGTGGGTGAGATTCCCCGCAAGCGACACGTGCAGTTCCGGCGGCCCGACGGCGGGCTGTACGCCGAGGAGCTGATGGGTGAGGAGGGCTTCTCCAGCGACTCCTCACTTCTCTACCACCGGTACCTGCCCACGGCGATCATCAAGGCGGAGGCGGTCGAGGCCTCCCCCTCCGCCACGCTCACCCCCAACCTTCCGCTCTCCCCCAGGCACTTCCGCACCCAGGACCTCCCGACCGGCGGTGACCTGGTCTCCGGGCGCGGCCTGCTGGCGGGCAACGCCGACGTCCGCATGTCGTACGCCGCGACCGAGGCCCCCAGCGAGCTGTACCGCAACTCCATGGGCGACGAGTGCGTCTACATCGCCTCGGGACGGGTCACGTTCGAGTCCACCTACGGCGCGCTCGAAGCCGGGGAGGGCGACTACGTCGTCGTGCCGACCGGGACGATCCACCGCTGGGTCCCCCAGGGTCGCGTCACGGCCTTCGTCATCGAGGCCGCCGGGCACATCAGGCCGCCCAAGCGCTACCTGTCGAAGTACGGCCAGTTCCTCGAACACGCCCCCTACTCCGAGCGCGACCTGCGCACCCCGCAGGAGCCGATGCTCGCCGAGGGCGAGGAGGTCCCGGTGCTGGTCCGCACGCGTGGCGGGCTGACCCGGCTCGTCTACCGCAACCACCCCTTCGACGTGGTCGGCTGGGACGGCTGCCTGTACCCCTACGCCTTCAACATCAGCGACTTCGAACCCGTCGTGAAGCGCACCCACGCCCCGCCGCCGGTGCACCAGACCTTCGAGGGACCGAACTTCGTGGTCTGCTCGTTCTGCCCCCGGCCCCTCGACTTCCACCCCGAGGCCATCCCGATCCCCTACAACCACCACAACGTGGACTCCGACGAGCTGATGTTCTACGCGGGCGGCGACTACACCGCGCGCAAGGGCTCGGGCATCGACGTCGGCTCGATCTCGCTGCACCCCGCCGGGTTCACCCACGGCCCCCAGCCCGGCGCCGTCGAGGCCTCCGTCGAGGCCGTACGGCAGGGCCACACGCAGACGAGCGAACTGGCCGTGATGGTGGACACCTTCCGGCCCCTCGACCTCGGCTCGACCGGCCTGTCCGTCGAGGACCCCGCCTACGCCTGGACGTGGGCCCGGTGACGCTCTTCGACGCCCTGGTCGACGACGCCGGGCTCTTCCCGCCGACCGCGCTGCCCATGGCCAGGGCCCTGGCCAGGCACCGGGCGGACCTCGCGGCGGGCAGCCCGGTGCTGACCCACCGTTTCCTGTGCGCGGCCAGCCGGATCGGCGAGCTGCGCGAGCACCTGGACCACCCGATCAGGCTCGGTCTCGTCCTGGACACCCCCGACCTGCCGCCGCTCGACGGTCTCGACGTCGAGCTGGTCGAGGTCCCCGGGAGGGTCGTGGACCTCGGTGACCTCAAGGCCCGGCTGTTCGTCGAGGTCACCCCGGCCCAGCTGCCCTTCGACCCGCCACAGGGGGTGGGGCTCAAGGTCAGGTGCGGCGGGACGGTCGCCACCGCCTTCCCCTCCGCCCAGGATCTGGGCGCGTTCATCTCCCACTGCGTCGAACGCGGCATCCCGTTCAAGGCCACGGCCGGACTGCACAACGCGGTGCGCCACTTCGACCCGGCGCTCGGCGTCGACCGGCACGGCTTCCTCAACCTGGTCCTGGCGGTCTGCGCCGCCGTCGACGGCCGTGACCCGGCCGCCGTGCTGGGCTCGACGGACGTGGGCGAGCTGGTACGGCTGGCCCGCGAGGTCTCCGAGGACGTCGCGACCCGCGCCAGGCAGCTGCTGGTCTCCTACGGTTCGTGCAGCACGAGCACGCCGATCGAGGACCTGCGAGCCTTGGGGCTCATCGAGAACGCAGTAGAGGAGAACGTGTGATGTCCTGGGGTGTCGAACACCTGCCCTACGGGGTCTTCTCCCGGCACGAGGGGGAGACCCCGCGCGTCGGAGTGCGCTACGGCGAGCACGTCGTGGATCTCGCCGGAGTCCTGCACGACGAGGTGTTCGCCACCGGCTCGCTCAACGCCTTCATGGCCAGGGGCTCGGCCGCGTGGCGGGACACCAGGACGGTGCTCCAGAACAAGCTGCGCACCGACCCCGGCGCCGTCGAGGCGCACCTGGTCCCGCTCGACCAGGTCAGACTGCACCTGCCGTTCGAGGTGGCCGACTACGTCGACTTCTACTGCTCCCTCGAACACGCCTCCAACCTGGGCCGGATGTTCCGGCCGAACGAGGAGCCGCTGAAGCCGAACTGGCGCCACCTGCCCGTCGGCTACCACGGCAGGGCGGGAACCGTCGTCGTCTCCGGCACCCCGGTCGTCAGGCCGTCGGGACAGCGTGGCGCGGGGGTGTTCGGGCCGTCGGCGAAGCTGGACATCGAGGCGGAGCTGGGGTTCGTCGTCGGCACGCCGACCGCCCTCGGCGAGCGGTCGGGCCGGTTCGCCGACCACGTCTTCGGGGTGACGCTGGTCAACGACTGGAGCGCCAGGGACATCCAGGCCTGGGAGTACGTCCCGCTCGGCCCCTTCCTCGGCAAGTCCTTCGCCACCTCGATCTCCCCGTGGATCACGCCGCTGGACGCGCTGTCGGAGGCGCGGACCCCCGGTGTCGCGCAGGATCCCGAGCCGCTTGACTACCTGCGCAGGGACGAGCCGTGGGGGCTGGACCTGACGCTGGAGGTCGCGCTGAACGGGGAGGTCGTCTCGCGACCGCCGTACCGGGGGATGTACTGGACGCCCGACCAGATGCTCGCCCACATGACGGTCAACGGCGCGAGCCTGCGCACCGGCGACCTGTACGCCAGCGGCACGGTCTCCGGCGCCGACCCCGACCAGCGGGGATCGCTGATCGAGCTGACCTGGAACGGCACGGAACCGCTCAAGCTGCCCGACGGCTCGTCGAAGACCTTCCTTGAGGACGGCGACACGGTCACGATCACCGCGACGGCCCCCGGCCCCGGCGGCACCGTGATCACCCTCGGCGAGGTCTCCGGCACCGTCCTGCCCGCCCGCTGAGTCACTCCTGGTTCGAGGGACGGGTCAGCGGATCCGTCCCTCGAACCACACCGGCTCCGACGAGCACGGCACGGGCATCAGCCGGGTCAGTGTACGAACTTCACGCTCTCGAACCGGGTGTCCGTCGAGCTTCCCGGGGAGAGTTCCTTGATGACCCTGCCGTGGCAGCTGTTTCCCTCGTACAGCAGCGCGTCACGGTTGGTCTTGTTGGTGGCCCCGGCGGAGTAACCGACGCCGTAGCAGAGGTTGTCCTTCGGCGTGAGCAAGGAGTTCGGGAGTCCGGCGGAGGTGTACTCGAAGGTTCCGGACGCGGCGGAGGCCAGGCCCGGGGTGGCCAGGACGAGTGCGGCACAGGCGGCAAGAGCGCCCAGAGTAGTGGACATTGCACGTCGCAAGCTGATCACTCCTTGTTGTTGACTGGCCACAAAGAGTAATTGAAGGGGGGTCGAGAAACCAGGAGCCTCCACTTCCGGAGGCCCGGCCGAGCCGTCCGAGGGGCCGGGTTCAGCGGACCCGTCCCTCGTCCCACACCGGCTCCGCCGACTCGCGGACCCGCCCGTCCGCGCCGAAGACCAGGTAGCGGTCGAAGTCGTCGGCGAACCAGCGGTCGTGGGTGACGGCCAGCACGGTCCCGTCGAAGGCGTCGAGCCCCTCCTGGAGCGCCTCGGCACTGGCCAGGTCGAGGTTGTCGGTCGGCTCGTCGAGCAGCAGCAGGGTCGCCCCCGACAGTTCGAGCAGCAGGATCTGCAGCCTGGCCTGCTGCCCGCCGGAGAGCGTCTCGAACGGCCTGGCACCCGCCGGGGCCAGTTCATAGCGGGCGAGGGCGGCCATGGCCTCGTTCAGGGTCAGCGCGTGCCCGGTGGTGATCAGTTCCGCGGGCGTACGGCCGTAGAGGTCGGGACGGACGTCGGTCTGGGTGAAATGCCCGGGAACGACCCGCGCCCCCAGCCGCACCGTCCCCGTGTGGCGCACGGAGGGGGTCGCCCCGTCCGCCGCCTGGGCCAGGAGCCTGAGGAAGTGGGACTTGCCCGAGCCGTTCGAACCCAGGACGGCCACGCGCTCGCCGTACCAGATCTCGGCGTCGAAGGACCGCATCAGGCCGGTCAGTTCGAGGTTCTCGCACAGGACCGCCCGTTTGCCGGTGCGTCCGCCCCGCAGTCTCATCCGGATGTTCTGCGCCCTGGGCGCCGCCTCCGGTGGCCCCGCCTCCTCGAACCTGACGAGCCGCGTGCGGGCGGCCCGGTAGGCGGAGGCGAGCGCGTCGTTGGCGGTCGCGCCCTGCCGCAGGGTGTGCACGGTGTGCCTGAGCCTGGTGTGCTCCTCGTCCCAGCGGCGGCGCAGTTCGTCGAGCCGCTCGACCCGGGCGGAACGCCCCTGGGCGTAGGTGGCGAACCCGCCGCCGTGCACCCAGACCCGGCGCGACTCGACGGTGACGACCCGGTCGGTGACGGTGGCCAGCAGCCGCCGGTCGTGCGAGACGAGCAGGACGGTCTTGGCGGTCTCCAGCAGGCGCCGTTCCAGCCACTGCTTGGCCGGAACGTCCAGGTAGTTGTCCGGCTCGTCGAGCAGCAGGACCTGGTCGGGACCGCGCAGCAGCGCCTCAAGGACGAGCCTTTTCTGCTCGCCGCCCGACAGGGTGTTCACCGGCCGGTCGCGAAGCTCCTCGTACGGCACGCCGACGGCCTCCGTCGCGCAGGCGTCCCAGACGACCTCCATGTCGTAGCCACCCGCGTCGCCGTAGTCGGCGAGCGCCTGCGCGTAGCCGAGTTGGGCGGGCTCGTCGTCCCGCGCGGCCAGTACGGCCTCGGCGTCCCGCAGGGTGGCGACGGCCGTACGGATCGGGTCGGGGGCGACGGACAGCAGGAGGTCGCCCACCGTCCTGTCGTCCCCGACCCCACCGATGAACTGTCGCATCACCCCCAGGCCACCCGAGTGGACCACCCGCCCGGAGTCGGGCCGCAGGTCACCGGCGACCAGCTTCAACAGCGTGGTCTTCCCCGCTCCGTTGGGGCCGACGAGCCCGGCCTTGACGCCCTCACCGACCCGGAAGGACACCTCGTCGAGCAACACCCGCCCATCCGGCAACCGGTACCCGACCCGCTCAACCTCGACATGCCCCACGGCCCCTCCCCTCCCCACTGGACCAACGATCGAGCTACTGGACCGTTGATCCGGTGGTCGATCACCATACTAGACTTGGTCGTGTGGACGACGAAGAGGTGAGGGCATCCCGTACGGCTCGGCAGGGGGCCGGGGAGGTGTGGTTCCGGCCGTCGCGGGCCAGGAGGGAGGCTCCTCCGCTCAGCAGGGAGCGCATCGTGGCCGAGGCGGTCGCGCTGCTGGACGAGGAGGGGGCGGAGCGGCTGACCATGCGGCGGCTCGCCGAGCGCCTCGGCACCGGCTCGACCACGCTGTACTGGCACGTCAAGACCAAGGACGACGTGCTCGACCTCGCCCTCGACGCGATCTTCGGCGACGTCGGGCTGCCCTCGGGCGGCGGGGCGGACCGGTGGCGCGCGGACGTCACGGCCCTGATCGGCGGGTGGCGTGCCGCGCTGCTACGCCATCCCTGGTCGGCGGCCCTGCTCGGCCGCCCCCTCATGGGGCCGAACGTCCTGGACCGCGCCGAGTTCCTGCACGCCACACTGGT
Source organism: Streptosporangium sp. NPDC020072 (assembly GCF_040631445.1). NCBI lineage: Bacteria > Bacillati > Actinomycetota > Actinomycetes > Streptosporangiales > Streptosporangiaceae > Streptosporangium > Streptosporangium sp. NPDC020072. Next base: position 106,714 of record NZ_JBEYAB010000021.1, on the reverse strand, counting down.
CGCCGCGGGCTTCACCGAACCCCACCTGTCCGCCGCGGCGTACGGCCTGTCCAACTACGTCATCGGCTCGGCGCTGATGCAGGCCACCTGGCTCGCGCGGGACGAGAGGGCGGCGCGGGAGGCGGCCGAGGAGCACCTGCGGACGCGTCGTGAGCGTTACCCCACCCTCGCCGAGTACGGCCCGCCGATCGGCAAGGACTGGGACACGGCCTTCACCATCGGACTTGACTTTCTGCTCGACGGCATCGAGATGCGGCGAAACACCCCCGCAGAATGACTACCGGGTTTCAAATATCGGCATACCGTAGGGAAGGGAACCTCCTGGACATCCGAGCCGTTCATTATTAAGGAGGGCCGGAGATGGATTACTGGGTCATCTGGTTGATTCTCGCGGTGGCGCTCGGCGTCGCTGAGATCTTCACGCTGACCACCGCCCTCGGGCTGCTCGGCGGCGCCGCGCTGATCACCTCCGTCACCGCCGCCCTCGGCCTGCCGCTTCCCCTTCAGTTCCTGGTGTTCGCGGTCACCACGGTGGCGGGAATGGTCGTGGTACGGCCCATCGCCAGACGCCACCTCAAACCGCCGCCCGCCGACAGGCGGTTCGGCGTCCAGGCCCTGGTCGGCAAGTCCGCCTACGCCCTGAGCGAGGTGACCGGCAGGGACGGCCGGGTCAGGATCGGCGGCGAGGAATGGTCCGCCAGAGCGTACGACGAGACGCTGGTGATCCCGGCGGGAGCCGTCGTCGACGTCATCGAGATCGAAGGCGCCACAGCGCTCGTCTATCCCCGGGATTGACATCCTCCCCGCCACGAAGCGGGAGACTCCACGAAAAGGAGGTCACATTGAGGTTCACGGTTCTCAGGCCCGCCCGACGGCGAGCCTCCCCGCGCGACAACGGCATGCCCTGCCGTTCCAGCCTCCCTTCCCGCCCCGAAGGACGAGACCTCCAACTCGTAGACGACAGGTGACCACATGGACCCGCTGCTGATCGCCGGACTGCTCGTCGTGCTGTTCGCCGTGTTCACGGTGTTGCGCGCGGTGCGCATCGTCCCCCAGTCCCGGGCACGCAACGTGGAGCGGCTCGGCCGCTACCAGACCACGCTCAAGCCCGGCCTGAACTTCGTGATCCCCTACATCGACCGCGTCTACCCGATGATCGACCTGCGTGAGCAGGTGGTCTCCTTCCGCCCGCAGCCGGTGATCACCGAGGACAACCTCGTCGTCGAGATCGACACGGTGCTGTACTTCCAGGTGACCGACCCGAGGGCGGCCGCCTACGAGATCGCCGACTACATCCAGGCCGTCGAGCAGCTCACGGTCACCACCCTGCGCAACGTCGTCGGCTCACTCGACCTGGAGATGACGCTCACCTCCCGCGACACGATCAACAGCCAGTTGCGCGGCGTGCTGGACGAGGCGACCGGCAAGTGGGGCATCCGGGTGAACCGGGTCGAGATCAAGGCGATCGACCCGCCCAAGACCATCAAGGAGGCGATGGAGAAGCAGATGCGCGCCGAACGGGACAAGCGCGCCGCGATCCTCACCGCCGAGGGACAGCGCCAGTCCCAGATCCTCACCGCCGAGGGTGACAAGCAGAGCGCGATCCTGCGCGCCGAGGGTGAGCGCAGCGCCGCGATCCTCAAGGCCCAGGGCCAGTCCCAGGCGATCGACGAGGTCTTCCAGGCCGTCCACCGCAACGACCCCGACCCCAAGCTGCTGGCCTACCAGTACCTCCAGGTGCTGCCCGAGCTGGCCAAGGGCCAGGGCAACACGTTCTGGGTGATTCCCAGCGAGGTCACCTCCGCGCTCCAGGGTGTGTCGAAGGCCTTCACCGAGTCGCTGCCCCGGTCGAGCGCGACCAGGGAGACCCCCGCGATCGACGAGGCCGCCAAGGAGGCGACCGAGAGGGAGACCGCCCAGGCCGAGCAGGCCGCCGCGGAGGCGGTCGCCGAGGCCGCGGAGAGCGACATCGGCCCCCGCCAGATCGGCCCCGGCGCGCCTGCGATGCCCGACCCCCTGGAGACGAGGAACCGGGACAGAGCCGAACGCTAGATCCCTGGAAGATCCCCTCGGCCGCGGAGGAAAAGCCCAGCTCGGCACAAGCATGAAGCAATGCTGTGGGACGGGTTAAGAAAACCGCGATGGACACCTCAAGAACCGGCCCGGCACAGTGCGTAGGGTCGGAAGCTGAGGGGGGATCTTCTATGAAAGCGCTGGTCAAGGAGAGGGCGGAGCCCGGACTTCGGCTGGCCGATGTGCCCGAGCCGGTCATGGGCGCGGGTGAGGTGCTGATCAGGGTGCTGCGCACCGGCATCTGCGGCACCGACCTGCACATCCGTGATTTCGACGCCTGGGCAAGGCACACCCTGCGGCCCCCGCTGATCGTCGGGCACGAGTTCTGCGGCGAGGTCGTCGAGGTGGCGCCCGGCGTCGAGGACGTCGCGGTCGGCGACCTGGTCAGCGGGGAGGGGCACCTGGTCTGCGGCAAGTGCCGCAACTGCATGGCCGGGCGGCGGCACCTGTGCCGCAACACGGTCGGCCTCGGGGTCAACCGTGACGGCGCCTTCGCCGAGTACCTGACGCTTCCCGCGTCCAACGTCTGGGTGCACAGGACCCCGGTCGACCCGGATGTGGCGGCGATCTTCGATCCGTTCGGCAACGCCGTACACACCGCGTTGACCTTCCCGATGGTCGGCGAGGACGTGCTGATCACCGGGGCCGGGCCGATCGGGCTGATGGCCGCCGCGGTCGCCACGCACATCGGGGCCCGCAACGTGGTCGTCACCGACGTCAGCCCCGAACGGCTGGAGCTGGCGGGCAAGCTGGGGGTGAACCTGGCGCTGAACGTGGCGGAACGTTCCATCGCGGACGGCATGCACGAACTGGGCCTGCGCGAGGGCTTCGACGTCGGCCTGGAGATGTCCGGGAACCCGAGGGCGCTCCGTGACATGATCGCCAACATGACGCACGGCGGCAGGATCGCCATGCTCGGCCTGCCCGCCGAGGAGTTCGCGGTCGACTTCTCGACCGTCGTCACCTCGATGCTCACCATCAAGGGCATCTACGGCAGAGAGATGTACGAGACGTGGTACTCCATGTCGGTTCTCCTGGAGAAGGGGCTTGACCTGTCCCCCGTCATCACCGACCGCTTCTCCCACCGCGACTTCGACGCGGCCTTCGACACCGCGGCGAGTGGCAAGACCGGAAAAGTCATCATGGATTGGACCGCCTGATGTTCGACAACGTCCGCGCCGACCTGCGTGACACCCTCGACGAGATCGCCGCCGCCGGGCTGCTCAAGCCCGAGCGGGTCATCACCACCCCCCAGCGGGCGGACATCGCCGTCGCCGGAGGCGGCGAGGTGCTGAACTTCTGCGCCAACAACTACCTCGGCCTGGCCGACCACCCCGAAGTGGTCAACGCGGCCAGGGAGGCACTCGACCGCTGGGGCTTCGGCATGGCCTCGGTACGTTTCATCTGCGGCACCCAGGAGGTGCACAAGCAGCTTGAGGCACGGCTGGCCGACTTCCTCGGCCAGGAGGACACGGTCCTGTACAGCTCCTGTTTCGACGCCAACGGCGGGGTCTTCGAGACGCTGCTCGACGAACGGGACGCGGTGATCTCCGACGCGCTCAACCACGCGAGCATCATCGACGGCATCCGATTGAGCAAGGCCCGCCGCCTGCGCTACGCCAACCGTGACATGGCCGACCTCGAAGCCAGGCTCAAGGAGGCCTCGGACGCCCGGCGCAGGCTGGTCGTCACCGACGGTGTGTTCTCCATGGACGGCTACGTCGCGCCGCTGCGTGAGATCTGCGAGCTGGCCGAGCGGTACGAGGCCATGGTGATGGTCGACGACTCGCACGCGGTCGGCTTCGTCGGCGCCGGCGGCCGGGGCACCCCCGAGCTGCACGGCGTCATGGACCGCGTGGACATCATCACCGGCACCCTCGGCAAGGCGCTCGGCGGCGCCAGCGGCGGCTACGTCTCGGCGCGCAGGGAGATCTGCGAGCTGCTGCGCCAGCGGTCCCGCCCCTACCTGTTCTCCAACTCGCTCGCCCCGGCCATCGCCGCCGCCTCGTTGCGCGTCCTCGACCTGATCAGCACCTCCGACGACGCCCGGGTACGGCTGCGCGCCAACACCGAGCGGTTCCGTACCCGGATGACCGAGGCCGGGTTCGACCTGCTACCCGGCGACCACCCCATCGTCCCAGTGATGATCGGCGACGCGGCCGAGGCGGGCGCCATGGCCGAGCGGCTACTCGAACAGGGCGTCTACGTGATCGGCTTCTCCTACCCCGTCGTACCGCACGGCAAGGCCCGCATCCGGGTCCAGTTGTCCGCGGCCCACTCGCTCGACGACGTGGACCGTGCCGTGGAGGCGTTCGTCGCGGCCAGGAGGTGACCTCTCCCGGCCCTGACGGTTGACCGACGGTTGCCGCAAGTTCCTGACGGTTGACGAAAGTCAACGCACACCGGCGACGATCGGCGGCTGTGTGCCATATCCCCTGATTCCTACCTTCGTAAGGTCGTTGACCAGGGGATATGCGGAGGGGCCATGGATGACGGACTGTATCGGGACGTCGTGGAACTCGCGGCGAGAACGCCGGAGTGGTTTCGGGGGCTGGCGGAGACGGGCACCGACGGGATGCTCGTGGTGTTCGCCGTGCTGTACCTGTGGGCGTGGTGGCGGGCCAGGAGAGGCTCCGCCGGGATGATGGCGCTGGCGTTGCTCGGCCCGGTGGGTACGGTGGCCGCCTACGTGGTCAGCGAGGTCGTCAAGGTGGTGCTGCGGGAGGATCGGCCGTGCCGGGCGCTGCGTGGGGTGTCCACGATCGTGCCGTGCCCGCCGTACGGGGACTGGTCCCTGCCGAGCAACCACGCGACGCTCGCGGCCGGAGCGGCGGCCGGGCTGGTGCTCGCCTGGCGGGCGCTGGCGCCGTACGTGGTGGTGCTGGCGCTGCTGGGCGGGGCGTCACGGGTTTTCGTCGGCGCGCACTATCCGCATGACGTGGTGGTGGGGCTGCTGCTCGGCGGGGTGCTGGCGCCGGTCGTGGTGCTCGCGCTCAGCGGTCCCGCGACCGCGCTGGTCGAACGGCTGCGCGGACTGGCGGCGCTGCGCCCGCTGCTGCTCGCCCCCGGCGGTCTCACACCTGAGGCTCACTCCGGCCCGGGTCGCGCTCACTCGCGGGCCGCCCGCCGTACCGGATGACCACACCCGAGGCCCACTTCCCGCTGGGGTCGCCATCACCCAGCCGGTGGTCACGCTTCCGGCCCGGGTCGCCCACACCCGGCCGGATGATCACGCTTCTGACCTGGGTCGCTCTCACTCGCGGCGCACCAGCCGGGCGTCGTGGGCGACGACCGCGGCCTGGACTCGGTTGCGCACGCCCAGGCGGCCCAGGATCGTGCTGGTGTAGGTCTTGACGCTGCCCTCGGCCAGGTGGAGACGGCGGGCGATCTCCGCGTTGGACAGCCCGGCGCCGATCAGCGCGAGCACCTCCCGTTCACGGTTGGTCAGCACCGCGACCCGGTCACGGGCCTGCGCCGTCCTGGACAGGTCGTCGCCGGTCAGCTCCCTGATGACCCGGGCCGCCACGCTGGGTGAGAGGTAGGCGCCGCCCCCGGCCACCGCCCGGACCCCGAGCAGGAACTCCCTCGGGTCTCCGGTCTTGAGCAGGAATCCGGTGGCGCCGTCGGCGAGGGCGCGGGAGACGTAGGAGTCCTTGCTGAACGTGGTCATGATCAGCACCGCCGTCGCGGGTGCCACGGCACGCAGTTCGGCGGTGGCGGCCAGGCCGTCCAGGCGCGGCATGCGGATGTCGACCAGCGCCACGTCCGGCCGGTGGGCACGCACCGCCTCGACCAGCTCCCGCCCGTCGGCGGCCTCGGCGACCACCTCGATCTCCGGATCGGCCGACAGGATCATCCGCACCCCGGCGCGGACCACCGCCTCGTCGTCGGCCAGCACCACTCGCACCACCGTCGTCCCCCTCTCACCCGGCCCTGCCGAACTCCCGTACGAGAACCCGTGGGCCTCTTCACCTCACATGACCCCGCGGAACCCTCACGCCGGCCCACGGATCTCACACGGCCCCGCGGAACCCCCGTTCGAGCCCACGAACATCACACGTGTCCCCGCAGGACCCTCACACGGCCCTGCGGAACCCTCGTGTGGCTTCTACGGGCTCCGGTTCGCGGGCAGGAAATCCTTGCTCACCAGGCGACCGCCCGCGAAACACAGCCGGAACAGCTCACGGTGCGAGGCGTCGAAGGGGTTGGCGTGGGTGCCGTAGTAACGGCAGTCCGCCCCCCGTGGCCTGGCCGGTTCGCCGGGCACCGGCCCGTCGATGCGGGAACGGCCGGGCAGCACCCGCGCCACGGCCGTCTGGTCCTGGCCGGGACGCAGTCGCTGGAAATCTTCGGGGACCAGCACCGAGGACGCGGCGTCGTAGATCATGAAGGCCACCACCACCAGGGTGACCACCGTGACGGCGGTGACGGCGGTGACGACCGCGGTGACGCGCGTGCGGCGTGCCCTGAGCCGTGCCCTGGCCAGATGGGTCGCCGAGACCGAGACCGGCCCCGGCTCGGCGATCTGTCCCGGTGCGTGGGGCAGGCGCGCGCTCAGCTCGAACCCCTCGCCGGGTTCCCCGGCCGGTTCGATGCCCGCTCCCTCTCCGGGCTCCCGGCCGGCCCCTCTCCCGAGCCCCGCGCCCCTTGCCGGCTCCCCGAACCTCCCGAACCCCTCGTTCTTCGGCCCCGCCCGCAGGGAGCCGCCGCACAGCCGGACCCGCTCCCTGAGCCCTTCGAGCCCGTGTCCACCGGACGCGCGGTCCTGGGGGCGGCGTGCCGGACCCGTGGTCACCGTGACCACGGTCTCCGTGGCCAGGTGCTCGACCGTCACGATGACCGGGGCACCGGGGGCGTGCTTGGCGGAGTTGGTCAGGCCCTCCTGCACCACCCGCCGCAACGCCCGCTCGGCCATGGCCGACGGGAGAGAGCCGCCGGAGAGAGAGCCGCCGGAGAGAGGGCCGCCTGAGGGAGGGCCGCCTGAGGGAGGGCCGTCCGGGCGGGAGCCGTTGGGCAAGGGGCCCTCACCCACGGTCCTCAGCTCGACCCGCATGCCCGCGGCCCGAGCCCGCTCGACCAGCTCGGGGACGCCCTCCTCCTGGGCGGTCCCGGTGTCGTGGTGCAGCATGTCCACGATCTCCTGCAGCCGCTCCGAGGCGGCCGTGACCGCCCTGCGCGCCTCGCCCGCCGCCAGCCGGTAGCGCTCGTCGAGGCCGGGAGCCACCTCAAGCCCACCGATCCGCAGCGCGACCAGCCCGAGTTCGTGCCCGAGCAGGTCGTGCATGTCACCGGCGATGCGGGTGCGCTCGCGGGCCCTGGCCTGCTCGGCGATGAGCCGCTGGGCGCGTTCGAGCTCCTCGGCCCGTTCCCAGCCCTCCCTCGCCAACAGTAGGTACTGCCTGCGGGCGCGTCCCGCCAGCCACGGCACGACCGCGCCCAGCACGGCGCCCGAGACCGCGACGAACCCGGCTCCCGCGTCGCTGACCAGCGGTGTCACCGTCCCCGCCAGGACCAGCAGCCCGCCGAGCGCGGCCACCGCCTGACCGGCCCTGTCCATCCGGACCCCGGCGAGGTAGGCGAACACCGCCATCGCCGCCAGCACCGTGAACGGGTTGCCGCGTGTCGCCTCGACCAGCCACAGCCCCGACCCCAGCAGCATCGCCGCCAGCGGCCGGGCACGGCCGAGCGCCACCCCGGCGCCGATCACCGCCAGGCAGGTGAACGCCCCCCACCACGCGAGGGGATGGGCCGTCCTTGAGGTGAACCCGGCCAGCAGCACCGGCACGGCCAACGACGCCCACAGCAGCACCGCCGTGAGCGTCTTTCCCCCTGTCCCCGTAGCCATCCCGGCAACGTTATCCACCCCCGGAGGGTGCTCCCATCGCCGAAAGTCAACCTGTGGATAACCTCCATCGGGCCGGAAACAACCCCTGTTTGTACCCGTCTGTAAATAATTCCGGCGAAAATGGGCAGGTGATAGACACGCGACGGCTCAGGACCCTGCGTGCGGTGGCCGACCACCGGACGGTCACCGCCGCTGCCGCCGCGCTGCACCTCACCCCCTCGGCCGTCTCCCAGCAGCTCATCGCCCTCGAACACGAGGTCGGCCACCGACTGCTGGAACGCGACGGCCGGGGCGTACGACTGACCGCCGTCGGCCGCATCCTGCTGGGTCACGCCAACGAGGTGCTCGCCCAGCTGGAGCGGGCGGACGCCGACATCGCCGCCTACACCGCGGGCACGGCCGGGGAGGTGACGGTGGCCTCCTTCGCCACCGCCATCGGCCTGCTCGTCGCCCCGGCCGTCGGCAGGCTCAAGGACAAGGAGCCCGGCATCCGGGTGCGCGTCCTGGACGCGGAGGGGGACCAGAGCCTCACCATGGTCCTGGACGGCGCGGTCGATCTCGCGGTCGCGGTCGAGTACCGGGGTGCCCCGGCGGAAACCGACCGCAGGCTCTCACGCATCCCGCTCTACTCGGAGCCGTTCGACGTGGTCCTGCCCCGCGAGCACCCGCTGGCGGGGCAGGAGGTGACGGTGGCCGACCTGCACGGCGAGACCTGGATCGGCCCCTACCCCGGCAACCCCTGCCACGACGTGATCGCGCTGGCCTGTGAGCACGCGGGTTTCACCCCCGAGTTCGCGCACTCCTCGGACGATTTCAGCGCCGTCGTGGCGCTGGCCGCCGCCGGGGCGGGGGTGGCGATGGTGCCGCGCCTGGCGCTGCGCGGCCCCGACCTGTCGGGGGTGGCGGTCCGCCCGGTCTCGGGCCCCGAACGCCGTGTCTTCGCCGCCGTACGGCGAGGCGCGGAGCACCACCCCCTGCTCGTCCCCCTTCTGGACGCCCTACGGGACGTCGCGACGGCCCTACGTCACCCGGCCTGACGGCGCCGGTTCACCTAGCAGTTCTTGACGGTGTGCACGTAGGTCCAGTCAGCGTTGCGGTCCTCGCTGGGGGCCGGCGGAGTGATGTAGACCAGTTTGCCGCTCCGGTCGTACATCCGCGCTGTCGTCCCCTTCGTCTGGTTGTTGTCCCAAGAGCCGGCACCGGTGTAAGGAATCGTGTACCTGGCGCAGCGGTACATGTCGATGTAGCTGCCCCTGAAATTGGGACGGCTGTAGGCGCAGAAGTGATGGTAGGCCGCTCCACTGGTGGAGCAACCGGCGACGAGGCCGGTCTCCGGAGACAGCTGTCGGGGAGCGTCCTCGTCCGGAAGGGCGATAAGCACGTCCGCCCTCCCCTCGATGACGACCTTGTTGAGGGCCACCTGCCTGCCCCCCATGGTGAACAGGTAGAGGTTCGCGCTGTTCTGCAGCGTGGTGATCTGCTCCTCGGTCAGCCCCGCGGCCCTGCCCTGCTCGGCGAAGGCCGCCTGCGCCTCGGGCGAGGTCGCGTTCGCGAAGCTCTCGGGCGCGACCAGGCTCTTGGAGTCCCCGGAAGGGGCCACGTTCGCGGGGTCGTCGGGCGAGGTCACGGCCCCGGCGCCCTGGGCGGTGAGGAACAGTGCCAGCGCGGCGCCCGACAGTACGGCCAGAGGCCGCGCCGTACGCCTTGCCGATGTGATGGTGATGCCCTTCGCACGCATGGACGTTCGTCCTTTCGTCGGTGGAGAGGTCCTCGACGCCTTCCACGGGAGGCTCCTCGGCCGTCTGCGTGATGACGTTCCACATGGCCACGTTCGGGAGAACCCAACGGGGAAGGCGTGACGTGTCACGGGGGCCGGAGACCTTTGGCCTGGTCATCCGTGGTGCCCGCCGTGAGACAAGAATGACCCACATGCGTTCCCGCGGCATTGTGGATATGCGCCAGGTTATTGCTTATATGCGTCAGGCCCCTGTGCGACCGGAGATGTGCAGGCGCCGGTACTCCTGGGGGTGATGCCGCAGGCGGTACGGAAGGCGTCGGTGAGTCCCCACCGGGCCGCGACGGCGGGGGCCTGCCGGCCTTCGAGCTGGAGATTGGCCAGGTCACGGCGGCAGTGGTCCAGCCGTAGAGCGCGGATCCAGGCGGGGACCGTGCGTCTCGGTCAGGAAGAGCCGGTGCGGGGCCCGGACGGAGATGTTGTGCGCCGCCACGATGGTCCCCGGCGAGGGCGTGGCGGCAGCGCCTGGGCGACCAGATGCCGCCGGTGTTCGAACCGCCCGGCATCGGTGTGAATCGCCGTGCGCGCTGTCGTCCTCCTTATGAGGTCACTGATTTTCCTACCGTTCGTGTCCGTGCTGACCGGAACCGGAGGCCGCTCATCGCGACCCCGCAACCCCCTTTTTTCAGGATATTTCGTCATTCGTGAATTAACGCGAGGCTTGCACAAAACGTCATTATCATTCCGACCGAAACACCCTCTCGGCCGACCGGGACCGTACGGGCGATCGAACCCATTCTCCATTCACACCCATTCACCGCGTCCCGGCTCTCCGGCCCCCGGCACACGCCCGTTTCCTTTCCGCAGGCGGTTCGCCGCCCGGTTTCGGAAGGCGAACACCGGACGACGGGTACGGCGAAGGCGGCGCGCGTGGAGGCGACCGGAGAACGGGGGAACCGCCAAGCCGGAATTCCGTTCCGGCCGGGAATGCCGTCGCACTCCAGGAGATACGGCGACCGCCGCACTCGGGCTAGGAGAGAAAGGCGGGCCCGCCCGCCTCGGGGAGGCCGAGGGATTTCGGCGGGTCGAAAAAGTTCTCAAGCCCGGGGAAAGGGTCCCGTGGGATCGCGGGGATCTCGCACCAGACCGTACGGCCCCGCTCAAGGGAGCGGCAGCCCCAGGTTCCGCCGGAGAGCAACCCGACGAGGACCAGGCCGCGTCCCCTCTCCGACAGGAGGGAGCTCTCCGGCGACGTCATGGGACAGCCCTGGTCCACGACCTCGATCCGCAGCAGGTCACCCAGCGCGAGCAGTCGCAGCGTCAGCGAGCCGTCCCCCGGCTCGCCGCCCGCGTGCAGCACGGCGTCGGTGACCAGTTCCGACACGGCGAGCCGGACGTTCTCGTAGGCGGGATGGTCCGTCCCCAGCCATTCACGGACTTCGTCGCGCGCCCGTGAAGCGGACTCTGGGTGATCGGGAAAGCTGGTTTCGCTGTTTTTCTCCGGTCTCATGGGACGCCTTCCCCAGCCGAATTGGGCTGGATTTCCGTTTCACTCGGTTCGTTGACCAAGGCGCCGTCCTGCTCCAGGGCGGCACTCATACGGTCGCAAAGCCATGAGCCGAGGGGGCCATAAAGCCGTTCGCATTGCCTTCACAGTTCCGCGAACGCCTGCCGAACCTCCTAAATCCACCTACACAATGGCCTGGTACCGATCCGCGAAGCCGAGAGGAGCTGCAGATGGTCGTCCCCCCGGAACAGGAGCAGGAACAGGAGTCGGCAACAGAACCGACAGACCCCATCGATCCCTACATTTCCCCGCGAATTAGATTCGGGACGGAACTCCGCAAATTCCGCCTCGCCGCGGGGTTCAGCCAGCGAGAACTCGGCAACGTCATCCACCTGTCGGTCAGTCAGCTCAGCATGATCGAGAACGGCCACCGCGCACCGACCCTCGCCCTGGCCAGGAGGGTGGACAAGGCCCTCAACATCGGCACGACCCTCGCCGGCCTGCTCGACCGGCTGAACCGGGCCGAGGCCCAGCTCCCCCGCTGGTTCCGTCCCTGGCTGGAGTTCGAGCGCGAGGCCGAGACCCTGCGCATCTGGGGGGCGCTGATCGTGCCCGGCCTGTTGCAGACCGAGGACTACGCGCGGGCCATCCTGAGTCGCAAGCCCGGCGCCACCACCGAGCAGGTCGAGGACAAGGTGGCGGCCAGGATGGAGCGGCAGGAGATCCTGAAGCGACGGATGCCGCCGATGCTGTGGATCGTGTTGGACGAGGGCGTGCTGTACCGCCCCATCGCCGACCCCGAGGTGATGCGGGGGCAGTGCGAGCGACTGCTTGAGGCCGGGGAGCAACTGCGCGTATCCCTACAGATCCTTCCCTACACCGCGCGGAACGTGCTTGGCTTGCTGGGAAGCTTCACCCTGGCGGACCTGCCGAGGGAGACCTGTCCAGTGGCCTACATCGACTCGCAGAGCCTGGACGACCGCGTCACCGACCGGGCGACCGACATGAAGAACCTGGCGTTCCGCTACGAGGCGATCCGCGCCGACGCCCTCCCCCGGCGCGAGTCCCTCAACCTGATCAAGGAGACGATGCGCAGATGGACGACCTGACCAGGCACCTCTCCACCGCCCGGTGGCACAAGTCCAGCCTGTCCGGAGACGACGGAAGCGACTGCGTGGAGGTCGCCGCCCTGCCCGGTGGGCACCACGCCCTCCGCGACACCAAGAACCGCACCGGCCCCGCTCTCATCCTCACCCCGGCTGCATGGACCAACCTCGTCGGCGTCCTCAAGGCCGACGCCCTCGGCTGAACCGGCTTTCACTGGCCCCTCAGGCGGCGGGTGCCCGAGGGGCCAGACGAATCTCAAGCTCGGCGTCCAGCGCGCGGGCCAGCCGGTCCAGGATCGGCAGCGTGGGGATGCTCACTCCCGCCTCGAAGCGGGTCACCGCCGTCCGGGTCATCCTGGCCGCGCGGGCCAGGTCGTCCTGACTCCAGCCCCGCTCCTCACGCATCGCGCGGACGACCTTGCCCAGCTCGTAGGCGAGACGCGCCGCCTCGTAGACCTCGGCTGCGTCCGGCTCGTTCATCCGGCGCCCCCTGAGCTCCCGTCGGCTCACGTCGCCTCCCCTCTCTCACATTCGTTATAACTCCTCGCGTTTACCCAAACACAAAAAGTAAGACTCTTCCATCGATATCGAGGCCCCACCAGACTTCGTGGGTCAGCCCCGGGGGCGTAGGCCGTTCAGGGCGGTTTTCACGAGGTTGTCGGCGTATTCGGGGGTCAGTGGGCCCGTGCGCTGGAGCCAGCGGTTGAGCAGGGGGCCCCAGAGCACGTCCACGGCCAGGTCGAGGTCGAGGTCCCCGGCCAGCTGCCCGGCCCGCTGGGCGACCGCGAGCCTTCGCTTCTTGATCTCCCTCATCGGCTCGTCGAGTCGTTCGCGGTAGACGGCGGCCAGGCCGGGATCGTGCGCGATCTCGGTGGTGAGCGCGCGCATCGGCTCGTCGTAGCGCGGATCGCTCAGCTCCACGACCGTGGCGCGCATGACCGTCTTGAGGTCGGCCTCCAGGTCACCGGTGTCGGGCAGCGCTGCCTCGCCTTCCTCCCCCTCGCTGAGCGCGAGGAAGGCGTCGAAGAGCACCGCCCCCTTCGACGGCCACCAGCGGTAGATCGTCTGCTTGCCGACCCCGGCCCGCGCGGCGATGCCCTCGATGCTCAGCTTGGCGTATCCGACCTCGCCGACCAGGTCGAAGGCCGCGGTGAGGATGGCCCGGCGGGAGGCGTCGCTGCGCCGGGAGGAGTTGGGCGTGCTCTGACGTCGCGTGGTCACGCGCCCAACCTAGCAAAACACAAGACGAGACGGACCGTCTTGACATACCCACACGATCCTCCTATGGTTGCCGACATCAAGCGAGACGAACCGTCTCGGTTCACTTAAAGAGGAGTTCCCGTATGCGCACCTCCCCACGTACCTGGTTCATCACCGGCGCGAGCCGGGGCCTGGGCCGCGCCTTCGCCCTGGCCGCCCTGGAACGCGGCGACCGGGTCGCCGCCGTCTCCCGCACCGTCACCCCGCACGACTTCGGCGACCGGTACGGCGACCGCCTGCTGACGTTGTCCCTGGACGTGACCGACCGGGAGGCCGTGTTCGCCGCCGTGGCCGGCGCCGTCGAGCACTTCGGCCACCTCGACATCGTCGTCAACAACGCCGGCACCCTGTCCATGGGCATGGTCGAGGAGTTCACCGAGGCCGAGGCCCGCGCCCAGTTGGAGGTCAACCTCTTCGGGGCGATGTGGGTCTGCCAGGCCGTACTGCCCCATCTCCGGGAGCGGGGGGCCGGGCACATCCTGCAGGTCTCCAGCATCGCCGCCCTCGGCGGCTTCCCGAGCACCGGGATGTACAGCGCGAGCAAGTTCGCGCTCGAAGGCATGAGTGAGGCGCTGGCCATGGAGGTCGCGGGCTTCGGCGTCAAGGTCACCATCGTCGAACCCGGCGGTTACTGGACCGACCTGTACACCAACCCGGCCATGACCACCCCCGCGGAGCCGTACGGCCCGCTCCGCGCCGAGCTGGAGAAGCAGTGGGCGGAGGGTTCGATCGACAGCGAGCCGCAGTTGGCCGCGGAGGCGGTGCTGAAGCTGGTCGACAGCGCGGACCCGCCGCTGCGGTTGCTGCTCGGGAGCATGGTCTACGACCTGGCCTTCGACGTCTGCCGACGGCGGATGGAGACGTGGGAGAGCTGGGAGGAGGTCAGCCGGGCGGCCGAGCACGCCGTACCGGCGCCGGGACTCTCCGGGTGACCGGGGCCGGGAAACCGGAATCCGGCGGGCGGATAATCTCTCACTCAGCGTTGTGCTTTTCAGGGATTATCCGTCCGGACAGACCGCGGCGAACGGACGGCGGCAGCAAGGAGAAACGCCGGGGCGACCATTCCGGGCGGCCGGAAAGAGGGGCGTCAGAACGCCAGGTCCCAGACGCTCCATCCGGGCGCGCATTCCATTTCCCGGTACGTCGACCTGCCCACGTCCGGGGGCGTCAGGGTGTAGGCGAAGCAGTACCGCAGGTGGCCACCATGGTCCACCTGCGTGTCGTAGTACTTGTGAATGCGGACCGAGACCTCGGTGCGACCGGCACGGACGTCGAACGCCGTGATCTCGGCGGCGTGTTCCTTCATGACGTCCTGGAAGGCGCTTTCCTGGGCCGTCGCCGGTAAGGCGGTGAAACCCCGGAAAAACTCGGCCGCCGCTTCCCGCACCTGGCGTTGGGCCATGTGGAGATTCTCCATCGCCTGATGCGTGTTGCCGGAGACGATCCAGCCGTACCCGGCCAGGAGGACCAGGGCGACCACGCCGATGACGGCCATGCCGACGTAGTCGTCGAGTGAGTGACGTTCCTCATCAGGTTTCACGGCGGCTCGACCCCCCGCCTCCAATATGACGGACGGGCCGCGGCGGCGCCATCGCGCCGCCGTGACCATGCACGGCCCTCGCGTGACGGTATATGTCGCCAGGCGGGACAATCCCCCGGATATGGGGCGAATTATCGGAAAATGCCCATCGCCTGTATCTGGAGCACCCGACCGAGGCCCCCGGAAAACCACGCCACGACCCCGGCAAGACAGGCCATCAGAGGAGGAAAAGCGCTCACTGTTCTGCGAGGCTTGCCGGTGTTACGCTGCGAGAGTCCCGGTCATCCATAATTAGCGGGTCCGTATTCGCCTCTTCGGTCCGCTTTCGCCAGCGTGGATTTCCCTGGGGTCCGGGGCCGACCCCATCCTTCCCGTCTGGACCATTCGGATTCCCGGCAACGGGTCACCCCCACTTTGGAGCGTTACATGCCGAGCGGCTGCATCTTCATGACCCCAGGGGTTCTGCGCGACCTCAAGACCGAGGCGACCTACGACATCCCGGCCGACCTCAGGAACCACCCCGTGGGGAGTCTGGTGACCTACACCCTCGCCGGCCCCAGGACCGTCGGCTCCATCACCCAGGGCCTGGTCGGCATGACCATCGCCGGGAACGCCGTCGACGACGAGGCCGGAAGGCTCATCCCGCTGAGCCCCGCGTTACGGGACGCCTACCCAGAGCGCACCCGCGTCCGGTTCTACGGCACCCCCGACGAGGTGAGCAGGGTGGCCGCCCTCGGACTCGTCATCGGCACCCCGGCCCGCCGGACCGACCTCGTGGACCTGACGGAGAGCGCCCCCGCCGACCTGTCCGACCTGGGCATCTCGATCGAGCAGGACGCCGAGGACAAGTCCGACTTCCCGGCCAGGCAGCTCTACTACTACGTCGGCCCCGAGCGGGCGTGGACCACGCGCATCCACACCTGCACCGCGCTGGCCATGTGGAGCCGTACGGCGGGCATCTCCTACCTGTCCCACGCCGATTCGAGCACGCCCCCGGAGCGGATCGCCGAGCGCGTCACGGAGTTCTTCACCGACGTGATCAAGGCCGGGGCCGTTCTCAGCACGCCCGGCGAGCTGAGCGTCGTCCTGTTCACCGCCGAGGACACGCTGACCGGCAGGGGCAGCTCGGTCCAGAGCGTCCTGGGCGCGCTCGACCACCTCGGCGCGGCGCACACCAGGGTCTTCTACGAGCACGCCAGGTGCCACATCGCCGGCCCCAGCGACACCGTCGTGGTCTCGGCGGGCGCCGCCCCCCGGGTGCTCCTCAGCTACGCCGACCACGTGGAGCACCTGCTGACCCGCTACACCATCAAGGGTGAGCGCACCGTCCGGGACATCCTCGTCGAGGTGCTGAAGACCGCCCAGGCGAACCACGAGTTCGAGCCCAAGGCCTATCTCGCGGCGAAGAAGGCGAGGTCACAGGGCGACGACCAGCTCCACCGGCTCCTCGTCGCCCTGGCCGGCCTCACCGAGGAGGACGCCGCCAAGCGCTGGGGGTGACCTGCTCGCGTGTGGAGGTGGGGGCCGGAACCACCTGGCTCCGGCCCCATGCTCCCCGGCGGGGTGCCATTGTTTGTCATACCTTGTTGTTCCCGTCCCCACGAGGAGGTCGATCGTGTCCTTCCCACCGCCCGGCATGGTGCTCGGTGACGTCCCGTCGCGCGCTTCCTCGCGGGAGGCCGTCACCCGCTGAGCCGAGAACCCGCCGTCATCAGGCGGGAGACCGTCCACACCGCGACGAGGCGCTCTTCATGACCATCACTGGTTCGATCATGAGGAGCCCCGAGTGCTCACGATTCACTGGACCGAGGGCGGCGCGCCCCGGTCCGCTCTCTGGCGTTCCGAGAACGGCTCGCCACCGCCCGCCCGCGTGCTGGTCGCCGACGACCGGCTCACCGCCGACGCCGCGTACCGGCTGGCCCGCCAGGGCGTAGGACTGCTGTGGCGCGGCGACTTCCACAACGCCCGACAGCTCATGCGCGCCATGGCGCGACGCGTGGAACGGGCGCCGTCCGAGGCGGCTGTCTCTCCGGCGTCCCCGGCGCGGGCCTTCCACCTGCACCGTCAGGCCCGTTCCCGGCGTGCCGTCGTCCTGGGCAGGCTACTGGTGCCACTCGACCACGAGCACGCCGTACCCCTGCGGCGTGCCCCGGACGTACGGCGGGCCTGCACTCAGGTGTACGGCCCCGCGCGAGGGCCCTCGGTGGTCTCGCTGCCCGAGTTGCTCGGCGTCGTCGGCGCCTGCGAGTGGCGCGGCAGGGGGGTCGAGGTGCCCGCGCTCGGCGGGCGGATCCACCCGCACTACGGCGTCTTCTCCCCGGTCAGAGGGGAGTACGCCGACCTGGTCGCCCGCGCGCCGCTCCCGTCGCGGTCACTGGCGTTCGACGTCGGCACCGGGACCGGCGTGCTCGCCGCGATCCTCGCCCGCCGGGGTGTCGAACGGCTGGTGGCGACCGACCAGGACCCGCGTGCCGTGGCGTGCGCCCGCGACAACGTCGAACGGCTGGGACTGACCGGCCGGATCGACGTCGTGCGCGCCGACCTCTTCCCCCCGGGGCGCGCGCCGCTCGTCGTCTGCAACCCGCCGTGGCTGCCCGCCGAGCCGTGCTCCCCGTTCGACCACGCGGTCTACGATCCGGGCGGTCGTGTGCTCCGGGGTTTCCTGAACGGGCTCGCCGAGCGTCTCGAACCGGAGGGTGAGGGCTGGCTGATCCTGTCCGACCTGGCCGAACACCTGGCCCTGCGGACCCGTGCCGAGCTACTGGCCGCCTTCGGGTCGGCGGGGCTGCGGGTGGCGGACAGGCTGGAGGTACGGCCCCGGCACCCGAGGGCGACCGATCCGAAGGACCCGCTGCACGCGGCCCGCGCCGCCGAGGTCACCTCACTGTGGCGGCTCAGGCCGGTTCGCTGAGGGCCAGGGTTCCGTTGCGGTGCAGGAGTTCGACGGCGTGGACGGTGGCGTGTCCACGCCAGTCGAGCACACCGGCCGGGGAGATCCTGGCGTACTCGACGGTCCATCCGCCGTCGTCCCGCTGCTCCCCGGCCAGGCGCTCCAGGTCGGCGGCGATCACCTCCGGCGTGAAGAGGGCACGTGCGGGACGGCCCGGCAGGGGCGCGAAGTCCAGCGGGCGCAGCACCTCGTTCTCTGTGCCGCCCTCGACGGCCACCACACCGTCCGCGGGGACGTGCTCCCCCAGCCGCCGCAGGAGCCCGGCCGCCTCGGGGTGGGTGTCGTGCACGGCGTCGAGGAACAGTACGGCGAAGAGCAGCACGTAGGCGGTGGGCCGTTCCTCGATCGCCCCGATCACGTCCAGGCAGTGGCGGGTGGCACGGGCCAGCCACGGGTGCCCGGCCACCCCCCGGTCGTGTACGGCGACGCGGTGCGCGGCGGCCGCCGTCACGGCGGTGATCTGCAACGACGAGCCCGGGGTCGTGGCCCCGGCCGCCCACCAGGGGGCGGTTCCCTCCCGGACGGTCAACGGCAGGGCGAAGGGCAGCCCGCCGTCCGGCAGCGTGACCGTCCCAAGCCAGTCGCACAGCTCGACGGCCCGCCCGGTGGTGACCGGGGCGACGTCCCCGAACACCTCGAAGGCGTGCAACGCGGCGCCCGGCTGGCTCTCCGGCGAGCGCAGGTCGGCTTCAAGACCCCAGCCGTAACCACCGTCGGCGTTGCGGTAGCCGTCGAGCGCGGCCAGCACGGCACCGGGGTCGGCCCGGCCCGTCAACAGTTCGAAACGACGGCGGTCGAGGACACGCGCGTGGGTGGCCATGAAGGACGTCGCCGTGGCGAGATCAACGCTCATGGCCCCCATCGTCGCCAGGCCGTACGGCACGCGTCTTGCAGGAAACGGTCTTCCTGACTAGTCGTTCCCGAGGGATTGGAGCCAGGCGGGCGGCCTGAAGTCGGGGTCGCCGGGGGAACCGAGCGCGTCGAGGGCCGCGACGATCTTCCTCTCCTCGTAGGTGAAGTGCGACTCAAGGATGGCGGTCAGGCCGTCGAGGGTGTCGCGCACCCGCCGTGCCTCCTCGGGGCCGGGAGGCCGGTCGCCAAAGTCCTCGACCAGGCCCTCGACCAGGTTCTCCAGGTCACGCAGGATGCCGGCGACGAGCTGGTGGTCGTGTTCGAGCTGCTCGATGACGGGGCGCAGTTCGGGGAAGCGCCCGGCGAGGGCGGGGAAGGCTCCGGCGTCCTCGCCGGTGTGGTGCAGGGTCAGCGCGGAGCAGAAGGCCAGGCAGTGCGCCCGCAGCCGCCGTGGCCGCTCCATGCGGCCTTCGAGGTAGGTGTCGACGTCGTCGCCGAGCCTGGTCAGCTCCTCGCGGAGCCAGTCGTGCACCTCGATCAGCTGGTTGCCGAACGCCGCGAGGCGATCGCCCGGGTTGGTGGGGGTTTCCATGGTCGTCCCATGTTTCGGCGCCTCCATGCCCTCGGCGATCTCCTTGCCGGGTGCACTGCGACGCTGAGGCGGGATTCCATCACCTCCGGCCGCCGCCGTCAACCCGTCTGGCGTGCCCAACCCCCGTGAACGGCAATCTTTCCGAGGCCCGGGTTCGGGGCTTCCGCGCTGCCGGATATGGGCTGGAAAAGGCCTTCCAAATAAATCCATAAATCCGACTTAACGGATAAATCGCTTCGTATTCTGGGCTTGTCGATCGCGTCCTCCGGCGAATGTTCCGGGGGCCTGGTCAGAGGAGGAGTCCATGGACCGCAGGCATCGTCCCAGCCCGGCGCTTCTCGCCGCCCTCGCCCTCTCCGGCGTCGCGTTCCTCCCCGCCACCACCGCATCGGCGCAGGTGACGCCCCCCGGTGACAAGCCACCGGCCTACCAGCAGGCCTACGAGAAGGGGTATGCCGACTCGGCCCACATGTGTGACAAGGCCGCGAGCTTCTCCTACGAGGAATCGGACAGCTGGGACAGGAAAGGCTGGGTGGACGGTTACAACGCCGGCCACGCCGCCCAATGCTGACGCGGGGAACCTTCCGCGACGGACGCCTCCCCGGAATTTCCCGCTTCAGCGTTTCTCGTTCCTGTTCTCGGAACGGGCGCAGGCGACGGCCTCGGTGAAGTCCCGGTAGCGGGTGACCTCGTCGCCGATCGGATCCAGCACGAGGTCCCTGGCCACCTGGTCCACGTTCGCCCGCAGCGCCCGTTCCGCCCTGCGCGCCCTGCGACGGCCGCCCGCCCAGGCCGCCAGCCGTGAGAGTCCGGCGATCAGCAGCCCCAGCAGGGCGCCGCCGACCAGCAGCGCCGTCGGCCAGGGCACCTCCCCCGCCGTCGGCAGGTCCGGCCGGGGCAGCCTGAGGTAGTCCAGGCCCGCCAGGCCGAGCAGCCACAGGCCGCCCGCCAGCGTGACCGCGAACACCAGCCACTGCGCCGCCCCGACCACCCGCCACCACACGGGCCGCCGGGCCGAGCCGAGCGACGTGGCGGCGATCGCCCGGTCGAGGCCGTCCTCAAGCTCGTCCCCGTGCGCCCTGGCCGCCCGCCGTACGGCCGTCGCCCACGGCTCGGGCAGCCCCTCGGCGGCGGTGTCGGCGGTCCTGCGGATCGCGGTGTCCATCCTGGAGCGCTGCACGGTGGACGCGACGGGCATCGACGTACGGCCGACCAGCCCTCCTGCCTGGGCGGTCCCGGTCCGGGCGGTTTCCGCCTGGACGGCGAGACGCAGGCGGCGCAGCGGGTCGGGGCGGAGGCGGCGCAGCCACCGGGTCGGCGGCCAGCCGGTCGCGACGATCGAACGGTGCCGGTGCGAGGTGGCCACCGCCCTGACAACGACCGGTACCCCGGCCGCCTCGGACAACGCGGCGGTCAACGGTCCGGCCAGGCCTTCGACGTTCTCCCGGGGGCCGGAGCCGGTTCCCGAGGCGGTGTCGAGGCGGGCGGCGGCCGTACCGACGTCGGCGGCGAGGCGGGCGGCCCACGAGCGCCGGTCGGTGACCCGGGCGGCCAGCAGGGCGCCGAGTTCGCGCATGCCCTCCCCGGTGCGCGCGGAGACCCCGAGCAGCGGCACCCCGCCGAGGCCGTCCTCACCGAGCAGCCGCCGCAGGTCGTCGAGACAGCGCCGGGCGGCGTCCCGGCTGAGCCGGTCGACCTGGTTGAGCACGACGACCGTCACGTCCCGGTGCCCGGAGAGCGGGCGCAGGTAGCGGTCGTGGACGGCCGCGTCGGCGTACTTCTGCGGGTCGAGCACCCACACCAGCAGGTCGACCATCTCGACCAGCCGATCGACCTCGACGCGGTGCGACGGCTCGATCGAGTCGTGGTCGGGCAGGTCGAGCAGGATCAGCCCGGCCGCCTCGCTTTCGACGTGCGGCACCTCGTGGCGGCGGGGCACCCGGAGCCAGTCGAGCAGCGGCGCCGCCCCCTCGCCCTCCCAGAGCGCGGCCTGCGCGGTCGAGGTGGTCGGCCTGGTCACCCCGACCGTGGCCAGGTCGGTACCGGACAGCGCGTTGAACAGCGACGACTTGCCGCTTCCCGTGGCCCCGGCCAGCGCGACCACCGTGTGCCCGACCGACAGGCCACGCCGTACGCCCGCGCGGGTGACCACGGAACGCGCCCCGGCGACCGCGTCCTCGTCCAGTCGCCCGTCGGCCAGGTCCGCCGCCCTGGCCAGCGCGTCGAGCCGGTCGTCGAGGGAGGCGGACTCCTTACGGCGCAGCAGCTTCACCACCCCTCCACCTCCCCAGGTCCGCCCCCGGGAACCTCCCTCGGCCCGCCCCCGGAAACCTCACGCGGCGGCCCGTCTCCGGGGCCACCCCCGGAACGCGATCCGTCTCCGAGTCCGTCCCCGGTCGCGGGAAGCTCCCCTCGGCGGTCCTGTACGGCCCGCGCCACCTCCCGTAGCGCGGGGCCGGCCTCCCCCGGTGGTTCGACCGCGTCCAGGAGGCCGGTGAACCGGTCGGCCTCCTCGTTGAGCAGGATGGCCACCCTGGCACGCAGGTCGGTGCGGGCCTTGACGGTGAGGGTGCGCACGGCCTGGTCCCCGAAGACCGCCTCAAGGAGCTTCTGGCTGAGCACGCTGGTGCCTCCGGCGATGCCGACCTCGATCCCGGTCAGGCCGCCCGTCGAGGCGAACACCGCGAGCATCAGCAGCAGCCCGGCGCCGTTGACTCCGTAGGAGGTGAACCTCGCCACGCTCCGCCGGTCGGCGCCCTCCTCACGGACCAGGTCGAGCACGTACCCCTGCCAGCCCCTGACCGCCGCCTCGGCCCTGGCGGGCAGGTCGGCCGAGGCCCTGCCAAGGCGTCCCGCCGTCACGACCCCCGCCTCCTCAAGCAGGGCACGGCCCGTGGGACGCGCGGTCCAGGCGTCGAGCGCGCGTTCCGCCGCGCCGTCGGCCGAGGCCCTGATCAGTGCCTCGACCCCGCTCTCCAACGCGATCCGCAGGTCGTTCTCCGGAGCGGGACGGCCGGTGACCAGTGCGACCAGGCGGTCCCTGAACCGGCCGACCCTGCTCTCCAGGGAGCGCATCAGGTCTCCGGTGCCGATGAAGTCCTGCCAGCGGGCCAGCACCTCACCGCGCAGCAGCGACCCGTCGAGCATGCCCTCGTCGAAGGCGGCCAGGCCGAAGGTGTAGGCGTCGGCCGTCAGCGAGCGCAGTTCCCTGGCGGCGGCGTGCTGGTGGTCGACGGCGTCGGCCAGGGCGGGCACCCGTACGGCGAGGCTCTCCAGCGCCCCGGACAGGGTCTGGCGCACCACCTCGGCGCGGGCCCGCGAGTCGGCGGCGATACCGGTCAGCCAGTCGGCGACCTCCCGTACGGCGGGGCGCGGCAGGCGGCCGTTCTCCTCGGGCAGGGTCAGCTCGGGCACCTCGAACAGCCGGGTCCCGCCGAGGCCGTTCTCTTCGAGGAGCCTGGCCAGGTCCTTCCTGACGACGCCCATGGCCTCGGGGGGCACCCGTGACAGCACGACCGCGAGCGCGGTGCTGCGTTCCCTGGCAGCGCGCAGGAAGCCCCACGGCACCTCGTCCGCGTAGCGGGCGGCGGTGGTCGTGAACAGCCACAGGTCGGCCGCGGCGAGCAGTTGGGCGGCGAGTTCGCGGTTGGCGGCCACGACCGAGTCGATGTCCGGCGCGTCGAGCAGGGCCAGGCCCGCGGGCAGGGAGGGCGCGGTGACCACGCGCAGTGTGCCCGGCTGCCCTCGGGCTCCGGTCACCCGTGGCAGGCCCGGCAGGACGTGCTGGGCGGTGAACCACGCCTCGTCGGCGGGGCTGGTCACCAGGGTGGGCGCGAGTGTGGTCGGCCGCAGCACGCCGGGTTCGGTGACGTCGGCGCCGACGACGGAGTTGACCAGGGTGGACTTGCCCGCCCCGGTCGAGCCGCCGACGACGGCCAGCAGCGGGGCGTCGAGCGCGGTGAGCCGGGGGATCAGGTAGTCGTCGAGCTGACCGGCCAGTTCCTTCTGGGCGGCGCGCCCGGCCCGCGCGTCTCCGGCCGCCAGGGGGAACAGGTCGCGGTCGAGATGGCGCCGCAGCTCGCGCAGCGCCGCGAGCAACCCGTCGCTCCGGCTCATAGGAGCGGTTTTCCCCGGTAAATGCCCCCTAGACATGATTTTGCCCCACCGCTCGACCGGATCACGGGGGCGAACCCGGTAGAGCGGTGGGGCCTTAACCCCGAAGTCCGCGTGAGGGCTACGTCCGAGCTCGTCTCCCCCGCAGCTGGAGGCGAGCCCGACCCTTCCGCGCGACCGCGGGGTGATCGGGGGTCACTCGCTGTTCATTGGAACACCCGAAGCTCAGCGTCACTTGAGCCGAAGCTGAATGTCCGCTGAATATTCAACCACTCTGAGGCGGCCGAAGGACATACCCAACCCCCCGCAAGGTGTGTATGAGCCTCGGTTCGGCCATATCCACCTTTCGACGGAGATAGGAGACATAGGACTCGACAACCCCGGCGTCTCCCCCGAAGTCGTAGTTCCAGACGTGGTCGAGGATCTGCGCCTTGGACAGCACCCTGCCCGTGTTGACCATGAAGTAGTGCAGCAGCTTGAACTCCGTCGGCGAGAGCCGTACGGCCTTGCCCGCGCGCCAGACCTGGTGCGCCTCCTCGTCCAGCTCAAGGTCGGCGACCTTCAACCGGACAGGAAGGTCCAGATCCCCCCTCGTACGGCGCAGCACGGCCCGGATGCGGGCCAGGACCTCCTCAAGACTGAACGGCTTGGTCACGTAGTCGTCGGCGACCCGCAGGCCGGTGACCTTGTCGTCGGTCGCGTCCCTGGCGGTCAGGAAGAGGACGGGGATCTGCCCGCCCATCGCCCGCAGCCGCCCGGCGACCGTGAACCCGTCCATGTCCGGCAGCATCACGTCCAGCACGACCAGGTCGGGGCGGATCCGCTCGGCGAAGTGCACGGCCTCCCTGCCGTCCGCCGCCGTCACCACCTCGAAGCCGGATCTGCGCAGGCTGACGGAGAGCAGCTCGCGGATGTTCGGTTCGTCGTCGACGATCAGCAACCTGGCTTCGACCTTGTCCAGCACATCACGAGGCTTGCTCACCCCCCTGGAACGCAGCTCAGGTCCGGCTGAACGTTTCCTGAGAGAGGAGATCGTCATCGTCGGACCCCGCCCTCGTTGATCGCGGTCGCGGTCACGGAGCCGTCCGCGCCCTTGGCGCCCTGCACGACGACCGTGCCGCCCGTGGTCAGGTCGCCTACCTTGCCCTGCTTGGAGATCCGCACGTTCGTCTGGTCGGTGGTGTTCACGGTGACGACGGTCCCGTCCTGCTGCTGAAGGTAGACCTTGCCGCCCTCGACCTTCTGCACGGTGCCGACGGTCACACCCCCCTGACCGCCCCGCTGTCCGTTGCCGAACCCGCCCTGGCCGTTCCCCTGGCCACTGCTTTGGCCGCTGCCTTGGCCACTGCCTTGGCCACTGCCTTGGCCGCCGAACCCACCGCGTCCGCCGTAACCGCCGGGAACCCCGTAACCACCGGGGCCCTGCCGCATCGCGGCGGTCCGGTCGCCGGTCGGCCCGCCGAACGCCTTCTGCGCCTGGATGCCCACGATCACCCCGACGACGAGCGCGAGGGCCGCGCCGAGCACCAGCGTGAGTCTGGAGATCCCGCGCCTACGCCCGGCCGCGAGCTCGCCGTCCAGGTCGCCCTTGAACGGGGAGGTCTCAAGCAACTCCCGCGCCGGGGTCCTGTCGTCCGCGCCGTCGCCCATCTCTTCTCCTCGCGTAGGTCGTACAGGTCGTCTGTGGCTCACTCGTGGCGCAGTGCCTCGATGGGCCTGAGCTTGGCCGCCCGGTTCGCCGGATAACCGCCGAAGAACAGCCCGATGCCCACGGAGACACCCAGGGCCAGCGCGATCGACGACGGCACGAGCACCGGTTCGATGCCGGCGATCGTGAAGCGGGTGCCGACGAAGGCGATCGCGACACCCGTCAGCCCGCCGAGCAGGCTCAGCACCGTCGCCTCAAGCAGGAACTGGCCGAGGATGGCGCTCCTGGGCGCGCCGATCGCCTTCCTGATGCCGATCTCCCTGGTCCGCTCGGTCACGGTGACCAGCATGATGTTCGTGATGCCGATGCCGCCGACGAGCAGCGAGATCGCGGCGACCGCGCCGAGCAGGCTGGTGAAGATCCCCACGGTCGAACTGACCGTCTCCTGCAGGGTCGCCTGGTTCAGGATGCGGTAGTCCGCGCTACCCGTCGGGGTGATGCCGTGGCGCTGGTTGAGCACCGCGGTCACCTCGTTCTGCGCCGAGGTGGTCGTGTCGGACCCGGTCGCCTGCACCACGATCGAGCTGAGCGCGCCGAAGCCCGTCAGGCTCTGCTGTACGGCCGGCAGCGGCACGATGGCCACGTCGTCGGCGTCCTGGAAGCCGAAGCCGGAGGAACCCGACGTCTTCAGCACCCCGATCACCGTGAACGGCACCCCGGAGACGCTGACCTGCTCGCCGACCGGGCTGGTCGTGCCGAACAGCTCGTCGGCGACCGTCTTGCCGATCACCATGACCTTCCGCGCCGCGAGCACGTCGTCGTTGACGAAGTAGGAACCGGTCTCGACGGGCTTGTTCATCGCCTCGAAGTAGCTGGGGTAGGTGCCGACGAGCTGGGAGATCGTGTGACTGGCCCCGTCCCGTACGGCGGTCGCCGAACCGGTGCTCACCACCGGGGAGACGCTCCTGGCCGAGGGCACCTGCTCGGGGTCGGCCAGCGCCTTGGCGTCGTCGAGGGTGAGCTGCCTGGCCTGGGTACGGGGGCCGTTGCCCTGCCGGGAGGACCCGACTCCGACGGGGCCGCCGATCCCGCCCCCGGCGAAGGAGGCGGAGACGGTCAGGGTGTTGGCCCCGAGCCGCTGGATGCTCTTCTGGATGCTCTGCGAGGCGCCCTCGCCGAAGGCGACCAGCAGGATCACCGCGGCGACCCCGATCAGGATGCCCAGGGTGGTCAGGAAGCTGCGCAGCTTGTTGGCGGCGAGGCCGCGCAGCGCGAAGCGCAGGATCTCCAGCCTGCTCACGAGGCGCCTCCCGGCGTGGACTGGAGCCTGACGGCTGAACGGGGCGGGGGGCCGCCGACCGGCGCCTGGCGGCGGTCGTCCACGATCAGCCCGTCCACCAGGCGGATGACCCGCTTGGCGTGCGCGGCGACGTCGTCCTCGTGGGTGATGAGCACGATCGTACGGCCGGACTCGCTCAGCCCGTCGAGGATCTCCAGCACGTCCCCGGTCGCCTTGGTGTCGAGGTTGCCGGTCGGCTCGTCGGCGAGCAGCAGGGCCGGGGAGGTGACCAGCGCCCTGGCCACGGCGACGCGCTGCTGCTGGCCGCCGGACAGTTCGTTGGGCTCGTGCCGTACCCGGTCGGACAGGCCGACCTGCTCCAGGGCGGCCATCGCGCGGGCCCGGCGCTCCTGGGCGGTGACCCCGCCGTAGGCCATGGGCAGTTCGACGTTGGCCAGCGCGCTCATCCTCGGGATGAGGTTGAACGACTGGAAGACGAACCCGATCTTGCGGTTGCGCAGGATGGCGAGCCTGCGTTCGTCGAGGCTCCCGACGTCCACGCCGTCGATGAGGTAGCTGCCGGAGGAGGGGACGTCCAGGCAGCCCAGGATGTTCATGAGCGTGGACTTGCCCGAGCCCGAGGCGCCCATGACGGCCACGTAGTCACCCCGCTCGACGGTGAGCGAGACCCCGCGCAGAGCCCTGACCTCGGCGTCGCCCCTGCCGTACACCTTGGTGATGTCGGTGAGGGCCAGGACGGGGGCGGTCATCTGACGCCCCCGAGCCCACCGCCGCCGCGGTTGCCACCGCCGAGGCCGGGGAAGCCGCCCTGCTGGTTGGTCCCGGTCGCGGCCGGGCGGACGACCTGGTCGCCCTCGGCGAGTCCGGAGGTGATCTCGGTGAGCGTGTCGCCCCTGACCCCGACCTCGACCTGCACGGAGGTCTGAGCGCCGTTGCGCAGGACGGTCACGGTGCTGCGTCCGCCCGTCGTGGTGACCACGGTCGAGGGGACGGCCAGCACGTTCTCCGCCTGTCCCACGGCGACCTTGACCGTGGCCGTCTGGCCGAGCCTGATCTCCGAGGGCACCTGGACGAAGGAGATCGTCACCGGATACTGGACGACGTTGTTGCTGGTCGCTGCGGTCGGCTGGATCTGGGTGACCTTGCCGGTCGCGGTGACGCCGGGCAGCGCGTCGAACGTGACGGCGGCGCTCTGACCGATCTTGAGCTTGGTGATGTCCGACTCGGTGAAGGTGCCGACGAGCTGGAGTTTTCGGGTGTCGGCCAGCTCGACGAACCCGGTCGAACTCGTTCCGGTCGAGCCGCTCGCCGTCCTCGACGAACCTCCCGAGGAGCCCGTCGAGGAGCCCGAGGAGCCGGAGGAACCCGAGGAGCTCGCGGAGCCGCCGCTCGCGGGGCCGCCGACCGTGCCGTTGACGGCGGTGACCGTACCGGCGAACGGCGCCTTGATGACGGTCGCCGCCACCGTGCGTCCGGCCGCCCGGTAGGTGTTCCTGGCGTTGACGTACTGGGCGTAGAGGGCGGCGGTCGAGGTGTCGTCGTCCGCGGAGTCGAGTGCCGCCGCGGCGGCGTCCAGGCTCTCCCGCGCCGCGCTGTCGTCCAGCCTGGCCAGGATCTGCCCCTTCCTGACCTTGTCCCCCACCTCGACGTAGATCTTCTTGACGGTGCCGTTCGTCCCGAAGCCCAGCGAGCGGGCCTGGGCGCTCTCCACGGCGCCCGACGCGGAGACCGAGGCGGTCACCGTACTCCGGGTCACCGTGACGGCCCGTGCCGCACCGCCTGCGGCCGAGGTGGCGTCCGCGGAGGAGGAGGTGGATCCCCCGAGAGAGGAGAAGGCGATTCCCACGCCGCCCAGCAACAGGACCGCCAGGGTCCCGTTCACGAGCAGCGTCCTACGCCTGGTCGACAGCTTCACAGCGCTCGACCCTGGCGTATCAGTCTTGGGCTAAACCCAACTCTTGCTGAGTGTTTCCTGCAAGCCTTCTACCGATATGGACATACAGGAAATATTCAGGTTTTTGTGAGCAGGTAGTGAATCGGGCACGCCAAGATGGTCCGCCATGAGACCGACCAACCTCCCGAAACCCGCGCGCGTAGGAGGACTCGCCCTGGCCGCCCTCGTCCTCGTGGGCGCGGGCGTGTTCTACGCCCTCGACGACGGCGCCGAGCGGGCACCCCGGGTCGAACTCGTCGCCACCCGGCGCGGAACCGTGACCGCCGCGGTCTCGGCGGCGGGCAACACCGTGGACGAACGGACCAGGGAACTGGCCTTCGGCGGTTCGGGAACGGTCAGGAAGGTCTACGTCAAGGCCGGGGACAAGGTACGCAGGGGCGAGGTGCTCGCCGCCATCGGCTCGGCACCGGCCCGCGAACGGTACAGCGCGGCCAAGGCACAGCTCGCGGCGGCCCAGGAGGCCCTGGACGCCGCCGAGGAGAGAGCCGCCTCCCCCACCCCGACCCAGCCCCAGAACCAGTCCCAGGGCCAGGGCCAGTCCCAAGGGCAGTCCCAGGGCCAAAGTCAGGGTCAGGGCCAGGCCGGTTCCGGCACGGCCGGTGGGGCGCAGTGTCCACCGGCCTCCCCAGCCCCGTCCCCGACCGGTACGGCCACGCCGAACCCCTCACCCGGGCGCAGCCGTACGGCCGAGCCCGGCCGGACACTGGTGCCGGGCGGCACCCCCTCCCCCACTGTGCCCCCCACCGAGGCCCCTGCCGTCACCCCGACCGCCCTGCCCAGTGGCGGAGCGGGCCGGGCCGGGGCGGGTGCGGTCGTGCCCGCCGGATACCTCGTCAAGACCGGGCCCACCACCGTGCCGACGCCGACGCCGACCACCAGGGCGAGGCGGCACGGCGGGGGGTCGGGCCACCCCGCGCCCGCCCCCACCGTCACCGTCACCGTCACCGCGACGGTCACGGTCACCGCGATCCCCGAGGTCACCCCGACCCGCTCCGGCCCCTCGAACCCGACCCCCACGGCCCCGGAGGCGACCCCCACCGCGAAACCCACCCCGAGGCCCACCGCCAAGCCCGGTGAGAAGCCCGGTGGAAAGCCCACCACGAGGCCCACAGGAAAGCCCACCCCCGGCCCCACCACGTGCGCCGGCACAGGAAACGGCAACGGAAACGGCCAGGGCACCGGGCAGGGCGCCAAGCGCGGCACCGGTCAGAACGCCCAGGGCCAGGACGCCTCCCGCCTTCGGAACGGCGGCGCAAAAGGCACGGACGGCATCGGCGGCGGGCAGGGGGCGCTCAGCGTCGACCAGGCACAGGCCCAGGTCAAGCGGGCGCAGGCCGAGCTGACCGACGCCCGCGAGGAGCTGAACGGGGTCAGGATCACCGCCCCCGCCGCAGGAACCGTGATGTCCGTCGCGGGCGCCGTCGGGGACGAGGCGGGCACCGGCGCCTTCGTCACCCTCGGCGACCTCGACGAACTCCAGATCGAGGCACTGTTCACCGAGTCGGACATCGGCAGCCTCAAGCTGGGGCAGCGCGCCACGATCACCCTGGCCACCCGGGACGGCAAGAAGTACGACGGCACGGTCACCCACATCGCGCCGACCGCGACGACCACCGGCCAGCTCGTGAGGTACGGCGTCACGATCGCCTTCGACGAGGCCCCCGCCGACCTCCTGGTGGGCCAGACCGCCACCGTCACCGTCACCGTCGCCCAGTCCCAGGCCGCCCTCTACCTGCCCGCGCAGGCCGTACGGACCAAGGACGGCGTCTCGCGGGTCACCGTGCAGGGCGGCGGCGAGCGTGTGGTGACGACGGGCGTGCGGAGCGACCAGTACGTCGAGATCACCTCGGGTCTCGCGGAGAACGACCGGGTGGTCCTGCCCACCGGAGCCACCGCCGACGGCTTCCCCGACG
The DNA here is from genome assembly GCF_040631445.1 of Streptosporangium sp. NPDC020072. Lineage (NCBI taxonomy): Bacteria > Bacillati > Actinomycetota > Actinomycetes > Streptosporangiales > Streptosporangiaceae > Streptosporangium > Streptosporangium sp. NPDC020072. The sequence continues at coordinate 76,326 of NZ_JBEYAB010000021.1, read as the reverse complement.
GCACCTGGCCCGGCGGCCTCTCGTAACCCGCCCCGGCCGGGCGGAGGGACCGTGCTGTCTCACCGTCCGGCCGCCGGCTCATCCCGTACCGCCCCGTCCAGCCCGACGTGTCCGGCTTTCCGTCCGGCCGTCGGGGTGGTCAGGCCGAGTCGGGGGCGAGGGGGAGGGTCACCCGGAAGGTCGAGCCCTTGCCGAGGTCGGAGTCCACGGCGACGGCGCCACCGTGGGCGTCCACGATGGCGGCCACGATGGCCAGGCCGAGGCCGCTGCCGCCGTCCTCCGGGGCTCGGCGGCCCCGGGAGGAGTCGACCCGGTAGAACCGTTCGAAGACCCGCTCGCACTGCTCCGCGCTGAGCCCGGGCCCCTCGTCGGTCACCTCGACGACCGCCATGGAACCCTGCGCCGACAGCGTCATGCGGACCGGGGTGCCGTCCGGAGTGTGGGTCAGGGCGTTGTTCATCAGGTTGCCGACGACCTGGCGCAGCCGTACCTCGTCGCCGGAGACGATGAGGGCGGCGCCGTCCACGGTGAGCGTGACCTCACGGGAGGGCGCGAGGATGCGGGCGTCGTGGGTGGCGTCGGCGGCGATGGCGAGCAGGTCGACGGGGCGCATGGCCATGGGCCGCTGCTGGTCGAGTCTGGCCAGCATCAACAGGTCGTCCACGAGCAGGCCCATCCTGACCGCCTCCGACTCGACCCGGCGCATCAGCGGCGCGGGATCGACCTCGGGGGCCTGCCGGTAGAACTCGGCGAACCCCCTGATCGACGTCAGCGGCGTGCGGAGCTCGTGGGAGGCGTCGGCGACGAACCTGCGCATGCGCTCCTCCGAGCGGCGGGCCGACAGCTCCGACTCCGACCTGGCCTCGAAGGCGGACTCGATCTGGGCGAGCATGCTGTTCAGCGACTGGCCGAGCCTGCCGACCTCGGTCGCCGGGTTGGCCGCGGGGACACGACGGCTCAGGTCACCGGCCGCGATGGCCTGGGCGGTGCGCTCGATCTCCTCAAGCGGGCGCATGCTCCGCCTGATGATCACCACGCCGACCCCGGCGAGCATCAGCATGAGGCCGCCCCCGCCGAGCAGTTCGACCAGGGCGAGCTGGCCGACGATCTGCCTGACCTCGGACATGTCCACGGCCACCACGACGCTTCCGCCGTCGTCGAGGGGGAAGCGGTGGACCCGCCACTCGTCGATCTCGAACGGGTAGCTCCTCACGAAGGCCGGCAGGCGGGGGCCCCGTTTGTTCTCCACGTCGGTGCCCTGGAGCAGCAGGTCGATCTCACCGTGCGGGTCGCGGATCTCCACCCGGGTGTCGGACGGCACCGGCCTGCCGACCAGTGTGGAGGGGCCGTTGCGGTGCAGACGGCGTATCACGCTGTCCGCGTTCAGCTGCGCCTGGCTGTCCACCCGGTCGATGAGATAGCCCCGCATGATCGAGACACTGCCGAAGCCGATCAACGCCAGCGCGATGGTGAGCAGGACGAGGACGACGGCGATCAGTTTGACCCTGAGCGGAGCGGCTCCGATCATCGGCCTCATCAGTGTCCCGGGGGCAGGCGGAGCACGTACCCGACGCCGCGCAGGGTGTGGATCAGCCGGGGATCGGCGTTGTCGATCTTCCTGCGGAGCACCGAGACGTAGGACTCGACGATCCCGACGTCCCCCCGGAAGTCGTAGTCCCACACGTGGTCCAGGATCTGCGCCTTCGACAGCACCCGTCCCGCGTTGACCATGAAGTAGCGCAGCAGTTTGAACTCCGTCGGCGACAGCGAGACCGGCTTGCCTCCGCGCCACACCTCGTGGCTCTCCTCGTCGAGCTCGATGTCGGCGAAGGTGAGCCGGGGCGGCCTGGCGAACAGGTCCCCCGCCCCCGTACGGCGCAGCACCGCCCTGATGCGTGCCACGACCTCCTCAAGGCTGAACGGCTTGGTCACGTAGTCGTCCCCGCCCGCCGTCAGCCCACGGATCTTGTCCTCGGTGGCGTCGCGAGCGGTCAGGAAGAGCACGGGCGTGTCGCTGCCGCCGCCGCGCAACCGCCGTACGACGTCGAAGCCGTCCATGTCGGGAAGCATGACGTCGAGCACGATGAGGTCGGGACGATAACGCTGAACCGCGGCGACGGCCTCGGTGCCGCTGCCCGCCGTGTTCACCCCGAATCCGGCGAACCGCAGGCTGGCGGCCAGCAGTTCGAGGATGTTGGGCTCGTCCTCGACGATCAGGAGGCGAGCCTCGGGAGAATCGGTCACGGGTTTATCTTCACTCGCCCACATGAAAAAGGAGTTAATTGGTCAATACTGAGGTTAACCCCACGATGTGCCTGGCGATCGCAAGACTGGAGGTCGCGGCCGGTGAGGGGGCGTTTCTCACCAGCGCCACCCGGCCGTGCACGTCGACGGCGAAGTCGTCCAGCATGCTCCCGTCCCCTGCCACGGCCTGGGCCCGTACGCCGCCGGTCGTCCTGACCAGGTCGGAACCGGTCAGTTCGGGGACGTAGCGGCGCGCCGCCGTCAGGAACGAGCTCTTGAGCATCGAGCCGGTCACCTCCCGGACCCCGGTGCGCCAGTGGCGGGCGGCCAGTTTCCTGGTGCCCTTCCAGGTCAGGATCCTGCGCAGGTCGGTGAGATCGATGTCACGCCAGGAGTAACCCTCAAGCGCCAGCGCCATGACCGCGTTGGGGCCGACCAGCACCTCACCGTCGATCCTGCGGGTCAGGTGCACGCCCAGGAAGGGGTAGCGGGGGTCGGGAACCGGATAGATCAGGCCCCTGACCAGGTCCTTCGAGGCCCCGGCCAGCGCGTAGTACTCACCGCGGAAGGGCACGATCCGCACGTTCCCCGTCGCCTTCGCCATCCTGGCGACGTTGTCGGTGCCGAGCCCGGCGCAGACGACCAGGCGGTCGAAGGCGAGCCTGCGCCGTCCCGCGATCACCTCGACGCCCCGGGCGGTCTCCCGCAGCGCGCGCACCGGGTGGGACAGCAGCACCGAGCCGCCCGTCTCCTCCACGTCCTTGGCCAGACGGCGGGCGACCGCGGGGAAGTCGGCGATGGCGGTGCGCGGGGAGTGCACCGCGGCCACCCCGACGGCGTGCGGCTCGATCTCGCGCAGCCCGAGCGCGTCCAGTTCGGCGATTCCGGGGACCCCGTTCTCGCGGGCCCGTTCGGCGATGGCGTTCAGCCCGGCGCGTTCCGAGGGGGTCGAGGCGATCACGAGCTTGCCGACCTCGTCGTAGGCGATGGCGTGCTCGGCGCAGTACTCCCTGAGCAGGGCCATCCCGTCCCGGCAGAGTTCGGCCTTGAGCGAGCCCGGCTTGTAGTAGATGCCCGCGTGGACCACTCCGCTGTTGTGGCCGGTCTGGTGCGCCCCGACGCGGTCCTCCTTTTCGAGGACGGTCACCGTGGCCCCGTGCGTCAGCGCCAGCTCCCTGGCGACGGCCAGGCCAACGATCCCCGCACCGACGACCCCGACCTTCACGTCCCTACCTCCCTGATCGCCGCCGGAACGCCCATGTGCGAAAGCTAGCGCCATCCTTCTCCTGACGTGAAGGACTTACCGCGCCTTATTGGGCCTTGCTGGGGATCGTAACCATACGTTCGCGGCGCTCCACTCGGGGCACCGCGACCCGCGCGTCCCTCAGTGGGAGGCCGCGGTGATCGCTGTAGCATTTTCCCCGCTCAGCGCCTGATCCCCCCGGCCAGGTGTCCTTCGGATCGGGGGAGAACAGATGGAGAGACCGCGTTCCCGGGCGTGCCTGAGTGCCGCCCTCCTCTGCGTGACCACATGGACCTGTGCGACCGCCTGGGCCGCCGTCGACGTCCCCCCGGCCTCGGCGTCCCCGGCGCCCGTCCCGACTCCGGCCTCGGTCCCCGCCTCGGATTCGGCCGCAGGCCCAGTTCCGGGACCGGGCTCAGCGGCTCCGGCCCCGGGATCGACTCCGGCCCCGGAACCGGGGTCCGCTCCCGCGTGCAAGCTGGTCAACGGTGGGTTCGAGGAGCCCGGCAGTCTGCACGGACAGGGCAACCTGCGCTCCGGTCTGCCCGGGTGGAGCACCTCGGCCGATGACGGTCTCATCGAGATCTGGGGCCCGGACGTGCCCTCCGTACGGCCCGACACGGGCAGGCAGTTCGCCGAGGTCAACGGTACGGCGACCGCCACCCTCTCCCAGGACGTCAGGACCGTGCCCGGCGCGACGCTGACCTGGCACCTCGCGCACCGGGGGCGTTCCGCGGGCGAGGACGTCCTCCAGCTCAGGATCGGCGGGGTCACCCAGGTCCCCATGGGCCAGAACACCTCGGACATAGCCGACGACAACGCGGGGTGGGGTCACTACACGGGCAAGTACTCGGTCCCGCCGGGCCAGACCGTCACCCGGTTCGAGTTCGTCTCCATCTCCACGGCCGGCGACCAGCCGGACCAGGGCAATCTTCTCGACTCGGTGGAGATCTCGTGCGAGCCCCCGTGCGTGCGAAACGTGCCGCCGACCTCGCCCTACCTGTTGCTGACCGGCCCGGCGAACAGCGAACTGACCGGCGGCCTCTCCTCCTCCGACCCGGAGGGCGGCGAGATCACCTACCTCCTGGACGGCGCCGCGAGCCCCCAGGTGTCGATCACCTCGGAGGGCCGGGTGACGCTCAGGCCGACGGCCCCGGCGATCTGGGAGGTGCCGGTCAAGGCCTGTGACCGGGACGGTTCGTGCACGAAGGGCCGGATCGTCGCGGTCATCTCCGCCCCGGCCACCCCTGCCATCTCCGCTCCGGCCGTCTCCACTCCCGCCTCCACGACCTCGACCACCCCTGCCACCACTGGCACCGCCACGACTCCGGCCTCCACGGCCCCGGCCGCTTCGGCCCCCGAGACCACCGGCGATCCAGCCGAGCGCGCCGAGACCACCGAGGCCACCGGAATCACCCAGGCCGCCACCGCTGACACCGTCACGGCCCCGGCCACGCTCGCCGTACCCCCCGCCGGAGGGTGATCGACGGTCGGCCGGGTCAACGCATCCGGCCGACCATCGCCCGCAGCCTGCGCACGTCCCGTAGCCGTGCCTCGTAGGTCGCGCCGACCACCACGAGCAGCAGCCCGCCCAGCGCCATCGGCACCCAGCGCGGCACGGTCACCATGGCCCGCGCGATCCACGGCGAGAGTTCGTGCAGGACGACGACGGCCAGGGTGAGGCCGCCGAGCAGCGCGGGAGCCTGCAGCCGTGCCCGCGCCCCGACCAGCAGAACGACCAGGCAGACCGTGCCGAGCAGCAACGGCCTGACCCATCCCGTCCCGTTGAGCGTCGCGACCGCGCTGGGCAGCAGGCTTGAGCCGAGGGCCGGGCCGTACGAGAGCCAGGAGGAACGGGCCCTCCCACGCGCCCGCCACCAGCCGAACCCCAGCAGGACCAGCGAGAACGGCACCGTGTAGGCCTCGACCACCGTGATGTCCGAGGCCAGCAGCCGCAGCCAGGAGGCCGTGAGCAGCAGGGCCGTCCCCACGTATCCCGCCCGGCGCCGGTCGGGACGCAACGCCGTACCGGTCATCATCACCCCGGCGACGGCGCAGGCCAGCGAGGCCGTCGCGAGGCCGTCGGCGGCGAGCGCCAGACCGGCCAGGGCCAGGGCGTATCCGGCCGCCTCCGTCCCGGCCGCGAACGTCTCCTTTCTGAAGCGGCCCGCGACGGCCGCCGCGACGCAGGCCAGGGCGAGCACGCCGAACGCCGCCGTCCGCGCGGGCCAGTCGAGCGCCAGGCCCACGGCCAGCGCCTGCGCCCCGGCGAGCAGCGTCGCCGTACAGGCGCCCCCGGCCCGCACCCATCGCTCCCGCCCGAGGAACGCGGTCGCCGCCGCGACCAGTGCCACGACCGGCAGTGTGACCAGCGTGGCGGTCTGCGCGACGAGCGACCAGGAGAGCGCCAGCGACGCCGTCCACAGTCCGGTCACCGCGCCGAACCTCCACCCGGTACGGCCACGCGCCGCCGCCCACGCCGCGGGCCCCAGCCCCACGACGAACAGCCCGACCTCCACCGGGTACGGCAGGCCGACCGAGAGCGGCAGCGTCGCCAGGAGCACCGGTAGTGCGACCAGGGCCGCCTTGGACGCCGTCCCGCGCCCCGCCACCTGCCAGGAGACCGTGACCGCCGTGACCGTGAGCAGGGCCGCGACCACCACGAGGATCGGAAGGTGAGCCGGCAGGAACCGCTGCCCCGTCCACGGGAAGAACAACGGGCGGTAGAAGCCGACGATCCCGGCGAGGGGAACGGCGATCGACGACACCGCGCACGCGCCGAGTGTCGCCCCCAGCCCCAGCCCGGCCCCCCACCTGGGGTCACGCCGGACCACCGGACTCCCGCCCTTGGGCTCCTCCTTGGCGCCGTCCTCCTCGGAGTCGGAAGGCGCCTCCTCGACGGCTTCCGAAGTGGCGGCCTCCGGGATGACAGCCTCCGGAGTGACGGCGACGCCGTACACCAGGCAGGCGGCCACCGCGAGCACGGAGCCGGCCGCCAGGGCGAGCGCGAGGCCCTCGGCCGCCGGCTGCAGGCCCGTCCCCACCGCGACCGCCCAGATCAGGCCGGTCGCCGAGAGCACCGCCATGACCAGCGCGACAGCCCGTACCCCCGGCTCCCGGCCCGCGACCGTCGCCACGACCCACGCCACCAGCGCCACGGCCAGCGCGGCGTACGTCTCGGTCCGCCCGGCGAGCGCGGTGACGACCCCGATCAGCGTCACCGGTACGGCTGTCGCCGCGAGGGTCCGCGCCCACCACACCCCGCCCGTCAGGGTCATGCGGGCCACGAGCGCCACGGCCAGGGCCGACGGGACGACGAGGGCGGCCGGGCGGCCGAGCGCGAAGGCACCGGGAACGGCGAGCACCGCGACCGCACCCGTCACCACGGCGGACAGGCCCAGCGACCGCCGGGTGCTCTCCCCGCGAGGACCGGTGACCGGCCACCGCACGGCCGCGACCGCCAGGGCCGTGGCCAGCAGGGCGGGAACGACCGCGGCGGAGGCGAGCGGTCCGGCCCACCCGTCGTCGAGGACGGCGGGCCACGCCCACACCCGCTCCAGCAGCCCGAACGGCATGAGCACCTCGGCGGCGACCCAGGGCACGACGGGCAGCGCCGTGAGCCCTGCCACGGCCCCCGCCGAGACGGCTCCGGCCCGGCGGATCCGCGCGTTCAGGCCCGGCAGGTACAGCGCGACCGCGACGGCCACGAGCGCCCCCAGGGTGTACGGCACGCCCCGCCACCCGGAGGGCAGCGACGGCCAGACCGGGGCGGCCAGGCCCATGGTCAGCGCGAGCGCCGACCCGGCGGTGAGGAACCCGAGCGCGACCCGCCCGGCCCGTCCGGCGACGACGAGCCCGAGGGCGGCCAGGGCGACGAGCAGCACGCCCCTGACCAGGGCGACGGCCGGTCCCCCACCGGTGAACTCCAGCACCGAGTCCAGGAGTCCGTAGAGCACGCCCAGCGTCCACGTCACTCCGAAGCAGACCCTGGCCGTCGCCCACCCGTTCTTCGTCTTCCCCTCCGATGTCCTGAGCAGCAGCAGGAGGGCGGCGTCGAGTGCGGCGTCCGCCGCCAGGGAGGCGGTGAACCACGGCGCCGTCGTGTCGAACGCGAGCAACGGCAGCGGGATCTGGGCGAACACGACGGCCACGGGGAGCGGCAGCCGCAACGGCAGCAGCCGGGAGTATCCCGCCATGGACAACGCGACCAGTCCGACCAGCGCGGCGGCGTAGTGGCGCGCCTGCGGGCCGTCCGCGCCGAACAGCCCCGCCTGCCGGGCCGCGTAGCCGTCCAGCAGGAGCAGCGCGACGCCGAACATCGCGATCGTCTCCGCGGTCGCGTCCAGTTTCCTGCTCGTGAGGAACCTCGGCGCGGCGAGGGTGAGGGCGGTGACCCCGGCCAGGATGGCGGCTCGTCCGCCGATGCCGATGTGCCCCCAGCTGACCACGGTGAACACCACGGCCGCGACGATCAGCAGCAGCCCACCGAGGGTGAGCAGCAGGTTCTGCACCGCCTTGGGGGAGAAGTCCCTGCGGGGAGCGGCCTCCCCCGCGAGCCCCACGGGAGCCGCGGGCTCCACAGGAGCGGCGGGCCCCGCCGGGGCCCCGGGTCCCACCGGAGCCGCGGGGCGGGCGCTCTCCGCGCGCAGCAGGGTGAGCAGGTGGTTCCTGCGGGCCAGCAGGGTCGTCTGCCTGGCCCGCAGCCCGGCCAGCTCCACATCGAGCCGCCACAGTTCGGCCGCCGCGGGCCCTTTCAGCGTCAGCGCGCAGCGCGGGCAGCGCTCGAAGGCTCCCGTGACGGGCAGGCCGCACCCGGGGCAGCCGGGCCTTGTCTGGTCGTGCATGACACGAAGGATGCCCAGCCCAGGTTGCGAACCGCTTGCGGAGCCGTACTCAATCTCGTTTAGGTACTTATCGGACGCGGCGCGCGATGAAGGTGATCAGACCGGTCGCGCCGGCCGCCGCCGCCAGCCAGAGCGCCACGGCCGTGCCCGGCACCCCCGCCTCACGGTCGTCGGCCTCCCGCGCGTCGGCGACGAGCGTGGGCCTCACAGCCTGAGCGGCCTGACCGGTCGGGGTCGGCGCCGGGGAGGGTGCTGTCTCCCGCAGGACACGTTCGGGCAGCGGTACCCGGTAGACAGGGCTGTTCCTGCCCTCGCTGCCGGTCAGCACCGCCTTGCCGTCCGGCGTGTAGGTGATCGACTCGGCCTGTTCGAGCTGCGGCATCGACAACCGGGCGATCTGGTCCCCCGACGGGCGGTACACGGTCGCCGAGAAGTAGGTGCGGATCACGTAGCTCGACCCGTCGGGCGCGTAGGCGGCGTCGGTGGCCATGATGGGGGCGGAGCCGACCTTGCGCAGCACGTTGGTCCTGTCGGTGCGCAGCCGTTTCGGCGCCGCGTAGACCGCCCCGACGAACGCCTTGCTCACCACGTACAGGCGGCCGGTGGCCGGATTGACCATGATCCCTTCCGCGTTGTGGCCGCCGTCCTCGTACTTGAACCGGTAGCGCGTCGCGGGGATCACCGCGTCGCGCATCGTGGCCGGCTCGGGGACCCGGTACACCGAGACGTCGGGCCACGCCCCGTCGAAGTTGTCGCCGATGTCGGCGAACCAGAGCACCCCCCGCCCGGTCTTCGGGTCCTTGGAGGCCGCCATCGCCTCCCAGTCACGGGCCGACCCTCCCTGGAGGGTGAACTTCGCCCTGGTGCGCCCGTCCGGGCCGACCGCGAAGAAGATCGGCCCGTCGGAGCTGTCGTTGTGGGTGTAGTAGATGTCCGGGTGCGTCGGCGAGACGGCCAGCCCGCTCGACTCGGTGATCCGGCTGTCCTTGAAGGTGAACAGCCGGTGCCCCTCCTCGTCCGTGTCCGCCGCCGCGAGTCCCGGCGCCAGCGTCGCCCCGGCCAGGACGGCGGCGGCCAGCACGCGAATCACGACATACCCCGGTCTACTCCCCATCCCGCCATCATGCCCTGTGGGGCACCGGATCGGGGGGAGACACGGATCAAGGTCTCGCCTGGAGCGCACTCCAGGTGCCTAGGGTGGACATATGGAATACACGCAGCTTGGCCGTACCGGCCTGAAGGTCAGCCGCCTCTGCCTGGGCACCATGAACTTCGGTCCCCTGACCTCGGAGGAAGACTCCTTCGCGATCATGGATCACGCCCACGAGCTGGGTGTCAACTTCTTCGACACAGCCAACGTCTACGGCTGGAAGCAGGGCGAGGGCATCACCGAGAACATCATCGGCCGGTGGTTCGCCCAGGGAGGTGGCCGTCGTGAGAAGACGGTCATCGCCACCAAGCTCTACGGCGCGATGGGCGACTGGCCCAACGAGAACCTGCTCTCCGCGCTGAACATCCGCCGCGCGGCCGAGGCGTCGCTGAAGCGGCTCCAGACCGACTACATCGACGTCTACCAGGCCCACCACATCGACAGGAACACCCCCTTCGAGGAGTTCTGGGAGGCGATGGACGTCCTGAAGCAGCAGGGCAAGATCCTGTATGTCGGGTCGTCCAACTTCGCGGGCTGGCACATCGCCAAGGCCCAGGAGGCCGCCGCCCGCCGTAACACGCTCGGCCTCGTCTCCGAGCAGTCGCACTACAACCTGATCGTCCGCGCCCCCGAGCTTGAGGTCATCCCCGCGTGCGAGGACTACGGCCTGGGCCTGATCCCGTGGAGCCCGCTGGCGGGCGGCCTGCTCGGCGGCATCCTCAAGAAGATCGACAAGGGCCGTTCCGCGTCGGAGCGCATGGTCGAGGAGCTGAACAAGCACCGCGCCAAGATCGAGCGCTACGAGGCGTTCTGCGAGGAGCTCGGCGAGGACCCGGCCAACGTCGGCCTGGCCTGGCTGCTCCACCAGAAGGTCGTCACCGCCCCGATCATCGGCCCGCGCACCCACGAGCAGCTCGACGGCACCACGAGGGCCCTGGAGATCAACCTCGACGACAAGGCCCTGGCCACCCTCAACGAGATCTTCCCCGGCCACAAGACGGCCCCGGAGGACTACGCCTGGTAGAAACCCCTGACCCCGGGCGAGGGGTTTTTCTCACCCCTCCCCGGCAGTCGGCGCCCGCCCCTCAAGAGGCACCCAGAGCGACGATCCGTTCGCTCCAGATCTTCACCTGGTCGTGCCGACCATGACGGGTGGCGACCGAGACGGCGAGATCGGCAACTTCTCGACATACGTTCTTCGTGTGCTCCAACGCCCAGGAGAACCCGTCCAGGCGCCATATGTTTCCGCACCTCGGTGGGCATGCCCTTACCGAGTCCCAGCTGTTCGCCGCCAAGGAAAGCGCGGCTTGATGCCGTCCAAGCGAAACCAGGCAGCACATCTGGTTGTAGATGTTGAGGGGCTTGAAGAAGTACCCCAGCGCCTGCGCCTCGATGAGCAGCTTCAGCGCTCTGTGCGGCTCCACCGGGATAAGACAGAAACCCCAGTCGTTGTACAGTTCGGCGTTGTCAGGTGCTCCCTTCACGCCGAACTCGAACAGCGCCGCCGCCTCTTTCGTCCGTCCCTGGCGCAGTAGACCCACGGCGTGCCTTCTCATCTCCCCCGCGAGGCTCCCCATCACCAGGGCGGCCGCCTCCTTGCCGCGCGCCGGTGACACTCTCCGGAGCGACACCTTGTGAGATCCGCGATCATCCCTGGAAGCGGCACGATCGGCGATCTCGAACGCCGGAGTCCCGGGATCGATCCGCCGATCGTCCATCAGCTCAGGGGAGCACGGCGGTCCTTCGAATCCCTGCAGCCAGCGATGCGTCAGGTGGAGCGACTCCGTCGTCCACTCACGGTAGAACGTCTTGGAGAAGTAGTCGATCATCCACCGATAGGGAGTGTGGAGCTCGAAGAACTGATTTATCTCGTTGTCCGAGATCTCCCGTATGGTTTCGGGCGCCCTCAGCTCGACCATGTCCCGCAGCGAGGCGGTTGAGATCCAGGAGATGATCTGAGGGAAAAGCGGGGCGATCACGTGTCCGAAGGCGTCGGCCGCTTCGCTCGGGCTCTGTCCCGCGATGGTCGGGATGCGGTTCGGCAGCCTCAGGACTTCCGCCCAGGACTCATGATCGAAGCCCTCGTACCGCTCCGAGGCCAGGCTCGTCGCGGCGATACCCGCGATCAGGGCACCGGCCACCTCCCTGTACAGCCCATGGCGGACCAGGGCGACAGCATCCAGGCCTCGTCGGGTGAGTTCTCGTGCGGCCCCTTCGAAGACCTCGGCCCTCTCCACGGTTGCCACGCCCCTGAACCGGTCGTCCTTCAGCATCTCGCGCAGGGCCACGACAAGGCTGACCGTCCGCCATCCACCTGTTTCCTTGGATCGGTCGGAGAGATAGATCTCCTGAGCGTCGAAAGGCCATCGGTCGGGCACTCGAAGTTCCCCCATGCTTTACCTCAGACCACCACTTCCGAGGCGACATCCTAGTAGGATCGTAGGTACGATCGTGGGCATGAATGCAGGTACGCAAAAGGCAGGTGCATCACGATGAGCGAGATCATCTACCAGGCGACCGACCTGACAGGCAGCAAACGAGTGGAATTCCTCAACGAGGCGCGGCGCGATCGCGCCCGTCTACGGGCCACGGACGGCACAAGTCTGGTGATGCTGCCGGAGCGTACGCTGTCCCGCCTCGAAGCCCTCGCCAAATGGGGCGGAGCCTACGCCAAACTCAGCACTCTTCTACGGAGAAGCACAGGCATCCCCAGCACGTCCGAGCTCGGCGAACTGGCATGGCTACGGTCGCTCGACCGGGAGGACATGGAGGAGTTCCTGACCGAACTACAGGACGCCATCGTCGCGGCCAAGGCCGATGAGGACACAGCGATCCTGGATGAGTGCGTTCGCGCATGGAAGGCGACAGCGCGTCAGCTCTCGGACCCCCTACGCCGATCGGTTCTCCTGGGAGCGCACCATTCCGATGAGTACGTTCCAGCCGAGAGCCCGGACGCCATGAACGGTTCAGAGACCGGGACAGGTGGATGACAGGCAGCGGTAGCGCCTACCGGCCGTACACACCCGCCAGGCGGCCAGGCGGCAGACCAGAAGCGCGTCCTGTGTACAGGGTCCTGGTCCATCGCAAGTTCCTCGGCCACTGGGAACAACTCGTGGCGAACGTGGGCCTCAAAGCCGCTCAGCAGTTCTGGGACCACGTGAGCCGGACCCCTGGCGAGTCCGACCCGATCGCCTCGACCTGTTTCCTGCGAGGCAAGGCCGGGAGGCCGCAGGGTGAAGGGTGGTCCAGGACCGTGCACTACGAGATAAGCGGCGCCGGTCGCATCGACTATCAGTATTCGGACAGCTACAAGACATCGTCCGACGGCGACGAGCACAGGGTGGTGGCCATCCTCACCATCAACTACGGCAGCCATTAGCGGCCCTCATGTAGGAGGGCACGAGGTCAGGTGACGAGGGCGCCGATCACCACGAGGAGTACGAGCAGGGTGAGCACCACGGGCAGGAGCCAGCGACGGGGACGGTCCACGCTCTGGAGCTTAGCTCCGCCCACCGGGTGCCGACGCCGCCAGGGCGTACCTCACGCGTCTCGTAGCGGACCGCGGGCCCGGGATTCCGGTGGAGAAGGCGGCGAAGCGCGGCGGGAGGTCGACGCCCGGAGTGCCGGAAGGATCACCGGTCCGGGATCCCTTGACGTGCGCGACTGGTCAGGTATGTTCCAGACAGGAAAGTTTCCTAAATAAAAGCCCTGGCCAGGCCCCCTTTTTCGGAACCCCGGAGGCTCTCACCTTGCGCACCGCGATGATCTCCACCCCGAAGCGGATCGCCCTCACTCTCGCGGCCGCCGTCGCCGCGGCCACCCTGGTCGGCGTCACACCGGCGCACGCGCAGATGCTCTGCCACGTGCAGCAGGACACGTGGGTCTACTCAGCCCCCGGACGAACGGCCCTCTACCTGGTCCCCGCGGGCGGAGGCTTCTACCTGGACTACTGGTGGAACGCCGGCGGCTGGGCCGCCGGTCACGGCGTCGGCCAGGCGGACGGCTTCATTCAGGGCCTGAGCTGTTAGTCATGGCGGGCGGAGCACCCCTTTCCCAGGGGTGCTGAGCCGGGCACGCGGGGACCTCAGAAGACCGGGGTCCCGAGAAGCACGAGCACCACGGGCAGGAACCGGTGACGGGAACGAGCCAGGCTCCGGCGCTCAGCTCCGCTCACCGGGTGCCGGGGATGCCAGGGCGTACTCCGCGAGCGTCTCGTAGCGGACCGGGGATCCCAGGTGGCTTCTCACCAGGTGCACGGTGCCCACCTCCCACGGGGTTCCGGCGAAGGGTCCGAGTGCCTCGACCAGGTCGCTCACGTCGGTCTCCGCGCGTGTCCTGGCCAGGGTCAGGTGCGCTCTGAAGCGCTTGCGGTCGTCGACCCGTACGGCTCCCGCCCGCCGCGCCCCCGCCGCCACGGAGTCGGCCAGGCGGGTGAGCGGGAGGTGGACGCCGGACAGTCCGGACCAGAGGATCCTGGCCCGGCGGACGGAGGGAAAGGCGCCCGCGCCGGTCAGCGCCAGCGTCATCGACGTGTGGCGCGAGGCGGCGCGGGCGAGCCTCGTCTCCAGCTCCGGCAGCACCTCCGGCGGCACCTCGCCCAGGAACGCCAGGGTCAGGTGCCAGTTGGCGGGGTCGACCCAGCGCAGCTCGGGCCACGCCCCCCTGAGGGGACGCAGCGCGCGGGCCAGTTCGTCACACGCCCGCCGGGGCGGCAGCACCCCCACGAACAACCGCACGGGACCTCCTGCCGATCGCCTTGGTCAGCATTATCGCCGCGCCGACACCGAGCATCGTGAGGACCCCGCCGACCGCGACGCCCGTGCGGGGGCCGCCCAGTTCGGCGATCCAGCCGAGCACGGGGGCGCCGATCGGGGCGCCTCCGGTGAACACCAGTACGTAGATGCCCATCACCCGGCCGCGCATCTCGGGAGAGGCCGCGAGCTGCACGCTGGTGTTCGCGGTCGTGTTGACCGAGATCAGCGCGACGCCCGCGGGGACGAGCAGGAGCAGGTAGAGCGGGTACCACGGGGCCAGTCCGGTGACGACCTGGAACAGGCCGAACGACAGCGCGCCGCCGATCAGCAGTTTCCTGCTCGGCCGTACGCGCCGGGCCGCCATGAGGGCGCCGACGAGCGCGCCGACGGCGAACATGCTGGAGGCCAGTCCGAAGGACGAGGCACCGGCGCCGAAGACCTCGCGGGCCATCAGCGCTATCGACATCGAGAACGACTGCGCGCACAGCGAGACGAACCCGACGAGCAGAACGGGCAACAGCAGGTCAGGGCGTTCCATGACGTAGCGCAGCCCCTCACGGAGCTGTCCCTTGGCCCTGGCCACCGGTTCCGGCGTGGTCAGCTCCGAGGTCCGCATCAGCGCCAGCCCGCCGAGCACGGCGAGGAAGGACAGGGCGTTGAGCACGAAGATCGGGCCGGTGCCGCCGAGCGCGTAGATCAGCACACCCGCGAGGGCGGGGCCGACCACGCGGGCCAGGTTGAAGCTGGAGGCGTTCAGCGCGATGGCGTTCGGCAGGTCCTTGCGGCCGACCATCTCGACCACGAACGACTGCCTGGTCGGCACCTCGACGCACAGCACGAGACCGAGCGCGAAGGCCATCACGTAGACGTGCCAGACCTGCGCGTTCCCCGTCAGGGTCAGCACGCCCAGCGTGAGCGCGAGCAGACCCATGATCGACTGGGCGGCGATCAGCACCGGCCGCTTCGGGTAGCGGTCGGCGATCATCCCGCCCCACAGCCCGAACAGCAGCTGCGGCAGGAACTGCAGCGCGGTGGTCACGCCGAGCGCGGTGGCACTGCCCTTCGTCAGGTCGAGCACCAGCCAGTCCTGCGCGGTGCGCTGCATCCAGCCGCCGACGTTGGAGACCACGCCGCCCATGGCGAAGAGCCGGTAGTTGTAGACGCGCAGCGAGCGGAACATCCCGCCCCGCGTCTCGGGGACCTCCTGCGCGGACCCGGTCTCGACGGCCTGCACCTCGCTGGCCGCCGCCGCCCGCGCGATCCGCCCGCGGCGGGCCCGCGTGCTGAGCTTCCGCACGGGTACGGCGAGCACCCCGACGAGGCGCCTGCGAGGAGAGGGCCTGGAGACCGTCCCGGCGGCCTCTTCCTGAGTGGTCTCAGCGGCGACCTCGGGGGTCGCCGCGGGGGCTGCCTCGGCGTCCTGCCGGACGGCCGAGGCCCTGGGTTCCTCGGGGTCGCCTAGTTCCGGCTGAGCTTCTCCAGAATCGGAGCCGCCTGCCTGAGCACGGCCCTCTCCTCCGGTGACAGCTCCTTCAGCCGCTGCGTCAGCCACGCCTCCTTGCGGCGGCGTTCCTCCCTCAGCAGGGCCGAGCCCCGCTCGGTCACGCTCACGCTCACCTGCCGCCGGTCGGACGGGTGCGGTGTGCGTGACACCAGCCCCCGCTCTTCCAGCGCGGCGATCACGCGCGTCATCGAGGGCGGTTGCACCTTCTCGTGCTCGGCCAACTCGCCGGGGGTTATCCCGGAATGCCGTTCCACCGCGACGAGCGTCGCGACCTGGGTGGGGGTCAACGAGTGTCCCCCTGCCTGCCTGCGAAGGCGTCTGTTCAAGCGTGCCAGCGACACGCGCAGTGCCGAAGCCAGACCGGCGTCGCTGCGCAGGCTCGCGACGGGGTCCTTCCTGGGAGGGTTCGTTAGCATAAGTCATTACCTTTGCTAACTATATACCCGCTCATGTGATTCCCTCCGCGCGAACTTTTCTCGATGTGAGCCGTACAGAGCCTGCCAGAGCTCTCGGTCGCGACACCGACCGACCGGTCACGGATGATCATCCCAACTCCGCAACGCGACCCAGATAACACGCTCCGTAGCAAGGAAAAATATGACTTGCATCACATAGGCCAATGAAAGCCTCAAACATACCAACTTAACCAGACGGAATACCAGATTATGACAAACCCGCCAATCACATCAGAAAAGTCGCCCCACAGGCGATCTATCCAAGTGATCACTCGCCGAGTTAGATGGCGAAGGATATTTATTTCCTCCTTATATCCATAACCAGGGCAAGCCGGTCTCCCCCGCATGCCCTTAACCGGGCGGGAGTGGTCAGGCGTGGCGATGCGGGCTGCACGGATTCGCAAGGCCGGCGTAATACGTAGCAGCAGATTCGGCATGGGAGCATCCGGGCCAGGTCGCTGGATGGTTCGCATGGCACTGGTCTTCCTGATCGCGGCGATCCCGGGACTCATCCAGTTGCAGGGACGGCCCGTGGCGGCGGACCCCGTTCCGCACCATCTGAGCGTTCCCGCCCCACCAGGCTCAGGCGCAGCTGACAAGCTTCCCGTTCAGTCCTCGGGAACCGCCAAAGGACTCCCCCATCTTGTCGGCCCGGAGGCGACGCGCCCGCTCAAGGCCGCCCGTGGCCCCGCCACGGGCAAATGGAAGCGCCCCAAGGATGCGCTACCGGTGCAGAAGCCTTATCAAATGACGGACGAACCGGCCACCGGTGGGCTGAAATCCCCACCGCCCTTGCCGTGGGCGTCAAAAGCACCCGAGCAGAAAAGCAGGAAAACCGAAGGTAAGAAACGGTCGGAAACTCATGCCCAGAGTGCCGGCTTCAAGAAGCAAGCGCCCTCGAAAGGACACGCTCCAGCCGCTGGATCCCCTGTACGCGCGCTGACCGCCGGTGCGAGGAAAACGCGAATTCCGACGACGTCCGCGACGGCGTCGGTACCGACCGTTTCAGCCCTGAGAGCCGGACCTGGTACGCAGAGTTCGGGAGTATGGATCCTCTCCTCACCGACGCCGTGGTTCGAGGCCAAGGTCACCGACCCCGACGGCCGCAAGGTCGGGCTGGACGTCCAGGTGGAGCACGACCCCTCCGTACCCGCACAAGGCACGGGATACATCTGGAGCTACGGCACCGGATGGACAGGCACCTCAGGCACCACCGTACAAACAGCACAGTCAGACCCACTCACCGACGGCTGGCTCATCCGCTGGCGCGTCAGAGGCACCACCTACACCGGTAGCGCCACCACCGTGAACGGACCATGGTCGGAATGGCAGACAGCGAAGGTCGACGTCAGCAAACCCTCGGTGTCGTCCCTGGACGCGGGCCCGGGGACCGAGGGCGACGGCCTGTGGACGCTCTCGTCGCTGGAGCCGTGGTTCGAGGCCAAGGTGACCGACCCCGACGGCCGTAACGTCGGGCTGAGCGTCGAGGTGGAACACGACCCCTCGGCAGCAGGCCAGGGAACGGGGCGGATCTGGAGTTACGGAACCGGGGTGTCGGATCCTTCTGGCTCCTACGTCTGGGCGGAAATGCCCTCGGACGAGTTGAAGGACGGCTGGCTGATCCGCTGGCGTGTCCGGGGATCGGTCATGACAGCCGACCATGGAAGTCTGTACGGCGCATGGTCACTGTGGCAGACGGCGAAAGTGGACATCAGCAAACCCACGGTGACCTTTCCGAACGCCGGACCCGGGACCAACCAGGGGGCGGGTCTGTGGACGCTCTCCTCGCCCAGGCCGTGGTTCGAGGCGAAGGTGACCGATCCCGAAGGCCGTAACGTCGGACTGGACGTCCAGGTGGAGCACGACCCCTCGGTGCCCGCACAAGGCACGGGACGCATCTGGAGCTACGGCACCGGATGGACAGGCACCTCAGGCACCACCGTACAAACAGCACAGTCAGACCCACTCACCGACGGCTGGCTCATCCGCTGGCGCGTCAGAGGCACCACCTACACCACCGGCAGCGTCACCGTGAACGGCCCATGGTCAGGATGGCAGACGGCAAGGGTCGACATCAGCAAACCCTCGGTGACCTCGCTGCGCGCCACCCCCGGGACGTACCAGGGCGGTGGACTGACCGTGATCTCATCATCGACACCGGCGTTCGAGGCCAAGGTCACCGACCCCGACGGCCGCAAGGTCGGACTGAGCGTCGAAGTGGAGCACGACCCCTCCGTACCCGCACAAGGCACGGGACGCATCTGGAGCTACGGCACCGGATGGACAGGCACCTCAGGCACCACCGTACAAACAGCACAGTCAGACCCACTCACCGACGGCTGGCTCATCCGCTGGCGCGTCAGAGGCACCACCTACACCGGTGGCAGCACCGCCGTGAACGGCCCATGGTCGGAATGGCAGACGGCAAGGATAGAAGTCAGCAGGCCTGCGGTGACCTCGCTGCGCGCCACCCCCGGGACGTACCAGGGCGGTGGACTGACCGTGATCTCATCATCGACACCGGCGTTCGAGGCCAAGGTCACCGACCCCGACGGCCGCAAGGTCGGACTGAGCGTCCAGGTGGAGCACGACCCCTCCGTACCCGCACAAGGCACGGGATACATCTGGAGCTACGGCACCGGATGGACAGGCACCTCAGGCACCACCGTACAAACAGCACAGTCAGACCCACTCACCGACGGCTGGCTCATCCGCTGGCGCGTCAGAGGCACCACCTACACCGGTAGCGCCACCGCCGTGAACGGCCCATGGTCGGAATGGCAGACGGCGAGGGTGAGCATCAACAACCCCGCGGGGACCGGCCTCGGTGTCCTGCCGGGTATGCAGGCGGCCGGGGCGTGGACCCTGTCGTCCCTGACACCGTGGCTCTACACCAAGGTGACCTCCTCGGGCGGCGCCTCCTCCTATCTGGGCGTCGAGATGGAGCACGACCCCTCGGTGCCCGACCAGGGCTCCGGACAGATCTGGGCCGGGCAGGGCACAACCTCATACCCCTCGGGAACCAACGCCTGGGCACAGGTCCCCACCGCGAAACTGTCCGACGGCTGGCTCATCCGCTGGCGCGTCAGAGGCGTCACCACCACCGGCACCAACGGCCCATGGTCAGACTGGCAAACCGCGAGAGTCGACCTGAAGAAGCCGTCCGTGACCGCTCTGGGAGTGACGCCGGGGACCATATCCGCGGGACTGTCAAGAACGGTCTCACTGACTCCATGGATATATGGAAAGGTCACCGACCCGGAGAATCGGGCATCGTACCTGGGCGTCGAGATGGAGCACGACCCCTCGGTGCCCGACCAGGGCTCCGGACAGATCTGGGCCGGGCAGGGCACAACCTCATACCCCTCGGGAACCAACGCCTGGGCACAGGTCCCCACCGCGAAACTGTCCGACGGCTGGCTCATCCGCTGGCGCGTCAGAGGCGTCACCACCACCGGCACCAACGGCCCATGGTCAGACTGGCAAACCGCAAGAGTCGACCTGAACGAACCCGCCGTCGAGGGTGTCGGCATGAACCCCGCGACGCGGGGATCGGTGTCGTGGACATCGGCGTCACTGGTCCCATGGCTGTATGCGAAGGTGACCGATCCGCAGGGCCGGGCGTCGTATCTGGGCGTCGAGATGGAGCACGACCCCTCGGTGCCCGACCAGGGCTCCGGACAGATCTGGGCGGGAAAGGGCACAGCGTCGTCCCCCTCGGGAACCAACGCCTGGGTACAGGTTCCGTCGGGAAAACTGTTCGAGGGTTGGAAGATCCGCTGGCGTGTCAGGGGTGTCACCACGACGGCTGTGAACGGTCCGTGGTCGGACTGGCAGTTCGCCACTGTGGCCGGCCTGCCGTTCACGGTCTTCTCTCCGGACAACAACATGCAGGTCGGCACGCTGACGCCGACGTTGTCCACGCACGCGCAGCCGATGAACGAGGCTCCCGTCACCTACTGGTTCCAGGTCTGCGCCGGAACGAAGCCGAACTGGACATGGTGTGAGAGTTCCCCTGAGTGGACCAAGTCCGGCGCGTGGAAGGTTCCCGAGCAGAAGCTGAAGTGGGGTGAGACCTACTGGTGGTACGCGAAGGCGGCGACCAGCAGCGCCACCGTCACCTCAGCGTGGCGGGCCTTCACTCCCGTCCCCGAACAGGGAACGCTCAGTTCGCTGTTGACCTCGGGCACCGAAGGGCGTGAGTTCAACCACGCGTCGGGGAATTACACGCACACCGAAACCGACCTCGCGGTCGCCGTGGCGGGACCGCCTCTGACGGTTGCACGCACCTACAACAGCCTGGACCCGCGTACCGACGGCGCGTTCGGATCCGGCTGGACGACCCGCTGGGACATGCGGATCGACAACGAACCACAGACGGCGACGCTGCTTGTGACCTATCCCGACGGAGAGCAGCTACGGTTCGCCGCCAAGGGGGACGGCACCTACGCGGCTCCCCTGGGAACGTACGCGACACTCGCCGTACTTCCCGAGGGCGGTTGGCGGCTGATGGACAAGTCCGCCGCTTCCTACTGGTTCGACTCCTCCGGCCGACTGACCAAGATCACCGATCACCGGAGTCGCACCCAGGAACTCACCTACGGAACCGACGGCAAGCTGGCCAAGGCGACCGCGACCGGTGGCAGGTCCCTCACCTTCACCTGGAGCGGTGGCCACATCGCCAGTGTGTCGACCGATCCGGTGAACGGCACTCCCATCACCTGGAACTACACCTATGACGGCGACAAGCTGACGAAGGTCTGTCCCCCGGCGACCGGCGGCGCCTGCACCGTCTACACCTACGGTGACGCCTCCCGTTACAGCAGTCTGGTGCTTGACGCCGCTCCGGTGGGCTACTGGCGGCTGAACGAGACGGCGACCGCCCTCGGTACGAAGATCCCCAGCGCGACGGCTTGGAAGACGGAGACGGACGACGCCAAACTTGCCGGTGTCCTTCCTGACGCCACCGCCGCGACTCCCGGAGCACTCACCGGCTCTCCGAACACGGCCATCCGGTTCAAGGGAACGGTGAACTCGGCCTATGTCTCGGTGCCGTCGACAATGATCAGTGGCCAGGGAAACTCGCTCGCGGTGGAGGCCTGGTTCAAGACGACCGGTTCGGGCACCGTGATCGGCTACCAGAACTCGGCCACCGACGTCCCCTCGGCCTTCACTCCCGTGGTCTACGTCGGCAAGGACGGCAAACTGCGCGGCCAGTTCTACAACGGCAAGCCCACTCCGATCACCTCGGCCACACCCGTGAACAACGGCGCCTGGCACCACGTGGTGTTGTCCGGCGCGGAGAACACCCAGACACTGTTCCTGGACGGCCAGGCGGTCGGCACCCTGTCAGGAACGATCATGCATGTCGATCAGTGGGAGACCAGGATCGGCTACGGTTACGGCTCCCCCAGTTGGCCGTCCACGACCAGTTCCACCGCGGCCTTCCCGTTCGCCGGTGACATCGACGAGGTCGCGGTGTACGGCAAGCCGCTGGGCGCCCAGGTGGTGAAGGCGCACTACGCGGCGCGGCTCCCGCAACCGCAGGTGACCAAGGTCGTCGCCCCGTCGGGCCGGACGGTGGCGGAGAACGTCTACGCCGCCGACGGTGGCCGCCTGACCACGCACACCGACAACAACGGTGGGGCCTGGACGCTGTCCTCGCCCGTGTACGTCAAGGAGTCCAGCACCCTGACCAGCGCCACGGTCACGGTCACGGACCCCCACTCGGGCACTCTGACCTACGTCAGCGACTCACTTCACGGAAACCGCGCCGTTTCCCAGACCGACCAGCTCGGCAAGACCACCAAGTACACCTACGACACCGGTGGTTTCCCTGCCAAGGTCATCGACCCCAACGGCAACGCCATCGAGATGGCGTACAACGTCCGTGGCAATCTGCTGGCCAAGAAGACCTGTCGGACGGCCGGCAGTTGCTCCAGCGAGTACTTCACCTACCGTCTGGACGTCGACAACCCCTTCGACCCGCGTAACGACCTGAGGGTCACTCACCGTGACGCGAGGTCGGCCTCTCCCACAGACGAGACCTACCAGACGTCCTGGACCTTCAACGCCTTCGGCGAGGAGACCAAGCAGACGACACCGGTCACCCCTGACTTCCCACAGGGTCGTTCGACGACGAACGTCTACACCGACGGCACCGAACCCGCGATCGGCGGCGGCCTCACCCCGGCGGGCCTGCTGAAGTCCGCCAAGGACTTCAAGGGCAACGAGACCACCTACGCCTACACCGCCGCGGGCGACCGCGCGACCGAGACGAGCCCGACGGGTCTGGTCAAGAAGTACGAGCATGACGCGCTGGGACGGGTCTCCAAGGAGACCGTGGTCTCCAGCGCCTACCCGGACGGAGTCGCCACGGCCATCGTCTACGACGCACTGGGCAGGGTCGTCTCCCGAACCGACAGCGGCGTCAAGAACGACGTCACCGGGGTGACACACACCGCCCAGACGACCCATACCTACGACGCGGACGGCCTGCCGCTGACCGAGTCGCAGGCGGACCTGACAGGCGGCGACCCCCAGCGCACCACCACCTACACCTATGACTCCTACGGCCGGGTGGAGACCGTCACCGCCCCCGAGGGGGGAGTCCAACGGTTCGCCTACAACCACAAGGGCCAGAAGGTCAGCTTCACCGACGAGCGCGGCACGACCTACACCTACGGCTACACCACCCGTGGCGAACTGGCCGAAACCACTCTGAAGGGCTGGACCGGCAGTCCGCTCAGCCCGCAGCCGGCCACGGACGTGGTCATGCTGTCGTCCGCCTATGACCCCGCCGGGCGGCTGGCCTCCCAGACGGACGTGATGGGACGCACCACCGCCTACACCTACTACACCGACAACCTGCTCTTCGAACGGATCGCCAAGGGCGTCAAGCTGAACGGCTCGGCCACCGCCCGGGACGTGGTGCAGGACTCGCTGGTGTACGACGCGGCGGGCAACCCCATCCGCAAGACCAGCGGTAACGGCACGCTGCGCGTGGACGCGGTATACGACGCCGCCGGGCGTGTCACCTCGCAGGCCACGGATCCGGCGGGACGGAACGTGGTCACCACCGCCGGTTACGACGCCAACAACAACGTGACCAAGGTCACTCAGACCGCGGCCGGCACCGATCGCACCGAGATCAGTGAATACGCATACAACGCGGACAACCAGCCCATTCGCCAGGTCACGCGCAACGGCGACGAGGACTTGATCACCACACTCACGGTGGACGATCGCGGCCTGGTCACCGCCATGACCGACGCGCGCGGAAACGCCCCCGGAGCCGATCCGGCCGCCTTCACCTCCAACATGACCTACAACGCGGCAGGCCTGGCCACTCAGGTTCAGCTGCCCACGGTCACCGTGGAAAGGCCTGGAACGGCACCGGCCGGCCAGCGTCCCACGACCAAGCTGGGCTACAACACCTTCGGTGAGCAGACCCAGCAGGTGGACGCCGAGGGCCGCACCACGACCACGACCCTGGACAAGGCCGGTCGGCCCGTCGAGCAGACCTTCCCCGCCTACACACCGCCCGGTGGGCAACCGATCACTCCCAGGACCACCGGCGCCTACGACGCCGCAGGCCAGTTGATCAGCGCTGTCGACCGGCGCGGCCAGACCACCACCGCGGTCTACGACGCGTTGGGCCGCAAGGTACAGGTCACCGCCCCCAAGATCGGTACGGCCGCGGCCGGAGTCTGGACCTACGGCTACGACCTCCTGGGCGAGGCGCTGTGGACAACCGACCCCACAGGAGCCCGTTCCGAATCCACCTACGACGACCTGGGCCGCCAGATCACCCTGACCACCGTCGAACGCAAACCCACCCAGGCCGCCTACGTCACCAAGCTCGAATACGACGACGCGGACCGGCTCGTCAAGAGCACCCGGCCGACCGGAGAGTCGAGCACCCGTGCCTACGACGCGACCGGAGCGCTCATCGGGCAGACCGACCCTCTGGGCAACACAACGACGTTCGGCTATGACCTGGCCGGACGCCCCGTCAAGACGACCAACCCGCTGGGCGTCTCCAGTACGGCGAGCTACGACCTCGCCGGGCGGAGAATCCAGACACAGGAGCTGAACGCCGCCGGAACCGTCCTGCGGACGGAGAAGGTCGACTACGACCTCGCCGGTAACCCGATCAGCCAGACTTCGGCGGAAGGTCACATCACCACTCGGATATTCGACGCCGCGAACAGGCTGGTCGAGCTCCGGGAACCGGTTTCGGCCACCAAGAAGATCATCAGCACCTTCGGCTACGACGCCTCCGGGGCCCGGACCCGCTCGACCGACGGTCGTGGCAATGCCACCTTCACGACCTACAACAGCCTCGGCCTGATCGAGTCGGTGATCGAGCCCAGCACCGCCGCGCATCCGAACCTGTCGGACCGGACCTGGACCACCGGTTATGACGCCGGCGGAAACCCCGTCGCCACCGCCGTCCCCGGCGGAGTGCGGATCGACCGTACCTTCGACGAACTGAACCGGCTGGTCAAGCAGGTCGGAAGCGGAGCGGAGGCCGCGACGGAGGACAAGGTCTTCGGCTACGACCTGGCCGGCAGGCTCACCAGCGCGAACGACCTGAGTTTCACCCTGAACGACCGCGGCCTGCTGCTGAAGACCGCCGGCACGGGCGGCGACATCAGCGCCTACGCCTACGACGCCAACCAGCGGCTCACCCAGCGCGTCGACGCCACCGGCACCTCCGCCTTCACCTGGGACAACGCCGACCGGCTGACCCAGTCGGTGGACCCCGTCAGCGCCACCACGATCGACTACGCCTACGACCAGGCCTCGCGCCTGACCGGCATGACCTACGGAGCCGGAGGAGCCAGGCGCAGTTACACCTACGACCCGCTGAACCGCCTGACCAAGGACGAACTCACCACGTCGGCGAACGGTCCGATCGCCTCCATCGAGTACGGCTACGACCTCGACGACAACCTGACCACCAAGACCACCGCGGGTACGGCAGGCGCCGGAACCAACACCTACACCTACGACTGGTCCAACCGGCTCACTTCGTGGACCGCCCCCGGCGGCGCCAAGACCGACTACGAGTGGGACGACTCAGGCAACCGCACCCGGGCGGGGACCAAGACCTACACCTACGACGAACGCAACCGTCTCACCTCCGGTGACGGCTACACCTACACCTACACCGCGCGTGGCACCCTGGCCGAGCAGACCAACGGTCAGGTCCACCTCTCCAAGTTCGACGCCTTCGACCGGCTCATCAACGACGACGCCGTCCAGTACGACTACGACGCCCTCGACCGCGTCGAGACCCGCACCCAGAGCCAGCAGGCCGCCCATTTCACCTACGACGGTCTGACCAACCAACTGGTCACCGTCACCGACGCCAACAACGTCAGGAAGGCGGCCTTCGGCCGCGACGCCCTCGGCCGTACCCTTGGCATCAACGACGGCACCGGTGCCCAGTTGGCCTTCTCCGACCTGCACGGAGACCTGATCGGCGTCTTCACCGCGACCGGCACCTCCCTGATCGACTCCACCGCCTATGACCCCTTCGGCGAAGTGATCACCCGTACCGGAAACGCCCACACGCTCGGCTACCAGGGCGGCTACACCGACCCGAGCACGGGCAAGGTCAACATGGCCGCCCGCTGGTACCAACCGACCACCGGCAGCTTCGTCTCCCGCGACACCCTCACCCAGAACCCCGACCCCTCGGCCCAGCTCAACCGCTACATCTACGCCAACGACAACCCCCTCACCAACATCGACCCGGACGGCCACGCCGCCAGAGCGACTACGAAGAAAAAGTCGAAGACGAAGACGAAGACGTCGTCCATAAAGCCCGGAAAGAGCATCAAGTGCCCCAAGGGCACCAAGAAGGGCAACAACTCAATCTGTAGCGACGCGGCCGGCGAGTACAGGGAGTGCAAGGGAGACAAGTACAGCAACGGAGTCTGTCAGGACATGAAAGACGACTACGTCGGCTGCCGAACCGAGAAGCGGGCCGGGAACTCCAAGAGCAACGCCGACATCTGCTCAGATTTCGCAGACCAGTATCTCGTGTGCCGGAAGGGAAGCGACTACCAAAGCAAAAAGAGCGACGACGTCTGCAGCGGTGCCGGTCGAGAGGTTCGCCGCTGCCAATACGGAGAACTCGACAGCAATAAGAGGGGATACGGAGAGTCGACCGGGGCCTGCGGAAACGTGCGCTTCGACTACTACTCGTGCCGCGCGGACAAGCGAGGCGACGACCAGGGGTGCAGTTCCTTCTCCGAGGTGAAATACAAGTGCTCGCTGCACCGCGACGTCCGATGTGACGATCTGGAGGACAAGTTCCTCTCGTGCTACAAGAAGGGCAGAGGAGGTTCGGCGAACGAATGCGCCTTCGGCGCGAACATGTTGGCCCACTGCCGTGACAGCATGAACAGAGGGTTCTTCGACAAGAAGAGCACCTGCGGCGACGCATGGAATACCTTCCTCAAGGAATGCCAGGGCTCACGTGGCTCCTACGGGGAGAAATGCACCAAGGGCGAAAGCTGGCAGGACGTCACATACTCCATCTGCGAGAAGCGCGCACAAGGCCACGGATGCGTGAGCTACGTCAGCGGGCAGGACATCGGAAAGGTCCAACAGGGTGGTGGCCTGACCATGGTGTTCGTGTTCGCCGGACTCGATGTCTGCACGGCCGTCGGTGGCGCCGTTCCGCAGGTCGCGGGTGTCTGCGGAGTGGCGAAAATCATCGGTTCCACCATCGAGGAGATCCGGAAGGACGTGATCAGTTCCGCGATCGCCGGAAGCGCGGAACACGCCGAGGAGGGTGGTCTTCAGATGAGCACCACGACCAGTAACTGTGTGGCCAAGAACCCCTCGAAATACACCTCATCGGGCCAGGATTGTTCTCCGAAGAACGAGCACGTCGTGAGAACGCAGTACGCACCATTGTGAGCCGAACGGTTTGGAGAACGAGATGAACGACCTGGCCGGAGCCCGGCAGACGGACGCGCACGACAGCACACGCTGGAAAACACGTGCGATTCTGTTTGCCGTGCTCCTGGCCGGCTCCTTGGTCGCGGCCGGACTCGCGTGGAATCATGAACACGGCAGGGCGCTGGCCCAGGAGCGCGTCGCGCTGGCGTACGGGCTCGCGCTGCACGCCGCGGAGTTACGTGACACCGACTTCGACGCGGCCAGGAAGCTCGGCACGGCCGCGGTCGGGATCCACTCCGACGAGCAGACCCGGGCCGGGCTGGTCGACACACTGGTCGACATATACGGCAGAGCCCTCTCCCCTCTCCTGCAGGAGGCGTCCCGCGAGGTGACGGTGAGCGGCGACGGGCGGGTCGCCCTGAGCAACGACGGAGGCGAGGCGAACGTCTGGGACCTCAAACCCTGGACCGATCCGAAGGTCATCGAAAAGCCCGACCGAGTCCCCACCTTGAGGGGGCACAAGGGAGCATCCGTGAACACGACCGCGCTGTCCTTCGACGGGAGGACAGCGCTCACCGGTGACGACGGCAATACCACGACCGTGTGGGATCTCACCGACCTGGCCAAACCGGTCCGGCTGGCGACGATGGAGGCCGACCGGACCGCCCAGTCCACCAACGGCGTGAAAAAGGTGATGTTGTCACACGACGGCCGTACGGCGGTGATCGTCGACCACGACGGTGTCATGACCGTGTGGGACCTGGCCGACCGGTCCCATCCGAAACGCCTGTCAGCAACGGGATCGGACACCGTCCCCATCCGCGACTTCGCGCTCAGCGCGGACGGCCGGACCGTCGTCACCGTGGACGATCACAACAAGGTGGCGGTCTGGGACCCCGCCGTCGCCGAGCACCCGGTCAAGGCGGCGGATCTGGACCTGTCCATGAAGTTCTCGCAGAGCGCGACGAGGACGGCGATGAGCGCGGACGGGCGCGTCGTCCTCGTCCAGAGGGCAGGGCAGATCGAGATCTGGAATCTCAACGACCGAGCGCGCCCGGTGCGCCACACCACGCTCGACCTGTCCTTCGACAAGCTGTACGGCACATACGACATGTCCCTGACTCCCGACGGGAAGCGCGTCCTGGTCGCCGGGCCGAGCGGTTCCGGCACCCTCTGGGACCTCTCCGACCCCGCCAAACCGGCCCGGCTGGCCACGCTGAACGGGCACATGCCGGAGGTCGAATCGGTGGCCCTCGGCACCGACGGCCACCTCGCCCTGATGGCCGGTTCCAGCGGGGTCTACTTCTGGAACCTCACCGGCCTCGATGAGATCGTCGCCGACCCGAAGCAGGCGTCCTGCGACCGTTACAGCGCGGAGATCAGCAAGGCCGAGTGGGCCCGTTACGCGGGTGACGCGGACTGGTCGGAGTACAAATCGGAAGACTCGGACAGCGTCAGTGTCTGCCTCATCGATTGGTGGTCATGACAGACCGGCGACGGCGGCGCCGAGTTGGAGGACCGTGACGTCCACCTGGCCGTGGCCGTCCTTCCAGCCCGCGACCACCGAGCAGCCGCCCTCCTCAAGGAGAGGACCGAGGGGGGCGTCGGCGCCCAGGTAGGTCAGGCCCTCGGCCTCGGCCACGTCGCAACAGCCCAGGCTGAGGTGGGCGCGCAACCGGGGGTCGGCCACGGCGTCGAGGGCCGGGGTCCACGTCTCGTCGGCGTTGCCCTCGAAGGGGATCAGACTGCCGGGGCCGTCGCCGATGCCGGTCGCGACCCGCATCGCGTCCAGGAGCGAGCCGTCCGAGGCGATCCTGGCGTAGCAGACGTGCCAGTTCTCCGCCAGGATCGGGTCGGCGAGGTCGAGGTCATGACGCCACAGCACCGGTGCCAGGTCGGCGCCCCGTACGACGTCGGGGGCGAGACAGGCCCGTGCCAGGTCCGCGGCGAAGGCGTCGGTCAGGCCGTGACTGGAGAACTGGAAGAGCGAACGGCCCGCGTCGAAGCGCAGGGGTGGCTCCCCCATGTCGTACAGGTAGAGGTCTCCGACCTCGATCGGCTCGCCTCCGGTCAGGATCGCCGGGTTCAGCCAGATCGGGTCCCTGTCGATGCGTGTCTCGTGGAAGAAGTGCCCGTGGTAGTAGGCGGCGTACTCGGCACCGCGGTCGTACCCGGCGAGCGGACGGCCGAGAAGGGCCCCGAAGGCGGCGGACAGCGACGCCTTCCAGGCCACGGCGCCACCGGTGACAGAGGTGTAGCGGGTCATGCCTTGAACTCCTGGGGGGAAACTACGCCGGCCGATGGTCAGGTGGACGGCAGAGCGCCAAGCTTGCAGGCCTTTCGACTCTTGTATGGCAGATTCGCATGGTCTCATGGAGCGGACAGCCGTACGACATGAGAATTCACCGCATGTTCCCGCACGTGCCCCACGGTGGCCGGATACGGCTGCGCCCCACGGGGTAGCCGTGCGCCGAACCTCACGCCGGTGGCGCCTTATCGTGAGGAAGTGATCACAGTTGGGGTGGACCTCGCCGCTGAAGCCGTCCGTACGGCGGTCGCGTGGCTCGACTGGTCCGATGGCGGAGCCCGGGTCCGTGAGGTCGTGGTCGGCGCGGACGACGATCTGATCGTCGAGGCGCTCATGGGCGCGGACAAGGCCGGGGTGGACTGCCCGTTCGGCTGGCCGGACAGGTTCGTCGACTTCGTCACGGCCCACAGGAACGGACACGTCGAGGTGCCCGCCGAGGTGGCGGGCCGTACCTGGCGCGGGGACCTCACCTACCGGGTCACCGACCGGGTGGTCGTCGAGTCGACCGGCCAGAGGCCGTTGAGCGTCTCGGCCGACCGTATCGGGCACACCGCCATGCGCTGCGCGGCCCTGCTCGCCGAACTGGCCCGGCGGGGACGGCCGGTCGACCGCGCCGGGAACGGTGTGGTCGTCGAGGTCTACCCGGCGGCGTCGCTCAGGTGCTGGGGACTGACGTCCAACGGCTACAAGCGGGCGGCGAACCTCGGCACGCTCGGACTGCTGGTCGACCAGCTCCAGGAGACGGCCTCCTGGCTGGATCTGGGGACGCACGAACAGTTGTGCCGACGTTCCGACGACGCCACGGACGCCGTCGTCGCCGCGATCACCGCCCGCGCCGCGGCTCTGGGCCGCGTGACGACCCCCACTCAGGAGCAGGCTCCCACAGCGCGTTCCGAGGGGTGGATCGCGCTTCCCACCGGCGCCCTGCGGGACCTCGGTCGAGGATGACCCCGTACGGCTTTGCCTGGGGGAAGGGCTCGTCGCCTACGCTGGAGCCGTGAACCAGCCTCGCCCGCAGGACCTGCGACCGCTGCGGACCAACGACACGGCCACGATCCTCGTGGGGACCGTCCTGTGGGCGGTCGCCCTGGTCGTGCTCCTGGTCGTACGGCCCGCCCCCGAGCAACAGTGGTGGATGTGGACCTGCGTGTCCGGCATCTGCGGCGGCTTCTTCGGCCTGTGGTTCGTACGGCGCCGCGACCGGCGGGCCTCCAAGGCGTCCCGGGAGGAGGACGAACCCGCCCCCCTCCCCTGAAACCCTGAACGCCCCTGAACACTCCTGGACGACCCTGAGCGGCCCGGACGACCGGCCGGAAAAGGGTCAGGTCGAGGCGGTCCAGCTGTCGAGGTCGGCCTCGGCCAGCAGCAGCGGGACGGCGGCCGGGTCACGGAGCAGGGCCGCCACGGCGAGCCGGTCACCCCACTGGCCGGACGCCCACGCCAGCCCGCGTGCCAGGCCCTCGACCCCCGAGGCGTGCACGGTGCCCTCGTGGAAGCGCCAGGTGGCGGCGACCCCGTCCACGAGCAGCTTCTCGTGCTCCACGTAGGTCGTCGGCGCCGTGGGCAGCAGGGACCGCACAGCGGCGGGCACCTCGCGGACCGCGCCCTCCGAGGTCACCTCCCCGGCGGCCTCCTCCCCGGCCAGCGGCAGGTCGAGCAGCTCGGACAGCGCCTCGGCCAGGTCGAACGGCGCCAGCACCAACGGCCGGTCGGCCACCAGGGGCAGCAGGTCGGGCGCCTCGACGACCACCGGCTCCCCCGCCGCCGGATCCGATTCGGAGTCCGATTCTGACCCGGACGACAGCAGGTGACCGTCCTCGACGTCGGCGACGACGATCTCCCCGTCAAGCACGGCCCGCACCGCCCGAGGCGGGGCGACGCGAACCGGGTCAACCCCCGCCAGAGCCACCCACAGGGCACGAAGCTGGGCCCGGTCCACCTCGACGGAGGGGTCGCCGAGCAGTTCGAGCAGCTCGTCGGGGCCGCCGTGCGAGGCCAGCAGGTCGGTCAGGGTCGTCCGGACGCCGATCATGGACAGCGCCGCCTCGTCCACGACCGCCGGGGCGTCGCCGTACAGGCCGAACAGCAGCGGGTCGGCGTTGGGCAACCGCAGCTGGGTGGGACGGCGCCCGCCGAGGACCGGGTGGGTGGACAGCCACCACGCCGTGTAGGAAGGCACCTCGACGACCTCGCCGGCGACCAGCAGCCGCAGCGGGTTCAGTACGGCGCGCAGCGGCGGGCGGGAGAGCAGGGCCAGCGCGGAGGGCCAGTCGGCGACGTACTCCAGGTCGCGGACCGCGGAGAACTCCCTGGCGACCGGCGGCACGTCCACCTCGGGCAGCAGGTCGAGCACGGCTTCGAGCCACTCGTCCTCGCGGTCCAGGTCGTGGTCGCAGTCGTCGGGGTCGATCATCACGTCGGTGTCGTTGACCACGGCGAAGCCGTCGAGCACCCCGGCCGCGGCCAGGACCCGCGGGCCGTACCGGTCGACGAGTTCGGGGGCGGCCGTGCCGAAGTGGGTCTCCTGGTCGAGCAGCCCGGCCAGCGAGCCGTCGGCCAGCAGCAGCTCACCGGCGGGGTACAGCTCTCCGTCGGTGCCGCGCAGCGCCAGGTTGGACAGCCAGGGGGCCTCACCGGCGACCAGCCCGGCCGCGTCGACCAGGGCGAGCACCGCCTGGGCGACCGGCTCGGCGTCCGCGCTGTCCAGGGACTCGGCGACGGCCGTACGGGTCAGCGGGTCCTCAAGGACCGTCCTCGGCGTGGCCTCGGCGGCGCCGAGCCGCAGCAGCAGCGGGTGGGCGGCGTCCGGGTGGACGACGCGCAGCCCGAGGGGGGCGAGCACGGCCGGGTCGAGGGAGGAGCCCTCGGTCAGCAGCAGCGTGCCGCGCGGCCCCCTGACCAGGCGGCCGTCGGCCAGCGGCACCGGCAGCGCGCCGAGCGCCTCGGGGTCGTCGGCGGGCAGGACCTCGTACAGCGACCGCCACCAGGACGGCTCCCGGTCGGCGACGACGTCGCCGGACAGCATGTCCACCACGTCGGCCAGCTCGACCCGCCGTACCCCGAGCGAGGTGATCGCCGGGTGCCTGGACGGCCATCCCGCGGGCAGCAGGCCGGGGACCATGGGGGCGACCTTGCGCAGCAGCTCGCCGGGGGCGGAGACCACGGACGCCTGCCGCCCGGTCACGACCCACTCCTCACCCGTGTCCTGCCGGCTCTCCGCGTCGGCGGGCGGAGAGAGGGCGGGCAGCAGCGCGGCGTCGGGCAGCCTGCGCAGGATGGCCCTGCGGATGTGGGCGTCCAGCTCGCCCTTGCCCATCAGGCCGGGGACGAGGTCGAGCAGCTTGGAGGTACGGGCGAGGCCGGACAGCAGTTCGACGTAGGCGTCGGCGGCGCGCTCGACCAGGAAGTCCGTCAGCGGCCCCATGGCCACGTGCCGCCGGTCGGTGGCCATCGGGAACGAGGCGATCAGCAGCGCGGGCAGGTCGAGCGGCTCGTCGCTGGGCGTCGGCGCGTGCACGACGGGCGGCACCCGGGCGGGCAGCGGCCTGGGCTCCTCCTGCCCCGTCGCCGTGCCGACGACAGGAACCGCCCAGCGGACCAGCCAGTACGGCCTGGCCCGCTCCTCGGTCGGCCGGTCGGCGAACAGTTCGGCGGCCTCCTCGGGGGAGAACCGTCCCGAGGTGGAGACCACCTTCCAGCCGTCGGGCAGGATCGTCCGCGTCTCGCCCTCAAGGTCGATCTCGATGGACTCAAGGGCGGGCAGGCCGAGCAGCAGCGCGGCGCTGGTCTCCTGGAGCATGCGGCGCACGGCGTCGACGGCGGCCTTGTCGCGCAGCGGCAGCCGTACGAGGGTGTCGAAGCCGCCGGGCACCTCGACCGGCCCCGCGGGGAAGGGCAGGCGCAGCAGCGGCACGTGCCCGCCACGCTCGGCGAACTCCTTGGAGAGGGCGACCTCGGCGGCCACGAGCACGGCGGTCTGGTCACGGGACCAGCGCACGACGCCGGAGCCGAGTGAGCCGATCACCGGCTCGTCGCAGACGGAGACCACGGCCGCGAAGCCGACGCCGAACCGCCCGGCGGCGCCGGAGTCGTCGCGCTTGTTGGAGACGCGCAGCGTGGACAGGCTCTCGATCCCGGCGGCGTCGACCGGGGCGCCGGTGTTGGCGGCCGAGAGCACCCCCTCGCGCAGCGAGAGGCGCAGCCGTCCGGGCACCCCGGCGCGCAGCGCCGCGTCGGCGGCGTTCTGGGCGAGCTCGACGATCAGCCGGTCCCGGTAACCGCCGAGCGCGAAGTCCTCCTCCGCGTTGGCGTCCTCGCGGAACCTCGCGGGCGAGGCGGTCCAGGCCGCGAGTACGGCGGAGCGCATTCGGTCGGTGCCGAAGATGTCAGTCACAGCGATGAGTCCAAAGGTCGGGGGCCCCACAGGTCACGTCGCATCGGGGCACGCCGGGGTCTTCCGGCGTGCCTGTGATGACGTCGGATCAGGAGTGACCCAGCGGCTCGGCGGCGGTGTCGTCCACGGAGCCGGCGAGGTCCGTCTCCGAGGACTCCTCTGCGATGTCGTAGGCGAGGTCGTCGAGGATCGGCGACGTCGGCTCGACCTGGTGCGGAAGCACGGCGGCCTCGGAGTGCGCGCCGCAGCCGTGGTCGGCGGCGACGACACGGCCGTCGTCGGGGGCGTACTCGTTGGTGCACGCCCCGAAACCGATGCCCAGCGCACCGGCGAGCGGCCAGTAGAAGCCGCAGGTCGAGCACTGGGCGGGCGCGGCGTGCGCGAGCGGGGTGTGCGGCCCCGACTCACCCGAGTGCCAGCGGCGCACGGCGCGGTCCCTGCCCGTCGGGGAGAGCACCCTGGCCCTGCCGAGGCCGTACTCGAAGATCATCTGTCGGTCGACGTCGTCCTCGGTCTGGGTGAAGCCGGGCGCGAGGCGTACGTCGTCCGCGGAGGTCGGCAGCAGGTCGCCGACGCCGAGGTCGCCGGGGAGCAGCCGTTCGCTCCACGGCACCCACTCCGGCGGCAGCAGCGCTCCGGTGCCGGGCAGCAGCACGACCTCACTGACCGTCACCTTGCGCGCCCTGGAGGCCCTGACGACGGTGACGGCCCAGCGCCACCCCCGGTAGGCACGGTCGAGGCAGGTGAAGTAGTGGGTGACGACGCGGTCGCCCTCGGGTTCGACGCCGAGGTGGTCGCCGATCTCCTCCGGTCTGACGTTCTCCTCGATCGCGGAGCGGGCCAGGTCGACGGCGGCGGCGCAGGCCTCGTCGACGACGACGGCACGGGTTCTCGGACGGGTCACGAGTCCTCCTCCGCAGGCCTCGCGACCTGACGGCCGCTGTCCCCACTGCCTAGCTCGCTACGCTGACTCACAGTTCATTCTCACCCATGCCCGGAGCGAACAGCACCTTCACCGGCCCCGGGCGGGGTCGCGCCGGGTCGCCGCCAACGGACCGTAACGCGCTCTCCCCTCGACCGGCAACCTGTCCCGTTGTTCACTGACCATTCAAGGCTTAGATAGGACGGACCGCCACATACATCCCATCCGCCCTATGGGTAAGACTGGATGCGTGGCAGGTGGCTGGGAACAAGCACGCAGGACGGCAGGCGACGTCTCCCGCCGGATCGGACGCTCCGCGGTGGGCGCCGGCCGGGCGACGGCGCGCGCGGGCCGGGGGGCGGGCCGGATGACCGTCCGCGCCGGGCGGGGGGCGGCGAGCGGGACCCGCCGGGTCGGCGCGGCCTCCCGGCGGCTGACCCACGCCCAGGGCGCGGGCCGTACCGGGCTCGGCCAGCTGATCGAGCTGACCGCGCTGGAGAGCGCCGGTGACGCGCTGGTCACCGCCGCCCTGGCCGGGACGCTGTTCAAACTGCCGGTCAACGAGGCCAGGGGGCAGGTCGCCCTCTACCTGCTGATCACGATGATCCCCTTCGTGGTGGTCGCGCCGTTCGTCGGGCCGGTCCTCGACCGGTTCCGTTCGGGCAGGCGCTTCGTGATGGCGGGCACCCTGTTCGGCCGGGGCCTGCTCTGTTTCGCGATGGCCGCCGCGATCGTCCCCGGTGACGTGTTCACGATCTTCCCGGCGGCGCTGGCGGTGCTGGTGTTGTCCAAGGCCTACAGCGTCTCCCGGGCGGCGATCATGCCGAACGTGCTGCCCGCCGACATCGCGCTGGTCACGGCCAACGCGAGGGTCGCCCTGTTCGCCCTGGTCACGGCGGGTGTGGCGGTGCCGGTCGGCGCGGGTGTCAGCGCCTGGCTCGGCGCCGAGTGGACCCTGCGCGCCGCCCTGGTCCTCTTCCTGCTGCTGGGCGTGCTGGCCGTACGGCTGCCGCGGCACGTCGACTCCCCCGACCTCGACGTGCTCGACGGGGACCCCGACGAGGAGGGTCAGGAGCGGCCCGCCCGCTGGCGCACGCTGCTGAACGTCGGGCCGGTGGTGACCGAGGCGATGGCGGCCAACGTGGCCGTCCGTCTCTACTCGGGATTCCTGCTGTTCTATCTGCTCTTCCTGGTGCAGGACAGGAACCTGCCGGGGCTCGCCCCTCCGGTCACGATCGGCCTGCTGGCCGTGGCGGCGGGCGTCGGAGGCCTGACGGGTACGGCCGTCGCCTCGTGGACGCGCGGACGCTCCCCGCAGGTGATCGTGCTGCTCACACTGGCGCTCTCACTGGTGACCACGGTCGTGGCGGCCGTCTTCTTCACCCTGTGGGCCGCGGTCGCCGTGGCGCTGGTCGCCGCGTTCGCCCAGGGGCTCGGCAAGCTGGCGCTCGACGCGATCGTGCAGCGGGAGATCGGCGAGGAGGTGCGTTCGTCCACCTTCGGAGTGGTCGAGGCGTTCCTCCAGGTCTCCTGGGTGGGCGGCGGCCTGGTCGGACTGCTGCTTTCGCTGTTCACCGAAGGCTCGGCCGGACTGACCGTGATGGCCGTCGTGCTCGCCGGCTCACTGGGCTGGCTCCTCGTACGGCGCCGCAGGAGGGTGGACGCCCGGGACGCCAGGGTCGAGGCGGCCAGGGCGGCCCGGCCCCGCCCCGAACAGGAACCCGGGAAAGACCCCGAGGAACACACCGAACAGCGACCGGAGGAGCGGCCGGCCTCCCCTGCGGGGAACGGCTCAGGCCACACGACGACCACCGTCGTCCGGCGTGACGCCCCTCCGCCGGACAGGCGTACCAAGCCGCTGACCAACCCGCACGGCTGACCCCCGCCGGATGGACCGCCGCCCGCCCCTCCACACGCGGGAGAGGCGGTTCTCACGCGGGGAGAGGCGGGCGGAACAGGCCTGCGGGAGGCGGTCAGTCCTCCAGGTCGTCGGCCACGGCGCGCAGCACCGCGGCGATCTTCTTCGCGTGCACGGCCTCGGGGTGCTTGCCCTTCTGGTAGGACATCGACACCGAGTCCAGCAGCTTGATCAGGTCTTCCACGATGACCACCATCTCGTCGGGCTTCTTGCGCTTGCCCTTGGGCTTGGCGGTCTTGGCGAGAGTCGGGGGCTGGTCGATCACACGCACCGAGAGCGCCTGTTGTCCACGGCGCCCCTCGGCCACGCCGAACTCGACCTTCTGTCCCGGCTTGAGGGATTCCACGCCACCGGGGAGCGCGGAAGAATGCACGAACACCTCACCGCCGTCGTCGCGGGTGAGGAAGCCGAAACCCTTGTCGGCGTCGTACCACTTGACCTTGCCACTCGGCACAGGGGTGACCTCGTTCAGACTGTCGTGAAAAGGAATGGATGTAGGTTATGCCCAGCGCGGGCTGGGAGCGACCGTGTATTCAGCCCTGAATTACACGAATACGGTTGGGCTGCGCCAACCGCCGTACCACTCGGCGAACTCGGTCAGATCGGCGAGCACCACATCCGCCCCGTGGCCGCGTAGTTCCTCCACCGGATGGTGCCCGGTCGCGACCCCGACGCTGAACGCCCCGCCCGCCTTCGCCGCCTCGATGTCGGCCACGTGGTCCCCCACGTACGCGGCGGCGCCGAAGGCCACCAGCGCGGGCCCCTTCGCGGGGCCGAAGACCGATCCGGCGACCTCGTCGACGTCGAGTCCCAGGGCTCTGACCGTCCGCTGGGCGTCCGGGAGGTTCTTGCCCGTCACCACGATGACCCTGCCGCCCGCGCGCCGTACGGCCTCGACGGCCTGGGCGGCTCCGGGCATCGGGGTGGTCACCGGGACGGCGATCGAGGGGTAGAGCGCCCGGTAGAGCGCGACGGCCTCGGGGATGCGTTCGGCGGGCAGCCAGTTGGCCAGCTCCCACTCCAGGGGCGGCCCGAGCCTGGAGACCACGACGGCGCTGTCGATGGGCACCCCGACGCGCGACGCCAGTTCGTCGTAGACCGCGGCGATGCCCGCGCGCGTGTCGGCCAGTGTCATGTCCAGGTCGAACCCGACCGCGTCCATCGCCCCGCCCACGCCCTTTCCTCTCCCGCCCGCTCCCGCCCGCGAAAACCCCACAGAGCCCCATGGAGCCCACGAAGCCCTCGTGAGAGCTCTCACGAAAAGGCCTTCTCCTGCCGAAGGCCCTCGCGGAAAGACCCTATGGAGTCCTCCGTGCGGCGCTCCCGGCAGGATGCCAAATCCCCGCCCGGCAGAACCCGCACTTCGTATTTTCGCTGGATAGGGTCGCGGTGGAGGTGTCTGCACAGAGATGACCAGATCGACGCGTGAGCGCATCCTCGAAGAGGCCCTGCGCCTGTTCGCTGAGCGAGGCTACGCGGCGACCTCGGTGGCCGAGATCGAGTCAGCCGCGGGGCTGTCCCCCGGCGCGGGCGGGCTCTACCGGCACTTCAGGTCCAAGTACGAGGTGCTGGCCGCCTCGGTGAACGAACGTGTCGTGCGGGTCGAGGCCAGAGTCGCCGCGATGGGCGCCGCCGACCCCGCGGCCCCCGTCACGGAACGGCTGACGGGCCTGTGCGAGGCGGGGCTGGCCGTGATCCGTGAGGAGGACGAGCTGGTCCGCGTCTTCTTCCGCGATCTCGGGCGCTTCCCCGAGCTGGTCGAGGTCGTGCGGGCGAGGCTGCTGCAGCCGATGTTCGACGCGATCGGCTCCTGGCTGTGCGCCCAGCCCGAGTACGCCGGAGCCGGCCTCGACCGGTCCTCCGTCGGCGCGGTGCTCGGCGGCTCCCTCGTCCACTGTCTCCTCTTCGAGAAGACCGTCGGCGAACCCCCCGGCCGGACGGAACGCGAGCGTTTCGTCACCTCCTGGGTGTCCCTCGCACTCGGCCTGCTGCCCGTGGCCCAAGGATGTCCACGTGAACCCGAACTTTCCCAAACCTAGCTTTGTCGGTCAGGGCTCCTACCATTGACGGAATGAGCACGGAGTTCACCGAGTGGCTGCGCGACCGAAGCGACGAGCAGCTGCGGGCGCTGGTCACGGTGCGCCCCGAACTCATCACGCCGGTCCCCGCCCACGTCGAGGGCCTGGCGGGGCGGGCGAGCAGTCCCTCCGCCGTCGGGCGCGTGCTCGACCGGCTCGACCGGTTCACGCTCTCGGTCGTCGAGACGCTCGTCGTGCTGCCCTCCCCGGCCGACCAGCGGGCGCTGCGCGAGCAGATGGCCCGCGCGCTGCCCGAGGGGGTCACCGCCACGGCGCTGCGGGCCGCCCTGAAGGAGACGGTCGAGCGGCTGCGGACCCTCGCCCTGGTGTACGGCCCGCAGAACGCCCTGCTGCCCGCACCCGGGGTGCGGGAGATCCTGGAGACGCCCGCCGGGCTCGGCCCGCCCGCGGTCGAGGCGTTCAGGCACCATCCCGCCGAGCGGCTGGCCGAGCTGATCCGGGACGCCGGTGGTGAGAGCGGCGACACCAGGCAGGCCCTGGCCGAGCTGCTCGGTGACCGTGAGGTCGTCGCGCGGCTCGTCGAGGGCGTCTCGCCGCAGGCCAGGTCCGCGCTCAACGAGCTGGCCTGGGGGCCGCCGAGCGGCCGGGTGCCCAACGCCCGCAGGCAGGTGCGCGCCGCGAACGCCCACTCCCCGATCGAGGAGCTGCTCTCCCGCGCGCTGCTGGCCGCCACCGGCGACGAGAGCGTCACCCTGCCCCGCGAGGTGGGCCTGTTCCTGCGCGGCGGCCGGATACACCGTGACCTCTCGCCCGTCCCGCCCCCGCTGGACGGCGCAGGCCGTGACCAGGCGCTGGTCGACCGCACCGCGGCGGGGCAGGCCTTCACCTTCGTGCGGGCGGTCGAGGAGCTGTGCGAGCGCTGGAGCGCCGACCCGCCCGGCGTGCTGCGCGGCGGAGGGCTGGCCGTACGCGACCTGAAGCGGACCTCCGGCCTGCTCGACCTGCCCGAGTGGGCGACGGGGCTGGTCATCGAGGTGGCCCACACGGTCGGGCTGATCGCCGCGAGCGGTTCGGTCGACGGTGACTGGCTGCCGACCCCGCTCTACGACGCCTGGCGGATCAAGAGCACCGAGGACCGCTGGGTGGCGCTGGCGTCCGGCTGGCTGTCCACGGACCGGGTTCCCGGGGTGATCGGCGAGCGTGACGAGCGTGACCGGCTGCTCAACGCCCTCCACCCCGACCTGCGGCGTTCCTCGGCCCCCGAGGTGCGCGCGACCACGCTCGGCCTGCTCGCCGCAGCGGGCCCCGGGGTCGCGCCCGGCCTTGAGTCGGTGCTCGGGCGTCTGACGTGGGAGCAGCCGCGCCGTCGCGGCGGCAGGCGCGACCAGCTGGTCGAGTTCACGCTGCGTGAGGCGGAGCAGATCGGGGTGACCGGTCTCGGTGCGCTCGCGGGCCACGGCCGCGCCCTACTGTCCTGCGGCGGCCGTTCCGGGGCGGTCGCCCTGGCCCTGGCGCCGTTGCTGCCCGAGCCGCTCGACCACGTGCTCCTGCAGGCCGACCTGACCGCCGTGGCGCCCGGTCCCCTCACCGGTGACCTGAGGCGCTGGCTGGCGCTGGCCGCCGACGTCGAGTCGACCGGCGGCGCGACGGTCTACCGGTTCTGCGAGCAGTCCATCAGGCGGGCTCTCGACGCCGGGCAGGGCGCCGACGAGATGCTGTCCATGCTGGAGCGCCACTCGACGACGCCCGTGCCGCAGCCCCTGAGTTACCTGGTCACCGACGTGGCCCGCAGGCACGGCCGCATGCGCGTCGGTACGGCAAGCGCGTACATCAGGTGTGACGACTCCTCCCTGCTCGACGAGGTGATGGCCGACCGGCGGGCCGTCCCGCTGCGGCTGCGCAGGCTCGCCCCCACCGTGATCGCCTCCAAGACCTCGCGGGGGACGCTGGTCGACTCGCTGCGCGCGATGGGATACGCCCCGGCCGCCGAGTCGCTCGACGGTGACGTGATCATCGCGCAGCTCGACGTCCGCAGGACCGAGGGGCAGCCCCTCCCGCGTCAGGTCGTCACGTTCACCGGCCCGGAGGCCGAGGTCGTCGCGGCGGCCGTACGGGCGGTCAGGGCGGGTGACGCGGCGCACCTGGCCCGCAGGGCGCCCGTCGACGCCCCGACCGGGCAGGTCCCGCGCTCCCCGGCGACCGCGACGATCAACGCCCTGCGGGAGGCCATCCGGCAGGGGTCCCAGGTCTGGATCGGCTATCTCGACTCCCAGGGCAACGCGACCAGCAGGATTCTCGAACCCGCCCGGATGGAGGGGGGTTACCTCACCGCCTACGACGAGACCCGGGCGGCGGTGCACCGCTTCGCCCTGCACCGCATCACCGGGATCACCGGGATCTCCGACGTCGAGTGAACGCCCGGATTTCCGGGTTTCCCCTACGGTGGGATCGTTGGCGCACGAAAGAAGGAAGTGAGAGGCTCCCGTGAGCAGTGGTCCCCCCGAAGGCCCCAGCGCGAACCCCGACGACTGGAAGAGCCCCTACAGCACCGGCCCCGGGCAGACCCCCGGCTACGACGCCCCCACGTACAACCAGCCTCCCGCCTACGGCCAGCCTCCCGCGTACGGCCTGCAGAACACCCAGCCGAGCCAGGGGTCGGGTCAGCAGCAGCCCTCCTACGACCAGGGCTACGGCCAGCAGCCCGGCTACGACCAGGGCTACGGGCAGGGCTACGGCCAGCCCGGCTACGGCCCCGTCCAGGGTTACGGCGAGTCGCCGTACGGGCAGTACCCCCCGGCCTACGGCCCCGGCCCCTACCCGGGTCCCCCGCAGAACGTCGACGGCGTCAGGACACACGCGATCATCGCGCTGGTCGTCGGCATCCTCATGGGCCTGACCTGCTACGTCAGCATCGGCGGCATCACCGGAGCCGTCCTGGCCGGCGTCGCGCTCGGCAAGGTCGAGCGCGACCCCCAGGGGGCGAAGGGACTGCTCAAATGGACCTGGATCAGCATCGGCATCAACGTCGGGCTGGTCGTTCTGGGGGTCGGCGCCATCATCCTCGCCGGAGTGAACGGCGCCTTCGACTGAACCCTCCGGGATTGTCCCGGGTCTCGGCGCCGTTGGACATACGAGGTCGGGGAGGCGGTGGGCGAGTTCCCCGGGGGAGTGCGACCATGGGCTCGCCCGCCGTACAACGAGGGAGAAGCCGTGAGTGACGGACCGCTGATCGTCCAGTCGGACAAGACCCTGCTGCTTGAGGTCGACCACGACAGGGCCGACGAGTGCCGCAAGGCGATCGCGCCGTTCGCCGAGCTCGAACGCGCCCCCGAGCACGTGCACACCTACCGGGTGACCCCGCTGGCGCTGTGGAACGCGCGGGCGGCCGGGCACGACGCCGAGCAGGTCGTCGACGCGCTGATCGGCTACAGCCGCTACCCGGTGCCGCACGCCCTGCTGGTGGACATCGCCGAGACCATGGCGAGGTACGGCAGGCTCAGGCTCGACAAGCACCCCGTCCACGGGCTCGTCCTGACCAGCACCGACAGGGCCGTCCTTGAGGAGGTCCTGCGCTCAAGGAAGATCCAGCCGCTGCTCGGTGAGCGCATCGACGCCGACGCCGTCGCGGTCCACCCGAGTGAGCGCGGCAACATCAAGCAGCATCTGCTCAAGCTGGGCTGGCCCGCCGAGGACCTCGCCGGATACGTGGACGGCGAGCACCACCCGATCACGCTGCGGGAGGACGGCTGGCTGCTGCGCGACTACCAGCGGGAGGCCGCGCAGGCGTTCTGGCACGGCGGTTCCGGCGTGGTCGTGCTCCCCTGCGGCGCGGGCAAGACGATCGTGGGCGCGGCGGCGATGGCCCACGCGAAGGCGACGACGCTGATCCTGGTGACCAACACCGTCTCGGCCCACCAGTGGAAGCAGGAGCTGATCAGGCGGACCTCGCTGACCGAGGACGAGATCGGCGAGTACACCGGGACGAAGAAGGAGATCCGCCCGGTCACCATCGCCACCTACCAGGTGATGACGACCCGCAGGCAGGGGGTCTACCGCCATCTGGAGCTGTTCGACGCCCGTGACTGGGGTCTGATCG
The DNA here is from genome assembly GCF_040631445.1 of Streptosporangium sp. NPDC020072. Classification (NCBI taxonomy): domain Bacteria; kingdom Bacillati; phylum Actinomycetota; class Actinomycetes; order Streptosporangiales; family Streptosporangiaceae; genus Streptosporangium; species Streptosporangium sp. NPDC020072. The sequence goes on along the minus strand of NZ_JBEYAB010000021.1, from coordinate 33,536 downwards.
TCTACGACGAGGTTCACCTGCTGCCCGCCCCGATCTTCCGGATGACCGCGGATCTGCAGGCCAGGCGGCGGGTCGGGCTGACCGCGACGCTCGTGCGCGAGGACGGCAGGGAGGGCGACGTGTTCTCCCTGATCGGCCCCAAGCGCTACGACGCGCCGTGGAAGGAGATGGAGAACCAGGGCTGGATCGCCCCGGCCGACTGCGTCGAGGTGCGGGTCACCCTGAGCGACGAGGAACGGCTCGCCTACGCGATGGCCGAGGCCGAGGAGCGTTACCGGTTCTGCGCGACCACCCCGTCGAAGACCCGGGTGACCGAGGCTCTCGTCCGGCGCCATCCCGACGAGCAGGTGCTGATCATCGGTCAGTACATCGACCAGCTCGACGAGCTCGGCGAGCACCTGGGCGCTCCGGTGATCAAGGGGGAGACCAAGGTCAAGGAGCGGGAGCGGCTGTTCCAGGCGTTCCGCGACCGGGAGATCCAGGTGCTGGTCGTCTCCAAGGTGGCGAACTTCTCCATCGACCTGCCCGAGGCGGCGGTGGCCGTACAGGTGTCGGGAACCTTCGGGTCACGGCAGGAGGAGGCCCAGCGGCTTGGCCGGGTGCTGCGCCCGAAGGCCGACGGTGGCGGGGCACGGTTCTACTCCGTGGTCAGCCGTGACACGGTGGACCAGGACTTCGCCGCGCACCGGCAGCGTTTCCTGGCTGAACAGGGATACGCCTACCAGATCATCGACGCTGACGACGTGCTCGCTGACGACTAGCGTTCCCATGGCGAACACGCCGTCGTTCGTGTCAGGTCCACGAGATTCCGCAGGCTTTCTCCAAAGCGACCACCCCCTCGCTAGGCCTCGACGGCCACTGGCGACATACCCCCATGATCTGCGCGCGTCACTGGATTTTCCCGCCTTTTTAGCGATTTGGACGCACAAACACGGACGGTGGTAACGCGCTCACGCAAGGGATGCGGCCGTTAATCGGTTTGAGCCGTCGAGGCGCGTCGCTAGGCTGGTGGATTCGCTGCCTGATGGCCACCACCGCTTACCGAACAGGAGGCGCTTTCCCGTGTCCGGACATCCATTGTCCCCCGACATATCCCTGGACCCCCTCACAGAGCCCACCGACCTCACAGAATCCTCGGGGTCCTCAGGGTCCGCGGAACCCACGGACCCCGACGAGATCCTCGCCGCCGAGCGCGAGCACCTGGCCCTCTCCCGGACCGCCCTGCGCGCCATGCGCGAGCACGCCCAGTCCCTGTCCTCCGACGCCGCGGGCGACTGGGTGTCCCAGCAGATCCTCCAGGCGCTGCTCGACCAGCGGGTCGCGGCGCTGGCCGACCATGCGGGCACCCCGCTGTTCTTCGGCCGCCTGGACCGCGCGACGGACGACGACCTGCCCGCGACCGTCCACGTCGGCCGCAGGCACGTCCACGACGACCGCAGCCGCCCCCTGGTCATCGACTGGCGGGCGCCGATCTCCCGTGCGTTCTACCAGGCCAGCCCGGCCGAGCCGATGGGCGTCAGACGTCGCCGCAGGTTCGGCTACCACGGCGGGGACCTGACCGCCTACGAGGACGAACGTCTGGACCAGGGCGACTCCCCCGACGGTGGCGCCGGGCACAGCAGGATCCTCACCGAGGAGATCGAACGGCCCCGCTCGGGGCCGATGCGCGACATCGTCGCGACCATCCAGCCCGACCAGGACGAGATCGTCCGCTCCGAACTGGGCACGACCGTGTGCGTCCAGGGGGCGCCGGGCACCGGCAAGACCGCGGTCGGCCTGCACCGGGCCGCCTACCTGCTCTTCACCCACCGGGAACGGCTGGCCAGGTCCGGTGTGATGATCGTCGGCCCCAACCGGGCCTTCCTGTCCTACATCTCCTCGGTGCTTCCGGCGCTCGGCGAGGTCAAGGTCGACCAGACCACCGTCGCCGACATCCTGGGCGACCACGCGACGCCCGAGGACCCCGCGGTCAGCGCGATCAAGGGCGACGCCCGGATGGTGCCCGTGCTCAACCGCGCGTTGTGGGCGTACATCGTCAAGCCGACCGAGGGCGTGCTGTTCACCAAGGGGGTCAACCGCTACCGGGTGGCCGACTACGAGGTTCGCGAGATCGTCGCCTCCCTGCGCGGCACCACCCGCTACGCCCCGGGCCGCGCGGCCCTGGCCCAGCGGCTGGCCCACGCGGTCCTCGTCCGGATGGAACAGCGCGGCGAGTCCCCCGACGACCGGGTGCAGGACGCCGTCGCCAGGTCCAAGCCGGTCAAGCAGCTGGTGGACACGGTGTGGCCGAAGGTGACCCCGCAGCAGGTCCTCCACCGGCTGTTCAGCGACCCCGCCTTCCTCGCCGACTCGGCCAGGGACGACCTGACCGCCGAGGAACAGGCCGTGCTGCTGTGGGCCAAGCCGTCGAAGACCTTCCGCTCCGCGAAGTGGTCGGCCGCCGACGGGGCGTTGATGGACGAGCTCGGCGACATGATCGAGCGGACCGCCCCGCTGGGTCACCTGGTCGTCGACGAGGCCCAGGACCTGTCGGCCATGCAGTTGCGGGCGCTGGGACGGCGGTGCCGTACGGGGTCGGCAACGGTCCTGGGTGACCTCGCGCAGGGCACGACCCCCTGGTCGGCCCGTTCGTGGAAGGAGGTCCTGGCCCACCTGGGGTTCGAGGAGGGCGTGGTCACCGAACTGACCCTCGGCTTCCGCGTTCCCCGTGAGGTCCTCGACTACGCGGCCAGGCTGCTGCCCTCCGTCGCCCCCGACCTCGCCCCGCCCCGCTCGCTGCGACCCGGCGTCGGCTCCCTCACCGTACGGCCCGCCGCGGACCTGGCCGCGTCCCTGAGGGAGGTGGTGGGCGAGACGCTCTCCCGCGAGGGCTCGATCGGCGTGATCGCCCCCGACGCCGCGGTGGCCGAGGTCTCCGCCATCCTGAAGGCCGTGGAGCACCGGGTGCTGAGCCAGGACGCGATCGAGGAGCACCGGCTCCTGGTGATCCCCGCGAGCCTGGCCAAGGGCCTGGAGTACGACCACGTCATCGTGGTCGAGCCCGCCGACATCGTGGCCGCGGAACCACGCGGCCTCGCCCGTCTCTACGTGGTTCTGACCAGGGCGGTGACCTCGCTGACCGTCCTGCACACCGGCGACCTGCCCGCCCAGCTCCGCTGACCGGTTCCCCCGGCGGGCCGTGAAAGTCCGTCCGGCCGAAAAGGCCACCCCTCCCGAAGGCCCTGGCAGCCGGAAACGTCCGGTCTCCGAACGCGGCGGCCGTGAAACGCACGCCCGGCCCGGGTAAAACACCTGGCCGACCGGAAAGGCCCGCCTTACGGGCCGGTGAGAAATCGGGTGGAAAACAAAAAGGGGCGACCCCGACACCTCGGGGTCGCCTCTTTTGGGAAAGCTCCGGACTAGAAGTCCATGTCGCCGCCGCCGGGAACGGCGGGAGCGGCACCGGCCTTCTCGGGCTTCTCGGCGATGACGGCCTCGGTCGTCAGGAACAGCGCCGCGATCGAGGCGGCGTTCTGCAGCGCCGAACGGGTCACCTTCGCCGGGTCGATGATGCCCGACTCGAACAGGTTGACGTACTCGCCCGTGGCGGCGTTCAGGCCCTCGCCGGGGGTCAGGTTGCGCACCTTCTCCACCACGACGCCGCCCTCAAGGCCGGCGTTGACCGCGATCTGCTTCAGCGGCTCCTCAAGAGCCTTGCGCACGATCGCAGCACCGGTGGCCTCGTCCCCGGCCAGTTCGAGCTTGTCGAACGCCTTGGCGCCGGCCTGCAGCAGCGCCACGCCACCGCCGGGCACGATGCCCTCCTCGACGGCCGCCTTGGCGTTACGCACGGCGTCCTCGATGCGGTGCTTGCGCTCCTTGAGCTCGACCTCGGTCGCCGCACCGGCCTTGATGACCGCCACGCCACCGGCCAGCTTGGCCAGGCGCTCCTGCAGCTTCTCGCGGTCGTAGTCGGAGTCGGTGTTGTCGATCTCGGCACGGATCTGGTTGACCCGGCCCGCGATCTGCTCGGCGTCACCGGCACCGTCGACGATCGTCGTCTCGTCCTTGGTGACGATGACCTGACGAGCGCGGCCGAGCTGGTCGAGCGTGGTGGACTCCAGCTTCAGACCGAGGTCCTCGCTGATGACCTGGGCGCCGGTCAGGATGCCGATGTCGCCCAGCATGGCCTTGCGGCGGTCGCCGAAGCCCGGAGCCTTGACGGCGACCGAGCGGAACAGGCCGCGGATCTTGTTGACGACCAGGGTCGCCAGCGCCTCGCCCTCGATGTCCTCGGCGATGATCAGCAGCGGCTTGCCGGCCTGCACGACCTTGTCGAGGACCGGGAGCAGGTCCTTGTTCGCGGAGATCTTGGAGTTGACGACGAGGACGTAGGGGTCGTCGAGGACGGCCTCCATGCGCTCCGGGTCGGTCACGAAGTAGGGCGAGATGTAACCCTTGTCGAAGCGCATGCCCTCGGTGAGCTCAAGCTCAAGGCCGAAGGTGTTGCTCTCCTCGACGGTGATGACGCCTTCCTTGCCGACCTTGTCCATCGCCTCGGCGATCATCTCGCCGATCTGCGGGTCACCCGCGGAGATGGAGGCCGTGGAGGCGATCTGTGCCTTCGTCTCCACGTCCTTGGCCAGCTTGGAGAGCTCCTCGGAGACACGCTCGACGGCGGCCTCGATGCCCTTCTTCAGGGACATGGGGTTGGCGCCCGCGGCTACGTTGCGCAGGCCCTCGCGGACCAGCGCCTGAGCAAGCACGGTGGCCGTGGTGGTGCCGTCACCCGCGACATCGTCGGTCTTCTTGGCGACTTCCTTTACGAGCTCGGCCCCGATCTTCTCCCACGGGTCCTCAAGCTCGATCTCCTTGGCGATGGAGACACCGTCGTTGGTGATCGTGGGGGCGCCCCACTTCTTCTCCAGCACGACGTTGCGGCCCTTGGGGCCGAGGGTCACCTTGACAGCGTCCGCGAGCTGGTTCATGCCACGCTCGAGACCGCGCCTGGCGTCCTCGTCAAACGAGATCATCTTGGCTGCCATACGGCTAGACCTCCCAAACACAGGGTGGCTTGCACCAGACCGAGGCGACGCCCGCGACGGCATACGGGCCCGCGACTCCGTTCGGCGGGCCCCATCGTCTCGATCCAGGTTTGGCACTCTCCAATGAGGAGTGCTAACCACTGTTTAGCACTCTCCCCCGACGAGTGCAAGCCAAGGACCTTTGACCTGAGTGTCAGCTTAGGCGAAGGCCCGGCCCGCCGATGGGAGCGACGAGCCGGGCCGACATGCCGAGGGCGATCCGCGCGAACTGCGCTGCCGCGGGATGCGCCAGCGGGTTCCCGACGAGCTGACGGAGGACGAGATCAGACCGTCCGGACCGATTCCGCCTGAGGTCCCTTCTGTCCCTGCGTGATCTCGAACTCGACCCTCTGGCCCTGTTCGAGCGCACGGTAGCCATCCATCATGATCGCGGAGTAATGGACGAAAACATCCTTACCACCGTCTACCGCGATGAAGCCGTAGCCCTTGTCCGCGTTGAACCATTTGACGGTGCCTTGCGCCACTTCCGACTCCTCTTACTGGGCTTGAGGACGTCGCCCATTCCTCTCGCGAGGTCCTCAATCTCCGAGGCGGAGACATCGCCTACGTCGATCGCCCTCGACCATACCTGTGAGAGCCCGTGGGGCAACAGAGTCAACCAGCAAACTACCGCTTTACGGACGCATTCAACACGCCAACATAGTTTTGCTATCACTACTAGTTAGTTAAATATTACATTATGTCTTCGCACAAAAATGTGAGCTTGCATCACAAAAGACGACACCCGCACGCGGCCAGGCCGGTGCGGGTGTCGTGAGGGTGTTCCGGGGGCGCCGTTCCATGACAGTGGACGACACCGGGACCCGGGAGGCCGTCCAGGGCCCGCCCAGGGCCCCGCGCGGCCTCCGCCGGGATCAGCCTCCGGCGACCGCCGGAATGATGGAGACCTGAACGCCGGACGGCGTCACCGTGTCGAGGTTGTCGGCGAAACGGACATCCTCATCACCGACATAGACGTTCACAAAACGGCGAATCTTGCCCGTTTCATCGAGAATACGGGCACCGATCCCGGGGAAGTCGGCGTCGAGCTTCTGCAGAACCTCACGCAGGGTCCCGCCCTCGCCGTTCACCTCGGCCGCGCCGCCGGTGTACGTACGGAGAATCGTCGGAATCCGTACAGAAACACTCATAATTCAGTACCTTTCAGAGCTCTAGGCGACGACAGCGCGGAACGCGTCGAGTGAGGGCCGGATGACAGCGGTGGGACGTGCCTGGTCAGCGACCACGTCAAGGGTCTTCAGGCCGTCACCTGTGTTGAGGACCACGGTCTCCGCGTCGGGGTCGAGCCGACCCGACTCGACCAGCTTGCGCAGCACCCCGACGGTGACACCGCCCGCCGTCTCGGCGAAGATGCCCTCCGTCCTGGCGAGCAGGCGGATGGCGTCCACGATCTCGGGGTCGGTGACGTCCTCGACCCCACCGCCGGTGCGCCTGGCGATGTCGAGCACGTAGGGCCCGTCAGCCGGGTTGCCGATGGCCAGCGACTTGGCGATCGTGTCGGGCTTGACGGGGCGGATCACGTCGTGGCCCGCCTTGTAGGCCGCGGAGACCGGGGAGCACCCCTCGGCCTGGGCGCCGAAGATCTTGTACGGCGTGTCCTCGACGAGACCGAGGGCGATCAGCTCCTTGAACGCCTTGTCGATCTTCGTGAGCTGGGAGCCGGAGGCGACCGGGATGACGATCTGGTCGGGGATCCGCCAGCCGAGCTGCTCGGCGATCTCGTAGGCCAGGGTCTTGGAGCCCTCGGCGTAGTAGGGCCTGAGGTTGACGTTGACGAAGCCCCACTTGTCGCCGAGCTCGTCACCGATGAGCTCGGAGCAGAAGCGGTTGACGTCGTCGTAGGTGCCGTCGATGCCGATCAGCTTGCCGCCGTACACGGAGGCCATGACGATCTTGCCCTGTTCGAGGTCGGCGGGGATGAACACGCAGGCGTCGAGCCCGGTCCTGGCGGCGGCGGAGGTCACCGCGCCCGCCAGGTTGCCGGTCGAGGAGCAGGACAGGGTGTGGAAGCCGAAGTTCCTGGCCGCCTCGACGGCGATGGCGACCACGCGGTCCTTGAAGGAGTGCGTGGGGTTGCCCGAGTCGTCCTTCACGTGCAGCGAGCGCAGGCCCAGCTCACGCGCCAGGTTGTCGGCCTTGACGAGCCTGGTCCAGCCGGGCTCGGTGTTGGGCTTGGAGGCGACGTCCGCCGGGACGGGCAGGAGGGAGCGGTAGCGCCAGATGTTGGCCGGCCCCTGCGAGATCTGTTCCCGGGTGACGTTCCCGAAGTCGTAGGCGATCTCAAGGGGCCCGAAACACTCGATACAGGCGAAGCTGGGACCGAGGTCGTAGCGGGCACCACACTCACGACAGGAGAGAGCGACGGCGGGACCGAAGTCAAGAGCGGTGGTGGTTGCGGTGTTCGCGAGCGCCATGAAGCGAGGCCTTTCCCTCATCTTCGTCTGCGACCACCCTGGTCACAGACCGGAATTGGCACCTGTCCCGGTCGACCCCTCGCCAGATCGCGAGTCTTGAACCGGGAGGGTTGCCGGGGCTTCGCAGGGCCGGTCCCTCCACCCCTCTGGATGAGCAATGTTCAGTTGTGGACCTGACATGCAGGTCTCAAGCACTCTACCTCGCCTTGTGCCCCTCCTGACCAGTTGTCTCACCAAACGAGATGAAGTGTGTCATTAACCGGACAAACCTCAGAAGCCGTAGGCGTCGCCGAGCGCTCCCTGGACGTACTTGCGGGCCTGGTGGATGCGCGACTTGGCGGTGCCGAGGGGGATGCCGAGCTGCTCGGCGACCTCGTTGTAGTCGAGCTGGCAGATGTCGCGCAGCACCAGCGCCTGGGCCAGGTCGGGCTTGTCCGCCTCAAGGGCCTCCATCGCGTCGAGCAGGTCGAGGCGGGAGCCCGCGATCACACTCACCCTGGCGACGTCGGGCTTGTTGTGCAGCGGCAACTCCTCCGAGCTCTGCTCGGCGGAACGCCGTTTGAGCGAGCGGTAGGTGGTGCGCGCGCAGTTGGCGGTCACGATGTGCAGCCACGTGCTGAACCGCGCCCGCCCCTCGAACCTGGCGATGTTGCGGGCCACGGCGAGCAGGGTGTCCTGACAGGCCTCCTCGGCGTCCTGCCGGTAGGGGAGGATCCGCCCGCAGTGCCGTAGCACCTCGGGCTCGATCCGCTTCAGCAGTTCGCCCAGTGCCCGGTGGTCGCCTCCGGCGGCCGCACGGGCAAGTTCCTCGGTCGTCTCGTCCAGCGCCATCACGGGTTCCCATCAACGGTCACGGTCGCTCGACATCCTATGGTCGCCGGTTATCGTTTGGTTAACCTTCGGGACAAGCCACGTCCTCCCGGGCGAGGAGGTCAGATGAGTGGGATTTTGGTGGCCTCGAACCGCGGCCCGGTCTCCTTCACCATGTCGGAGGGCGGCGCGCTGAGCATGCGCAGGGGCGGCGGCGGCCTGGTCTCCGGCCTGTCCGAGGTGTCCAAGGAGCTCGACGTCCTGTGGGTCTGCGCCGCCCTGTCCGACGGCGACCGCGGTGCCGTACGGCTCGCTCCCGGGGGGCGGCTCGACCAGGCGGGATACGAGACCGGGGCGCTGCGGATGCTCGACATCCCCCCGGCGACCTTCCAGCGGGCCTACAACGCGGTCGCCAACTCGACCCTGTGGTTCGTCCACCACCTGCTCTACGACACCCCGAACAGGCCGCACTTCGACGCCAGGTTCGGCAGGGAGTGGGAGTCCTACCAGGCCTACAACGAGGCGTTCGCGATGGCGCTGGCCGAGGAGGCCTCGCACGGCGCCAAGGTCATGGTGCAGGACTACCACCTGGCCCTGGTCCCGGCGATGCTCAGGAGCGAACGGCCCGACCTGCGCGTCTCCCACTTCTCCCACACGCCCTGGGCCCCTCCCGAGTACTTCGGCCTGCTGCCCGACGAGGTCGCCGCCGAGTTGCTTGAGGGCATCCTGGGCGCCGACCAGGCGGGTTTCCTGACCGACCGCTGGGCCGGGGCCTTCATGGACTGCTGCGAGAGCGTCCTGGACGCGCGGGTCGAGCGCGCGGGCCGTACGGTGACCCACGCGGGCCGGACCACCCGGATCGGCGTGCACGGCCTGGGCGTGGACGGCCGGGCGCTGTGGGAACGCGCCCGCGAGCCCGACGTCGAGTCCCACATGGCCGCCCTGCGCGAGCTGGTCGGCGACCGCAGGCTGATCGTGCGCATCGACAGGACCGAGCTGTCGAAGAACATCGTCAGGGGCCTGATCGCCTACCGGGAGTTCCTCGCGGCGCACCCCGAGTGGCACGGCAGGGTCGTGCACCTGGCCTTCGCCTACCCCTCCCGCCACGACCTGCCCGAATACCGTGAGTACACCGCGGCGGTGCAGCGTTGCGCCTCGGAGATCGAGGACGAGTACGCCACCGAGGACTGGGATCCGCTGATCCTCAACGTCCAGGACGACTATCCCCGGTCGCTGGCCGCCTACCGGCTGGCCGACGTGATGCTGGTCAACCCGATCCGCGACGGGATGAACCTGGTGGCCAAGGAGGGGCCGGTGCTGTCCCCGAACAGCGCGCTGGTCCTGTCGCGCGAGGCGGGGGCCGCGGCCGAGCTGGGCGCGGACGCGCTGCTGGTGAACCCCTACGACGTCTCGGCCACGGCGCGGGCCATCCACGAGGGCCTCGTCATGCCCGAGCACGAGCGCGCCGTCCGGGGGGACAGGCTGGCCCGTCTGGCGACCGCCCTTCCCCCGCAGCGCTGGTTCGCTGACCAGCTCGCCGCACTCGGCTGAGATTTTGCCCTGATATGAGATAGTTCAGGGGACTTCGCGCTTCATTGACGTTCGGGGGAACCCGTGACCGCCAGGCTCACCCGTGACCGTCCGACCTGGCTCGTCTACCTGCAGCTCGGTGTCTTCGCCACCTACCTGTACGGCCTCAGCGCCGCCCTGCCCATGCTCCGCGCCGAACTGGGCCTCTCGCAGACGGTCGCCGGGCTGCACGGCACCATGATGGCCGTCGGCGGCGTCCTGACCGGCCTCGCGCTGCCCCGGCTGACCCGCCGCCTCGGCACGCGCGTCACCGTCTGGACGGGCCTGACCGGGATGAACGTGGGGGTGCTGCTGGTCGTCCTCGGCCACACACCGCAGGTCACGCTCCTCGCGTACTGCCTGGCGGGCGGGATGGGCTCGATCAGTCTCTACACGAGCATGTCCGTCCTCGGCCGGCACCACGGTCCCGCGGGGCCGTCGGCGATCAGTGAGGCCAACGCGGTCGGCGGGACCATCGGCCTGTTCGCCCCGTTCGTCGTCAGTCTCGCGGCGCAGAGCGCGCTCGGCTGGCGGACGGCGCTGCTGCTCACCCCGCTGCTGACCGTGCTGCTCGCGCTCGCCATGGGCCGCGTGTGGGTTCCCACGCCCGCCCGGGAGGAGCAGGCGGCGCCCTCCGGGAGCGCGGGTTCCCCGGGGCTCGGCATGCGCTTCCACCTGGCGGGGGCGGTGCTGTTCTGCTGCGTCGGGCTTGAGTTCTCGTTCAACCTCTGGGCGGCCAAGCTGGTCAGCGACAACACGGGCCTGTCCGCGGCGGTCGCGGCGAGCGCGCTGACCGCCTTCACCGCCGGGCTGGCGCTCGGGCGCTTCGGCGGGGCCAGGCTGGCGTTGCGGATCCCGCCCTCCCCGCTGCTCATCGGCGCGCTGGGGCTCACCTTCGTCGGCTGGCTGCTGTTCTGGACGAGTACGGCCCCGCCGGCGGCCTACGCGGGGCTGCTCGTCTCAGGAGTCGGGGTCTCGCTGCACTTCCCGCTCGCGCTCTCACGGGTGCTGACGGCCACGGCCGGACATCCCGAGCGGGCGACGGGCGTCGCCTCCCTCTATTCGAGTTCGGCGACAGGTGTCGGGCCCTTCCTGCTGGGAGCGCTCGCCGACGTGTCCGGCACCCAGCAGGCCTTCCTCATGGTGCCCGTGATGATCGTGCTGGCCGTCGGCGGCATCCTGGTCAGCTCCAGGTAGCCGCCGCGAGCACCGACGCCAGGCGCGGGTTGTCCCACACGTCCACGACGAGGATCTTCGAGGTGGGCAGGAACCACTCACGCTGGTGGAAGGTCCCGGTCCGCTTGCTGCCGTTGTAGCTGTAGCACTCGCCGCGCCAGCCCTTGAAGGCGGCCTTGTGCCCGCGTCCCACCTGCCGCAGCCCCGAGGCGTACGCGTTGCCGAACGTCTGGCCGCTCTTGGCGTCGAACGGGCAGCGCTGCACGTCGGTGGCGGGGTAGTACGGCTGGTCCCCCCGGTAGGCGGAGAACAGCTCACGCCCGTACTTGATCTGCTTGGGGCCGAAGACCCAGAACGCCTCACAGTTCGGGGTGAAATACGCCGAGTGCGGCTTCGCACACCTTCCCGTGACCACCTTGACGCCGTCGGCGCCGCCGTAGACCCGCCAGCCCGAGGGAAGCTTGAGGGTCATGCCGCGGAAGGTGAGGGTTCCCGAGGCCTGCGCGGTCGAGGCCGAGGCCGCCTGGGGAACGGTGAACAGGGTGGCGCCGGCGAGCACGGCGGCGGCGAAGGCGAGTTTTCTCATGCCGGGGACGTTAACCGTCCCCACTTGTCGGTCACTTAACGTTCAATGGCATCGGCGATCGACGCCAGCAGGTCCATCACCCCCTCCGGGCCGTCCACGACGATGTCGGCCTGGGCGGCGACCTCCGCGCTCGCCTCGGCCGAACCACTGAACACCGTCACGCCGGGCAACCCCGAGGCCCGTACGGCGGCGAAGGCCGCCAGGTCCCCCAGGTCGTCACCGGCGAACAGCACCGAGCGCGCCCCGCGTTCGGCGAGGAAGGCGCCGAGCGCCGCCCCCTTGTCCGTCCCCGGAGGCCGCAGCTCCAGCACGAACTTGCCCGGCTCGACCGCCAGCCCCACCTCGGCCGCGAGCTTGGCGACCGGGTCGCGCAGCGCCTCAAGCGTGGCCTGCGGTTCGGCGGTCCCCCGGGTGTGCACGGCGACCGAGCGCTCCTTGTCCTCGAACCTGGCGCCCGCGACACCCTCGATCAGCCGGGGCAGCTCGGCCCTGGCCCTGTCCAGGCCGGGGTGGACGGGCGGGGCGGTGAGCGTGCCCGCCTCCCAGCGTTCGAGACCGTAGTGGCCGAGCACGACCACCCCGGGCACCTCGGCCAGCGAGCCGTACTCGACGGCCGTCGCGGCGGGACGGCCCGTCACGACCGCCACGGCGCGGACCCGTCCGCCCAGCCTGGCCAGCAGCTCCGGGCCGCGCGGGTGGATCCTGGCCGCGTCGGGGTCGGGCACGATCGGGGAGAGCGTGCCGTCGAAGTCGAGGCCGATCACCGCTCCGGCGGGGTCGGCCAGGATCGCGCGCAGTCCTTCGGGGGTCTCCATGGGGTGTTCTCCCGCTCGTCGTCAGGCCAGGATCGTACGGCGCGGCGTCAGGCGCGCATGACCGGCTCTACCCCGGACGTCAGGGACGTAGTCCCCGCCTCCTGGCCGCGCGTTCGCGTCTGCGCGTCTCGCGGAGCCTGCGCAGGCGCTTGATCAGCATCGGGTCGTGGGCGAGCGCCTCCGGCCGGTCGATCAGCTCGGCGAGCAGCTGGTAGTAGCGGGTCGCCGAGATGCCGAAGGCCTCCCGCACCGCCTGCTCCTTGGCCCCGGGACGGCGCCACCAGCGGCGCTCGAAGGCCAGCAGTTCCCGTTCCTTCTCGGTGAGGGGCCTGGGAGCGTTCTCCGGTCCCGTCCCCTCGCCGGGAGGTGGCACATCGTCCATCGCTGTCGCCTCCCGTCGCGCCCCCGCAGGCCGTACGGCTCCGCGCGATGCCAGGATAGTCGGGAATTTCCTGCTGTTCATGGCCGGTTCGGAGACGTACAGTCACCAGATGTGACTCCAGTGATCACCCTTCTCACCGACTACGGGCTGGCGGACGGCTACGTCGCCGCCTGCCACGGTGTGATCGTCCTGACGGCGCCGCAGGCCCGGATCATCGACGTGTGCCACCTGGTCCCCACCGGAGACGTACGGCGCGCCGCGGCGATCCTGGCCCAGACGATCCCCCATCTCCCGCCCGGCGTCCACGTCGCCGCGGTGAGCCCGGTCGGCGCCTCGCGCAGAGCCGTGGCGATCGAGGCCGGCGAACACGTCTTCCTCGGCCCCGACAACGGGGTGCTCTCATGGGCGGTCTCCGCCGCGGGCGGGGCGCGGACGGCCTACGAGCTCACCAACGAGGACCTGTTCAGGAAGCCGGTCTCCCCGACCTTCCACGGCCGTGACGTCTTCGCCCCCGTGGCGGCGCGGGTGGCGACCGGACTGCCCCTCGCGGAGCTGGGACCGCCGATCCCGCCGGAGCGGCTGGTCGCGCTGCGCGCGCCGACGTCGCTGGTGCGTGACGACGAGGTCGAGGGCGAGGTCCTCTCGGTCGACGGCCACGGCAACGTCCAGCTGTCGGTCAGCGCGGCCGACCTGGCGGTCGTGGGCGTACGGCCCGGCGGCTCCCTGGTGGTCTGGCTGGGCAGAAGGCACGCCGCCGTGCCGTTCAGGGAGACCTTCGCCGCGGTGTCTCCCGGCGAGCTGGTCGCCTTCACCGACTCGGCGGGGCTGGTCGCGCTCGCGGTCAACGCCGGGGACGCCTCCCAGCGGCTCGCGCTGCCGCCGGGCGCGCACGTGCGCCTGTCCTCGGGCCCCCGCCGTACCCCTCTCGAATCCCTCTGAGGAGGGGTCAGACGAAGTGGCAGGCGACGGCGTGCCCGGTGCTGAACCGCGCCTGCAACGGCGGCTCCTGCTCCGCGCACACGTCCCTGGCCTTCCAGCACCGGGTGCGGAAGCGGCAGCCCGACGGCGGGTTCGCGGGTGAGGGCGGGTCGCCCTGCAGGACGATCCGCCCCCGTGTCTCGCGGCCCCGGGGGTCGGGCACCGGCACCGCCGACAGCAGCGCCTGGGTGTAGGGGTGGGCCGGCCGCTCGCAGACGTCGGCCTCCGCGCCGAGTTCGACCAGTTTGCCGAGATACATCACGCCGATCCGGTCGGAGACGTGACGGACGACCGACAGGTCGTGGGCGATGAAGACGTAGGCCAGGCCGAACTCGTCCTGCAACCGTTCGAGCAGGTTGACGACCTGGGCCTGGATCGAGACGTCGAGTGCGGAGACCGGCTCGTCACAGATGATGATCTCCGGCCTGAGCGCCAGCCCTCTGGCGATGCCGACGCGCTGCCGCTGACCGCCGGAGAACTGGTGCGGGTAGCGGTCCACGTGGTCGGGGTTGAGACCGACCACCTCAAGCAGTTCCTGCACCATGCGGCGCCGCTCACGCTTGGGGACGACCTTCCTGTGGACCTCGTACGGCTCTCCCACGATGTCGCCGACGGTCATCCTGGGGTTGAGCGAGGTGTAGGGGTCCTGCATGACCATCTGGATGTTGCGGCGGACCTGCCTGAGCTCGGAGCCCCTGGCCCGGGTGATCTCGCGTCCGTTGATCCGCACCGAGCCCGAGGTCGGCCTCTCCAGGGCCATCAGGAGCCTGGCCAGGGTGGACTTGCCGCAGCCCGACTCACCGACGATGCCGAGCGTCTCGCCGCGCCTGAGCGTGAAGGACACCCCGTCGACCGCCCTGATCTCCCCGATCCGCCGCCGCATGACGACGCCCTGGTACATCGGGAAGTGCTTGACCAGGCCGCCGACCTCCAGGATCGGTTCACCCGTGGCTGCCATCGAGGACCTCTCTCCAGTAGTGGCAGGCGCTGTCGCGTGTCGGCCCGATCCGGTAGCGCGGCGGCGCGTCGGTGACGCAGTTGTCCTGACGGTAGGAGCACCGGGGGTGGAAGGCGCAGCCGGAGGGCATGGCCAGCGGGTCCGGCGGGGTGCCCTCGATCGCCGGCAACGCCCTGCCCTTGCGGGCGAGGCGGGGGATCGACTCCAGCAGGCCCCTGGTGTAGGGGTGCGCGGGCGCCTGGTAGACCTCGTGCACGGGAGCGGTCTCGACGACGCGACCGCCGTACATGACGACGATCCTGTCGGCGGTGTCGGCGACCACGCCGAGGTCGTGGGTGATCAGGATCATCGCCATGCCGCTCTCCCGCCGCAGCTCGGCCAGCAGGTCCATGATCTGGGCCTGGACCGTCACGTCGAGCGCCGTGGTCGGCTCGTCGGCGATGAGCAGTTCGGGACCGAGCGCGATCGCCATCGCGATCATGATGCGCTGGCGCATGCCGCCGGAGAACTGGTGCGGGTAGTCGTGCACCCGCTGCGCGGCGGCGGGGATGCGGACCCGGTCCATCAGTTCGACGGCCCTGCGCTCCGACTCCCGCCACGACACGCCCTCGTGCACCCGGAACATCTCCCCGATCTGCGCGCCCACGGTGAAGACCGGGTTCAGCGCGGACAGGGCGTCCTGGAAGACCATCGCGATCCGCCGTCCCCTGATCCTGGCCCGGTCGTCCTCCCGCAGCGCGAGCAGGTCGGTGCCGTGGAAACGGATCGTTCCGGCTGGGACACGGACGGACGGCGTGTCGAGAAGCCCCATGATCGCGTGCGCGGTGACCGACTTGCCCGAGCCCGACTCACCGAGTACGGCGAGCGTCTCCCCCGCATCGATCCGGTAGCTGACGCCGTTGACCGCCTTGACCACGCCCTGCCTGGTGACGAACTCCACCTGCAGGCCGTCCACGGCCAGCAGCGCCTCCCCGCCGGGGACGTGCCCGTCCCGCTCGGCCGTCGAGGACCTCCACACGGCTTCCCTACCTCAGTTTCGGATCGAGGGCGTCGCGTACGGCGTCGCCCAGCATGACGAAGGCCAGCACGGTCAGGCTCAGGAACAGCGCCGGGAACAGCAACGGCTCCGGGGCCTCAAGGAAGCGCCTCCTGGCGTCGGAGATCATGAGCCCCCAGGAGATGTCGGGCGACTGGAGCCCGACCCCGATGAAGGAGAGCCCGGCCTCGGCCGCGACGAACGTCCCGAGGTTGATCGTGGCGACCACGATCACGGGGGCGATCGCGTTGGGCATGATGTGCCGGAACATGATCCGCCCCGCGGAGGCGCCGAGCGCCCGCGCGGCGAGCACGTACTCCTGCCCCTTCACCGTGATCACCGCCGCCCGGGTGATGCGGAACGTCATCGGCCAGGCCAGTACGGCCAGCGCCAGGACGACCGTCCAGACGCTTCCCGTGCGGAAGACCGACAGGATGAGCAGGGCGCCGAGGACCGAGGGGATCGCGAAGAAGATCTCGGTGACCCGGGACAGCAGGGCGTCGAGCGCCCCTCCCGCGAACCCGGCCAGCAGGCCGAGCAGGCCGCCGACCAGCGCGGTCAGGGCGGCGGTCGTCGCGCCGATCACCACCGAGTTGCGGGCGCCGTACACACTGCGGGCGTAGACGTCGCAGCCCTGGTTGTCGGTGCCGAACCAGTGCAGGTCGCCCACCCCCTGCCTGGCGTCCGACAGGTGGCAGGTCGCGGCGTTGTGCGGGTCGATCGAGGTGAACAGCCAGGGGAAGGCCGCCATCAGGAGGAAGGCGGCGATGACGAAGGCCGCGCCGACGAACATCGGCCGCCGCCGCAGGTCCTGCCAGGCGTCGCTCCACAGGCTCGCGGGCTTGGACGGCCCGCCCGCCGGCCCCGTGGGTGTGTCCCTGGCGTGCCTGCCGCCGGTCGACCCGCCTCGCCCCCTGCGCCCGGCCGCGGTCTCACTCATAGCGGATCCTCGGGTCGAGCACGGCGTAGAGCAGGTCGACGACCAGGTTCGCCAGGACGTAGATCAGCACCAGGAGCGTCACCACGCCCACGACGACGGGCTGTTCGCGCAGGGAGACCGAGGTGAACAGCTGCTGACCGATGCCGGGCAGGTTGAAGACCGTCTCGGTGATCACCGCGCCGCCCATCAGCGTGCCGAAGTCGGCGCCGAGATAGGTGATCAGCGGGATCAGCGCGTTGCGCAGCGCGTGCCTGCCGACGACCCGGCGCCGGGGCAGCCCCTTGGCGGTCGCGGTGCGGATGTAGTCGGCGCGCAGCGTCTCCACGAGGCTGGTCCTGGTGAGCCTGGTCAGGTAGGCGATCGAGGTCCCGGCGAGCACGAGGCCGGGCAGCAGGTAGCCGCGCCACCCCTCGGCCAGGCCCGCGACGGGGAAGAGGTCGAGCCCGGCCTGCTTGAGCCTGACGCCCAGCAGCAGTTGCAGCACGAAGCCGGTGACCAGGGGCGGGATGGAGATCAGTATCAGCGTGGCGGCCAGGACCAGCGAGTCCTGCGCCCTGCCGTGGCGCAGCGCGGCGTACAGGCCGAGGCCCACCCCGGCGAGCGCCTCCATGACCAGGGCCGTCATCGCCAGGTTGGCGGTCACCTGGAACCGGCCCGCCAGGATGTCGGAGACCGACCCGCCGGAGACCGTGACGCCCAGGTCGCCGTGGAACAGGCCGGTGAGGTAGTGCCAGTACTGCAGCAGGAACGGGTCGTCCAGGTGGTACCTCTCCCGCAGGACGGCGGCGATGTGCGGGTCCATCCGCTTGTCCCCGGCGAGCACCTCCACGGGGTCACCGGGCAGCGCGAAGACCACGGCGTAGACGAGCAGGGTCGCGCCAAGCAGGACAGGGATCGCCTGGACCAGGCGCCTGATGATGTAGCGGCCCATTCAGCCTCCGGTACGTACCACGTCGGGGACGCTCTTCCCGGGCCGGTCGCTCACACGGCGCCGGGACCCGTCAGGGCCGCTCCCGGCGCCGGGGAACGGCCCCGCCCTCTCTCAGCCGACCTTCTCGATCTTGTTCCACTCGACCAGGTTGATCAGGTTGATCTTCAGTCCCCTGATGCGCTGGGAGTAGGCCGCGTTGGTGCGGTAGTAGAAGATCGGGATGTACGGCAGTTCCCTGACCAGGATGTCGTCGGCCTGCTGGTAGTACCTCAGGCCGTCCTTCAGCGAGGTCGCGCCGTCGCCCTGGGTCAGCAGGTCGTCGAACTCCTTGTTCGACCAGCCCGCGTAGTTGGAACCGGTCTTGATGGCGTTGGTGGAGAAGACCGGGGTCAGGTAGTTCTCGACCGAGGGGTAGTCGATGAACCAGCCCATCCGGAACATGCCGCCGTAGTCCTTCTTGACCAGGCCGTCGAGGAGGATGGCGAACTTCTCGAACGTCTTGACCTTGACCTCGACGTCGAGGTTGGCGCGGAGGTTGTTGGCGATGGCCTCGATCCACTCCTTGTGCGCGCCGTCGGTGTTGTAGCCCAGCTCGATCAGCTTGGGGCCGTTGTTCTCCTCGTACTGGATCTTGGCCCTGGCGGGGTCGTAGGTGCAGGCCGCGCAGATGCCGGGGCGGTAGCCGTCCAGGAGGGGGTTGATGAAGTCGTCGGCCGGGGAGCGCGTCCCGGCGAAGACCGTCTCGGTGATCGTCTTGCGGTCGATCGCCATCGAGATGGCCTCGCGGACCTTGATGTTGGAGTAGGTGCTGTTGAACTGCAGCGGGAAGCCGATGTAGCCGATACCGGCGTCCGCCTGGTCGATGTAGCGCTCACCCAGCTCGGCCTTGGCGCTGGCGATCGCCGCGGGCGGCAGCGCGTCGTGGATGTCCAGCCCGCCGGAGCGCAGGTCGTTGAAGGCCGTCTCCGAGTCCGCGTAGATCTTGAACTGGAGCTTGTCGAACTTGGGCTTCGTGCCGGGGAAGCTGTCGTAGCGGGTCAGGTCGATCGTCTGGTCGACGCCCTTGTTGTACGGCCGGTCCATCTTGAAGTAGCCCTGGCCGATCGGCTGCTTGGCGTAGGTCTCGGTGACCTTGCCCTTGTCGTCGAAGGCGGCCTTGGGCAACGGGTAGAAGGCGACGTAGCCGAGCATCGTCTTGAACTGGGAGAACGGCTTGCTCAGCGTGACCTGGAGGGTGTGCTCGTCAAGGGCCTTGAGGCCCCGCATCGCCTTGACGGTGACCGGCTTGCCCTCCGGCGGGTTCAGGTCCTCCCAGCCCTCGATGCGGCTGAAGAAGCTGTTGGCGCCCTGGGCGTTGTCGCGGTTGGCGGCGTAGTTCCACGCGTCGACGTAGTTCTCGGCGATCAGCGGTTCGCCGTTGTGCCAGGTGTAGCCCGACTTGAGCACGATCTTCCAGACCCGGCTGTCGCTGGTCTTGATGGAGTCGGCGACGTTGTTGACGACCTGCTTGTCGTCGTTGTAGCTCACCAGCGGGGCGAAGACCGCGCCGAGCACCTCGGCGCCCTCGGTCTCGATGGTGTCGCCCGGGTAGAACGGTTTCTGTGGCTCGGCGATCCGCATACGTACCGGCGGATCGCCCGCCGCCGTGCCCGTCGCCCCCTGTCCGCCACACGCGGCCAGGCCGAGAGCGAGCAGCGCGATACCAGCGATGACCTGTGCGCCCTTAGTAACGCGCATTACGGTGTTTCCTCCCTTTGCAGGCGGCGCCGCCGCGGACTACCGAAGCCCGCGCGACCGGCGGAGGATCTCGTGCCCTCCGCTCCCGCCGTCCCGGCTGACGCGCCGACGTCACACCGGTCGGACGCGACTATCCCGTACCGCTCCACACCGAGTTGTCTCTGTGATGTTGCAGTTCGGTCACGTACACGTCCGGCGGATGCCGTACGGCCGCCAACTGGCCCAGCCCAACTTCACAGCAGGATATAAAGCCGACATAGAGTCATATGCGATACGGGAAGGGTCACGCAAAAATACCCTCGCGTCCAGGATGCTCGCGTTCATCGCCCACGGGTGGGCCGCGGCTGGGCTAACGTTGGCGAGGTCGCGGGGGGTTCGAGGCTCCGGCGGCGAACCGCACAATTGCCCTGGAACCTCTTTCTCGGAGATCCCGTCCAATGTGTGCGGCGGACCACCGCCGCAGGCACCCCATCCACCCGCATCCAATAGAGTCCTTGCCATGAGCCAGCCGGAATCCGCGATCGCGGACGCCCAGGCGGGCGGCCCGAGTAACGGCACCCCTGCCAAGCCGCAGGAGCCGCTGGCCAAGCTCGCCGAGCGTTACGGACTTCGGCGTGCCATCGCACGCCCTCGTCTGACCGTCTACCTACGCCAACTGTGGGAACGACGGCACTTCGTCATGACGTACGCGACCTCGCGCAACGTCTCGAAGTACAGCACCTCAGCCCTGGGCCAACTCTGGCAGGTCCTGACGCCCCTGCTCAACGCGGCGATCTACTGGCTGATGTTCGGCGTGATCCTGGGCGCCCGGGGCAACATGGACCCCAACGTCTACATCGCCTTCCTCGTCACCGGGGTGTTCGTCTTCACCTACACCCAGCGCTCGGTGACCAGCGGTGCGAAGTCGATCTCCGGAAACCTGTCGCTCATCCGTGCCCTGCACTTCCCCAGGGCCGCGCTTCCCCTGGCCTACACGATCCAGGAGTTCCAGCAGGTCCTGATCTCCATGGGCGTGCTGATGGTGCTCGTGCTGGTCACCGGCCAGCCGATCACCTGGATGTGGCTGCTGATCCCGGTCGCCCTGCTGCTGCAGACGATGTTCAACATCGGCGCCAGCATGGTCCTGGCCAGGGTCGGCTCGACCGCACGTGACCTGAACCAGCTGCTGCCCTTCATCACGCGCACCTGGCTCTACGCCTCCGGGGTGTTCTTCTCCATCCAGGACAGGGTCGTCGCCCAAGGACACATGCCCCAGTGGATCGCCGACCTCATGTACTTCAACCCGGCGGCCTCCTACATCGAACTGATGCGCGACCTGCTCATCCAGTTCCACCCCACCCGCCCCTGGGTGTGGTTCACCTGCATATTCTGGGCACTGTTCGCCCTGATCGGTGGCTTCTGGTACTTCTGGCGAGCCGAGGAGAAGTACGGCCGTGGCTGAGTTGACCGAGGAGCTGCCCCAAGTGAAGGCCGACAAGCCTGCCGTCCCCAGCACGGACGTCAGAGTGCATCCCGCTCCGGAGAAGGCTCCACACCCCCGCGCGGGCACCCCGACGGTCATCGTGGACGACCTGCACATCATCTACCGCGTGTACGGCGCGGCCTCGGACAGCGAGAAGGGCAACGCCGCCAACGCCCTGATGCGCCTGGTCAAGCGCCAGGGAAGGCCGGAGATGAAGGAGGTGCACGCCGTACGGGGAGTGTCCTTCGTCTCCTACCACGGCGACGCCATCGGCATCATCGGCCGCAACGGCTCGGGCAAGTCGACACTGCTGCGCGCCATCGCCGGACTGCTGCCGCCGCACTCGGGCGCGGTCTACACCGACGGCCAGCCCTCCCTGCTCGGCGTCAACGCCGCGTTGATGCGCGAACTGACCGGCGAGCGCAACATCGTCCTCGGCTGCTACGCCATGGGCATGACCCCCTCCCAGGTCAAGGAGAGGTACGACGACATCGTCGACTTCTCCGGCATCGGAGAGTTCGTCCAGTTCCCCATGTCCACCTACTCCTCGGGCATGGGCGCCAGGCTCCGCTTCGCCATCGCCTCGGCCAAGGCCCACGACGTGCTGCTCATCGACGAGGCCCTGGCGACCGGCGACCGCGAGTTCAAGCGCAAGAGCCAGGAGCGCATCATGCAGATGCGCGAGGAGGCGGGCACCGTCTTCCTCGTCGCCCACAACCTCGACGTGATCGAGGAGACCTGCAACCGCGTCATCTGGCTGCACAAGGGCAAGATCAAGATGGACGGCGACCCCAAGACGGTCCTCGCCGCCTACAACGCCTGAGACACCTATGTGATCACCTGACAGGGCAGGATGAGGAGCGACCAAGAACTACGCTCCCATCGGAGGTGAATCCGTGTCCTCGCGGCCACCGATTCCTTATGAGTTCCTGCCCCAGGTTCCCGCGCTGACCGTCGAGAGTGACGACGTCCGCGACGGCGAGACCCTGTCCCTGACCCACGTGTTCGACCGGTGGGGGTCCAACGGGCAGAACGTCTCTCCGCACCTGCGCTGGTCGGGCGCCCCGGAGGGCACCCTCAGCTACGCGGTGACCTGTTTCGACCCCGACGCCCCCACCGGCAGCGGGTTCTGGCACTGGCTGCTGTTCGACATCCCCGCCGACGTGACCGAGCTGCCCGCGGGCGCGGGTGGCCCGGACACCACCTTCGGCGTGCACGGCCGCAACGACTACTCCATCAACGCCTACGGCGGCGCCGCCCCGCCGCCCGGCTGGCCGCACCGTTACGTCTTCGCGGTGCACGCCCTGGACGTGGAGAAGCTCGACGTGAGCCCCGACTCCCCGCCCGCGGTCGTCGGCTTCAACATCACCGCCCACACCGTGGCCCGCGGCTACATCGCCCCGGTCTACGAGAACTGACCCGTCCCCAGGCGGGCACCGGCGTGTCGCGTCACGACCGCCGGCGTCCCGCCTGGTCGGCGGCGCGCCACCTCGGGACGAGCCACACCGGACGGCAATTGACGGACATCGTGATCGACGTTCCGCTATGATTCGAACGTTGTTTCGATCCGAGGAAGTCGTCATGGAGTGGGAGCGCGCGATGCGAGAGTTGTCGGCCGCGATCGACCACCTGGCCACAGAGGACCCGTCCGAGATTCCACGCCTGCAACTCGCCGAGCAGCTCATCGAGCTGCACTGGCAGATGGCCAGGCTCCAGGCCCAGATCGCCCGCCGTACCTCCGTCCGCCCCCCGCGCCCCCAGGACCCGCAGAACCTCTGATCCACCGCGGAAAGCGATCAACACGGAGGGCTGCGGGAAACGCACCGGCCGGAAACCCCTTCCGGCCGACCGATCAGGCCGTCAACCGCCGGGCCAGGGGCACGCGCTCGGCCAGTGAGGGTTCGAAGGGGAAGCGGTCGGCGAACGCGGGGCGCAGATCGGTCAGCCAGACCGCCTTCGGGTCATACTCCGCGAAGAAGGGCTGTCCGACCAGACCGGGGTCACGCGCCTGGATGAGGTGGAGCACGAAGACCTTCCTGCCCTCGACCTCCGTGACACCGTCCACGCACACCTTGCCCGGCGTCGCCGACATGGACGGCCCCCGCACCGTACGGCACAGCCCCGAGACGCTCGCGTAGGCGTCCCTGAAGATCTCGTACCCCCTGGCCAGGGGAACCGCGAAGTAGTCCTGGGGCCCCGTGTCCCGCTCGACGAACATGTAGTACGGCACCATGCCCATCGTCTGCTGGGCACGCCACATGGACGCCCAGGTCTCGGGGTGGTCGTTGATGGACCTGATCAGCGGGGCCTGGGTCCTCACCACCGCGCCCGTCGCACGGATCCGCTCGACGGCGGTCCTGACGACGGGCGGCTCCATCTCGCGGGGGTGCGAGAAGTGCGCCATGAAGGCCAGGTTCTTGCCGGCCTCGACCACGGAGGCGAACAGGCGCAGCGTGTCGTCGGCGTCCGGATCGGACACGAAGCGCTGCGGCCAGTAGGCCAGCGACTTGGTGCCGATGCGGATCGACTCCAACTGCTCAAGGTCGAGCAACGGCTCCAGATAGCGCCTGAGCACCGGCTCCCCCATGATCATGGGGTCGCCGCCGGTGATCAGCACCCCGGTCACCTCGGGGTGCTCCTTCAGGTAGCCGACCAGGCTCGCGACGTCACCCGAGGCGAACTTCAGGTCGGGCTCGCCGATGAACTGGGCCCATCGGAAGCAGTAGGTGCAGTAGGCGTGGCAGGTCTGTCCTTGTTTGGGGAAGAAGAGGACGGTCTCTGGATATTTGTGCTGCATTCCAGGCACCGGGTCGTTCCCGACACGGGGGACGTTGAGGTTGAGCTGCCCCGCGGGATGCGGGTTGAGCCGCTGCCTGACCTCGTGCGCCGCGGCCTGGACCTCTCCCTGGGGAGCCTCCTCCCTCAGCAGGGTGGCCAGCCGGGAGACGTCGGCCTCGGGCAGCATGTCCGGCTGGGGGAAGACCAGCCGGTAGAGGGGGTCGTCGGGCGCCGCCGCCCAGTCGATGAGCTCGTCGACCACGTAGGCGTTCGTGCGAAAGGGCAGCACGGTCGCGACCGCCCTGACCCGGATCCGGCTCTCCTCGTCGAGTCCGGCCCGTCGCAACAGGCCGTCGAGGTGTTTCGCGGTGTAGGCGCGAAACCCGCGCACCACGCTCTCTTGTACGCTCACTAAGTTTTACCTCCGATTTTTGTTGCTTTTGACGTAAACCTCTCCCGCTTCTCGCGCGTCGTTGGCGCTTATATACCCGGACGTAACCAGCTCAGCGGCCGGTTCCCCGGTTCGTCATTTCTTTGCCATCCACCATCGCGATATATCTCGAATAGTCGTACAATCGCCCCATGACCTCCCCAGAACCCACATCTCGGTTCGCTCCCCTGTCCCCCATGTCACGGGACCCCGGCCTCAACGGCGCCAACGGCGCCGGCCCCACCCTGCGCGCCTCAGACGCCGACCGCGACCAGGTGGCGACCGTACTGGCCGAGGCCCTCGCCTCGGGGCGCCTCACCAGCGTCGAGCACGCCGACCGTCTTGAGGCGACCTACTCCGCCGTCACGGTCGGCGAACTCGCCCCGATCATCCACGACCTGCCGGAGGTCACGACCCCGTCCGGCGGTCTGGGCGCCCAGAACCAGGAGGTCAGCGCGGTCTTCAGCAAGGTCGTCAGGAGCGGCCGGTGGATCGCGGGCCGCCACACGAAGCTGTCCTCCACCTTCGGCGCGCTGATCGTCGACCTGTCCGACGCGGTACTGCCCGGCCGGGAGATCACCCTGGAGGTCACCTCCCTGTTCGGCAAGCTGATCGTCAGGGTTCCCGAGAACGCCCACGTCATCGACGAGGTCGGCGCGCTGTTCGCCAAGCGCGGCATCTCCGGCGGGGTCGGCTCCGGCAACGGCCCCGTCATCAGGGTCACCGGCAAGGCGACCTTCGGTAAGATCATCGTCTCCAGGGAGCGAAGCGACTGGAACCTCCCGGACAGGCCCTAGCCCCTCCGTGAGAGGCCTGGGAAACACGCCCCGGTCCCCCCGACTGCGTCGTTCACCACGGAGCACGCCTACGATGCGGACAAACCATCCCGCACGAGGTGACCGCTTGCCCGAAACCGAGGCTCCCCGCGCCGCAGCGGCCGCCCCGCACGCCTCCTCACATGCCGCTTCGCAGGACATGGCGCCCATAGCCCTCGACGCGATGGGCGGCGACCACGCTCCCCACGAGATCGTGGCGGGAGCCGTACAGGCCGTCAGGGAGCACGGGATCGGCGTGGTGCTCGTCGGCGCGCCGCGCCCCCTCCAGGAGGCGCTCTCCCTCCACGACGCGACCGCCGAGATCCCGATCGTCCGCGCCGAGGAGGCGCTCGCCATGGACGAGGGCGCCCTGGCCAGCCTGCGCCGCCCCCGCTCCAGCATCGCCGTCGCCTGCCACCTCGTACGGCGCGGCGAGGCGTCGGCCGTGGTCTCCGCCGGATCGACCGCGGGCATCGTGGCCACCGGCAAGCTCAGGCTCCGTGGCCAGCAGGGAGTGCTCAGACCGGCCATCGCCGTCGCCCTGCCGACCCTGCCCTTCCCGACCATCCTGCTGGACGCCGGGGCGAACGCCGAGGTCAAGCCGGAGATGCTCGTGCAGTTCGCCCACCTCGGCGCGGCCTACGCCGAGACCGCGCTGCGGATCGAGGACCCCAGGATCGGCCTGCTGACCATCGGTAGCGAACCGGAGAAGGGCAACAAGCTCGTCAAACGGGCCCACGAACTGCTCTCCGCCGCCCCCGGCCTGAACTTCACCGGCAACGTCGAGGGCCACGACCTGCTCACCGGAACCGTCAACGTCATCGTCACCGACGGATTCACCGGCAACGTCGCGCTCAAGACCATGGAGGGCAGCGTCCGCTACGCCTTCGCCGAACTGCGCGGGACGATCCAGGAGAGCCCCGTCGCCAGGGTCGGCGGCATGCTGCAACGCGGCCGCATCAAGCGGTTGCAGCGCCGTCTCGACCCCGAGGTGCACGGCGGCGCCGTACTGCTCGGCCTGAACGGCACGGTGGTCATCGCGCACGGCGCCTCCCAGGCCACCGGCGTGAGCGCCGCGTGCGTGCTGGCGGCGGAGCTGGCCAGAACCGGCGTGGTCGGCCGCGTCGGCGAACGCCTGGCCGCGCACCGTCCCCATCGTCTGTGGTGACGCCCCAGGCGTTCCTCATCCCCGTATGGTGGGATTCGCACCGACCTCGGGGGGACGACACGTGGAGCAGCTGGCCGACCGAGGGCTGACCACGGCCGAAATCGCCGAACGCACGGCCCGGGGACAGGTCAACGAGGTGAGCAGGCGGTCGAGCAGGTCGCTGTCGGCGATCGTCCGCGCCAACGTCCTCACCCTGTTCAACGCGGTGATCGCCGCGCTCTGGGTCCTGATCATGATCTTCGGACAGTGGCAGGACGGCCTCTTCGGGCTGGTGATCGTCGCCAACTCCGCGATCGGCATCGTCCAGGAGTTACGGGCCAAGCGCACCCTCGACCGGCTCGCCGTCGTCAACGAGGCCCCGGTCAGGGTCAGAAGGAACGGCGCGGAGACCGAGATCCCGCCCAGGAAGGTCGTGCTCGGCGACCTGATCCTGCTCTGCCCCGGCGACCGCCTGCTGGTCGACGGCGAGATCACGGGCTCCGGCGGCCTGGAGATCGACGAATCCCTGCTCACCGGGGAGGCCGACCCGGTGCACAAGGCCGTCGGCGACCAGGTGCTCTCCGGCAGCTTCGTGGTCGCGGGCACCGGGTCCTATGTCGCGACCAAGGTCGGTGACGACGCCTACGCCGCCAAACTCGCCCAGGAGGCCAGCGCCTTCGGCCTGGCGCACTCCGAACTGCGCGCGGGTGTCACCAGGTTCATCAAGTACATCACCTGGCTGGTCGTCCCCATCGGCATGCTGCTCACCTGGAGCCAGCTCAACAAGGCGGAGGACTTCGGCCAGGCCGTCACCGGCGCCGTCGCGGGCATCGTCACCATGATCCCCGAAGGGCTGGTGCTGATGACGAGCATCGCCTTCGCCGTCGGCGTCGTCCGGCTCGGCCGCCGCCGCTGCCTGGTCCAGGAACTCCCCGCGATCGAGATCCTGGCCCGGGTCGACGTGCTCTGCCTCGACAAGACCGGCACCCTCACCGCGGGCGGCATGAACCTGGCCGAGGTGCGTTCCCTCGCCGACGACCCGCTCACCCCCTCGCTCACCACTGAGGCCCTGGCCGCGCTCGCCAACCTGGAGGAGACCCCCAACCCGACCGTCCAGGCCATCAGGGTCGCCCACCCCGCCCCGTCCGGCTGGCACGCGACCACGACCGTCCCCTTCTCCTCGGCCCGCAAGTGGAGCGGAGCGGAGTTCGCCGGCAAGGGCGCCTGGGTCCTCGGCGCCGCCGACGTCCTGCTCACCCCCGAGACCCCCGGGTACGGCCAGGCCGCCGACCTGGCCGCGACCGGCCTGCGCGTGCTCGCCCTCGGCAGGGTCGCCACCCTGAACGACCCCGTGGGCTCCGTCGAGCCCCGGGCCCTCGTCGTGCTCGAACAGCGCATCCGCCCCGAGGCCGCCGACACCCTGCGCTACTTCGCCGAACAGGGTGTCGCCATAAAGATCATCTCGGGGGACAACCCCGAGTCCGTCTCCGCCATCGCCACCGCTCTCGGCGTCCCCGGCGGGCGCGACGCGGTCGACGCCCGCACTCTGCCGGAGGACGACCCGGACAAACTCTCCGAGATCCTCGACACGAACACCGTCTTCGGCCGGGTGACCCCGCACCAGAAACGGCTCTTCGTCAGCGCCCTGCAGTCCAGGGGCCACACGGTCGCGATGACCGGCGACGGCGTCAACGACGTCCTGGCCCTCAAGGACGCCGACCTCGGTGTGGCGATGGGCTCCGGCAGCGGCGCGACCAGGGCGGTCGCCCAGATCGTGTTGATGGACGACGACTTCACCAGCCTGCCCTCCGTGGTCGGCGAGGGCAGACGGGTGCTGGCCAACATCGAACGCGTCTCCAGCCTCTTCCTCACCAAGACCTTCTACGCGCTCGTCCTGTCGCTGCTCGCAGGAATCTTCGGGCTCGCCTTCCCGTTCACCCCCCGGCACTCCACGCTGGTCAACGCGCTGACCATCGGTGTCCCCGCCTTCTTCCTCGCGCTCGCGCCGAGCAGCGAACGGGCCAAACCGGGGTTCGTGCCCCGGGTGCTCCGCCTGGCGATCCCCTGGGGAGTGGTCTGCGCGCTGGCCGTCCACCTGTCGTACCTCCTGGCCGAGACCCGCGGCGCGACCCCGGAGGAGAGCCGTACCGCGGCCGTCATCACCCTCTTCCTGGTGACCTGGTGGGCGCTGGTCCTGATCGCCAGGCCGTACCTGTGGTGGCGCGTCACACTGGTCGGGGCCATGATGGTGCTGTTCGCGCTGTCCCTCGCCGTACCGTTCACCCGCGAGTTCTTCGCGCTCACCCTCAGCGACCCCGCCGACGACGTGGTCTCGATCGCGATCAGCGTGGTCGCCGCGCTCGCCCTGACGATCGTCTTCCGGGTCATGCGACCGGTCGATAAATCGCCGGTTCAGGACAGACCAACCGATACCCTTGAGGTATGACCGACCCGCAACTCGTGCTCACCGAGCGCGTCCAGCAGGCGCTGGGCGCCGCCTTCGGTGCTGAGTACACCGACGCAGACCCGCTGATCCGTCCCTCGCAGTTCGCCGACTACCAGGCGAACGTCGCGATGAGTCTGAGCAAGCGACTGCGACGAGCCCCGCGGGAGGTCGCCCAGGAGATCGCCGACCGGCTCACCGACTTCCCCGGCACCGTCGAGGTCAGCGGCCCCGGCTTCCTGAACATCACCCTCTCCGACGACTGGATCACCGCCCAGGCCAACGAGTCGCTCGCCGACCCGCGCACGGGCGTGGCCCTGACCGGCTCCCCGCAGACCGTGGTCATCGACTACTCCGCGCCGAACGCCGCCAAGGAGATGCACGTCGGCCACCTGCGCACGACCATCGTCGGCGACGCGCTGGCCCGTGTCCACGAGCACATCGGCAACCGGGTCGTCCGGCAGAACCACCTGGGTGACTGGGGCACCCCCTTCGGCATGCTCATCGAGCACCTGCTCGACATCGGCGAGAAGGCCGCCGTCGCCCAGCTGGAGGCGGGCGAGGGCAACGCCTACTACCAGGCGGCCAGGGCCAAGTTCGACTCCGACCCGGAGTTCAACCAGCGCGCCCGCTCCCGGGTCGTCACCCTCCAGGCCGAAGAGCCGGAGACCATGCGGCTGTGGCACATCTTCATGAACGCCACCGTCCGCTACTTCAACAAGGTCTACACCCAGCTCGGCGTCACGCTGACCGACGACGACATCGCCGGCGAGAGCATGTACAACCCCGTGCTCGCCCAGGTCTGCGACGAGCTCCAGGAGCGCGGCATCGCCGTCGTCAGCGACGGCGCGCTGTGCGTCTTCCCGCCCGGCTTCACCGGGCGCGAGGGCCAGCCGCTCCCCTTCATGATCCGCAAGAGCGACGGCGGGTACGGCTACGCCACCACCGACATGGCCACGATCCGCTACCGCGTCCAGGACCTCAAGGCCGACCGGCTCCTCTACGTGATCGGCGCGACCCAGGCCCAGCACATGTCGATGCTGTTCGCCTCCGCCAAGATCGCCGGATGGCTGCCCGACCACGTCCACGCGGAGCACGTCCAGATCGGCAGCGTGCTCGGCAGCGACGGCAAGATGTTCAAGACCCGTAGCGGCGAGTCGGTCAAACTCCTCGAACTCCTCAACGAGGCAGAGGTCCGCGCCGCCGAGGTCATCCGCGACAGCGACTACGGCGACGAGGAGCGCAGGGAGATCGCCCACGCCGTCGGCATAGGCGCGGTCAAGTACGCCGACCTGTCGGTCAGTCACGACAGCGAGTACGTCTTCGACTTCGACCGCATGCTCGCCCTGACCGGCAACACCGGCCCCTACCTGCAGTACGCCCAGGCGCGGATCCGCTCCATCTTCCGCAAGGGCGAGGTCGACCCGGCGCAGGCGACCGGTCCGATCGTCATCGGCCACCCGGCCGAACGGGCCCTGGCGCTGCGACTGCTCGGGTTCGGTGCCGCCGTCGCGGAGATGGCCGAAAGCTCCGCTCCGCACAAGCTCGCCGCCTACCTCTTCGACACCGCCAGCGCCTTCACGACGTTCTTCGAGAACTGCCCCGTCCTGAAGAGCGACGTCGACCCGGCCGTGCGCGCCTCCCGGCTCGCCCTGTGCGCCCTCACCCTGCGTGTCCTGGACACCGGTCTGGGCCTGCTCGGCGTCCCGGTACCCGACCGTATGTGAGCCGTTCCGCCGGATGATCACCTCGATTCGGCAAATCGAGGTGATCATCCGGCAAAGTTCGATTCGGCGCGCCTCCCGAGGGGGATGACCGAATCGCACTACGCTGGCGCGGTCATCGGTCACAACTTCGGAGAGTTCTCTGCCTTGAGCATGGACCTGACCGCGAACCCTCACGCCAAGACGGAGTTGCACCGCTACGCCGAGGCGCTCCTGACGAACCTGGCCGCCGACGCCACCTGCTCCACGATTCCCGCCCCCACGAGCTCGACGAACGTTCCCGGCTACTGGCTGTCCCCCGCCGTCGAGGCCCTGCTGCTCCTCCTGCGGGGACAGGACGCCGTCGAACCGCTCGGCCGCGCCGCCCAACTCGACGATCGGCGCACCGCCCTGTTCCTGTGTCTCTCCCTGGCCCTGTGCGGGCAGGGCGAACGCATCCACGCCTCCTGGATGGGCACCGCCTTCGGCGAACTGTCCCTCGACCGTCCGGTGTCCCACGGCCAGCGCGCGCTCTGGCTCGCCGCCGCCCAGGGGGCGTACGGCCCGGCGGGCAAGATCTTCGTGCTCCGCAAACTCGACGCGGTCGCCGTACCCTCACGATCCGAACCCGCCAGATGGTTGAGCGCGCTGACCCCGCACGAACCGTCGATGGTCGTGCCGCCCTCGCTGGTCGACTTCCCCGAACTGGCCGAGTTCCCCGAGTTGGCGCAGCCGGTCCAGGCCTCCGCCCAGCTCACCCGCCTGCTCGGCCGCTGCACCGAGATCACCACGACCAGGGCCGCCGGCACGGGCCGTACGTCACGCGCCCTGTGGTCGGCGGAGGAGACCCTGACCGTACTGCGTGGCCTGGTGCGGCCGGAGCGCGTCGTGAAGGGGCCGCAGCGGCCGGAGAAGCCGCTCACCGAGCACCTGCTGGACGACCTGCGACCCTCCTCCGACCCGGCCCTCGCGGCCATCGCGCTGCACGTCGCCGCGCCGATCGTACGGACCGCCGCGGAGAGCCTGACCAGGGCCACGCAGGTGGCGCCGCCCGAGTCGGTCTCCATCCCGCTTCTCGGTCACCGGGTGATCCTGCGGCCCTCGGGTCCCGACCCCGAATCCCTGGCCGCCGCCGAACGGCACATCGCCGTGGAAGGCGTGCAGACCCTGGGCAAGCCCTGGCTCGCCTACTCCCTGCTGGCCCTGGCGGTGACCGCCCTGGTCGTCGCGGCCGTCACCCCGGCCACGCTGCCCTCCGCCGTGCTGGCGCTACTGCTGGCCGCGGGAGGGGCGCACCAGCTCTGGTCGCGCCGCCGACGTGAGCGGGCGGACGCCGAATATGTCACGAAGCAGCTCTCCGAGCTGCGGGAACTGGCCGACGGCGCGGTGTGGGCCCTGCACGAGTACGCCCGTGAGGCCGACAAACGCGCCCAGGGAGCCACCTCCGACCTGGCGGAACTCACCCGCCTGCTGCGCAGGGGCCCCCGGGCCGCCTAGCCGTACGGCCTCACACGACCCGGGGCACCGCTGTGACTTCGGGGATCAGGCGGTGGTGATCTCCACATCCGCGGGGGCCAGCAGGAAGACTTTCTCCGCGATGCGCTCGATGTGCCCCTCGCAGCCGTAGGCCAGCCCCGCCGCGAAGTCCACCATTCTTGTGGCTTCCGCGGTGCTCATGCAATTGACATCCATGATGACGGTCTGGCCTTCACGGAAGTGCTTGCCGATGATCGGAGCGTCGTTGTACTTACGCGGAGTGAGCATGACGATGCGGGAGGGCTCGACGACGGCACGCCAGCGCTTGGCCGCACGCTCCGAGGCCGGCTGCCAGTCCTCGCCCTCGACCTCGTCCTCGTAGTCGTAGGCCTCGTCGTAGTCCTCAGCTCCACCCAGCCCCAGGTAGCTCGCCACCTTACGCACTGCCCCCATCGGCTTGTCCTTTCCTACAGGACCGCGCCGTACTCGGCCTGTCCCTACAACCTTGGACGTTAACCGACGAAGTAAGGTTCGCCGCGCGACACGCCCAGCGCATATTCCCACTTTGTACGGCTAGCGCACCGGTCCTGTCTGGCCTCTCTACCCGCTTTGGGCTGCTTATCTCCCACATGGCTAGAGTTACGCCATGCATATATACACAGTTGATTCGTTTACTGATCAATTTTTCAAGGGCAACCCGGCGGGGGTCTGTATACTCGATAACCCCACGCCGGACGGCTGGATGCAGGACCTCGCCGCGGAGATGCGGCACTCCGAGACCGCGTTCCTGCTCGGCGGGCAGCCCGGCGAGCCGTACTCCCTGCGTTGGTTCACGCCGAAGACCGAGGTTGATCTTTGCGGTCACGCGACGCTGGCCGCGGCGCATGTGCTCTACTCCACCGGGCCCGCGCCGGACACCCTCAGGTTCAGCACCAGGAGCGGAATCCTGTCCACGACCAGGGAGAACAACGGCCTGATCAGCATGGACTTCCCCGGTAAGACCCTTGAGGAGGTCTCCCCTCCCGAAGGGCTACTGGAGGCACTCGGGGTCGAGCCCCGGTGGGTCGGTAAGAACGTCTGGGACTATCTGGTCGAGGTCGAGTCCGAGGAGGCGGTACGGGCCGCCTCTCCCGACCTCCGCGCGCTGGAGGCCGTGGACGCGAGAGGGATCATCGTCACGGCCCAAGCATCGCAGCCTGGCGTGGACTACGTCTCCCGGTTTTTCGCCCCCCGGGTCGGCATCCCGGAGGACCCGGTGACCGGTTCGGCCCACTGTGCTCTGGCGCCTTGGTGGTCGAGCCGGCTCGGCTCGGACACGTTGCTCGGCGCCCAGCTGTCCGAGCGTGGCGGCCTGGTTCGCACGACCGTACGGGGAGACCGGGTGGAGCTGGCCGGGCGAGCGGTAACCGTCCTGTCCGGCGAACTCCACGCCCTCCCGCCCCGCTCCTGAAACAAAAAAAGGGGCAGCTACCGCCGCCCCTCAAACACCCACACGCACCCCAAAGCCAGGCATACACAAAAAAGGAGGGCAGCTCCCGTCACCTCCACGCCCTGCCTGGAACACAACCCCACCACACCAAAAACCCCAGGGAACCCAGAACCAACCCCGCGGGGAACCCCACACAAAAAAGGGGCGGCCTTCGCCACCCCACACCCAGGAAACAACCCCAACAGCCACACACAAAAAACGGGGGGCGGCCCCCAGCCACCCCACCTACGCACGCACCCCTGAAAAACAACAAAAAAAGGGGGGCCACCCCGAAAGGATGACCCCCCCACAAAAGATTGTCCGGCGGCGACCTACTCTCCCACACCGTCCCCGGTGCAGTACCATCGGCGCTGAAGAGCTTAACTTCCGGGTTCGGA
>NZ_JBEYAB010000020.1:0-163305 GCF_040631445.1 Streptosporangium sp. NPDC020072 | reverse complement strand
CCTACCTGCCCCTGACCCACCTGCCCACCACCCACAACGGCAAGACCGACCGCAACGCCCTGCCCCCACCCCACACCCTCACCCCCCTACCGACCGACCGGGCAGCCGCGGAGAAGTCCGCAGCGGAGCCCGCAGGGGAGGCCGACCCGGTCCGCCGTACCCTCGCCGACATCTGGGGACGGGTACTCGGCCTGGCGTCCGTGGGCGCCGAGGACGACGTGTTCGAGCTGGGGGCGCACTCGTTCGCGATCGCCAAGGTGAAGGCGCGGGTCGCGGTGGCGCTGCGGATCGACCTGCCGCCCCGGGTGTTCTTCACCGCCAGGACCGTCGCAGAACAGGCCGCGGTGCTGCTGGAGAAGGCGTCCTCGCCGGAGGCCGTACTACGCCGGGCGGAGGCCGTCGCCGCGCTGCCGGAGATGAGTGACCACGAGTGGGCGGCGGCCGTGGCCGGCCTCACGGACGGGGAGGACTGACATGACGACCGTCGAACACGGCTGGCAGCCGCTCAGGCCGGGGAACCTGGAGACGGCCCCGCTCACGTACGGCCAGCGTGCCCTGTGGCTGCTCGACCGGCTGACCCCGGGCACCGCGTTGCACAACATCCCCTGGGTGCTGCGGCTCGAAGGGCCGGTCGACGCCGACCTGCTCGCGGAGTGCCTCGGGACGATCGTCGGGCGGCACGACATCCTGCGCAGCGCGTTCCTCGCCTCGGTGTCGGAGCCGTACCAGGTGGTCAGGCAGGAGACGGCGTTCGCGCTGACGGTGACCGAGTGCGCGCCGGAGGCCGTCGACGACCTGGTCCTCGACGAGGCGCGCAGGCCGTTCGACCTGGAGCGTGATCTGCCGGTCCGGGCGCGGCTGCTGCGCTGGGCCGAGGACGGGTGCGTCCTGGTGGTCGTCTTCCACCACATCGCCTGTGACGGGCTCTCGCTGCCGGTCTTCGAGCACGAACTGGCCGTGCTGTACACCGCGCGGGCCGAGGGCCGTACGCCCCGGCTGCCCGCGCCGCCGATCCAGTACGCCGACTACGCGGCGTGGCAGCGGGAGCAGGACCCGCGTGAGG
The DNA here is from genome assembly GCF_040631445.1 of Streptosporangium sp. NPDC020072. Classification (NCBI taxonomy): domain Bacteria; kingdom Bacillati; phylum Actinomycetota; class Actinomycetes; order Streptosporangiales; family Streptosporangiaceae; genus Streptosporangium; species Streptosporangium sp. NPDC020072. The sequence goes on along the minus strand of NZ_JBEYAB010000020.1, from coordinate 162,242 downwards.
ACCTCGACTACTGGCAGCGGCGCCTGGCGGGCGCGCCGGAACGGGTGACGCTGCACACCGACCGGCCCCGTCCCCCGGTGCGGTTGACGGAGGGGGCGACCCACCTGTTCGACCTGCCACCCGAGGTGACCGAACGGGTGCGCGTGCTGGCCATGGACGAGGAGGTCACCCCGTTCGTCGTGCTGTTCACCGCGTTCGCGGTGTTGCTGCACCGCTACACCGGTCAGGACGACCTGGTCATCGGCTCCCCGGTGGCGGGCAGGGACCGGATCGAGATCGAGGACCTGATCGGCTACTTCGTCACCGTGCTGCCGCTGCGCACCAGGATCGACGGCGGGGAGAGCTTCCACGAGCTGCTGGCCGCGGTCGGCCGTGACGTCATGGAGGATCTCGACCACCACCGGGCGCCGCTCGACATGGTCGTCGACCGGCCGCTGATGAACGTCGCCTTCGGCGCGCACGGCGCGCAGGACACCGGGCCGATGCGACTCGGCGAGGTGAGCGGGACCCCTCGTGTCATGACCACCGGCACCGCCAAGTTCGACCTGCTGCTGTCCGTCTTCGACGACGGGCGCCGCATGCGGGGCGAGGTCGAGTACGCCACGGGCCTGTTCGACGCCGCCACGGTCGAACGGCTGGCCGGGCACTGGCTGACCCTGTTGAGCGCCGCCGTCGAGGCGCCGGGGACCCCGGTCTCCGAGCTGCCCCTGACCTCCGGTGCCGGGCACGGCGTCGCCGTACCGGTGAGCCGTGAGCCCCGGGCCTGCCTGCACGAGCGTTTCGAGGCGGTCACCGCCCTGCACCGGGAGCGGATCGCGACCGACGTCACCTACGAGGAGCTCAACGCCAGGGCCAACCGGCTGGCCCGTCACCTGCGGGCCCGTGGCGTACGGCCGGGCGACCGGGTCGCCCTGCTGCTCGAACGCACTCCCCGCCAGGTCGAGGCCGTGCTCGCGGTGCTGAAGGCGGGCGCCGCCTACCTGCCGATCGCCCCGGAGACCCCGGCGGAACGGGTGGCGTTCCTGCTTGAGGACGCGGGCGCCAAGGTGGTCGTCGCCGACCGGGCAGGGGAGGGCGTCACCGTCGGGCTCGACGAGGAGGCGGAGGCCATCGCCGACCACCCGTCGGACAACCTCGGCCTGGCCGTCCCCGTCGGGACGACCGCGTACATCATCTACACCTCGGGCTCGACCGGCCGTCCGAAGGGGGTGGCCGTCACCCACGCGAACGTGGCGGAGCTGTTCGACGCGACCGAGGAGCGTTTCACCCCCGGCCCGGGGGACGTGTGGACGCTGTTCCACTCCTACACCTTCGACTTCTCCGTGTGGGAGATGTGGGGTGCCCTGCTGTACGGCGGGCGCCTGGTGGTCGTGCCGAAGGAGGTCGCCAGGTCGCCGGAGGACTTCGCCGGCCTCCTGCAGCGGGAGCGGGTCACCTGCCTCAGCCAGACGCCCTCCGCGTTCGGCCAGCTCGTCGGCCTCTTCGAGGAGGCGCCGAGGGTCCTCGACGACCTCAGGCTGATCGTCTTCGGCGGTGAGGCGCTGCAGCCGCACCACGTGCGCCGGTGGTTCGCCACCGGGGCGGGGCCGAACGCCCGGTTGTGCAACATGTACGGCATCACCGAGACGACGGTCCACGTCACGGCCTACGACATCACCCCGGAGACGCCCTTCGACCGCAGCGTGATCGGGCGGCCCCTGCCCCACCTGTCGGCCGAGATCGTCGACCGGCACGGCCGGGCCGTACCGGACGGGGTGCCCGGGGAGCTGTACGTCGGCGGGTACGGGGTGACCGGTGTCTACGTGGGCCGTCCCGGGCTGACCGCCTCACGTTTCGTGCCCGACCCGGCGAGGCCGGGAGCGCGGCGTTACCGCAGCGGTGACCTGGTCCGCAGGCTGCCCGGCGGGGACCTGGAGTATCTCGGCAGGATCGACGACCAGGTCAAGATCCGTGGTTTCCGCATCGAACCGGGTGAGATCCAGCGGGTCCTCGACGGGCACGACGCGGTGCGTTCCTGCGTGGTCGTGGTCAGGGAGGGGCGGCTGCTGGCCTACGTCGTGCCCCGCGACGGGTGGCCGGGGGCGTCCGAGCTGCGCGCCTACCTGGCGGCCAGGCTGCCGGACTACATGGTGCCGTCGGCGGTCGTGCCGCTTGAGGGCATCCCGCTGACCCCGAACGGCAAGGTGGACCAGCGGGCACTGCCCGACCCGGGACGCGGGGAGCGGCCCTACGACCCGCCGAGCGGCCCCGCGGAGCAGGCGTTGGCCGACGCCCTGGCCGAGGTGCTGAAGCTGGACCGGGTCGGCAGGGACGACAACTTCTTCGAGCTGGGCGGCGACTCGGTGCGCAGCGTGCAGGTCGCCGGACGGCTCAGGCGGTCGGGTTACGCGCTGCCGCTCGACGTGCTGTTCGCCCACCCCACGGTCCACGAGGCGGCGGCCCTGATGACGCCGGCCGAGGACGGGCCGCCTCCCGAGCCGTTCTCGCTGCTCGGCGAGGCCGACCGGCGGCGGGTCGAGGCGCTCGACGACGTCGTGGACGCCTACCCGATGACCTCCATGCAGCTGGCGATGGTCTACCACATGGAGCTCGAACCCGAGCGGCGGCCGTACCACAACGTCAACAGCTACCGGGTGGCGACGCCGTTGGACGAGGAGGCGCTCGCCAGGGTCCTGACCGAGGCCGTGGCGCGGCACCCGGTGCTGCGCACCTCCCTCGACCTGGCCTCCTTCAGCGAGCCCATGCAGCTCGTCCACCGTGCCGCGCCGTCGCCGCTGGTCGTCGAGGACCTCCAGGGGGCCGACCAGCAGGCGGCGATCACCGCGCTCGTCGAACGGGAGTGGGCGACCCCGTTCGACCTGCGTACGGCCCCGCTGTTCCGGGTGACGGCCCAGCGGCTGTCCCCGACGGCCTTCCAGCTCACACTCACCGAGCACCACGCGATCCTGGACGGCTGGAGCTTCACCTCACTGGTCGCCGAGATCCTCAAGCGGCACACCCTGCTGCGCGACCACCCCGAGACGCCGCCCGCGGCACCGCCGAAGTCGCGTTTCAGCAGGTTCATCGCCCTGGAACGGGCAGCGGCGGGTTCGGCGGAGTCGGTCGCGTTCTGGAAGGAACGCCTGTCGGGGGTGGACGGCACCCTGTTCACCGGTCTCGGCCAGACGGCGACCGTGGCGCACAGCATCGACCGCGAGGTGAACGGCGAGCTGTTCCGGGCGATGTCCCAGCTGGCCGTGACGGCGGGCACCAGCAGGAAGAGCGTCGCCCTGACCGCCCACCTGGTCGCCCTCGGCCGGGTGTCGGGCCGCACGGAGGTCGTCACCGGCCTCGGCGTCAACGGCAGGGTCGAGGAGGAGGCGGGCACCGAGGCGCTCGGCCTGTTCCTCAACACGGTCCCCTTCTCCGTCAGTCTCGACGGCGGGACCTGGATCGACCTGGTACGGCGGGTGCACCGGGAGGAGACGGCGATCATGCCCCACCGGCGGGTGCCGTTCGCGACGCTCGCCCGTCACATGCGCGACTGGAATCTGGACGCCAACTTCGGATTCAACCGGTTCCACGCGCTCGCCGGGGTCCGGATCGACGACGAACGCATCGGCTGCGCGCCGACGATGCGGTACGAACCCAACCACTTCACGCTCAGCATCGGGTTCGTGCAGGACCCGTCCACGGACCGGGCCCTGCTCATCGCCGACTATCCGGCCTCGAAACTGCCGCACACGGTCGCCGCGGACTACGCGGACTCCTTCCTGCGGGCCGTGCACGCCATGACCTCCCAGCCGTACTCCAACTACCGCGAGGAGCTCCAATGACCCACGTCGTCGTGGTCAACGACGAAGACCAATACTCGATATGGCCCGCGGAACGGACGCTCCCCCCGGGGTGGGCCGACGCCGGCCATCGGGGGTCCGAGGACGAGTGCCTGGCCCACATCGAGAAGGTGTGGACCGACATGCGCCCGCGCAGCCTGCGTGAACGGATCTGAGCCCGTGCAGCTCATCGAGGACGCCCTCGCGCACCAGGCGCGCTTACGGCCGGACCGGCTGGCCGTCACCCATCTTGACTTCGAGGCCGGGCACACGCCCAGGCAGCTGGAGGTGACCTTCGGCGAGCTCCACGCCAGAGCCACCGAGTTCGCCACCAGGTTGAGCGCGGTCGTCGCCCCCGGGCAGCACGTCATGCTGCTGCACAACGCGGGCGTCGACTTCGTCGTGGAGTTCTTCGGCTGTCTGATGGCCGGGGCGGTTCCCGTCCCCGCGCCCGAACCGCAGATCCCCTACCACCGGGCCGCCGAACGCCTCACCAGGATCGTCGAGGACGCCGGGATCACCGCGGCGGCGGCCGCCCGTCAGGTGGCCGTGGCCGACGTGGTCGCGCTGAGCCCGCGCCTGTCGGAGGTGACGTGGCTCAGCCACGCCGCACCGGGCGAGCCGGGACCCGCGCGTGAGCGTACGGCCCGGCGGGACGACGTCGCCTACCTGCAGTACACCTCGGGCTCGACCGGTTCGCCGCGCGGCATCGAGATCACGCACGGCAACGTGCTCGACGAGGTCGACTACTTCGGTGCCGCGCTCGGCCTCGACTCCGAGTCGGTGCTGGTGACCTGGGTGCCGGTCTTCCACGACCTCGGCCTCGTGCTGGGCACCCTGGTCCCACTGCTGCGAGGTGCCCGCATCGTGACGCTGTCGCCGCAGGCCTTCGTGCGTGACCCGGAGCGCTGGCTGCGGGCGATCTCCGACTTCGGAGGCACCCACGCCGCCGCCCCCGACTTCGCCTACGACCTGTGCCTGCGCAGGATTCCCGAGGCCAGGCGGGCCGGGTTGCGGCTGGACACCTGGCGGGTGGCGATCAACGGCGCCGAACCGGTGCGGGCCGAGACCGTCGACCGTTTCGCCGAGGCCTTCGCCCCGTACGGCTTCGACCCCGCCGCGATGCGCCCCTCGTACGGCCTGGCCGAGTGCACACTCGCGGTGACGACTCCCCCGTTGCACGAGATGCCGGGCCGGGTCGTCGCCGACCGGGACGCGCTCGCCGAGAGCGTCGTCAAACTGTCGCCGACCGGGCGGACGCTCCTGTCCTGCGGACGCCCGATCCCCGGCATCAACGTCTCGATCGTCTCCCCGACGACCCGCGAGCAGCTGCCGGAGGACGCCGTCGGCGAGATCCGGGTGACCGGGTGGGGCGTGGCGCGGGGCTTCCACGGGGACCCGGCCAAGATGACCGAGCTGTACACCGGTGACCTGGGCTTCTTCCACGAGGGTGAGCTGTACGTCACCGGCAGGCTCAAGGACGTCATCATCGTCCGGGGCCAGAACTACCACCCGGTGGACCTGGAGCAGGTGGCCGAGCGGGCCGATCCGCAGATCCGTCCCGGCTGCCTGGCGGCCTTCCAGGACGGTGACTCGGTCGGCATGGTCTGCGAGGTTCGCGGCAACCAGTCCGAGGAGGCGCTCGCGGCGACGGCGACCACGATCCAGCGGGCGATCTCCGAGACGTTCCAGCTCAAGCTCGACGTGATCGCCCTGGTCCAGCCGGGCAGCGTGCCGAAGACGTCGAGTGGCAAGGTCCGCAGGAACGAGTGCGGTCGCAGGCTCGCCGCCGGTGAGCTGCGGGTTCGTCACCGCGCGGAGCGGACCGTGGTCTCGGCGCGGGTCAGCGCCGCCGCGGCCAAGCCGATGCTCAGGTTCCTGCTGGGCAGGGTGGTCGGCGTCCCGGTCACCCAGCTCGACGACCACGTCCCCTTCGCCGACTACGGTCTCGACTCCAAGGGTGCCCACGAGCTGGCCGGGGAGCTGGAGCGTCTGCTCGGCACGCCGGTCCCCTCGTCGATGGTCTTCGACTACCCGACCATCTCCGACCTGGCCAAAGCACTGGAATCAGAGTGAAGGAGATCGCCGTCGTCGCGATGGCCTGCCGCTTCCCCGGCGGTGTCACCTCGCCCGAGGAGCTGTGGCGGCTCCTGGTCGACGGGGTGGACGCCGTCGGGGAGGTGCCGCACAGCCGGTGGTCCGTCGAGAGGCTGTACTCGGCGGACCCGGCGGAGGCCGGGAAGATCAGCAGCCGGTGGGCGGGCTGCGTCGACGGGATCGAGGAGTTCGACGCCGCCTTCTTCGGTCTCTCCCCCGCCGAGGCCGAGCAGATGGACCCCCAGCAGCGGTTGTTGCTTGAGGTCGCCTACGAGGCGATGGAACGTGCCGGGCTGCCGCCGACCCACGACCTGGTCCGTGACTGCGGGGTCTTCGTCGGCATCAGCGGCAGCGAGTACGGCCGTGCCCTGGGCGGTGACCTGTCGGCCATCGGGCCGTACTTCAGCACCGGTCAGGCCCTGTCCATCGCGGCCAACCGCATCTCCTACGCCTGGGACATGCACGGGCCGAGTGTCGCGGTCGACACCGCCTGTTCCTCGGGGCTGGTGGCGGTGGACATGGCGGTGCAGAGCCTGCGGCGTGGTTCCTGCCCGGTGGCGCTGGCCGGGGCGGTCAATCTCGTGCTGGCGCCGGAGAACTGGGTGTCGCTGTCCAGGTTCGGGATGATGGCCTCGGACGGACGGTGCCGTTCCTTCGGCGCTGACGGCGACGGTTTCGTGCGTTCCGACGGCTGTGCCCTGCTGCTGCTCAAGCCGCTCGACGCGGCCGTGCGCGACGGTGACGAGATCCTGGCCGTCATCCGGGGTTCCGCGGTCAACCAGGACGGCCGGAGCAACGGCCTGACCGCGCCCAACGGTCCCGCCCAGGAGGCGGTGATCCGGGCCGCGCTCGCCGACGCGGACCTGCCCGCCGAGGCGGTCTCCTACGTCGAGGCGCACGGTTCCGGCACCGCGCTGGGCGACCCGATCGAGATGGGCGCGCTGACCCGCACGTACGGCAGGCGGAAGGCGGGCCTGTGTCATGTCGGCTCGGTGAAGTCCAACATCGGGCACGCCGAGGCGGCGGCCGGGATCGCGGGGCTGGTCAAGCTGGTCCTGTGCCTGCGCAACGGCCATCTGCCCGCCTCGCTGCACTCGACCCCGCCCAACCCCAGGCTCAGGCTTGAGGGCACCAGGATGCGGGTGGTCACCGAACCGCTCGCCTGGACCGGCGAGGGACCGCTGGTCGGGGCGGTCAGCTCGTTCGGCTTCGGCGGCACCAACGCGCACGTCGTCGTCTCCGCCGCCCCCACCCGTACGGCCCGCGCCCCCGAACCACCGGACACCGCCCGCGGGACCGAACTCGAAGCCAGGGCCGAAACCGAGGCTGGAGCCGAAGCCGGGGGCGGGCCACTGGTGCTGCCGCTCTCCGCGCGCAGTGCGAAGGCCCTGCGGGTCCTGGCCGGGCGTTACGCCGACTTCGTCGCGGCGCACGAGGAGGTCTCCCTCACCGACCTGTGCCACAGCGCGGCCGTACGGCGGGCACACCACCGGCACCGGGCCGCCCTGGTCGTGGCGGACGGCGCCGAGGGCAGGGCGCGGCTCCTGGACGAGCTTCGGGACCTGCCGAGGACCTCGGACGACGGGCCTCCCTGGCGGGACCCGGTGCTGGTCTTCTCCGGTCAGGGCGCCCAGTACCCGGGCATGGCCCGTCACCTGATGGACCGGGCCCCCTTCGCCGAGGTCGTGGCGCGTTGCGAGCCGGTCTTCCGCGCCGAGCTGGACGTCTCCGTGCGGGAGCTGCTCACCGGGCAGGAGGCGCTGCCGCCGTACACCGACGTGGCGCAGGCGACGCTGTTCACCTTCCAGGCCGGGCTGTACGAGCTGTGGCGTTCCCTGGGGATCGTCCCGGCGGCCGTCGTCGGGCACAGCGCGGGAGAGACGGCCGCGGCCTACGCGGCGGGGCTGCTGGACCTGGAGTCGGCGGCCCGGCTGACGGCCGCGCGCGGGGCCGCGATGCGGCTGGCCCACGGGAGCGGTCACGTGGTCGCCGTGGGCGGTCCGGTGGCCGACGCGGCGCCGTACCTCGGGGACGAGGTCGTGGTCGCCGCCCACAACGGCCCCGGCGCCTTCGTGGTCTCCGGCCCCGGGCCCGCCCTGACCACCGCGACCGAGGCGCTGCGGAAGGCCGGGTTCACCTGTACGCCGCTGCCCGGCGAGTACGCCTTCCACAGCCCGCTGATGCGGCCCGCCGCCGAGGCGATGCGGCGGGCGCGGGTCACGCCGACAGCCCTCGGCGGGACCGCGTTGTTCTGCTCGACCTCGCTGGGCGCGATCGTGAACGGCGTACGGCTCGACGCCGACTACTGGGCGGAGGGCATCACCGGGCCCGTCCGCTTCCAGGAGGCGGTCGAGGCGCTGGTCGAGATGGGGTTCGGCGCCTTCCTTGAGATCGGCCCGAAGCCGACCCTCGCGTCGGGGATCGTCAGGACCGCGCGGCGCAACGGCGGCACCGCCCGTGTCGTGCAGGCGCACCGCGACGGCGGCACCGTCCCCACGCTCGTCGATCTCTATCTAGCGGGGGCCGAACTGGACTGGACGGCCGTCTCCCCCGGCGGCGCGTTCCTGCCCGGCCTCCCCACCTATCCCTGGCAGCGGACCCGTCACTGGGCGCTCACCGAGAACTCGAAGGAAAGCGGCATGAGGGACGACGTCGTCACCACGATCAGGACGCTGCTCGCCGGACACCTCAAGCTGAGTCCCGCCGAGCTCTCCGACCACGCCAGGTTCCTGGACCTGGGCGCAGACAGCCTGGTTCTGCTGAAGGTCGTCTCGCAGATCAACGAGCGGTACGGGACCGCCTTCCAGCCGACGATGCTGTTCGACGAGCACCCGACCGTGCGGGCGCTGGCCGCCGCCGTCGAGGCGCAGGCCGCGCCGGTGACCACGACGGTCGCGGTCACCACGGCGACGACCCAGACGGTGGTCCCGGTCTCGCCCCTGCCCCAGAACACGGTGCAGAACACGGCCCAGAACCTGGTGTACGGCCTGGCGCAGAACACGGCGCCGGGGCCGGTCGACGCGACCGTCGCCCATGTCGTCGCCGAGCAGCTCGCCCTCATGCGGGAGCAGCTGCGGGCGCTCGCCCCCGGTGGGGCCCCCGCGCCTTCCGTTCTCCCCGCCCCCGCCCCCGTGGCCGACGGCGTCGCCCCTCGACTTCCGCAGGTCCCCGAGCCTCCCGTGGCGAGGCCCGCCGCCGCTCCGCCGGTCACGGCCCCCGCGTCCCGTCCCGCCGGCAGGCTCACCGACGACCAGCAGCGTTACGTGGACGAGCTGGCCTCGCGGATGGACGCGCGGGACGCGGCGTCGAAGAAGCTGGCGGGCGCCTACCGGCCTCGTCTGGCCGAGAGCCGCCCGTGGGCGAACTTCAGGCCCGAGGTGAAGGAGCTGCTCGTCCCCATCGTGGCCGACCGGGTCCAGGGCGCCAGGATCTGGGACGAGTCGGGCAACCCCTACACGGACTACTGCATGGGGTTCGGCGTCCAGCTCTTCGGCCACACCCCCGAGTTCGTCTCCGAGGCCGTACGGCGTCAGCTCGACCGGGCCTTCTCCCTCGGCTACCAGCTACGGCAGAGCTACGAGCTGGCCGAGCAGTTCTGCCGGATCACCGGCCACGACCGGGTGACGTTCTGCAACACCGGCTCCGAGGCCGTGATGGGCGCGATCCGGCTGGCCAGGCTCGCCACCGGCCGTCACAAGATCGCCTACTTCGAGAAGTCCTACCACGGGCTGGTGGACGCGGTCCTGGCCCGGGGCGGTCTTGAGCCCGGCCAGTCCATGCCGATCGCCCCCGGCCTGTCCCCCGGCGCGATCGGCGAGGCGGTCGTGCTTCCGTACGGCGAGGCCGAATCGCTGGCCCACCTGCGGAGTGTGGCCGGTGAGCTGGCCGCGATCGTCGTCGAGCCCGTGCAGAACCGCAACCCGTCCGTGCAGCCCGCGGAGTTCCTGGCCGAGCTGCGGCGTTTCACCGCCGAGAACGGCATCGTGCTGATCTTCGACGAGATGATCACCGGGTTCCGGATCGGCATCCGGGGCGCGGCCGGATACTTCGGCATCACGCCCGACATGGCGACCTACGGCAAGATCCTCGGTGGCGGCCTGCCGATCGCGGCCATCGCGGGCCGCGCCGACCTGATGGACGGCATGGACGGCGGCAGCTGGGGCTACGGCGACGACAGCGCGCCGACGGCGGCGACGACCCTGTTCGGCGGGACCTTCCAGAAGCACCCGCTGGCGGTCAGCGCGGCCCGTGCCGTACTCGACCATCTGGAGAGCCGGGGACCGGCGCTCTACGAGGATCTGAACGGCCGGGCCAAACGGATCACCGACGCGCTCTCCGAGATCATCCGGGCCGAGGAGCTGCCGTACACCATCGCCTCGTTCGGCTCGCTGTGGCGGTTCGAGTACCGGGGCGCGTCCAACTTCTACCAGCCGTTGCAGCTGGAGATGCTGTACCAGAGCCTGCTGTCCGACGGGCTCTACGTCTGGGAGGGCCGGACGTTCTTCCTGTCGACCGCCCACGACGACCGGGACGCCGACGAGCTGGTCGAGGCGGTCCAGCGGGGGGTGCACCGGCTGCGTTCCGCCGGTTTCCTGCCCGCGAGGAAGCCCCTCGAATGGCCCGCGACCCCGCAGCAGCGGCGGCTGGCACGGCTCCAGGACGAGCACGGCCCCGAGTGGAGCGCCTACCACGAGACCGTGCTGCTGCACCTGCGCGGCGACCTCGACAGGGACGCCCTGGTCGCGGCGGTCAGGGCGGTCTGGCGCCGTCACCCGGCGCTGCGGGCCGTACTCTCCGGGGACGGGACGCTGCTGCGGTGTGACCCTGAGGCCACGCTCGACGTGCCCCTCCTTGAGGGCACGGCGGTGGAGGTGGTCCGGGAGCTGACCGACAGGCCGTTCCCGCTGGACCGGGGGCCGCTGTTCCGCGCCGCGCTGCTCGACCGCGGTCCCGGCCTGCACACGCTCGTGCTGTGCGCGCACCACGTCGTCATGGACGGGGTGTCCGCCGCGCTCCTGCTGTCCGACCTCACCGAGGCCTACGCCCAGGCGAAGAAGGGCCTTCCGCTGACCCCGGTCGTCACGTCCGTCCCCGCCCGCACGGGGGACGCGGGGCCGGTCGGGGCCGTGGCGCCGGTCGCCGAGGAGGACTTCGCCCCGGCGGCCCGGCACACCTCCCGCCTGCCCGAGGGGCTGTGGGCGGCGGTCGCCGAACGCGCCAGGAGCCTGGGGTGCACGCCGTTCACGCTCGCCTTCTGCGCGTTCGGCCACGCGCTGCACGAGGTGACCGGCAGGGCCGAACTGTCCGTCGGCGTCCACGTGGACCGCAGGACGACCGAGCGGGAGCACGCCTTCGCCGGGCACTTCCTCGACGTGGTGGCCGTCCCCAGCACCGCGGCCGGTTCCTTCGAGGACTACCGCGCCGGGCTCCAGGGACGGCTCGGCGCCCTGCTGGGCGCGCCCGGCGACCAGGGGACACCGGTCGAGGTCGTCTTCGACCTCAACCCGGCGGTGCCCGAGCTGTCGTGGCCCGGCCTCGACGTCGAGATCGAGGCGCCGAAGGCGGGACACGCCAAGTACGGGCTGTTCTTCGACGTCATCCCGGTCGCCGACGAGGGCCTGGTCGAGGTGACCTACCGGGCCCCGTTCGACCGTGACCTGGTCGAACGGCTGCACGCCCGCTGGACGGCCCTGCTGTCCGAGGTGTGACCCGTCAGGACCGTCCCGAGCGGCGGGCGGTGTTCCTCCGCCGCTCGGACGGGTCCCGTCCCGGCTCACCGAGTTCCCGCATGACGTCGTCGAGGAGCTCACGGGTGATCCCCTGTCCGAGCAGCGTCAGGAACACCTCCCTCATGAGGAGGGGGCGGGCGTCCCACGCGCACGTGAGGGCCAGCGCGGCGAGCAACGGCGCCGGAGGAAGCCCGACGGAGAGTACCTCCCGCAGCGCCTCCTCTCCGGGCTCCTGGCCGTAGGCGGCGGTCAGCAGGTCGCGGTGCCGCCGGATCTGGCCTTCCTGGTCGCCCGGGTGGAGTCGCTGGACCACCTCGACGAGCTGCCCGCGTCGCCGCAGCGCGGCGCGGACGACCGTCCGCCCGGTCTCGTCGGCGCCCCGCCGTACCAGCTCGTCGCAGGCGGTCCTGGCGGCCGGCGGATCGACGGGTTCCCTGGCCGCCGCGTCGGCCAGGTCGTCCGGCGCCAGCGAGGCGAGGAGCGCGGCGCGTTCGGCCGCGCCGAGGTAGCGGGTGAGCCGTACCGTGACGGCCGGCTCGGCGGCCGTCATCCGGCGCAGGGCGGCCACCAGCGGCGGCGGGATCCGGCGTCCCGCGTCACGGACGATCCGGTCGAGGCCGTCGACGGTGAGCCGGGGCCCGTAGGCCAGGCTCAGCAGCGCGTCGTAGAGGCGTTCCTGGATCGTCTGGTCCAGCGTGGGGTCCGGCACCAGCAGTCTGCGGCTGCCGATGATCTGCCGGTGGCGTTCCTGTTCGCCTCCCTCACGCGCCCGCGCCGCCAGGATGTTGAGCTGGACCAGGTGTTGCGGGAGCATGTCGAGCCGCCCCTGCCCGAGGGCGTCGGCGCACGAGGTCAGCACCTCGTCTCCCCCGGTCGCCAACCACTCCTCAAAATCCGATATATCGGATATGTCAGGCAACTCGAAGAGGAGGCCGAGTTCACCGAGCACCGGCAGGACCGTGGCGAGGTTCTCCACACTCATGGACCTCGGCCGGGTGTCCCGGGCGAACCGCGCCGTCAGCTCCACGAGCCGGTCGCCGCCCAGGAGCGCGTTGTGGTAGACACGCGCGACGTCCTGGTCCTCGGGGATCTCCGCCCCGCGCCCCCAGGAGACCGGATACGCCCCCGCGGGCGCGTGCCTGGCGAACGACAGCCTGATCCGGTGCCGCGAGGCGCTGTCCGTCCAGGTCGAGGCGGTCATCTTCGCCCTGAAGCCGTACGGCAGCAGCGCCGTCACCGCGTCGAAGAACAGCAGGCGGTCGAGCAGCGGCACGTCCTCCCCGTTCACGACGCAGACCGGCTGCCCGGTCAGCAGCAGCGCCGCCGCGCCCACCACGGTCTCGTCGGCGGCCCGCGCGGTCGCCTGCGGGTCCAGCGTCGGCACGTCCACCAGGAGCGGCCCCGTGACGGGCAGCGCGCGTTCGGCGAACGCCCGGTAGAGCCCCTCGAAGGACACCGGCCCCTCGGCGGCCCGCTCGTAGGGCACGCAGAAGTACCGGGTGATCGCGATGTCCCTGCCGAGCCCGTCCCGCTCGTCGGACCACTCCTGTACGGCCAGGCCCAGGTGCGCGCTGTCCCTGCCGCCGAACCAGCTCATCGTCACCTGGGGCAGCTCGGTGGAGGTGCCCGGCGCGTAGCGGGTGATGATCTTGCTGAAGTCACCGCCGCCCACCTTCCCGTCGCTGCAGGCGAGCACCTTCTCGCCGTCCCGCGTCCTCGGCTCCTTGCCCCACAGCGCCCACTCGGCGGTCAGTCGTATGGTCAACGCTTCCTCACCGATACATGATCAAATAGGGGATGGCAGCCCCGATGAAGCCGAAGAGCAGGAGAAAGAGCACGAAGAGAACCGGCCGGGGAATGAGCGGCTCGGAGCTCCGGCGCTCCGGAGCCGGCCGGAACCGGGAGAGGAAGCCTTCTCGCGGACGCGAACGCTGGTGCTGGTGCGAGGGGGACGACGAGGCGGGGCTCAGTCCTTCCAGCGGCCTGACAGCCGGGAGGTGGGCGACCGGGGGCTTGACCGGCTGGGGGCTGACGGGCTGGGGATTCGGTTCGGGTGGCGGCAGCAGTTGGCCGACCACGCGGTTGAGGGTCTTGGTGGAGAGCCGGGCCCGCTCAAGGAACTCGCAGAAGGCGCTCATCACGACGTTCCGCGCGCCCGGCCCGTACAGGTCGACTGCGGCGGCGACGAGCCCCGCCGACTCCGGCGGGAGGGGAAACCTGAGCACCTCCTCAAGCTCGGCGCGCCCGAACGACCGGCCGTAGGCCGCGACCAGCAGGCTCTTGAACCAGGCGAACCGGGTCTCCCCGTCGTCCGGATGGACGGATTCGATCGCGGCGGCGAGATAGCCGTGTTCCCGCAGCGCCGGGGCGATCGCCGGGTCCTCGGCGGCGTCGCCGCCCCTCATGACGAGCTCCCGGTAGACCAGCTGCACGATCGGCGGGTCGAACGGCTCCGCGGCAGCGGCCCTGACCAGGTCCCCGGTCTGCAGTTTCCGCAGTACGTCCGCCTTGCGCTCGTTGTCGGAACACAGCGGCAGCAGTCTCACCACGGCGCCGGGCTCGGTGGGCATGCGCAGCATGGCGTTGACCAGCGTTTTGCTCAGGCCGCCCAGTTCCTCCTGGATCCTCCCCACGCCTTCGACGGTGAGCTCGGGGCCGTACCCGACGGCCAGGACGGTGTCGTAGAGGAAGGTCTCCAGGCGTTTGGGCAGCTTCGGGTACTCCCACAGCAGCCGCTTCACCCTGATGGTCTCCCGGTGGAGGCGCCGGTCCCCGTCGAGGAGACCGGCGGCGGCGTTGAGCCTTCCCAGGCGAGCCTCAAGCTCGTCGTACCGTTCCTGCTCAAGGAGGTCGGCGCAGGCCTTCAACGCCTCACCGACCTGCGCGGACGACCACCTGACGGGCATCAGCGCCGTCGCGCGGCTCGCCTCGTCGAGCAGGGTGAGGACCCGCTGCTGGGCGTCCTTGAACGACAGCGGCTCGGTCTGCCTCGCGAGCCTGGTCACGGCCTCCTCCGGGGAGAACTCGTCGAGCAGCTCCACGTACCGGCCCGCGATGTCACGGCGGGCGGCGACGGCGTCGTCGGCCTCCCAGGTGACGGAGTACGCCCCCTCCCTGGTGTGCTTGGCGAACGAGAGCTTGATCCGGTGCTCGGCGGAGCTGTCGGTCCACGTCGAGACCGTCAGCCGTGCCCGCAGGCCGTACGGCAGGAGCGCGGCGACCGTGTCGAGGAAGCGCAGCCGTTCGCGCATCGAGACGGCCTCGCCCCGCAGCACGCAGACCTGCTCGTCCGTCAGCAGCAGCGCCGCGGCGTTCATCGCCGTCCTGTCGACCCGGTCCGCGATCACCCTCGGGTCGAGGACGGGGACGTTCACGTTGAGGGGACCGTCGACCGGCAGCGTGCGGCCGACGAGGGCGTCGTAGAGCCCCTCGTAGGAGACCGGGCCGTCGGCGACCTGACCGTAGGGCACGCAGAAGTAGCGGGTGTCGGCGATCGGCCTGCCCAACCGGTCCCTGCGGTCCGACCACTCCTGGATGGCCAGCCCGATGTAGGGGGTGTCGATGCCCCCGACCCAGCTGACCGTCACCTGGGGCAGGTCCGTGGGGGTCCCCGGCGCGTAGCGGGTGACGATCTTGACGAAGTCGTCGTGACCCAGCCGCCCCCTGCTGCACGCCAGGACGTTGTAGTCGTCCCTGGTGTCGGAGAGCTTGCCCCACAGAGCCCATTCCGCCGCGAGCCGCACCTCCCCCCTGGTCATCGGACTCCCTTCGCGTCCCCGTTCGACGACAGCTGCTGCCCGAGCCAGAGCATCGGCTCGACCACGTTGATCGGGTGCGCCTGCCCGCGGATCTGGTAGCCGCTTCCCGGCGGGGTGTGCGGGTCCCGTACGCCGCCCGCGCCTCCGAGCGCCTCGGGGATCAGGTTCTGGAAGTCGTCGGGGTCGAAGGTCCCCCTCATCGGGTTCAGGTAGAAGCCGATCGACGAGGTCACGAAGAACTTGATCCGGTCGGGGTGGAAGAACTGTTTGAGGGTGGGCAGCACCATGTTCGCGTTTCCGCTGGCCGAGACGGTGGACAGGGCCTGGAACAGCTCCTCGGCGTCCTCCTCTCCGACCCGGGGGAAGCAGTGGGGGTCGGCGGGGTCGGGGCTCAGCAGGCTCAGGCTCTGCGCGGTCTTCAGAACCCGCAGTTCGTCGAACTTGGTGACGCAGACGGCGAGGTGGTGCGGCAGCATGCCGTCGGCGAACTCGTCCGTGGCGAGCATCCGCTGGGCGAGGTCGGCCAGCACGCCGTGCAGGTAGGCGAAGGCGTCCCCGTCCTCGAACTCGCGGATCGGGTCGAAGAGGAAGACGATGCCCCTGCTTGAGGCGAGGTTGTCGAGCAGGTCCTCCCGGTCGGTCCCGCGCCCGCGCTTGGAGTGGTACGAACGGCCCGGCGCGTCCAGCACGTCGATCCCGATCTTCCAGGCGCGCTCCTCCTTGCGCCTGCGCCCCCATCGTCTGGGCTGCGGCTCCGGCTTCTTGCTCAGGAACCAGCGGTAGTGGCCCAGTGCCCCGGTCGCCGGGGGGAAGCGCTGGTCGTGGGAGAGCGCCGTGGTCATCTCGATGAGGAAGTCGGTCGAGGGACCGTCGGCCCCGATGACCCGCCACGGCCCCTTCTTGAGGATGAGAGCGATGTCGAGGGCGGCGAGGAACGTGGTCTTCCCGCTGCCCGGCGCCCCCCATATGGCGATGTTGTGATCGGAACGTGCCGGTTGTCCCAGGTCAGGGTGCACGGTGAGCCTCATTCCATCTGTTCGCTGACATCTCACTCACGGCGTCTCGATCAGGGGGAAGGGGATCCGCTGGGTCCGCGACGCCATCAGGCCGAGCCCGGCGCCGAGTTCCCGGACGTCCACCGCGTCGTCGAGCCGGACCAGCCCGTCCCGGCCCAGGCGGGACCAGGCGGAGCCCTCCCG
Source organism: Streptosporangium sp. NPDC020072 (assembly GCF_040631445.1). Classification (NCBI taxonomy): domain Bacteria; kingdom Bacillati; phylum Actinomycetota; class Actinomycetes; order Streptosporangiales; family Streptosporangiaceae; genus Streptosporangium; species Streptosporangium sp. NPDC020072. The sequence continues at coordinate 145,647 of NZ_JBEYAB010000020.1, read as the reverse complement.
CCCCGGAGGCCGGTCGCAGATCGCCCCGAACACCAGGCCGGGGTACTGCTCAAGCCTGCGCACCTGCTGTTCCCAGTCGATCCTGCGCGGGCAGGGCAGGACCTCCGAGTGGTGCGCCCTGGGCGGGTGCGGCGGCCCGTCGCCGACCGTGAGCAGCGCCGTACGCCCCTGGAAGGCCGGGGGAAGGCGGCTCGCCACCTCGGCCAGCATGTCCTCGACCATCGCCGCGCCGGTGTAACCCCGGTAGACGGCCTCGCGTTCCCTGACGCGTTCCTCCAGGAGTTCCAGGGACCGCCGGGCGCGTTCTGCGGGCACCTGCCAGTCCGCGACGTCGACCGGATCGTCGAGAACCTTCCGCTGGAAGGAGTGCGCGCCGTAGGCGACCAGCGACACCTGGAGCCGGTCGTCCAGTTCGCCGGATATCGTGGTGATCATCTGGCTGACGCGCCGCAGCCTCTCGTGCACCCGCTCGGCCGCCCCGCTGACCTCGACGGCGCAGATCAGATGCGCGGGCCCGACCGACGGTTCGAGCCGGTACGGCACCGCGGCCACCAGTTCGGTCCAGCTCCGGCCGCCTCTGGTGAGACCGGGCAGACCGGAGAAGCGGACCCGGCCGGGCCGTTCCAGCTCGGCGGTGATCTCGTAACGTCCCGGCGGGACCTTCGCCGTGTGGACGGACAACGGTGTGGGCCGCCGGTCCTGCCACGCCACGACCACGAACGCCGTGCCCTGCTCGTCGCTCGGCTCGCAGCGGACGGTGACGGCGGAGGAGCTGCCGCGCTGGGTGTCGATCGCGAACAGCGGCGCGCAGGTGAGTTCGAGCCGGTTGGTCACCGGGTGGCGTCTCAGGACGACGAGCTCGTAGGACCGGCACAGGGGTTCGTCGGCGACGACCTCACGGAGAAGCGTCTCGACCTGCACCCCGGAGCGGGTGAAGGAGAAGGCCCGTGGATGGGCCGCCCTCAACCACTCCATCGCCTCCTCGGCCCGGGAGTCGCCCGGAGCCGAGCCGACCAGCACCACCGTGGTTTCGGCGGAGGCCCGCACGGCGTCGAGAACCGCCTGTCTGTCCCCGGGACCTCCTGGGGTGTCCTCCGAGTCGGTCCAGCGGACCACCTCTCTCCCCTGGCCACGGGGTGTTCCCGCCTCGTCACGGTGCAGGTCGAAGACGGTGACGCCCTGAGCCGCGACCTCCGCCACGCGCAGGCGCCTGGTGCCGCCCAGCTCGGCGACCGCTTCGGTGAAGGTCTTGCGGAGCAAGCTCGATTCGGTCAACTAAGACTCCCGTTGCCACATCTCCCCAAAGCCGGTCTTGTTCCCCGAATAGTCACCTATGCCGTCAAACCGAAAAAACGACACAAGTCAGAAATTTTGCTATATTTCGCCGTCATTCACCGTGCTCATATTTGGCAATATGCATAGCCTATCCTGGCCCTGTACTGGTAGATCTGATACGAGGCAATCATGGTGCTCACGATCCGAGCAGGGGAGCCATTCCCGAGAGGAAACATGTGAGAAAGTTTCTGATCACCCTGTCCGGGGCCCAGCCCGACATCGTCAGGAGCTGCCCGACCGAGCACGGCAAGTTCGAGGGTATCGGCGGCGCGGTCCTCACCACCGGTGTGCTGGCCATTGTCTCGATGACGTTCGCCCTGTACAGCGCGCTCGGCATCAGCATCTTCCTCGCCGTACCCGCCAGCGTCCTGTGGGGCCTGGCCATCATGAGCCTCGACCGGTGGCTGGTCGGTTCCATCCAGACGGACGGGCCACGCCGCTGGCGACTGGTCATACCGAGAATCCTCATGGCCGTGCTGCTCGGCGCGGTCATCTCGACCCCCCTCGTTCTGCAGATCTTCAAATCCGAGATCGACGCCCAGATCGTCCAGATCAGACAAGATCGCGCCAATAGCTTCACCCGCGAGCAGAAGAAAGGCGACATCGGCCAGGACGTCACCGCCCTGCGCCAGTCCGTCGCCGATCTGCGGAAGGTGATCGCCTCCCAGGGGGACGTGCCGCAGGACCCGGCGAAAGACCCGAAAATCAAGGCGCTGACCGCCGAACGCGACGCGCAGAAGAAACAGGCGGACGAGTACTACGACAAGTGGCAGTGCCAGCTGTACGGCGGGCCGACCTGCCCCCGCAAGGGCGACGGCGTGGTGGCCAAGGCGAGCAAGGCGGCCTACGACAAGGCGAACTCCCGGCTCGACACCCTCAACAAGCAGGTCGAGAAGCGCAAGCGGGAGCTGACCGCCAACGACGAGACCACCAAGCAGATCCGGTTCGAGGCGGCCAAGGCCGAACTGCCGAAGGTCCAGGAGCAGCTCGACGCCGCCGTACGACGGCAGAGCGACCTCCAGGAGTCCTTCGACGCGGAGAACAGGTCGGCCAACGGACTGCTGATCAGGCTGCGGGCGCTCAACGAGGTCTCCGGCAGGGACTTCACCCTCAACGCGGCCCGTCTCCTGCTGTTCCTGCTGTTCCTGCTGATCGAGTGCCTGCCGGTGACCGTCAAGATGATGCAGAAACCCGGCAACTACGAGAAGATCCTCGACCTGGCGGCACGACACGAGTTCCGTTCCGTCAAGGACAGCTTCGTCCCGGGCGTCCGGGCCGAGGGAGCCGGGGCGTCCCCGGTCATGGGGGACATCTGGCGCCGGGACGCCGCCCCCTCCCCGAAGCCCGACACCCCGGGCACCGTCCCGATGCCGCCTCCCCGGTCCGACGCGCGGGACGGCTCCACCACCTTCGAGACCCGGCCGGACACCCTCGACCCTGACGACGGGCACGTCTCCCTGGAGGACGAGGCGCTGCGTCAGATGCCGGACACGTGGGTGACCCGCACCACCGTCTCCGGCCAGGGCGCGGAGCGATCCGGCGGATTCGAGCTGTTCCCCGACGACGAGTGAGCCGTCATTTGATCAGAAGCCGTTATCGCCTGCTGTCCACGCTCGCCCAGGGAGGCATGGGCGCCATCTGGCTGGCCAGGGACGTGGTGCTCGACCGCCACGTGGCGCTCAAGGAGGTCGTGCTGACGCCGTACGGGGAGGACCTGTCCGTACGCACCGAGCGGGCGCTGCGTGAGGCGCGCGCCGCGGCGAGCGTCGGCCACCCCGGCATCGTCAAGATCTACGACGTGTTCCTCGAAGAGGGCAGGCCCTGGATCGTCATGGACTACATCAAGGGCCGCTCGCTCCTGAACCTGATCGAGGACGGCGGGCTCGGCGAGCGCGAACTGGCCAGGATCGGCGTCCGTGTGCTCGACGCGCTGAGCGCCGCGCACCGCGCCGGTGTCGTGCACCGCGACGTCAAGCCCGCCAACATCGTGATCAGCGAGGAGGGCGAGGTGTTCCTGGTGGACTTCGGCATCGCCCAGATCAACGGTCTGAGCGGCCTCACCACCCACAACGCCCTGGCGGGCACCCCGGACTTCATGGCGCCGGAACGCGTCAACGGCGGACGGACCGGCCCGCCCGCCGACCTGTGGTCCCTGGGGGTCACCCTCTTCCACGCCCTGGAGGGATACTCCCCCTTCCGCCGCGACAACGCCGCCGCGACCATGGGCGCCGTCCTCACCCAGCCACCGCCGCCGCTCTCCCGCGGGGGACGGCTGTCCGAGGCGGTCGTACGACTGCTGGAGAAGGACCCGGCCAGGCGGATGGGCGCCGACGAACTCGCCCGCGTCCTGAGGTCGGTCGTCGCGGGCCCGATCCCCCCGCCGCCGCCTCGGGAACGACAGGAACGCCGGGAACCCCCGGAGCGCCAGGACCGTCAGGTCACGGAGCGGCGCGCCGTCGACCCGCAGAAGGCCGCGCGCCGCCTGGGCGCCATGGCGGCCGGACCCGCCGCGAGACTCCTGGAGACGCTGCCCAAGGAGACCGCCCAGCAGGTGGTGTCCCTGCTTGAGCCACGGACCGCCGGAGGAATCCTGCTGGAGCTCCCCGAGAGCCAGGCCGCCGCCGTCCTCGTGGGGCTACAGGTGAGGGACGTCGGCGGTCTGCTGGAACGAATGGCCGTCGTCCCCGCGCGGGCCGCCTCGGTACTGCAGATGATGTCCGCCGCCAGGGCGGGCCGCGTGGTGGACTACATCCGCCTTGAGGAGGCCTCCGCGATCGTCGGCGCGCTGCCCTCCGGTGAGGCGGCGCGGATCCTCGCCCACGCCCATGTCCGCACCGCCGCCGGGATCGTCAGGGAACTCTCCGGAACCCCGGCCGCCGTCCGGCTCGTCGAGGCCATGCCGCTACGCCGGGCCTGCGACGTCCTCTGCTACGTGCCGCCCGCGGTCGTCGCCACGGCGCTGCGGAACCTCCCCGCCGGGCTCGCCGAACGACTGCTCGACGGCCTGGACGACAGGACCCGCGGCCTCGTCCTGCACCACCTGAAACGCCCCTGAGCCGTGGAACGGACCCGCGAGGGGCGACGGTCTCGATACGATCAATGGAAATGTCCCGGTCAATGGTAGTCCGCCGCGAATGCCGACCCAAGGGGGAAACAAGAGGATGAGCGGCTCGCCGGCCCGCCGCACCCCGCGTGGCGCCGCGGGTGGGTTACCCCGCGTCGGCAACGGCTCCCTGGCCGAACGGACCACCCGTGCCCTCCTTGAGGCCATCATGGAGCGCCGCTTCCCCGGCGACCGCCTGCCCAACGAACCCGACCTCGCCGCCCAGCTCGGCGTCAGCCGCACCACCATCCGTACGGCGCTGCAGACGCTCGGACGGCTCGGCGTCGTCAGCAGGGCGCCGGCCAGGGGTACCCAGATCCGCCCCCACGTCGGACGTGAGAGCATCCTGCTGCACCGCCTGGTCGGCTTCCGCGGCCTGCTTGAGGCCAACCACGACGAGGTGCGCGTCGAACAGCGCTTCGAGGTGCGCGAACACCCGACCCCCGCGGGCATGACGGCCCTGGGCATCGGCGAGGACACCCCGATGGTGGCGCACGACAAGGTCATCTTCGCCGACGGGCGCCCGGCGGTGCACCTGTCGCAGGAGGTGCCGCTCGGCTTCGTCGCCGAGGAGGTACGGCGCAGGCTCGTCGCGGGGCACCGCTTCGACCCCCCGGACACCATCTTCGAGTTCAGCCGGTCATGGCCGGGCCGGGAGATCGACCACTCCCTCGTCGAACTGGTTCCCGCCGTGGTGCCGCAGGCCGCCGGGTTCCGCCTCGACATGGCGCCGGGCACGCCGTACATCGCGATGCGGGAGGTCCACTACGCGGCGAGCAACGAGGCCGTCGCCTACTCGGAGGAGACCGTCGACGATTCCCTCATCCGGTTCAGGATGGTCCGTACCCGCTGATCCGGTATGAAGGAGACCGTCCTTCGGGGAGGAAACCATGAGCGTTCGCCGTGTCGTACCGGACATCCATACGGAGTCCATGGAACAGAGCCGTGACTTCTACGGCCTGCTCGGCCTCGTCGAGGTCATGGACCTGGGGTGGGTCGTGACGATGGCCTCACCGGCCAACCCGACGGCGCAGGTCATCCTGATGGGACCGGAGGCGAGCGCCACGGTCCACCCCGACGTCAGCGTCGAGGTGGACGACGTGGACGCGGTCCACGAGGCGCTGGTCGCGCGGGGCGCGAAGATCGTGCACTCCCTGCGGGACGAACCGTGGGGGGTGCGCCGGTTCTTCGTGCTCGACCCGAACGGCAAGGTCGTCAACGTCGTCAGCCACCGGTGACCGGCTGGGCCAGTAGCAGGCCCGCGCAGCGGGCGACGAGGTCCTCGGCGTGGGCGGGGATCGCGCCGCCCGCCTGGTGGTGACGGCGCACCGTGGCGTAGGGGAGATCGACGGTCGCCAGCACCAGCCGCTCGACCTCCGGCGGCGTGCCCGGCCCGAGGCGCCTGGCCAGGGCGACGAGGGCCTCCTCGATCCGGCGGTTGCCGGTCCTCAGCCGTTCACGGGCGTCCCGCGGCCAGTCGGACTCGCCGAAGTCCGCGGGGCCGTACAACAGGACACGGGCCTGGAGCGGGTTGGCCCGGCTCCACGCGACGACGTGACCGGCCGCCGCCATGACGGCCCGCTCCGGCGGCTCCTCGTGCGTCGCGGCCAGGAAACCCTCCTGGAAACGGCCGACGGTGCGCAGCCACAGCGCGGCGAGCAGCGCCGCCCTGCTGGGGAAGCGGTGGTAGACCGAACCGCTCGGCGCGCCCGCCTCACGGGCGACCGCCGCCATGGTGACGCTCCCCGGCCCCGACTGCGCCGCCAGCCGCACCGCGGCGTCGAGGAGCCGGTCGACATCGTGCTGTGACGGTCTTCCCACGGCCCAAGAATACGGGTGGGGAAACACGACGCCCACGGTGCGTGGCAGTGCGTGGCGGAAGAGTCACTGGCCCCTTACCGGAAGCCCAAGAATCGGCTCGCTATCTGTACTTTCCGTATTACATTAGTCACTCTCTGTATAGACGTCGTGCACGGCACGCCCTAGGAAAGGAAAGCCGATGTCGACCGGACCACGCTCCGTCTCCTTCTGGAGCGGCCCCCGGGGACGGCACTGACGTGTTGCGCCGACTCATTCACCGATTCGACCGCCGGGTCGGCTTCCGCGGATCGGTGTTGCTGTTCCTGGCACTGTGGAGCGCCAGCCAGGCGATCCGGCTCGCCTGGCCCGACCCCCTGGTCACCAGGACCCCCACCTACGTCTACCTCGCCAGCGTCGCCCCACTCGGGATGCTGGCCGTTCCCTGGGCCGCCTGCGCGATCATGTGCGGCATCCAGGCCTTCACCATGACCGACTGGGTGGCCTTCGCCCTCGCCGCAGGCGTCCTGGTCGCCTGGGCCGTGATCCACCTGGTGGGCGGCGTCAGGGGAGCGATCCCCCAGGCGTACTGGGCCTGCGTCGTGCAGGTGGCGGTCGCGAGCCTCATCCTGCGCCTGTCGCGCTGGCCCGAGCCAACAGAACGGGGGCACTGAATGGACCCTGGCGTCATCGTCGGCGCTGCGGGCGCGCTGGCCGGCCTGCTTTCCACCGTCTACACCGCCCGACAGGCCAGAAGAGCCGCGGAGGACCAGGAGGCCGCCGCCGAACGCGCGGCGCTCCGCCAGGTCGAACAAGGCGCCTACCAACGGGCGAGCGCCTTCGACGTGGACACCCAGATGCGCATGCAGGCCGAGATCGCACGCCAGGCGGAGCAGATCCGCACCCTGCAACGGCAGGTCGCCAGACTGACCCGGCAACTCACCCATGTGGGCCTGGTCCCCGACATCGACGACGAGGAAGAACACGCGTGACCCGGCCCACCACCACCGCGTACGGCCTGCACGGCTCGTACGGCGCCGCGGGCCTGTTCGGGGCGGCGCCTCGGAGCAGGGCCGTGACCTGGAGCGGCACCGCGAACCTGTGCGGAATGACACCTCAGGACGACACTGCGAACTCGTTCGGGGCCTCGCCCCAGGACCAGACCGCGATCCGGAGCAACACCGTGAGTCCGAACACCGACAGAGGAGATGCCCATGAGCATGCTCAGCCGCCGTGACTGGGGGGCCAGGCCCCCCAAGGACGCCTACACCACGCTCACCCACACCAAGGGTGTCAAGATCCACTACACCGGCGACCACGTCGATCCCGCCCTGGCCAGGGAGCACGCCAGGTGCGTGGCCACGGTCAAGGCGATCCAGGACCACCACATGGACGGCAACGGCTGGATCGACATCGGCTACTCGCTGGTGGTCTGCCCGCACCGCACGATCTTCCAGGGCCGGGGCGCCGGGCACCTGCCCGCCGCCAACGGCGCCGGACTCAACTCCGACCACTACGCCGTCCTGGGACTCGTCGGCACCTCCGGCCTGACCCAGCCGCCCGACGACATGCTGCTGGGCATCCTCGACGCGATCGACTATCTCCGTGAACACGGCGGCGCGGGCAACGAGGTCAAGGGCCACCGCGACGGCTACTCGACCGACTGCCCCGGCGAAGCCCTCTACAACTGGCTCAAAGCCGGCACCCCCCGCCCCAAGACCGACGAGTCCCACTGACCGACGTGCTCCCCGCACGTGCGGGGAGCACGCCCCGGGGCCCGGGTCCGCGCCGGTCGAGCCGCGACGGCTCACACCGGACGGCCCGCCACCGAGACAGGCCGGACCCGGTGGGCGCCGATGGTCAGGTCGGTCAGCCGTCGTTCGTCGCCGGTCGTGGTCGTCCCGGTTCGGACGGCGGGCAGGAACACACGTCGTTCGATCCGTGAAGTCGGGACTCCTCACCTGGGCTGGAATTCCCGGGAACTTTCGTCCGGGCCGAAATTTCCGAGGTTCTTCATTCGGACCGTGAGTCCCGGGTTTCGGAGCGACCGTGAGCCTTCACATAAGCCCGCACAGGGCCGTGTAGGAGCCGGAGTTCGGAGAGGCCGGGCATTTCGCGTAGGACGGGTCCCCGGCGCACGGAAGCCGCCCGCGGTGGCGTGCCCGAGCCGCACGTCAGGAGGTACGGCGGGGCGACGTTCCACCACCCGCCGTACCGGCCTCAGGAGCTCAGGGGGCGAGGGTGAGGGTGGTGGGGATGCCTTGGCGGGTCATTTTGGTGTAGGGGCACAGGGCGGCTGCCTGGGTGAGGAGGGGGTTGGCCCTGTCGGGGGTGGCTCCGGGCCAGTTGACGACGAGGTCGGCGCGGAGTTGGTACCCGCCGTCCGCCGGGTCGCGGCCGAAGGCGACGGTCGCCTCGACCGTGATCGCGGCGGGGTCGAGGTGGTGCTGACGGGCCAGCAGGCTGAGGGCGCCGTGGAAGCAGGCGGCGTAGCCCGCGGCGAAGAGCTGCTCGGGGTTCGGCCCCGTGGCGTCGCCACCCAGTTCCTCGGGCATCCGCAGCTCCAGGTCAAGGGCGCCGTCCGCGGAGCGGGCCCGGCCGGTGGCCCGGCCGTGGGCGGAGCTGCCGCCGCTCACCTCGACACTCGTGACGTAGAGCGGTTTGAACGCCGAGCCGTCGTAGTCGTGGTCCGTGGACAGGATCGGGTCGTTCACCGGTACGCCTTCCGTGGCAGCGGGCGATGCCACGGCCGCAGTTTGTCGGGGTTCAGCACGATCCACACGGCGGTGACCCGGGCTCCGGCGACGCTCATGCCGACCACCGCCACGGCCTGGCCCGCCTGGCGCAGCACCAGGCCTGTCCGGCCGTTCACCGACTCGGCGGTCACCTCGGTGCCGGACTGGCCGGTCAGCAGGGCGACGACGAAACAGGCGACCGCGTCCGCCCCGTGAACGGGATGTACGGCGGCGCGTAGTTTGCCGCCTCCGTCGCTCACGGCTGTCGCGTTCCCGGCCAGGATCTCCCGCAGTGCCGTCACCTCCCCCAGGCCCCAGACCTGGGCGAACCGCCGTACGACACGGTCGTGCTCGGCGAGGGCCCGCGGGTGTGCCGAACCGACGGCGAGGGCCCGTGGGCGCGCGGGTTCGGCGGTGAGGGCGGGCGGACGCGCGGGGCCGACGGGTTCCGGCCGGTGCTCCGGGTCGGCGACGCCGGGGACGGGAGCCGGGGCCGGGGCGGCGAGGAGTTCGAGGCAGATCCCTCCGGCCACCTTCGTCAGCCAGGCGCGGGGCACCGTGATGGCGCCGCGTTCCGCCTCGTCGAGGGTGTACCAGCGGCGGTAGGTCTCCTGGACGATCCGGTCGGCCAGGGGTTCCGAGCCCAGCATCCACAGGGCGATCTCGATCAGGTGCCGACGTTCGTTGAGCATCTCCGTCAGCGTCCCGGCGCTCACCTCAGCCATGTCCCACCGCCCCGACCGTGCGAGGCCGTGAGCGTTCGAACGCGTCGAGTTTGGCCGGGTTGACGACCCACATGACGTGGTGGATGCCCTGTGGGGAGGCGTCGATGGTGAGGAAGGTGGTGCCGTGGTTGCGGGGGACGATCACCCCGGCCCTGCCGTTCGCCTCGACCCAGGTGATGTCGGCGCCCGGCCAGAACCGCGGCGCGTAGGTGGCGACGAACTTCGCCACCCGGGTGCCGCCCGTGATGGGGAAGCGCGCCGAGCCTCTCATGCCGTCCCCGTCGGAGGAGCTGACGACGTCCGCCGCGAAGAGATCTTCGAGGGCGGCGACGTTCCCCGTCTCGGCGGCGGCGAGGAAGACCTTCAGCAGGCGCCGGTGCTCCGTCTTGTCGATGGGCTCGCGGCGCTCGGCGGTCAGGCGTTTACGGGCGCGGCTCACGAGCTGGCGGACGTTGACCTGGCTGAGCTGGAGGATCTCCGCGATCTGCGGATAGGGGTAGACGAAGGCCTCACGGAGCACGTAGGCGGCCCGTTCCGTCGGGGTGAGCCGCTCCAGCAACAGCAGGAAGGCGAATTCGAGCGCCTCCCCGCGTTCGGCGCCCAGGGTGGGGTCGAGGCTGGTGTCGACGGGTTCGGGGAGCCACGGTCCTATGTAGGCCTCACGGCGTGAGCGGGCGGACTGGATGACGTTGATGGACAGGCGGGTGGTGATCAACGCCAGGAAGGCCGAGGGGTTCTCGACGGTCGCGCGGTCGGTGTTCTGCCAGCGCATCCAGACCTCCTGGAGGATGTCCTCGGCCTCCGTCACGCTGCCGAGCATCCGGTAGGCGATGCCGAACAGGCGCGGACGCAGCTCGACGAACGCGGAGGCGACCTGTTCCAGGGATTCCGTACGCATGTTCACCCGTGCCTTCGCTGCATCGGCGACAACCTGTCCACATTGATTCCCCGGCCGGCCGGTGATCCGTCACACGACCGGCCAAAACGGCCTACGCTCCGCCGTCGCACAGCGGCCCCGGCTCCTCCCGGAAGTCGATCCTCCGGTGGGTGCCGTCGCACAGCGGTTTGTTGCCGGAGTGGCCGCAGCGGCACAGCGTCATCCTGTTGCGGGTCTCCAGCGGCTGTCCGTCGGAGCGGGTGACCGGCACCCCTCCGGTGACCCACAGCGCGCTGGCCAGGCCGTTCTCCTCCTCCAGGACCGAGACGGCCTGCGGGAGGTCGGGTTCGACCGTCTCGCCGCCACGGCTCAGGGCGTAGCTGTAGGAGCCGGAGGGACAGTGGTCGATGCGGCCCATGATGTCGGAGCGCACGTCGCTGTCGTCGGTGTCGGCGAGCATCTCGGCGATCGGCCTGGTCCGCCCGACGCAGAAGGCCGCGTGGACGCACAGCTCCCCCACCCGCTGGGCCGAGATGCCCACCCCGTCGTGCACGTGCTGCGTCTCCCTGTACGGCGGGGCGACGGGAGCCTCCGTGCCGTCGAACCCGACCGCCGCGTGGGTCCCGTCGCAGAACGGCTTCGACGAGGAGCGTCCGCAGCGGCACAGCGCGTAGGTGTCCTCGGTCTCCAGGTGTTCGTGGGTCTGCCAGGTCAGCGCGTCGTTCCCGGCGGAGACGATCTTCCGCTTGCGTCTGAGGGGCACGCCGCCGTACACCACGTAGGGGCCGTCGCGCAGGACGACGATCCGCCTCCGGTCGCCGACGCTCCACCGGCGTAGTTCGGGCGCCACGTACTCGAAGGTGGGACCGGCGTCGGGCGTCTCCATCAGGGCCTGGGCCTGCGCCTTGAGCGCGTACATGGTGCCGGTGGCGACCGAGAGCATCCTCGGGCTGCCGTTGAACGCCTGTTCCAGCAGGTGCAGAAGGGCGCAGTAGGTGTGGTTGAACTCCTCCTGCGCGGCGCGGGCGGGGCTGCCGGGCGGCGCGGGCCTGGGGTCGCGCCGCATCGGACGCACCCCGGCCAGGTCGACGGAGACGGCCTCACCGGTCGGCCCTGACTGCGGGGTGTCGCCACGTCGGTAGCGGCGGCCCGCCTTCAGCTCCTGGAACCGGTAGTAGTGCGCGACCTCGTCCCGTTCCGGGTGGAGGACGTCCCGGTCGCCGTCCCAGACCTCGCCGTGGTCCAGGCCCTCGCCCTGTTCGACGATCTCCGCCAGCGCCGTCAGCGCGGACTTCAGGCCGTCGACGACGACCAGCCGCCCGGCGGTGTGCCGGAAGTGGGCCGCGCGCACCTGGCGTGCGGGGTCGCCGCTGAAGACCTCCTGTTCACCGAGCCGGTCGCACAGCAGCCGCAGTCCCTGTTCGACGGCGGCGTAGAACTGCCCGATCGTCTCGTAGCCGTCGCTCTCCGCCACGGCACCGGCGGGCGCGGGCCGTTCGATCCGCAGGAACATCTCCAGTGCCTCCGGCCCGAAGGGGACCAGGGACAGTTCGATGTCGCTGTGGGGCAGCCGCCGGGGATGCGGTGGCAGCATCTCCGGGGTGTCGAGGCGCGGCCTGCCGCCGACGGCGTTGAGCAGGTTCGCGGCCAGCGTCAGGTGCAGCATCTCCTCGGCGAAGACGCTGCCCACCACCTCGACGGCCTCCCGGTTGCGCTCCGGGTCCAGCGAGTACAGCGCGCACAGGTACGGCGGCAGCGTCGCGTGTTCCAGCTCGATCGCCCACTGCAGGTGTTCCCTGAGGCTGTCGAGCGTGTCGATCCCCCCGTTGGCGCCCCTGTTGGCGCCCCCGTTGACGCCCCGGCCGTCCCGGACCGGGTGTTCAGGCACCGTGACCGCCGGGCCGGGAGTCGTCCTCCAGCACCTCGACCGCTTCGAGCAGACCCCGCAGGCCGATCTCCTCGCGCTCGGCGTCGGTGGGGTCGAACAGCCAGTCGGTGACCGGCAGCCCGGCCACCTCCTCGGGGTGGCTCGCCTCGACCTGGGTCAGTTCGATCTCGACCTCGGCCTGGAGTTCGTACAGGAACTCGTTCTCGGCGTTCGGGGTGCTCATCTTTCCTCCGCGTGTGGTTCGAGCGCTCCGCCGTACGGCGTGCGGGCGGTGTGGGCCGGGTCAGGCGGGGCGTGGGGCGCGACGGTCCCCGCGCTGGGCGAGTTCGTCCTCGTCCACGAGGGTGAGCATCGGTCTGCCCGGCTCGCACAGCATCGTGACGGTGAACCGCAGCGGGACGTCGTCGCGGTTGTTGCCGTCCTGGTAGTGGATGACGTCGCCGCCGGGCTCCCAGAAGGCCTCCCCGGCGCGGACGACACGCTCGGGCTCGCCCTCGATCTCGAACAGCATCTCGCCCTCCAGGACGTAGCCGAACGCCGGTCCCGAGTGGCGGTGTGGCGGAGTGCCCGGGTCACCGGGCGGGAACTCGATCACCACGGTCATCGCGTGCGCGCCCCGCGGGATGAACGGCGGTTCCGCCTCCTGCAGCATGGTCAGCGCCGTCTGCCATGCGTTCGATCCTGGTTTCCGCGTGCCCTCGGACATGGGTCACCTGCCCTGGGCCTGCGCCGTACGGCCTGGCCAGTCGCGGTAGCGGATCCGGCCGAGGGTGGCGCCCTCCTCCGGCACCAGGGTCCGCTCCTCCAGCTCGCTGCCGAAGTAGCGCGCGTGCGGGTCGGTGACCACCTCGCGGGGGTCGCCCCATTCGGCCAGTACGTCGCGGAAGAACTCGTCCATCTGGAACCGTTCCGGACCGGCGATCTCGATCCTGCCGTTGATCGGCAAGCCGACCGCGACCTTGCCGACCTCCTGCGCGACCTCGTCGCCCGCCATGGGCTGGAAGCGCACGGGCGCCACCCGCACCTTGTCGCCGTCCGTGGCCTCGTCGGCGATGTGCCGGACGAACTCGAAGAACTGGGTCGCGTGGACGAGGGAGAACGGGATCGACGACTTCTCGATCAGCTGTTCCTGGGCGATCTTCGCCCGGAAGTAGCCGTTCTCTGGCAGCCGTTCCGTGCCGACCACCGAGACCGCGACGTGGTGACCGACGCCCGCCGCCGCCTCCGCGGCCAGCAGGTTGCCCGTGGAGGTCGTGAAGAACTCCATCACCGCGGTGGCCTCGAAGGAGGGGGAGTTCGACACGTCGACCACGACCTGGGCGCCCTCCAGCACCTCCGCAAGCCCTTCACCGGTGAGGGTGTTGACCCCGGTGCTCGGCGCCGCCGCCACCGCCTGGTGACCGTGTTCGTTCAGTTTCGCCACAAGCTTCGACCCGATCAGGCCGGTTCCACCGACCACGACGATCTTCATGGCAGACCCTTTCCGCTTGTCCTCTGTCCGCCGGGGCACCCGTGTGCCAACCGGTCGCCAGCTAAGACAGGGCAGCCCCCGAGCCTGTGACAGCCGTCGCGAAAATCTTTTTTGACGGCTACGCCGCCTCCTGCCGGGACGCCCTCCCCGCGGTGGTGATCGTCACCGCGACCAGCAGGACGCAGACGGCCGTGATCGCCCCGACCACGGCGGCCACCCCGATCGCGGGCGCCGCGAGGGGCAGCGCCAGGACGGCGACGACACCGCCCAGTGCCGGGACGGGACGGATGACGGGCTCCGCCGTGATGAGTCTGTGCAGGGCCCAGAGCATGGCGAGATACACCCCGGTCGGGATGGCGACGGCGTAGCCGAGGGCCGACGGCGACGCCGCCACCGCGTGCCCGCTCTGTTCGACCGCCACTTCGAGCCCGGCGCCGAGGGCCGCCAGGGCCGCGAAGATGACGTAGTGGCCGTACCCCCACAGATAGGACCGATGGCGGCGGTCGTTGAGGCCCTCCCCCGCCTCGGTGAGGAAGTAGAGCCACCACAGGGCGAACAGCAGGACGAGGGCGCAGACGGCGATGACCACGAAGGACGGCCTGATCTCCGCCGCTTCGAGTGCCCCGGCGACTCCCCGGCTCGCGGCCAGCACGCTCTCCCCGAGCAGGATGATCGTGAACAGGCCGTAGCGTTCGGCGATGTGGTGCGGGTGCCAGTTGGTGGACCTGACCCGTTCCGCCCACCTCGGCACCGCGAGTTCCAGGACGACCAGGCAGACGAAGGCCGGCAGCCAGGCGGACTCCGGCAGGACACCCGTGTCCGCGAGGACGAGCCGCAGCACCCATCCCACCTGCAGGACGGTGATGCCGGCGGCGTAGCGCAGCGCGGTGCGACGACCGGCCGGATCTTCGAGACCGGCCCGCACCCACTGGGCGACGAGCCCGATCCTCATGATGATGTAGCCCAGCGTGACGATGCCGTAGTCGGAGTGGTCGGCTGCGGCGGGCACCCCGGCGGCGAGCGTCAGCACCCCGCCCATCTGGACCATGGTCAGCAGCCGGTAGAGAACGTCGTCGGTGTCGTAGGACGAGGCGAACCACGTGAAGTTCATCCACGCCCACCAGATCGCGAAGAACACCTGCAGGAACGGCACCAGCCCGGTGAGGCCGTGACCGGCGGCGACGGCGTGCGCGAGCTGGGCGGTGACGGCCGCGACCGCGACCACGAAGGTGAGGTCGAACAGCAGCTCCAGCTGGCTGGAGACGCGGTGCGGCTCGTCGATGGCACGAGCGGTCATCCGGACCCGGATCCGGACGGACGTGCTGGCTGGTGGCACGGTCTTGCTCCTGTCGTTCGCACCTGACTGGTTCGCCATAGTCTGACCTGCCTGAAAGACAGGGCGGCGTCCCGGTCTGTGACACCTCACCGTCTCCGGTTACGGTGACGGCCCATGAGAATCTGCATCGTAGGCGCCAGCGGCTTTCTCGGCGGCGAACTCCTACGGCGGGCCGCCACCGGCCATGTCGTCGCCGCGACCTATCTGAACCGCCCGGGAACGACGGCGGGGGCCGACTGGCTGCCGCTCGACGTCCGTGACCGTACGGCCGTGGCCGACCTGGTCAGGTCCTTCGCCCCCGACGTCGTCGTCAACGCGGCCTACGACCAGGCCGACTGGACGACCACGGCGCTCGGCGCCGCCCACGTGGCCGTCGCGACCCGGGAGAACGGCGGGCGCCTGGTGCACGTGTCCAGCGACGCCGTGTTCTCCGGCAGGGCGATCACCTACACCGAGGACGACGTCCCCGACCCGATCACCCCGTACGGAGCGGCGAAGGCGGCCGCAGAGGTGGCCGTGCAGGTGATCGACCCCTCGGCCCTGATCGCCAGGACGTCCCTGATCGTCGGGGACGGCGGCTCCTCCCACGAGGCCATGGTCCACTCCCTGGCCGCGGGCCGTACGCCCGGAGCGCTGTTCACCGACGAGGTGCGCTGCCCCGTGCACGTCTCCGACCTGGCCTCGGCCCTGCTGGAGCTCGCCGCCTCCGGCCGTTCGGGGGTCCACCATGTGGCCGGGGCCGACGCGGTGAGCCGCTACGACCTCGGCCTCCTGATCGCGGAACGCGACGGCCTGGACCCGGCCCGCCTGCCCTCCGGCCGTAGCGCCGACCTCCCCTCGCCCCGCCCCCTCGACGTCCGCCTGGACTGCTCCCTGACCCGGCGACACCTGCGAACGAGGCTCCGCGGCGCACGGGAGTTCCTGCGAAACGGGGCCTGACCTGGCACGCCGTACCCTCTGACGTCGGCCGAGCCGTGAGAAGTGTAGTTATGATAACTGCACTTCTCTTAGCTTCTAAGGGATCTGGGCGCGAACCCCCGAGCCCCGGGTTGCTGGTCGAGCAGGGCGTCCTGGCGTGGTGGCGCGCCTGACCGTGAAGAACGTCCACAGAAAGGGACACCGGACATGACGGAGTCAGGCGTGAAGACGGACCTTCACCGTTACCTTCAGCGCGCCCGTGACGCCATGGTGTGGAAACTCGACGGGCTGTCGGAGTACGACGCCCGCCGGCCGCTCACCCCGACGGGCACCAACCTGCTCGGCCTGGTGAAGCATCTGGCCGGGGTCGAGGCCGCCTACTTCGGCGACACCTTCGGGAGGCCGTACGGCGAGGCGCTGCCGTGGATGTCCGAGGAGGCCGAACCCAACGCGGACATGTGGGCCGACGAGAGCGAGACCCGCGAGGGGATCGTCGCGCTCTACCGCCGCGCGTGCGCGCACGCGGACACCACGATCGGCACGCTCGCCCTGGACTCCGTCGGACGGGTGGCGTGGTGGCCGCCGGAGCGCAGCGAGGTCACGCTGCACCTGATCCTGATCCACATGATCGCCGAGACCAACCGGCACGCCGGGCACGCCGACATCGTCCGGGAGCTGATCGACGGGGCCGTCGGCCTGCGGGCGGACATGGACAACATGGCGCCGGGCGACGAGGCCTGGTGGGCCCGCTACCGCGACCGGCTCGAAAAGGTGGCCCGTGAGGCCGGCCGGTCCTGACCGCGACCGGCGTTCGAGTCCGCCGGACTCGCGGCCGTGGGAAACCCCTGTGGTCTGCCGCGCTTCCGCGAGGCGGTCGTCAGGCGAGCAGCTGGTTGTGGGCGAGTTCGCGGTAGAGGGGGGAGATCCTCAGGAGTTCCTCGTGCCTGCCCTGGGCCACGACCCGGCCGTTCTCCATGACGATGATCGAGTCGGCCGCGACCACGGTCGAGAGCCGGTGCGCGATCACGATGATCGACTGGGTGCCGTCCTTGGCGCGCAGGACGTCCTGGACGACCTTCTCGTTGTTGCTGTCCAGGTTCGAGGTGACCTCGTCCAGCAGCAGGATCGGCGCGTCGGCGAGGAACGCCCGCGCGATCGCCAGCCGCTGCCGTTCGCCACCGCTGAGCAGCACCCCGACCTCACCGACCTGGGCGTCGAGGAAGTCGTCCGTCGCGGGCAGGTTGACCCGGCGCAGGGCCTCAAGGCACCGTTCCCGGCTCGCGGTGTGCGCGCCGAGCAGCAGGTTGTCCCGTACGGTGCCGGACAGCGCGGGCGCGTCCTGCTCGACGTAGGAGATCTGCCCGCGCAGCTCGTCGCGTGACAGCCGCCGCACGTCCTCGCCGAGGAAGCCGATCTCCCCCTCGGTGACGTCGTGGAACCGTTCGAGCAGGGCGAAGAGCGTCGACTTGCCCGCGCCGGAGGGGCCGACCACGGCCGTCGTCCTGCCGCCGGGGAAGTCCAGGGTGACGTTCCGCAGGGCCCAGGCCTCGTCGTCGGAGCCGTTCTCCGTACGCCTCGGGTAGCGGAAGGAGACGTCCCTGAGCGTGAAGACCGGCTCGCCGGGGGCCGTCCGTGCGGGCAGGGCCGTCAGCGGGGTGTCGGTCTCCGGCTCCATCGCCTGGATCTCCATGATCCGGGTGAGCGAGCCGAAGGCCTCGCCGAGCAGGGAGACCAGGCCGCCGAACACCGTGATCGGGGTGGCCATGAGCAGCAGATACATGATGAAGGCGCTGAGCTGGCCGATGGTGAGCGAGCCCGCGGCGACCCGGATCGCCCCGGCGGCGACGACCGCGACGAGCAGCAGCTGTACGGCGACGCCGGAGAAGGTCTGCACGACAGCCCGCAGCCGGGCGACGGCGAAGCCCGCGTCGAGGGCCTCGCGGGCCCGTTCCACGGCGGAGTCGGCCTCGCGGGTGGTCGAGACGGTGGCACGGATGGTCCGTATCGCGCCGAGTGCCCGGGTGACGACGGTGGCCAGGTCGCCGACGGCGTTCTGCGCGCGCAACCCGGCCGGGCGGGTACGCCGTCCGATCAGGTAGACCGCCACGATGACCACGAAGATGGCCAGTGCCGCGAGCGCCAGCAACACCCAGTCGATCAGCGCCATCATGACAATGGAGACCAGCACCGTGATCAGGCTGGTGGCCAGCTCGACCAGTCCCGAACTGAGGATGGACCGGGTCTGGGAAACGTCGGTGGTGATCCTGGAGACGAGGTCGCCGCGCTCACGCCGTTCGAGCACGCCGATCGGCAGCCGGTAGACGTGCCTGATCAGCCGTTTCCTGGTGTCGAAGGCGAAGCGTTCGCCCGAGCGCTGCAGGACGTACTGTTCGAGCCCGTTGAGGGTGGCGCTGGCCACCAGCAGCGCGAACATGAGCCCCAGCGCCCCATACGGCACGCCCCCGGCGAACCCGTCGACCGTCGAGGAGACCAGCAGCGGCTGCAGCGCCGCGAGCACGGTCGAGGCGGCGCCGAACGCGAACGCCACGACCATGCTCGGGCGGTACGGCCTCAGCAGGGCCAGCGCCTGCCGGAACCCGGCGACCTGGGGTGCCGCCTGTCCGGACCCGGGGGTGGCGTCCGGTGCCACGGTCTCCTGCGCGACTACGGTGGTCACGGTATACGACCTCGTTTCCGGAAATTTCAGGAAATTGTGGGGGTCAGCGGTGGGGGACCGACATGACGGCGTGGAAGTGCGCCACCACCTCGGGCTCTCCGATCGGCACTCCGTCCACCTCGACCCAGGCGTGCGCGACGAAGGGGTCGGGCCGGAAGCCGGTCTTCCACGCGGGCGGCGCGCCGTACAGGCGGCCGAGCAGCATGACCGCGACCGAGCGTTGCAGGCAGCCCTCGCCCGCGCAGCGGCGGCTGACGCTGTTGACCGCGTCACGCCAGGCGAGCACGTCCGCCGCCACGGGTGGCCGGGTGCCCCTGACCAGCAGGTTCAGCACGCGGCGCAGCAGGTGCGGGGAGAGCCTGGACAGCGGCAGGGCGAGCGCCGCTGCGGTCCTGGCGGCGACGGCGGGCCTGCGGCGCAGCCGTACCCGGCGCTGCGGCATGATCGGCGCGCTCACGACGACCACCCCGCCGGCAGGCCGCTCATCCTGAGCGAACCCGTCAGGAAGCCGTTCGTCGCGAGCGATCCCGCCGACAGGCCTTCCATGGCGGGCGATCCCGTCGGCGGGCTCGGGAAGGGATCCTTCGGCATGCCGTTCACGACAGCTTCCCCTCGATGAGCTTGGCGCGGCGCAGTTCGTCGAACAGGGCCAGGTGGTCGGAGCGGACCCGCTCGGCGTCGGCCCCGGTCTCCCTGGCGATCTGGCCGACCAGGTCGTCGAGGGCGCGGCCCCGGCCGAGTTCCTCGACCATCGTGATCGCCGTCTGGTTGAGGTGCCAGTAGACGCCGCGTCTGGTGTCGAGGATGACCTTGCCGTCCTCGACCTCGACGATCGACAGGCCCTGCCTGAGGTGAACCACGGTCGTCACTCCCCCTGTCCCACGGAGCGCAGCCAGCGCTCGGCGATCACGATGTTGTCCAGGTCGGTGTAGGCGGTCCCGCTCGTGGTGTACCGCTCGGCCAGGCGCAGGACGCGTTCGGCGGAGACCAGGCCCAGGTCCTCAAGGGCGGAGCCGTCGGCGAAGAGCCTTCGCAGCACCGGTTTGACCGCCTGGTGCTGGGCGAACACCTCGGCGGTGTAGTCGCCCTTGTCCGGCCTGGTGAAGTAGTCGAGCGCCATCGCCGGGGGCCTGGCCGCCGCGAGCAGCGGTTTGGCCGGGTACTGGTGGCTGCGCGCGCCGACGCCGAGCGCCAGGGCGGCCTCGACGACGCGCCGGTCGAGATACGGGCTGTCGAAGGTGATCCCGCCCGGGGTCGCGGCCTGGTTCATCCGCCGTACGACGTTGCCGTGCACCACGAGGTAGTCGAGGATCTGGTTGACCGTACGGTCCTCGGAGAAGGCTCCCCGTTCCCCGAGCACCGCGTCGGCGGCCAGTCGTCGCAGGTGTTCACGGGCGGTCTCGGTCAGCGCCGGGTGCACCTTCGGCAGCGGCACCCAGCGGGAGTAGGCGGCCACCCCCTCGTCACGGACGCCGAAGTCGTGCCGGGCGATCCTGCGCAGGTCGTCCAGGTAGGAGCCCCGCTCGGCGAGCATCCGGACGGTCTGGCCGAGCGGGTGCCGGTTGAGCACCCGGAACCGCCACGTACGGCGGTAGCGCCCCTTCTCCCGCGAGTGGAACAGCGACCAGAGCATCGTGGAGACCGAGCCGAACAGGGCGTCGCCCGCGTGACCGTTGAGGTGCAGCGTGGTCCCGGTCTCCTTCATGACCTCCTCGATCATGGAGACCGAGGCCAGCGCGGCGTTGGCGATGCCCGGCCCCTCCGGCGCCGTGGCCACCGTGCCCGTCCGCTCGTCCAGCAGGTGCGGGATGACCGAGCCGTACGGCACGCTGTGGTGGTCGACGCCCAGCTCCGCGGCGGCGCGGCCCGCCCATCGGTGGTCGTTGTTGGCGACGTTGGCCGAGGCGAGGAAGAGCGTGTGCGGCTTGAGGCCGAGGTCGGCGAGGAAGAAGCAGAGCGTCGTGGAGTCGAGGCCGCCGGACAGGTCGGCGCTGATCTCCTGGTGTCCCGCCGTTCTGAGGCGTAGCGCCTCGGTGACGGCCCCGCGCAACTCCTCCGCGAGGTCGTCCACGGAGCGGCCGGGGTGGGGCGGTCGCCACCACACCGTGCGGGCGGGGGCGCGGTCGTTCCAGGAGTCGAGCCACTCGCCGGGGCCGGTGACGTGCACGCCCTCCCAGACGCTCCTGAGTCCGTAGGCGTGTGTGATCTCCGCGTCGGTGAGCCTGCTCGCCAGGACGGCCGGGTCGGGGCGCAGCCGGGCCAGGGTCCTGAGCGTGTGCTGGTCGTCGGAGATCAGGGGCACCCCGTCGACCATGGCCCAGCACAGGGCGCGGGTGAGCAGGAGCGGGCCCTGCGAGCGCATGCGCGTGTTCTCTCTGGCGAAGAGCAGGAGGTCGCCCTCGACGAGCCGCTCGGCGACCGAATCGAGTTCCCTGACCGTTTTCCTGTCGCCGACGAGCCGGGCAAGATCGCTTTCTGTGAATGCCGCTCCGCTGTTTCCCAGGAGAATGACGTCGATATCCCTGTTTCCCGCCCGCACGATCCCACGGCCGTCGCCGCCGATGATCCACGGGAATCCCGATGGATGTCGGAACAGGATCTCTCCCGCGTGCTCGACGATCTCGTTCACGAGTGCGGGACGCAAAGGGATGTCTGGCAGGACTACCACAGGCATGGCGAAATTCCCGGCCTTTTCATCGTGTTCCGCGTCGATGGGAATTGGGTAGGGTTGGACGGGCACGGAGCAGGTGTCTGCTGCTCCGTGCCCGCGCTCAGCCGTCCCTCGCGGGTTACGCCGGCGGGTGGATCACGATCAGCGCGCGGAAGCCGAGGATGTCGTGCTCACGGGCGCTGCCGAGGCTCTTGGTGACGTCCTCGAACGATCCGATCCGGGTCAGCGTGGGCGCGGTGTAGTCACTCACGGTGTACTCCTCTCTCATGTGGGTCGTTGGTGCGTCGGCACCGGCCGGTGCCCACACAGAAAGCTAAGCCGCCCGTCCGCCCGGGGTAATCTCGGCGATCCGAGAAGTCGTCCGGTTGCCGTTGGGGAAAATCATTGATACACGCGCGCGTGCCGACCGATTAGTGATCTGGTTCACTGTCGCACGTGACCGCAATGACTCTCCGTAGTCAATGCGAACGGATATGGAGTTCTCCCAGCTTCCGGCGCGTCTGAGAACACCCATTAACAGTGCGCCCCGATCAGCCGCTTCACCCCTGCGGCCACCCTTGTAGCCATGAGCGCACATGTCTTACATTAAGGATGATTTTCGGCTGCCTGATGGTGAATTCTCCGGCCGTTCGCCCGTTTTCAGGCTGGCATAAAACTACAAAAAGGACGCTGCGACCTGTCCAGACCGGACGACATCATCGGGAGGTGACGATTCTCGCTTCGCACAGCAGCCGACCGGTCGGCGTCGCCACCGCGGCGGCTCCTCCGTAGGCCTGCCCGAGGACACCGACGAGACGATCCGAGGAGCGACGTACGGCCACACCCCAGAGTTTCTTGATCAGCACGGGGAGCCATGAAGAACAACGGGGAAGCGATGAACAAGAAGATCACGATCCAGGGCCCCGCCGAGATCGGTGAGACGGCCACCCAGATCAGCCTGACCGCCGGGCAGTCCGCCACGATCGGAGCCTGTCGCTGCGGACACTGCAGGGTCGACCTGCGCATCGACACCGACGAACTGCCACCGGCGATCGGCCGCGTCACCGCCCACACCGGATTCTGGTCGCTGAGCAACCTGTCCGGCGAGGCACCGATGACCGTGACGAACATGGACGACTGGTACCAGTACCTTGTGGTCGAACCCGGACGCCGCGACGTGCCCGTCCCGTTCGAACTGGCGCAGATCGAGCTGGCCCCCTCACCCAACGCCCCCAAGGTGGCCGTCTTCGGCTACGAGCCGCAGTACACCTCCCAGGACCGTCTGGTGATGTGCCAGTCGCCGCCACCGCGTCCGCTGCTCGACCGCCGTTCAACCTATTTCTCCGTCCTGTCCGAACTCTGTCGCGACAGGCTGAACGGCACCATGGACGCGAGCCTGCCCACCTCCGTGGAGATCGCCGACAAGCTGCGCACCCGCTACCGGTCCATCAGCCCGCGTGCCGTCGACGCCCACATCAAGTACGTCAGCGAGAAGCTGCGGCTCCCCAAGGGAGCGGGCCGGGACGCGCTCGTCGCCGTGGTCATCCGGGCGAACCTGCTGCACCAGTCGTGACGCCCCTCAGCTGTCCCGCCGTACGGTGACCACCCAGGCGGCGCCGACGAACACCGCGGCCCAGGCCAGGAGCACCCCGAAACCGGCGGGGCGGCTGAGCGCCAGCACCGGGCTCGTGGGGGTGCCGAGGAAGCTCAGCGTCGCCTCGTGCGGCAGCAGCCGTACGAGGCCGGGCAGCAGGCCCGCGAGCATCGGGGAGACCAGGATCGGCAGGATGAACAGTACGGCCAGCGGGGTGACGACCGTCCTGGCCAGAACCGCGAAACCACACCCGAGAAGGCCGAGCAGCAGATAGGCCGCCACCTCGGCGGGCAGGCCGTCCACCGCCTGCCGTACGAGAAGACCGGGGAGCAGCACGGCCGTCGCCGCCACGACGGCCGTCCCCGCGCCGGCCAGGAGCTTGGCCAGGAAGAACCGGTTGCGGTCGGGCGTCGCGATGAGGCTGACCCGCAACTGCCCGCCGTACTCCCTGCCCGCGGCGAAGACCGGGACGGCGACGAAGGCGTAGACCGGGGCCAGCATCACGGTGCCGAGCTGGGCGATGGCGACCGGTCCTCCCTGTGAGGCGACGCGCACGGTGTCGGAGGCCGCGAGCAGGCCCAGCAGCGTGTTGGCCACCAGGGTGACGGCCAGCGCGATCCAGGTCGCGGGCAGGGTGCGGATCTTGGTGAACTCGGCGCGCACCAGGTCGGCCAGCCCGATCGCCTCCCGCCGTTCGGAGAGGCCGGTCATCGCGCGTTCTCCTCGTCACGGGGGAGCCGCGTTTCCTCTCCGGTGCGCGGGAGTCGCGCGGGGACGTCGCCTCGTGGGGGTCGCCCGTTCCCCTCGCCGCGTGGGAGTCGCGTGTGCTCCCCGTCGCGTGGCAGGTTCGTCATCGCGCGTCCCTCCTGGCGAGCAGGAAGGCGGCCACGACCGTGGTCACCAAAGGCCAGGCGACCAGCACCACCATGGCGTGTCCCGGCCCCGCGGAGAGCGTGTTCTCCACCGGGTTGAGCAGCAGGTTGCGGCCCGCGCTGAGCGGGAACAGCGCGTCGAGGGCCGGGGAGAACACGGCCAGGAGCTGCGTCATGGTGACCGCGATCAGCCCGACGGTGACCGCGACACCCGTGAGGGTGCTGCGGGCGATCACCGTGATCGCGAAGCTGATCAGGCCGGTCAGCACCGCGAAGGCGACGAACTTCCCCTGCCCGATCCAGGCTCCCGGGCTCACCAGCAGGCCCGGATTCCAGTCCCTGACCGCGGCGTACATGAACGCCGTGCTGACCCCGGCGACGACCACGGCCACGAACAGCAGGTAGACGGTGGCCGCGACGGTCTTGGCGACGATCAGCCGCCCCCGGCGCGGCACCGCGAGCAGCGTCTGCCCGAGCTGCGGGGTACGGAACTCCTGTCCGGCGATGACCGCCCCGAGGCCGGGCAGGAACAGCCCCATCTGGAACGACGACGCCACCAGGAAGTCGACGATCGCCCGGTTGGCGGGCTGCGGGTCGTCGGCGAACAGCTCGATCATGCCGTCCGGGGTGATGGCGCGCACCGCCTCGATGTTGATCCCCACGTTCGCGTAGGAGACCAGCAGGTGCAGGGCGAGGATCACACCGGTGACGATCCACACCGTGCGCAGGGTGACGATCTTCGTCAGTTCGGCCCTGGTCGCTGCGAACACGGCGCTCACCACCCCACCTGGCCGCCGGTGAGCGCGAAGAAGGCCGTCTCCAGCGACGCGTGCCCCTTGGTGATCTCCTCGATCGAGCCGCGCGCGACGATCCTTCCCTGGGCGATGACGACCGCCTCGTCCGCCGTCTCGGCCATCTCCGCCATCAGGTGGCTGGACAACAGCACGGTACGGCCGGAGGCCGCGAACTCCCGCAGGAAGGTGCGCACCCAGCGGATGCCGTCCGGATCGAGCCCGTTGACCGGTTCGTCGAGCACCAGGATCTCCGGGTCACCGAGCAGCGCCGCAGCGATGCCGAGGCGCTGCCCCATGCCGAGGGAGTACTTCTTGACCCGCTGCTTGGCCGCGTCGCCGAGGCCGACCAGGTCGAGCACCTCCCGTACCCGGCTCCGGGGGATGCGGTTGCTCTGCGCGATCCACGTGAGATGGTCGATCGCGCGACGCTCGGGCACCGGCCCCGCCCCGTCGAGCAGCGCCCCGACCTTGCGCAACGGATGGCTCAGGTCGCGGTACGGCCTGCCGTCGATCAGCGCGGTGCCGCTCGTCGGGTGGTCGAGACCGAGCAGCACCCGCAACGTGGTGGACTTGCCCGCGCCGTTCGGGCCGAGGAAGCCGGTCACCGTGCCCGGCCGTACGGTGAAGCTGACGTCGTCGACCGCCGTCTTCGCGCCGTAGCGCTTGCTGAGCCGTGAAACCTCGATCATCGCCCGCCTCGCGTCGCCTGGGATCCGGACGTCCAGCGTGCTCCCCGTCACCCCGACCCCGCGTCACCCGAAAGTGGACATCCACCGACGCGCGGCCCGATCCCTCGACCCCACGGCGCCCGAGAGCGAACGGCGACCCGACCGCTTGGCCTCCGTCTCCCGAAAGTGGACGGCCACCGGCACGCGACCCGGTCCCACGGTGTTCGAGAGCGGACGGTTACCGGGGTTCGCGCAGCAGTCCCGCCTCGTGGGCGAGCACCGCCAGGTGCGTACGGTCGTTGACCCCCAGCTTGGCGAACATCCGGCGAAGGTAGGTGCGGACCGTCTCCAGGCTCAGGAACAGCTCGTCGGCGATCTGCTGGTTGGAACGGCCCCTGGCGACCAGCCGGATGACCTGCAGTTCCCGTTCGGACAGGACGTGCTCGGCGAAGGGGTGCCGTTCGACGGGACGCTCGGGCGCGAACCGGTCGAGCAACCGCGCCGTCACCTCGGGGGCGAGCATGGCGTTGCCCTCGTGGACCGTACGGACGGCCCGCAGGATCTCCGCCGGGGAGGCGTTCTTCAGCAGGAAGCCCGAGGCCCCGACCGTGAGGGCGCGATGCACGTACTCGTCCAGGTCGAAGGTGGTCAGCATGACGACCCTGGTGGTCGTGTCGGCCACGATGCGCCGCGCGGCCTCGATCCCGTCGGTTCCCGGCATCTGCACGTCGAGCAACGCCACATCCGGTCGCAGCGCGGTGACCAGTCTGGCCGCCTCAAGCCCGTCGGCCGCCTCCCCGGCGAACCGGAAGCCCGCCGTACGCTCGAACAGCTTCCGGTAGGCCCCACGCATGCCCGCGTCGTCGTCGGCCAGAAAGACCGACACCACCTCAGCGGACATCATCACCTCCCTCGAAACCCCGCCTCTGAACGCCGTCCTCGTCTCGCCCTCGAACCGCGGCCTGACTTCTCCCCTGGGCCGAGACCCGGTCTTGTTCCTGAGCCGTGGCCTGGCTTTGCCCCGGAGCACCAGTCCGGCCTTGGCCCTGAACGTCGGCCTCGCCTCGCTCCTGAACACCGTTCTGGCTTTGTCCCTGAACGCCGGCCTGGTTTCGTCTCTGAGCCGTGGCCTGGCCCTGGTCGTTGAGGGGCAGTCTGGCCTCGACCGCGAATCCGCCCTCCGGCCGGGTGCCCCAGGTCACCGTCCCACCGGCCAGGCGGACCCGTTCACGCATACCCCGCAGCCCGACCCCCGCACCGGCGGACCGGGCCGCGTCCCGACCCGCGAGCGCCCCGCCGTCGGCGACCCCGACCACCAGGGCGTCGTGCTCCCGGTGCAGGTCAACGACGCATT
Organism: Streptosporangium sp. NPDC020072; assembly: GCF_040631445.1. Classification (NCBI taxonomy): domain Bacteria; kingdom Bacillati; phylum Actinomycetota; class Actinomycetes; order Streptosporangiales; family Streptosporangiaceae; genus Streptosporangium; species Streptosporangium sp. NPDC020072. The sequence goes on along the minus strand of NZ_JBEYAB010000020.1, from coordinate 118,853 downwards.
TCGCTCCTGGAGCATGCCGTACCACGTTGCCCAGCGCCTCCTGAACAACCCTGAACGCCACCGCCCCCACCACGTCCCCGACCTTCCCGGCCGTCTCCGGACCGATTCCCGGACCGAGCCCCGCGCCGCCCTCCTGGTCAGGCCCGGTGCCAAACTTTCCGCCCGGCTCCGTACCGCCCTCCCGGTTGGGCCCCGTGCCGGTCACCAGGCCGAGTTCCCGGCTGATCCGTGTCTCGACGTCGATTCCGGCGGCGCGGGTCGCGGTGATGACCGCCGCGATGCCGTCGAGGCCCGGCCCCGGGCCGCCGTCCGGGTCGCGGAGCGTCCGCACCAGCGCCTGCACGTCCTCAAGCGCCCGGCGCGTGTGGGTCTCCACCTCCGCCAGGGTCTCGCGCAGCTCGGCCTCCCCGACGTCGGGGAGGCTCAGGACGACCCCTGACTGCGCCAGCGTCACCCCCAGCGCGTGCCCGACCACGTCGTGGACGTCACGCGCCACCTCAAGCTGCACGCGCATCCGTTCCGTCTCCCGCGCGGACTCGATCTGCCTGCCGGTGGTCGTGCCGAACAGCCACGACGCGCTGAGCGCGGCCACTGCGATGACCACCCGTTCCCCGAGGCCGCGAGCGGCCCCCTCGGGAACGGCGACGACCAGCGCCAGCGCCGCGAACATGGCCGCCAACATCACGACCGCCACCCGCGTACGGCGCGCCCGCTCGACCGCGAGCGGATACAGGCACCAGGCCGCGGCCAGCATCGGGTCCTGGCAGACCCCCAGGGCGCCGCCAACGACGGTCGCGGCCCCCGCGGTGACCGTCGCGGCGAACGGCAGCCGCCCACGCAGGACCATCGCCCCCGCGGTCACCACCGCCAGCACCGCTCCCACGGCGACGTACGGCCAGGCGACGGCCTGAGCCGTCGGCAACGCCCAGAACATCCCGACAACGGCGACCGCCGCGACGACGTCCGCCCCAACCCCCCGCCCCCAACTCCGCACCCCAGCACCGTAGGCGACGGACTCCCGGGACGGCCACTACGCTGAAGATCACTAAGCCCGTCGACGCCGAGAGGACGTACCGATGCCGGAACTCGCGGTGGCATCGCGCCTCTACGCCGTCCTGGCCGTCTCGGGGCCGGTGGTCCTGACGGCCTTCGGCATCGGCGGAGGCGACCTCCCCTGGTTCTGCTCCTCGGAGAGCCCCTACCTGCCGGAGGGTCCGTACGCGCTGGGGAGCGTCCCCGCGGAGGCGCTGTTCCTCGGGGTCCTGCTGCTGCCGGTCGTCGTCGCCGGCCTCGTCTCGTACGGCTCGCGCAGGGCCGTGCTCTCCGCCGCCCTCGTGACCGGCGCCGTCCTCGTTCTCGGCCTTCTCGTCTCCGGCCCCGACCCGTGCACCGGCCAGATCCGTACGGCCTCCCCCTGGCCTCTGCTCGTCTGTTACCCGCTGGCCGTCGGGGCCCTGCTCCTGGCGGCCCGGCATCCCCTGCCCACCAGGCGGTACGGCTTCGCCCCGTGGGCGGCCGTCCTCCCCGCCGCGTGGGGCGCGTTGTGCGACCGGCCCGTCTCCGCGTTCGACGAACGTTCGTTCACCGTCTTCTTCGACGTGGCGCCGGGGTCTTCGGGAGACGTCCCCCAGTGGCTCTGCGCCGCTCTCCAGTGGTTCACCCAGGCCGACAGGATCGGCCTGCCGGTCACCCTCGTCGCCCTGGCCGCGGTCGCGCACGCCACCGGCCTGTCACGGTGGATCGGCGCCACGGTCGCGGCGGTCCTTCTCCTCTTCCCGGTCCTCGACGTCTTCCTGCTCGACGAACTCCTCCTCGTACGGTCGCACCTGCTGCTCGCCGCCCTCCTCGTCGTCTGGACCGCCCGGCCCGCCCGGTTGAAGGTCGGGCCCGGGTCCCTCGCCAGGGTGCGGACCGTCGCCGCGACGGCCGCGGTCGTTCTCTGCGCCCTCTGGCTGGTCGTCTCCTCCTACGGTCCGTCCCGATGACCTCGAAGGATCAGCCGGGGAGGGTCTCGCCGCCGACCGGGGCCAGGATCTCTCCGGTGTAGTAGGACGACAGGCGGTCGGAGGCGAAGAAGACGTAGGACGGGGCGATCTCGTCGGGGTCGGCGGCCCGTTCCATGGGCGCCTGCTCGCCGAACTTGCCCACCTTCTCCGGTGGCATGGTGGCCGGGATGAGCGGTGTCCACACCGGCCCCGGGGCCACCGCGTTGACCCGGATGCGGCGTTCGAGCAGGTTCTGCGCCATCGAGTAGGTGAAGGCGTTGATCGCGCCCTTGGTCGCGGCGTAGTCGATCAGGGTCTTGTTGCCGCGCAGCCCGTTGATCGAGGAGGTGTTGACGATGGCCGACCCCTCGCCCATGTGCCGCAGCGCCGCCCTGGTGACCCGGAAGTAGCTGTGGATGTTGACGGCGAAGGTGTACTCCCACTGTTCGTCGTCCAGTTCGTCGAGCGAGTCGACCGGTTGCTGGTAGGCGACGTTGTTGACGAGCACGTCGAGCCCGCCGAGTTCGCTCACCGTACGGTCCACCACGTCGGCGCAGTGGGCGGCCTGGGAGAGGTCTCCCGGCAGCAGTACGCACCGCCGCCCGGCCTCCTCGACCAGCTTGCGGGTGTGCTCGGCGTCCTCGTGCTCGGACAGGTAGGCGATCGCGACGTCCGCTCCCTCCTTCGCGAACGCCACGGCGACGGCCCTGCCGATTCCCGAGTCACCCCCGGTGATCAGTGTCCGCCGGTCCCTGAGCAGGCCACGGCCCTCGTAGTCGCGCATCTCGTCCCGGGGAGCGGGGGTCATGTCGCCGCTGCTGCCCGGGTACGGCTGCTGCTGTTCTGGTGGTGTCTGGCGTGGTTCATCAGGCATTTCCCCCACGTGCCCCACCCCCTGATCGGCTAACAGGACGTAACCGCCGATTTCGCAATTGAATGATGTTTCGGGATGCAATGAGGGGTATGGCCCGGATGAGGCCAACATCCGACCTGGAGAAGAGGTGACGATCATGCCCGTCCGTCAGGAACTGCCCGAGACACTCAAACGCTCTCCCAAGAAGGCCCAGGAGACGTGGATCAAGGCCCACGACTCCGCGGTCAAGGAGTACGGCGAGGGGGAACGCGCCCACCGGACGGCCAACGCCGCCCTCAAGCACTCCTTCGAGAAGATCGGCGACCACTGGGAGCCCAAGAGCAAGAAGGGTCCCTCCGACAGGCAGGCGGCCCGGCACACTCCCAAGCGCGGGAAGACCGCCGAAGGCGTCGACGCCAACTCCTCCAAGCAGCATCTGTACGACGTGGCCAGGCGGCTGGACGTGCCGGGAAGGTCGTCCATGACCAAGACCGAACTCGTCGATGCGATCAAGAAGGCCAACCGCAGGGCGTCCGCCAAGGCGCGCTCCTGACACACGGGGCGACGGGAGGGGCTGACCGGCCTTCCCACGAGGGACGACCCGACCGCGAGGGGCGCCTCCGGGAGGATCCGGCCGCCGCGACGACCGGCTCCAGGAGAGCCCGGATCGCCCGCGAAGGCCGGCTCCCACGAGAACCGAGTCCCGTGAGGGTCGGCACCCGTGAGGGTCAGCTCACCCCTCCCACGACCGCCCCGCCCTCCCGTGCCGCCGCCGTGTAGAACGGGCCGAGGCCCGCGAACCCGTCCTGCCCGGCGGCGGCGAAACCCCATCCCTCACCGGCCAGGCCCCGCGCGACCTCCGCCACCCGCTCCGGATCGAGGGCGAACGGCGGGCCGTACCCGAACGTGTGGTCTTGCAGGTCGTGTTCACCGTCCGCGCCGGTCGCCGCCGCGAGCCAGGGGTAGTGCCGTCCCCATCGCGCGTCCCCATGCTCGGCCTCGGCCCTGCCCTCCGCGAAGTCGCCGAGGGCCAGGTAGTCGTCCGTGAACACGTCCTCCTCCCGGGGGTGCCCCGAGAGGATCTCCCCCGCCAGATCGGGCCTCGCCCGTACGGCCCGCAGCGCCTCGGGGTCGATCCTCACCAGCGTCAACCGCATGGACACCGCGTCCGCCTTCCGCCGTACCGGACCAAACGACCATGATCGCAGGCCCGATTTCTCACGCGTCCGTCCTTTAAGGTGCCGGGTATGACGAGTCACGACTGGTCGGATGTGCGTGAACGGCTCTCGCGGCTGGCCGCGGCACGGCCCGCCAGGGCGGTGTTCGGCTCCGAAGGACATCGCTGGAACCTCGAACCGCCACTGAGCACCGGTGAACTGGCCGAACTGGAGAAGCAGCTCCGGGTTGAGCTGCCCGAAGAGTACCGTTCCTTCCTGCTGGAGGCGGGACGCGGCGGAGCGGGGCCTTCCTACGGCCTTTTTTCCGTGCGGCGCGTGGCCGGGCGGTGGCGGTGGGAGGGCAGCGAGGCCGACCGCACCGACCTGGACATCCTGGACCAGCCGTTTCCCCACGTTGAGGCGTTCAACCCGGCGAGCCCGCCCGGCGAGGCGGACTTCGGCTCCCCCGAAGAGTTCAGGACAGCCCTGGAGGAGTACTGGGGGTGGTACGAGACGACCGTCGACGACCCCCGGCACTCGATCGGGATGTTGCACCTGTGCCATCTCGGCTGCTCCCATCTGGAGGGCCTGGTGGTCACGGGTCCGGCGCGGGGCCGGATGTGGGCCAACAGCATCATGAGCGACGAGGGGTTCCAGCCGTTGTTCGACGACGACGGCATGCCCCTCGGGTTCGCCCGCTGGTATCTCCGCTGGCTTGAGGAGGCCGAGGCCCAGGTACTGCCCAGTGCCCGCTGATACACCGATATTTCTGGATATATGGATTACCTGATCGATCCGAAAGGAGGCGGTGTGCGCTAATCGCCGATGTGATCGGCCGTCACCGGTGTACCGTCCTGCTGACTCCACATGCGCGTACCACTACCGTTACGGCGAGGAGATCAGGTGAGCGGCACGCGAATGCGACTGGCCGACGTCGCGCAGCTCGATCCCGACATCACCCCCGAGGGGTTGCGGGAGCGGTACGGAGACGATCCCGACACCATCAGCCTCCTGGCGGTGGCCGAGGCCACCCTCAACCGGGTTCCCTCCGGGTTGAGCCGCTGGCTGTCCTCCGCCGAGACCTGCGAGGTCTGGGAGGACGTGCTGATCCGGCAGGAGGGGCTCCACCAGCTGTCGTGGTGGAACAACGTGCTCGGCTCCGGTTTCGACGATCCGTTGACCCGGCGCGCCGAACGGCGGCTGGCCCGCATCCGCCAGCGCGGCGTCGAGGCGCGTCTCACCGTCGAGGCGCACGCCGGGCTGACGACCGACCGGGCGGCGGCGTCGGCGGTCGCGGCGCTCGTCGCGGCCCATCGGGAGGAGGCCGACTCGCTGCTCCGTCCGGGCGGGGCCGGCGACGGCCTGCCTCCGGAGGTGGCCAGGATGCTGGCGATGGGCACGACCGCCTTCCGTGAACTGGTCGGCAACGACATCAAGGACAGCGGGGTGTGCCACCCGCTCCGCCATCCGGCGCTGCTGTCCCGCTGGTACGAGGCCCTGGTGGCGATCGGCACGATGGCGTTCACCGAGATCGGCCTTGAGGTGACGCCCGTGCGGGTGCGCAACCTCTTCGCCGTCCCGGACCCGCACCTCATCCAGGCCCGTCACGACGCGTCCCGCGAGAAGTGGGCGTCCAAGCTCACCTTCCTCACCCATGTCCGGGCCGCGCTGGTCGAGCAGGACCGGCGAAGCCGCCGGGCCGAGGCGCCGGTCCACCGCCACCTCGTCGAGCGGTATCCCGTCCAGTACGCCGAACTCGTCCAGCAGGCGCGGCAGGACCCGCGCAACCACCGCCCCGCGCACCGGCCTCCCCACCCGACCGTGTTCGACGACCACGCCGACATCCTGCGGGAACACGGCTGGGACGTGCGCTGGATCTTCGACGGGCACCGTGTTTGGCTCGACGCCTGGCCGATCGGCGAACGGACCGGGAGGCCGTCGCTGCCCGCCTGGCGGACCGGGGGACGGCTGATCGCCACCGCCGTCCGCAACCGCAACACCGGCAGGTCGGCCTGGCGCTGGAGCACCCCGACCTACGTCTTCTACGGCCGGGGCCAGGGTCGTTACACGCTGCTGACCGGGGCCGACGCCCTGTGTCATCTCGCCGAGACCAACCCGCGCGCCACGCCACGGCGCTTCTTCAAGGCCATGGTGCCGCCGGTGCGCGAGCATCTTGAGGCGCACGTGCCGCCGGACGGGCACCGCTGGCGGCGGCCGTTCCCCGAGTGCTTCCCGGCGCTCCACTACCGCTGAACACCGCGCACCGCCACTGGACACCGCGTACCACCGCTGGGTGCCGCGCGACGCGCCTTCTCCTCGCGCCGCGCGGCCGTACCCGAACCGCCCTGTCCTACCAGTTGCGGCTGCAGCCGTTGCGGGTGCACCAGACCTCGTGGACGACGTCGCCGTCCACGATCAGGTCGGCGTAGACGCGCCGCACACCGCCGGCGACGGTTGAACGAGGCCTCGGGGTCATCCCGCCATGGCGCGGCGGCAGCGGGCCAGTTCCGCGCGCAGGTCACGGCGCAGTGCCCGGTCGAGGCCCGGCTGGGTGAGGGCGTCGGCGAAGTCCCGCGCGGCCTCCTCAAGTCTGCCGAGCCGTACCAGTGCCTTCCCTCGGTTGTAGCGGGGCACCGGTGCCGCCGACAGCGCGACCGCCCGGTCCAGGTCGGTCACCGCGGCGGCCACGTCACCGCGTTCGAACCGTACGGCGGCCCGGTTCGTCCACGCCTCGACGAGTTCGGCGTCCCCGGCCAGGGCCCGGGTGAGGAGGTCGTCCGCCTCGGTGAGGTCGCCGCGCTCCGCGCGGATCAGCCCGAGGGTGCACAGCAGCGCGGGGTCCTCCGGGGCCGGTTCGAGCCCGGCCCGCGCCTCGGCCTCGGCCTCGTCGAGCGCGCCGCGCTCCACCAGCAGGTTGACCAGGGCGATCCTGGCGTCCAGGTGTCCCGGCTCGATGGCGAGCACGCGTTCCAGGTCGGCGCGGGCCCGTGCCGTACGGCCCCGCTCCTGCTGGAGCACGGCCCGGTTGTAGTACGCCTCGGGCAGGTGCGGCCCCAGGCGGATCGCGGTGCCGTAGTCCTCGATCGCGGCCCTGGGCCGTCCCGCCGCGCGGTACAGGGCGGCCCGGTCCACGTAGTACTCGCAGTTGTCCGGGTCGTGGGCGATCACGGTGTCGAGGTCGGCCAGGGCCCGGTCCCGGTCTCCCATGGCCAGGTGCACCTGAGCCCGGTTGTGGCGCAGCCTGGCCAGGTCCTGCGGACGCTCTCCCGGCCCGAGCACCGCCGCCAGCCGGGTCAGCCCGTCGTCGATCAGCCGCAGCGCGCGGGCGTGCTCGCCGTCCCTGGCGTCCAGCAGGGCGAGTCCCTGCTCGTAGAAGACGGTGGACAGTGTCCGCTGCCGTGGGTCGTCCAGCTCGGCGGCGAGGTCGAGCGCCCGTTCCAGCCAGTGTCTGGCCCGCCCCGGGTCCTGCTCGGCCGTGGGCAGGTGCCTGGCGTACAGCATGGCGGTGGAGTAGGCGGCCGACGTGGTGATCTTCGGGTCGTCGGTGACGGCGCGCGCCTCGTGGTAGAGGTCGAGTGCCTCCTCGGCCTGCTCAAGCGCGGCCAGGGCGGTGGCCAGGCCGGTGGTGAACGCCCACCAGTGCCGCAGGTCGCCGTCCGGGGTAACCGTCGCGCGCCCGCGCCGGGCGGTCCTGGCCGCGTGGTGGTAGAAACCGCGGGCCAGGCTGTCGCCGAGAGCCCTGCGCGTCTCCTCGGGGGTCGGCTCAGCCGCCGCCCGCCGGGGGGCGCCGCCGTCCCGCAGGTCCAGGCGCAGCGTGGACGGCTCCGCACGGACCAGCGCGTCCAGCAGTTCGCGGGTGGTCTCGTCGGCGTCGCCGACGTGGTCGAACCGTACGGTGACCGGGTTCCTGAGCGTGTCCGCCCAGGCCGTGACGAACTCCGCCGCGCCGTAGGCCAGGCAGGCGGTGCGCCGGGCGGGGTGGAAGCGGATCGGCTCCTCCTCGGCGGCGGGGCGCGCCGTACGGTCGAGCCAGGGGGCGATCGCGTGCAGCTCGACCCGGTGGCGGGCCGCCAGGCGGGGCCGTTCCGCGGCGACCTGGGTGAGGAAGGAGGCGACCCCGGCGTACGGCCCGCCGTCGCGGTGGCAGTCGTAGCCGTCCTCGTGGGTCTCAGAGGGGCCGGTCACAGTCGGGCCGGTCGCCGCAGGGGCGGGCACCCGGGGGCGCCCGCCGTACCGGCAACTACCAGCACCACTCGAACCAGAGACGGCGAGCGCCGGACAGCAGGCGCAGCGCGCCCTTGCGACGGACGGTCATCTTCCTCATGGACACCTCCGGAGATCCACTTCGAACTGCCCAGAGCATAATCCGGCCCAACCGAAATATATGGATCCCTCATGATTGGTCGCCTATCGTCAGATCTGGTCGTTATATGACAATTGGCACTACCGCAGGCTGAGGGCGAGGCCGTCGAGCACCATCTCCAGGCGGCGTTCGAACACCTCGTCCCGGTGGGGGTGCTCGGCCTCGGTGACGATCCGTTCGAGATACGGGTGCTCCTCCTCGTTGAGCAGCCGTGACAGGTACGGTGCCATCCAGTCGCGCCAGGCGTCCTCGTCCAGCCCGGTACGGCGTCGCTCCTCGGCCTCGGCGAGTTCCGCCTGGACGAACCCCTGGGTGAAGTGCAGCGTGGTCGAGACCATGTCCAACATCCGGTCCGTGGTGAGCCCGAGGCCGTCCACGCACGCCATGGCGTACTCCATCACGCGCACCGCGTTCGGCCCCATGGTCGGGCGCTGGCCGATCTGACCGAGCCAGGGGTGGCGGTGCCGCAGCGCGCGATTCCGCCCGGCCAGGTCGGCGAGTTCGGCCCGCCAGCCCCGGGACGGCCGCTCCGCGAGGTCGAGTTCGCCCAGCACGTGGTCGTACATCAGCTCGATGAGGTCGTCTTTTCCCTTGATGTGCCGGTACAGCGACATCGTGCCGCTCTCGATACGACCGGCGATCTTGCGCATGGACACGGCGTCGAGACCGTCGAGGTCGGCGATGGCGACCGCGGCCCTGGTGATGATCTCGTAGTCGAGAGGGCGCTCACGGGCGCGCTGCGGCGCCGAGACGCGTGCCCAGATCACCGATGGCGAAGGCGAATCCATGTGATTAGACTCCTCAGTCGTATGCATACACCGTACCCATAAGCTTCCCCAGAACCGGGAGCAGGTTCGATGACCCAGAACGCGGTCGAGGCACACGGCATCACGAAACGCTTCGGCACGACGACCGCCCTCCGGGGCGTCGATCTGGCGGTTCCCACGGGCACCGTCCATGGACTACTCGGTCCGAACGGCGCGGGCAAGACGACGATCGTCCGAATCCTGTCGACCCTCCTGCGGCCCGACGCCGGAACCGCCCGGGTCGCCGGACACGACGTCGTCCGCGAGGCCACCGCGGTGCGGCACCGGATCGGGCTGACCGGCCAGTACGCCGCGGTGGACGAGAAGATGACAGGCCGGGAGAACCTGCGCCTGTTCGGCAGGCTGTACCACCTGCCGGGGAAACGGGTTCGCCGACGCGCCGACGAGTTGCTCGACCGGTTCGGCCTGGCCGAGGCCGCCGACCGGGTGGTGCGGACCTACTCCGGTGGGATGCGGCGGCGTCTCGACGTCGCGGCGAGCCTGATGGTCGAGCCCGCCGTGCTGTTCCTCGACGAGCCGACAACCGGTCTCGACCCGCGCAGCCGTACCCAGGTCTGGGACCTCGTCCGCGACCTGGTCAGGGAGGGCACGACCGTGCTGCTGACCACGCAGTACCTGGACGAGGCCGACCGGCTCGCCGACCGGATCGCGGTCGTCGACCGGGGCGGCCTGATCGCCGAGGGCACCCCGGCCGAGCTGAAGGGCGGCGTCGGCGGGACCCGGATCGAGGTCGTGGTCGAGGACGCCGGCACGCTGCCCGCCGCCGCGGCGGCCATCGCGCGGACGACGAACACCACCCCGCACATCACGGGGGAAACCCGGCGGATCAGCGCCGTGCTCGACGGCCGTGGGGGGCACCTGCTGGCCTCGGTGGTCCGCGCGCTCGACGACGCCGGGGTCGGCGTCGAGGACATCGCCCTGCGCAGACCGACACTCGATGACGTGTTCCTGCGGCTGACGGGCCACACCGCCGACGAGGCCGCCTGATGCCTGTTCTGTCGCAGTTCGGCTGGGGCGTGCGTGACGCGTGGTCGGTCGCGGGCAGGGAGTTCAGCCAGATCCGCCACCAGCCGGGAGAGCTGGCGGGCGCGCTGGTCGTCCCGGCCGTCATGGTCGTGCTGTTCGGCTACGTGTTCGGCAGCGCGATCGAGGTTCCGGGTGGCGGGAACTACCGCGAGTACCTGATCCCCGGCCTGTTCGCGATGAACGCCGTCACCGGCGTGATAGCCAGCGCCCTGATGATCTCCAAGGACGTCGCCGAGGGCGTCATGGACCGGTTCCGTTCCATGCCAATGGCGCGCTCGGCGATCCCGTTCGGCCGTACGATCGCGGATCTGGTCGTCGGCGCCATCACCACCGTGATGATGGCGGGCATGGGGCTGCTCGTCGGCTGGCGGGCGCACAACGGCCTGGCCGCCGCGCTGGCCGCGTTCGGCCTGATCCTTCTGGTTCGTTTCGCGGTGAGCTGGATCGGGGTGACCGTCGGCCTGTCGATCCGTCCGGAGACCGCGGATGCGTTCATCCCGATGATCTTCCCGATCTCGGCGCTGTCCAACAGTTTCGTGCCCACCGACGGCATGCCCGGGTGGCTGCGGCTCGTCGCGGAGTGGAACCCGGTCAGCGCGCTCGTCGCCGCCTGTCGCGACCTGTTCGGTGATCCGGGCGCCGCCGTACCGCAGGACGCCTGGCCCCTACAGCATCCGATCGCGGCCGTCCTGTTGTGGTCGGTCGCGATCCTTGTCGTCTTCGTCCCCCTGGCGACCCGCCGGTATCAGCGGATCGGGAGGTAGGCGCCAACGGCTCCGGGGTTCGCCGCTCGATGACGGCGAACCCCCGAAGAGCCACGGCGACGGTCTTCTTAGACGGTCTTCCCAGGCGGTTTTCCTAGACGTGGGCCGCCTGGTGCTCCGTCGTGGTGGCGGCCCTGGCCGGCAGCATCAGGGCGGTGATGACCACGATCACGGACAGCGCCGCGCTGACGATGAAGGCCGTGCGCATGCCGCCGAGGTTGGCGAGCGCGTCGCTGGCGCCCGTCGCCTTCAGGGCCTCGGCCCGCACGCTCATCAGGGTGACCACGAGCGCGGTGCCGATGGCCGCCGAGACCTGCTGCAGCGTGCTCAGGATCGAGCTGCCGTGGGAGTAGAGCGAGGCCGGAACCGACCCGAGCCCGAGGGTGAACACCGGGGTGAAGGTCGCGGCCAGGCTCACCATCAGCAGCGCGTGCAGGCCGAGCAGCAGCCAGAACGGCATGGTCATCGTGACCTGGGTGAACCCGACGAGCGCGACCGCGATGCCGATCGCACCGGGGACGATCAGCACCCGGGCGCCGAAGCGGTCGAACAGCCGGCCCACGGTCGGGCCGAGCAGCCCCATCGCCAGACCACCCGGCATCACGAGAAGCCCGGTCTGCAGGGCGGTGAGCCCACGGACGTTCTGCAGGTACAGCGGGAGCAGGATCATCGAGCCGATCATCGCCAGGAAGGCCACCGCCATCATGATCAACGCGATCGTGTAGGTGCGGTGGCGCAGGGTGCGCAGGTCCATCAGCGGCGTGCCGCGCTTCTGCAGGCGCAGCTGGCGCCAGACGAAGACGGAGATGGCCACCAGGCCGGCCACCACGAACCCGACGGCGGTACGGGTGTCGCCGCTCTCGAACCCGCTGAGCCCGTAGACCAGGCTGCCGAAGCCCGCCGCGGCGGTCAGCACGCTCAGCCAGTCGACGGTGCTGAACTTGGGCTCGCCGACGTTCTGGAGCTGCCTCAGCCCACCCCACATGATCAGCGCGGCGATGGGGAACACCACGGCGAACAGCAGCCGCCAGGAGCCGAACTGGAGGATCACCCCCGAGACCGTGGGGCCCATCGCGGGCGCGACCGAGATGGCCAGGGTGACGTTGCCCATCACCCGGCCCCGGTTGCCCTCGGGCACGACCTGCATCAACGTGGTCATCAGCAGCGGCATCATCACCGCCGTCCCGGAGGCCTGGATGATGCGGGCACCCAGCAGCACCTCGAAGGTCGGCGCGACGGTGGCCAGAGCCGTACCGATCAGGAACAGGCCCATCGCGGCGGTGTAGGCCGTGCGGGTGGACACCCGCTGCAGGAACCAGCCGGTGATCGGGATGACGGCGGCCATGGTCAACATGAAGGCCGTCGAGAGCCACTGCGCGGTCTGCGCGGTGATGTTCATCGCGCTCATCAGCCGCGGGATCGCGTTGATCATGATCGTCTCGTTGAGGATGACCACGAACGTGGCGAGCACCAACAGCCGGATCACGGCAGGGGTGCGCACCTTGGTGACGGTCACGGGCTTGACTGGTGAGTCGAGCTGTGTGCTGGGCACGGAACCTCAATCGGGTTGTCGGACAGGACGTCGTTGCTGGCGTTCCAGCCGTGAGACACACGAAAGTGTGTTCGTACAAAGACTGACGGGTGCCACCGACAAAACTCATCGCTCACGCTCAACATTCCGCCATCTGACGCGAAATGTCACCCGATTTTCACCACCGATGGGGGCTCCCAGAGCCCTGCACAGCTCCCCGAAACCACCTACGAGCTGGGCGAATGCCACTCAGTGACCAAGTTCGGACATCACAGGCCGGAACATCCTTCTATCCCCCGAATGACACTTCCCCAAACGGCGCCTCCCCCGAGTGGTCGTCAGGTGTCAGGACGCGCCACCTCGGTACGGCGAAGCCGGAGGCCCTTCGACAGAGGCCCCCACGTGCCCCGGCGTCGCCGAACTCGTGGAGGCGGTGGGACCGAGGCCCCCACGTGTCTCCGCGTGCCCCGACGTGGCCGAACTCGTGAAAGGCGGTGACGACGGCCCCGCGTGCCCCCGTTTACCCGGCGTGTTCCCGCGTGTCCGTGACCGGCTCCACGGCGGGAACCGGAGGCCACGGCACCCGGTCCGGCCGGGTCACGCTTTCGCGGCCCTTTCAGGGTCACCTTCCGATACCGGTTCGTCCCTCGGCGTCAACGACGACGGACGGGGAGATCGTCCGGTGACCGTCTCAGGGGGTGAGTCAGGTGACCGTCTCAGGGGGTGACGAACCTGGTGGCGATCCGGGTGGTGAGGCGTTCGAGGAGGGGGCCCGCCTCGGTCATGCATCGTCGTACGTCGGGTTCGATGTCGGTCAGCGCGTACACGGCCTCGATACCGGCCGCCCGCAGCTCCGCTTCGCTCACCGAACGCCGGCCGCAGACCGCCACGACCGGCACGCCGTGCCTGGCGGCCGCCGCCGCGACGCCCACGGGGGCCTTGCCGCGCAGGGTCTGCTCGTCGATCGAGCCCTCACCGGTGATCACCAGCCGGGCGCCCCTCACGTGCCGGTCGAAGTCCACCAGGTCAAGCAGGTAGCCGATGCCGGGCCGGATCTCCGCGTCGAGGAAGGCCAGCGCGCCGAACCCCACCCCACCCGCCGCCCCCGCCCCGGGCCTGCTCGCCACACCCGTCACGCGTACGGCCCCGCCGGGGGTGGCCGTGTCCGTCACGTGTACGGCACCGGGAACAGCCACACCCGGCGCGTGTACGGCGCCGCCTGACCCGGCCGTGTCCGGCACGGACGCGACGCCGTCGGGGGCAGCCACACCTGGCGTGTGCGCGGTGTCGCCTGAGCCGGGCGCGTCCGGCGTGAACGCGACGCCGCCGGACTCGGTGACGGCTACCAGCCTGGTCAGGCCGGCCTCAAGGACGGCCACGTCCTCGGGGGTGGCGCCCTTCTGGGGGCCGTACACGGTCGCGGCGCCGTACGGTCCGAGCAGTGGGTTGTCCACGTCGCTCGCCACGACGACCTCGAAGCCGCGCAGTCTGCCCGAGGTGTCGATCGTGCGCAGGTTGCGCAGCGCGGCGCCGCCCGGCGGCAGGTCGTTCCCTGCCGCGTCCAGCAGCCGCACGCCGAGCGCCTGGAGCATGCCCGCGCCGCCGTCGGTGCAGGCGCTGCCGCCGAGGCCGAGCACGATCCGTCGCGCGCCGTGCCGTACGGCGTGGGCGATGAGTTCGCCGGCGCCCCGGCTCGTGGCGGTCAGCGGCGCCGGGTCACCGGGCAGTTTCCGCAGGCCGGAGGCCTCGGCCAGCTCGACGACCGCGACCCGGCCGTCCCGTTCGTCGCGTACGGCGTAGGCCGCCGGGATCCGCGCGCCGACCGGTCCGGTCACCTCCGTCTCGACCCGGGTGAACCCGCTCGCGACCACCGCCTCCACGGTGCCGTCACCGCCGTCGGCGACCGGGAGCCGGACCACGGCCACCCGCCCCTGAGCGGCGGCGCGTAGTCCGGCGGCCACGTGGGCGGCCACCTCGGGAGAGGTCAGCGACCCACGGAACTTGTCCGGCGCGACGATGATCCGTCCCGCCGTGAGTCCCGCTGTGAGCCCTGTCATGCCGTGTCCCTCCCCGATGTACCTCCCGATGCTCCGTCCCGACCGGCCCGACTCCAACGAACCGACGGCGGGCCGATGGCGAACCGACCGGCCCGGTTCCGGCGCACCGGCGATGGACCGGCCGTCCCGACTTCGGCTAACCGACGGGTCGACCAGCCGACTCCGGTGAACCGGTCAAGGGTCGACCAGCCGACTCCGGTGAACCGGTCAAGGGTCGACCAGCCCGACTTCGGCGAACCGCTCAAGGGTCGGCCAGACCGACTCCGGTGCACCGGTGGCAGGCCGGCCGCCCTTCCTGGAGGACTTCCCTGGAGGGCGGCCGGGTGGTCATCTCATATGACGCGTACTTGGTTGACGACCTCGCCGACGCCCTCCACGGTCACCGTCACCACGTCGCCGTCCCCCACCACCAGCGGGGGCGTGCGCGCGAAACCCACACCCGGCGGGGTACCCGTCAGGATCAGGTCCCCCGGTTCGAGCGTCAGGTAGCGGGAGGCGTAGGAGACGATCTCCGCGACGGAGAAGATCATCTTCTCCGTCGAGCCGTCCTGGACGACCTGGTCGTTGAGCCGGGTGACGATGCGCAGCGCCTGGGGGTCCTCGACGTCCTCGGCGAGCGTCACGACCGACCCGACCGGGCAGAACCCGTCGGCGGACTTGCCGCGCAGCCACTGGCCGTCGGAGAACTGGGCGTCCCTGGCCGACAGGTCGTTGGCCGCGACGTAGCCGAGGACGTGGTCGAGCGCCTCGTCCAGGGCGACGTCCCTGGCCCGGCGCCCGATCACGACGCCCAGTTCGCCCTCGTAGTCGAGTTGGCCGGACAGGTCCTCCGGCACCTCGACGACGGCGCCGGAGGCCCGCAGCGCGTTGGGGAACTTCGCGAACAGCAGCGGCCTGGCCGGAGGCTCGACGCCCGACTCCTCCGCGTGGTCACGGTAGTTGAGCCCGACGCACACGATCTTCGAGGGGTTCACGACCGGGGCGAGGAGTTCGAGGTCACCGGCCACGACCGGCTCGCCGTCGGCGCGCCACGCGCCGGTGTGCAGCGCCTCCCTCAGCACGTCGGCCGCCGGGTGGTCGGACTCGGTCGCGAGGACCGTCGCCTTCTCCGACTCGATCCTGACGAGCACGACCCGGCCGTCGCCGAGCCGGGCACGCGCCAGACCCCGTACGGCACGCACCGGCTCCGGTGCGGTACCACCGCGCACCGGGTCCTGTGCTGTACCACCGCGCACCGGGTCCTGTGCCGTACCGCTTTGCACCGGGTCCTGTGCCGTACCGCTTTGCACCGGGTCCTGTGCGGTACCGCCACTCATCAGGCCGGTCACCTGCTCACCCCGGCGATGCGCCTGGCCTCTTCGACGTTCGCGATCGGGCGGCCGATCTGCTGGGCCATGGTGACCGCGACCTCGACCAGTTCGGCGTTGCTGCGCGAGGCCTCACCGTTGGGCAGGTAGGGGTTGTCCTCCCAGCCGACGCGGACGTGGCCGCCCAGCGCGATGGCCAGCGGCAGCAGCTGCCACTGCGCGACCGGGTCCATGACGCTGATGTTCCAGTTCGTGTTCGGGGGGAGGTGGTTGACCATGTACATGAGCGCGTCCGGGGTCGGCGGCGTCCACGCGCCACCCTGCCAGCCGAAGAACAGGGTCGCCCAGGCCTTCTCCTTCAGCAGGCCCTGCCGCCGGACGTACTCCAGGTTCCAGAACGCGCCGGTGTAGAAGCACTCGATCTCCGGCTTCACGCCGTTGGCCTCGGCCGCGGTGACGAACTCGACGAGCTCGTCCCTCGGGTGCAGGGAGTACATCTCGTTGGCGGGGTAGGCCGGGTCGGGCTGGAAGTACTCGTCGTGCACGTTGAACGCGTAGGACATCATGTCGGGCTTGAGCGACATGAGTTCCACCTTCTCGGGCAGCCGGGCGCTGGCGATGCCGAACTGCATGATCGGATCGGTGCCCACGGTCCGGATCTTCTCGGTGAGATCCCGCCAACCGTCGAAGTCGATCTTGGAAAGCTTCTTGCCGTCTTCCTGGATGGCGTCCTCCAGGTAGTGGACACCGTGGTGGTGGCACAGTGTCGCGCCCGCGTTCACCGAGTCGATGTACTCCTGGCCGACCTTGTCGGTGTCCTCGATGGCCGGCATGCCCTTGTAGCCGGGATAGGACATCGTGCTGTCGACCGTGACGGTGATGACGAGCGGGTCCATGGGGGTTTCTCCTCTGTCTGTGGAACGGGGTGACAAATCTCAGAGCGAGACGGGACGGCCGGTGGCCACCGACTCGTAGGCGAGTTCGATGATCCGCACCGCGTAGGCGCCGTCCTCGGGGGCGACGGCGGTCGGCTCGTCCTTCGCGATCGAACGGGCGAAGCTCTCGATCCCGGCCGCGATCGAGTTGTACTTCCAGGTGGTGGGCTCGTAGGCCGTACCGGGCAGGGGCGACCCCTCGTGGTCGCGCTTGCCGTGGAAGATCATGGCCGGGGGGTTCTGGTGCTGGTCGACGACGATGAGGCCCTTGGTGCCGTGCACTTCGAGGCGCTCGTTCCACGGTCCTCCCGAGGTGAAGGTGGACTCGACGGAGAAGAGCGCGCCGGAGCGCGTCCGGCCGCACACCAGCGACCAGTCCTCGACCTGGCTGACGTCCACGAGCCGGTCGGACATGGCCCGCAGGGAGGCGACCTCGCCGAACATCCACTTCAGCAGGTAGAAGGAGTGGGCACCGGCGTCGATGATGGTGCCGCCGCCCGAGCCGTCCTGGCGGCCCTTCCACAGCTTCGGGTTGCCGAGCCGTTCGAACTCGTTGCCGCTGATCAGGGTGCGGACGAGGGTCACGTCCCCGATCTCGTCGCCGTTGATGGCGTCGAGGGCGGCCTGGTAGGCGGGGATGAACCGGGTGTTCTCGTTGACGGTGAACTTGAGGCCCTTGCTCGCGGCGAGGGCGACGAGTTCACGCGCGTGCCCGGCGTCCACGGTCATGGGCTTCTCGATCAGGACGTGTTTGCCCGCTTCGAGGAACTCCCGTGCGATCTCGTAGTGCACGTTGTGCGGAAGCACGAGGTCGACGGCGTCGATCCGGTCGTCGTCGAGCAGTTCGCGGTAGTCGGTGGACGCCCGCGCCCCGAGCGACCGCGCCGTCCGCTCGGCGACGGCCGGGTCCAGGTCGCAGACGACCGCGGCCTCCAGGCCGTCGGCCCGCTGGTAGGCGAGGTGGTGGGCGAGCTGGTAGATCTCTCCGAGTCCGACGACGCCGAAGCGTATCGATCCGGTCACTGGGCAACGCCCCCTTCGAGACGTTCGCGAATGATGCGAAGGTTGTGGGTAAGGGAATCCATCACCCGTGACTCGTGCCGGAAGACGGCCACCGACAGGACGCCGTCGAAGGCGACCTCACGCAGGGCGTCGAACACCTCGTCCCAGTCGATGTCGCCGTGCCCGATGTCGAGGTGCTGGTGGTTGCGCACCCCGGGGCTTCCCGGGTTGAGGAAGGTACGGCCGGGCAGCAGGGTGTCGGCCAGGTGGACGTGGTCCATGGTCTCGCCCGCGTAGGTGATGATGTCGCGGTTGACGTTCTTGAGGTGGCCGCGTTCGTCCTCGACACCGGTGAGGTAGAAGGTGTGCGGCACGCAGTGCAGGTAGGTGACGTGGTCGCTCTGCAGGCCCCTGATGAAGTCGACGGCCCCGATGCCGGACTCAAGCCAGTCGCCGGGATGCGGTTCGAGCGCGATCGTGATGCCCTCGGACTCCGCCAGCGGCAGCACCTCCTCCAGGGAGCGGCGCATCGCGGCCTCACCGGCCTGCGGGGCGCTCGGCCGTCCGGTGAACTCGGAGTTGATGCGGTCGCAGCCCAGGTCGACGGCCAGCTGGACGGTCTGCTTCCAGTAGCCGACCGCCGCCTGGCGGATGTCCTCCTCCGAGCTCCCCCAGGCCTGCTCGATGAAGATGGACGCGATCCCGACGCCGTGGGTCTTCGACGCCGTCGCGATCTCGGCGATCTTCGCCTTGGACGCGCGCCTGCCGCCGTAGCTCGGCATCACGTCGGGCCGGGGCGAGAGCTCCAGGTGTTCGAAGCCCGCCTGCCGTACGGTCGAGAACACCGTGTCGATGGGGTGTGGACGCAGCATCCACGTGTCGGTCGCGATCTTCATCTCGTTCCTCGCTGGTCGTTGTGCGTGATGAGGACCCGGCCCCGTGCCTGGCCGCTTCGCAGCCGGGCGAGTGCCTCGTTGGCGTGGTCGAGGGGGTACTCCTCGTCCAGTGCCGGGGTGATGGCGCCCTCGGCGAGCAGCCGCAGCGCGTCGTGCTGGTCCTTCCTGTCGCCGTTGCGCGAGCCGACGATCTCCAGCTCGCGCTGGGCGAGGACCGTCGAGCTGACGCCGGGGAGGTCGGGCTCCTCGCCGACCACGACGATCCGGCCCCTGCGGCGTACGTACCGCGCGGCGTCGGCCATGGACTCCGACGTTCCGACCAGGTCGATCACCAGGTCAGCGCCGTCGGCGGGGCCCTCGTCACCGGCCCGGGACCCGGCCCAGGCGCACAGGGCGGACACCCGGTCCGCCGACGACGCGGGCACGACGTACTCGGCCCCGTTGTGTACGGCGAGCGCCAGGTTCTCCTGCCGCACGTCGACGGCCGCGGCGGAGATCCCGGCACCGGCCAGGAGCTGGAGGACGATCTGCCCGATGCCGCCCACGCCGATCACGACCGCGGTCCGCACCGGCGTCACGGTGCCGCGCCGGTAGGCGTGCACCGCCGTGACGACCGCGCAACTCGACAGCCCGGCGATCCTGGGGTCGAGGCCTTCGGGAACCCTCAGCAGGTTCCTCGCGGGGGCCGCGAAGTACTCCGCGAAGCCTCCCGGCAGCGTCACACCGATGATCCCCCGCAGGTGCAGCGCCTGCGCGTCGGCCCCGGCCCGGGTGAAGCGGCACTCCCGCTCGGCGACGAACAGGTGGGGCACGACCACCTCGCCGATCTCGACCCCGGAGACGTCCCGGCCGCGTTCGACCACGACGCCCGCGGGTTCGTGGCCCATGATGTGCGGCAGTCCGGGCACGTAGGCCAGGCCGTCCTGGATGTGCAGGTCGGTACGGCACACGCCGCTGGACAGAGTCCGTACCAGGACCTCGTCCGGCCCGATCTCGGGGACGGGAACCTCGCGAATCTCCAGCGGCCCGCCGACGCGAGTCAGGAGCGCGGCGCGCATGGTGGCACTCACCGCCATCCCTCGGCCCACCCCGCGAAGAAGGCGTCGGCGGCCTCGGCGGTCGAGTCGTAGTAGCCGTAGCACCCCTCGGTGGTCACCAGCGTCGGCAGGCGCAGCCCGGCGATGCGGCGGCCGAGGACGCCGAAGTCCGCGACGTCCAGGCGCAGCAGCCCGAACCCCTGCTCCCGGTGGGCGTCGTAGCCCAGGGCCAGGACGAGGTGGTCGGGTTCGAAACGGGTGATCGCCTCAAGCGCCGTCTCGAACGCGGGCAGGTAGGCGTCGAAGCCCGAACCGGTCGGCAACGGCAGGTTGAGGTTGCCGCCGGGGGCGCCGGGGCCACCGGTCTCCTCCGCGAACCCGGCGACGTGCGGCCAGCCCTCGGCGTGGATCGAGACGGTCAGGACCGACGGGTCGTCGTAGAACACGGCCTGGGTGCCGTTGCCGTGGTCCTGGTCGATGTCGAGCACGGCGACCCGGCCGCTTCGGGAGAGTTCGCGGGCCGCGATGGCGGCGTTGGCGAACACGCACAGTCCGCCGCCCACGGTGGGCAGGGCGTGGTGGCCCGGGGGGCGGGACGGCACGAGCACCAGCCCCGGGGAGGACCGGTCGGCCCGCGCGAGCCTGCGGGCGCCCTGCTGGGCGGCCGCCGCGCTGTGCAGTGCCCCCTGGCAGACCGAGGGGGTGGCCTGGGTGATCTCGTCGAAGAAGTACTGGATGTGCCGTCCCACGAAGGTGCGCGGCTCGGAGACCTTCAGGGCGGGGACCGCGACGACGTTCAGCGGGAACTTCGTGGACCCCTCCTGCCGTCCGCTGCCCTCCTTGACGAAGTCGACGTATTCGGGGCTGTGCACGGTCAGCGCCGCGGCGCCGCCGTCCTCCTCGGGCGCGAGCCGTTCGGCGTCGGGGAACGACCGGCGGAAGGCCGCCAGCGTCGCCGTGACCGAGGTCGGGTAGACGATGCCGGGAAACTCCTGGTTCTCGACGTAGGGGGAGGTCATCTCCGCGACGACCGAGGGGGTGTTCATGAGGCTCCCATCCGGCTCAGCGCCACCCGTACGGCGCGCACGAGCCAGGCCATGACGAACCGGAGGAGGACCGCGGCCGCCCCTGCTCCGAGCAGGACGACGGCGACGACGGCTGTCCTCGGGCTCACTTCGAGTTTGATGTCCTGGAACATCCGCAGCGGCAGCGTCACCGCGGTCGGCCCGGACATGAAGGTCGCGACGACGACGTCGTCGAACGCGGCGAGGAAGGCGAACACGAAGCCGCTGACCAGCGCCGGGCGCAGCGCGGGCAGCAGGACGTGTCTGAGTACCGACAGGGGTCCGGCGCCCAGGCTGCGCGCGGCGTTCTCCAGCCGCACGTCGAGGTTGCGCAGCGCCGCCGCCGTGATCGACACCGCGAAGGGCAGCCCCAGCACCACGTACGGCAGGACCAGGCCCAGCGGGGTGCCGACGAGGCCGTGCGGCGCCACGAGCACGAAGAACCCGAGGCTGTAGATCATCGGAGGGACGATCATCGGCATCGCGACCAGGACCGCGACCGGCACCCGCGAGCGCCGTGGACCCCGTACGAGACCGAAGGCGCCGAGACCGCCGATGACCACGCCGATCGCCGCGGAGAGCGAGGCGATGCCCAGGCTGAGGAAGGTCGAGCCGATCCACGACTCGTCGGCGAGGTAGTCGGCGAACCACCGGGTGGAGTACTCCTCCGGCGGGAAGATCAGGTAGGTCGCGTCGCTGAAGGACCAGATGGCCACCACGACCAGCGGCGTGACCAGCAGGGCGGCGCCCACGAGCCAGCCGCCGACCAGGATGGGCAGGCGCAGCCGTCCGACGACGCCGAGGACGGTGTCGAGCACCCGGGCACGCAGGTCACGCAGCCGCTCATACCGTTCGTCCTGTTTCGCGGACTCCCGGCGGGGGCTCGCGGCGGTGCTCCCGATGGAGAGCGAGGGCGCGAGGTAGCGGAAGAGGACGACGAACAGCACCAGGACGACCAGCAGGAGCAGTACGGCCTGCGCCGCGGCCCCGGCGGGATCGACGAGGTTGGAGAACTGGACGAGGATGGACTGGGCGATGAGCGTGTCGCCGGGGCCGCCGAGCAGCGCGGGCGTCACGTAGAAGCCGAGGGTGCTGATGAAGACCAGGGCGGCGGCGGCCAGGACCGCCGAGGAGGTCGCGGGCCGGTACACATGCCAGTGCGCGACCGCCGGTGAGGCCCCCAGGCTCTGCGCGGCCCGTACGGCGGCGCGGTCGATGCCGCTCATCACGCTGTAGATCGGCAGCAGCGCCAGCGGCAGCAGGATCTGCACGGTGCCGATCAGCATGCCGGTCTGGTTGAACACCAGGTCAGGAGGGTTGTCGATGCCGACAAGCGCGAGCGTTTTGGCGACGAGCCCGCTGGGGGCGAGGATCGCGATCCACGCGTAGGAGCGGATCAGGATGCTCGTGAAGTACGGCACGAGCACCACGACCATCAGCGCGCCGCGCAGCCGTTTGGGCATCCGGGTGAGCGCGTAGGCCATGCAGTACCCGAGGGCGACGCAGATGCCGGTCGAGAGCGCGGCGATGACCAGGGTGCGGCGCATCGCCCGCCAGAAGACCGGCGAGGTCACCTGCTCGTGGTAGTTCTCCAGGGTGAGTCCCTGCCCGCCGCGGAAACTGTCGACCAGCAGTGAGCACAGCGGGACGACGAACAGCAGGATCAGGACCGCCAGGAGCGGAACCAGGGTGAGCCACCGGCGATCCGGCCTGTGCCGTGGGGGGGCGGCCGGATCACCGGTGAACCGCTCCGGGGAGCTGTCGACCGACATGGATCTCCTAGGTCGAGGTCGTCTCGATCGCGGACGGGCCGTGGGCTACTTGGAGACCCACGCCTGCCAGCGCTCGATGGCGACTTCCTCATTGGACTTGGTCGACCCGGGGGCGGTGGCGGTCCACCAGTCGTAGTCCTGGGTCACGGCGGAGGCGACGTTCTTCGGTGACGTCGGCAGCAGGGCGGCGCGGTCCTCGGGGAGCAGGTCGAAGGCCGCCGAGTTCGCCGGCGAGTAGGTGATCGCGTTCGCGAAGTCCGCCTGGGCCTGCGGCTCCATCATGAAGGCCAGGAGCTTCTGCGCGTTCTTGGCGTTCTTGGCGCCCTTGAGGATCGCCCAGTTGTCGTACTGCAGGATCGACTGGTTCCACGTGCTCGCGACCGGTACGCCCTTCTCCTTGGCGCCCGCGACCCGGCCGTTCCACGCGCTGGCGACCGTGACCTGGCCGCCGGTGAGCAGCTGGATGGGCTCGGCGCCGGTCTCCCAGTACTTGACGAGGTTCGGCTTGAGCTTGTCCAGGCTCGCGAACACCCGGTCGTAGTCGATGGGGTAGAGGTCCTTCGGCGCGACGCCGTCGGCCAGTGCCGCGATCTCGAACGTCGCGCCGCCCGCGCCCCAGGCGCCCGGCGCGAGGGTCCGCTTCCCGGGGAACTTCGCGACGTCCCAGAAGTCCGCCCACGAGGTCAGCGCCTGGTCGCCGAGCTTGGCGGTGCTCCAGGCCGGGACGACGGAGATGTAGTAGGCGGGCACCGCGTCGTCGGCGGCCTTCACCGGGGAGATCTTCTCGCGGTCCCCGGCCTTCCACAGCGTGTAGTCGACCGGTTCGAGGGCGGCGCCGTCGCGGAACCGCTGGAGTACGGCGCCGTTGATGTTCACCAGGTCGAAGGCGGGGGCACCGGCCTTGACGCCCGTGAGCACCACGGCGGCGTCGAACTCGCCGGGGCTGAGCACGACGTCGATCCCCGTCTTCTTCTCGAACGGGTCGAAGAAGGCCTTCTTCATCGCCTTGCCCAGGTCACCACCGGGGTCGGGGACGACGACCGTACCGGCGGAGGGGGCACCGCCGGTGTCGTCGCCGCTTCCACAGGCGGTGGTCGTGAGCAGGGCTCCGGCCGTCACCGCCGCCCCCAGCACGGTCTTCCGGGAGAACTTCATCAGCCGAACCTTTCTGTCTTGCACATCTCTGACGCGTCCTGGCCCGCGGCTTACCGCCGGCCGTCCGCGTGGTAGCCGCGTGCGGCGTAGGGGTCCCAGTGGACGGCGACCCGGTCGCCGACGGCCCATCTGGTCTCGGTGAGGTTCCTGAACGACAGGCGCGCGTTGAGGTTCCCGATCGCGGTCTCGACGACGTGCAGCGCCGTCGCGCCCTCGTACAGCACCTCGCTCACCACACCCGGTACGGCCTGCGCGCCCGTGCCGTCGGCGCCGTCGGGGGGCAGCAGCGAGACCTGTTCCGGGCGGACCCCGACCTCGACGCCCCGGTCGGGCCTGAGCGAGGCCGCGTTGGCCACCTCACGGCGGTGTTGCGACGAGTCGCCGTCGAGGACGACCCGGACCTGGCCGTCGGCGTCGAGGACGGAACGGCCTGTGAAGAAGTTGGTCTCCCCGACGAAGTCGGCCACGAAGGCGCTCGCGGGTCTCTCGTACAGGTCGGTCGGCGTGCCGAGTTGTTCGACGGCACCGTCGTTCATCACCGCGACGCGGTCGGCCATGGTGAGGGCCTCGCCCTGGTCGTGGGTCACGTAGATGACGGTCGCGCCGAGGTTGCGCTGGAGGCGTTTGATCTCGACGCGCATGTGCTCGCGCAGCCGCTTGTCGAGCGCGCCGAGCGGCTCGTCCATGAGGAGCAGCGCGGGCCGGAACACGATCGCGCGGGCGAGCGCGACCCGTTGCTGCTGACCGCCGGAGAGCTGGTCGGGGAAGCGGGTCGCGTAGTCCTCAAGTTTGACCAGCTCAAGGGCGTGCTGGATGTGGCCGCGCTGTTCCCGGAGCGGCATCCGCCGCATCCGCAGCGGGAAGCCCACGTTCTGGGCGACGGTCATGTGCTTGAACAGGGCGTAGTGCTGGAACACGACGCCGATCTCGCGTCTGTGCGGCGCCAGCCGCGCGACGTCCCGGCCGTTGATGCGGATCGCACCGCTCGTCGGCTCCTCGAAGCCGGTGAGCATGTTGAGCAGCGTCGTCTTTCCCGCACCGGAGGGACCCAGGATCGCCAGGAACTCACCGCGTCGGATGTTCAGCGAGACACCGCGCACCGCCTCGACGGTCCCGTACTTCTTCGACAGGCCGTCCAGCTCAACCTCACCGCCCGTCGCGACCTGGTCGACGACCTGGACGCCCTCCGACACCTCGGACATCCTCAACTCCTCGGTAAAGTTGCAATCAATGCAACGCGTATGGCTGACGAACTTAGGCAGCCCCGCAAGGCGTGTCAAGGGGTCAACCAGGGGTGAAACAGTACAGATCCGGCACCTTGGACCGGTCCAGCTGCGAAATCGGGCGCTTCCTTGGCCCAACTTGAGCGTGCTATGTTGTCGGCAGCGCAACACACCTCAGTGCGCGGCGCACCCCTGCCCACACTGAGAAGATTCCGAGAAGACGGTCAGTCCAGGATCTTGGTAAGGAGAGAATTTCTCTATGCCAGACAATCCATCACGGGACAACAGCGACCTCGGGAGCATGTCGCACATCAGGCGCGGTCTCATGGTTCTTGAGCAACTGGCCACCAAGTCTGCGACGGCGGCCGAGGTAGGGCGGTTGGTCAACGTGAACCGCAGCAGTGCGCTGCGCATACTTGGCGATCTCGTGGACGCCGGCTACGTCGCCCGCGACGACGCCACCAAGGAGTTCACCATCCGCCCGGAGCGGTTCTACGGGCTGATCGTCAACCATCCCGCGCACGAACAGCTGATAGAGAAGGTCGGCCCGCTGCTCAAGCGGCTGACCGGCGGGACCGGCGAGGCCTCCCTCTTCGCCGCCCCGGCCAGCGGAAACATGGTCTACGTGCAGTACCAGCCCTCGTCCGAGGTGCTCACCCTGCGCGAACGGCTCGGCACCGTACGGCCCATCCACTGTTCGGCGGTCGGCAGGGCCTACCTGTCGACGTTCGACGACGTCGCCCTCGACGAGGTCCTCGGCACCCTGAGCTACTCGGGCGGCACGGACCGCGCCGCCAAGGGCCCGCTCGACCTGCGCCAACGGGTCGAGGAGTCCCGGCTCCTCGGCTACGCCCTCGACATCGACGAGACTCTCGTCGGCGCGTCCTGCGTCGCGGCCCCCCTGAACAACAACGGCAGGTGCATCGGTTCGATCGCCCTGTCCGGACCGACCTCCCGCATGCCCAAGGACCGCCTCGTCGAGCTCGGCTCCTTCCTGGTCGGCGAGATCGCGAACACGTTCTGACCTTCGGCGAGCGCCCACATCGGGGACGGCCCTCGCCGAACGTCACCCAGCGGGCACCGCGCTCTTCCCGAAGAAACCAACGTCACGGACGACACCGCCGGCCCGAGATCCGGAGTCCTATGATTCCGGGATGCCCCTCCGATCCGTTCCGTTCCTTCTGCTGGTCCTTGGGCTCGTCGCCGGTTGCGGGCTTCGCGGAGCCGGGGCGGAGACGTCGATCCAGGGACGCTGGTGGACCTGGGCGTCCTCGGAGCCCGAGAACACGAATCCGGTCACGGACCCGAGCGGACGGTTCTGCCACCGGAACCAGCCGCAGGACGTGTGGTTCCTCGCCGGCACCTTCGGCGGTACGGCCCGGCGGACATGCGAGGTTCCCGAGGGACGGCCGATCGTGTTCCCCCTGGTGAACCGGACCGCCACCAGGGCCGAGTGCCGGAGGTTCATGGCCGCCGCCAAGGGTGAGGCCGTCCTCGACGGCGCGCCGGTCGCGTCCGAACGGCTGACCGAGGGCCGCGTCGCCATAACCGGCGTCGCGGGCAACCCGCTGACCGGCCGGAAGGGGAGGATGCTCTCCCCCGCGTGCGGCATCTGGGTACGGCTGCGACCGTTGAAGCCCGGCCGCCACACCCTGACCATCCGCGGCTCCTCCGACGACTTCCGCACGGGCGTCGACTACACGCTCATCGTCGATCCCCCCGGCCCCCAGGCCTGAGGACCTGTTCCGTGGGCCCTCGCCACGGTGAAGATCGTCCTGGAGGGGAACGGTGGCCTTTCCCGCCGGTCGGGGGATGTACTGAGCGGTCCTCTGTCACAGATGGCCGGGCTGCCCTGTCAACTGTGCGCGGAGAATCGATCTTCAGTGTGCTTCGCCGTCGCGACCGTTAGGAGAAGGCACGTGTCCCACCCCCTCCCGTTCGTCATCGACCCCGCCGGTGCCGACCGGTACACCGAGTACCGGGCCCTGCGGGACCGAGGCCCGGCCACCCCGGTCGACGTCCTCGGCCTGCGCGTCTGGGCGGTCACCGACCCCGCCCTGCTCAGGACCCTGCTCACCAGCCCCGACGTCTCCAAGGACGGCCGCCTTCACTACCCGGCCTTCCAACGGACGATGGAGACCTGGCCGCTCGCCCTGTGGATCGGGGTTCAGAACATGTTCACCGCCTACGGCGCCGACCACCGCAGGTTACGCCGCATGATCGCCCCCGCCTTCAGCGCGCGTCGCATCGCCGAGCTGAGGCCGACCGTCCAGGCCATGGTCACCGGGCTGGTCGACGACCTCGCCGCGGTTCCCCCGGGACAGGTGGTCGACCTGCGCGAGCGGCTGGCCTACCCGTTGCCCATCGCCGTGATCGGTCACCTGATGGGCGTCCCCGAGGAACGGCGCAACGACTTCCGGCAGCTCGTCGACAACATCTTCGACAGCACCCTCACCCCCGAGCAGGCCCAGGCCAACACCGCGCTGCTCTTCGAGACCATCGAACGGCTGATCGCCGACAAACGCGACAACCCCGGCGACGACATGACCTCCCTCCTCATCGCGGCGCGCGACGAGGAGTCGGACGGCACCGGCCTCACCGACGCCGAACTGCGCGACACCATGATCCTGATGATCAGCGCCGGGTACGAGACGACCGTCAACGTCATCGACCAGGCCGTCTTCGCGATGCTGACCTCCCCCGACCAGCTCCACCTCGTCCACGAGGGCCGGGCCACCTGGGAGGACGTCGTCGAGGAGACCCTCCGCGCCGAACCCGCCATCAAATACCTGCCGCTGCGCTTCGCCGTGACCGACATCGAACTGCCCGGCGGGCAGGTCATCGCCGCGGGAGACCCCATCCTCGCCGCGTACGGCGCCGCCAACCGCCACCCCGGCTGGCACGGGCAGGACGCCGACACCTTCGACGTCACCCGGGCGGCGAAGGACCACCTGACGTTCGGCTACGGCGTGCACTTCTGCCTCGGCGCCCCCCTTGCCCGCCTTGAGGTCGCCGAAGCCCTGCGGCAGCTCTTCGCGCGTTTCCCCGCCATGTCGCTCGCGGCGCCCGCCGACACGTTGCGGCCGGTCCCCAGCCTCATCAGCAACGGCCACCAGGAACTCCCCGTGCGTTTGAGCGCCGCCGAGTAGCCCGCCGTACGATCCCGGAGGACCTCTGGACCGGCTACCCGTGCGGGTAGCCGGTCGCCCCGCGCAGGCCCGGCCGGCGACGACCGGGTCAGCCGATGGTCACCACCCGTGCCCACTCGGGTGGCCGATCCGGCACGTAGAAGGAGTCGTCCTCCTCCCACGAGCGAAGCCGCCCCCTCCTGGAGAACAGCCCGATCACCGTCCGGCACGGTGGCCGTACCTCCGGCCAGCGGGTCTGCCCGTCGGTCAGGACCACGACGACGTCCGGCGCGGGCCTCGTCCGCAACGCTCCGGCGAAGCCTGTACGCAGATCCGTCCCGCCACCGCCGACCAGCGGAATCCCCTCCGCGCGGCACAGCCCGTGCACGGCCTGGACCGCCGCGTCGCACGACAGCACGCCGACCAGGTCACGCCTGCCGCCCACGGCCCGGACGATCGCGGCGATCTCCACGAGCGCGCCGCCCAGTTCGGCGTCGCTGACCGACCCCGAGGTGTCGACGACCACGGACACCCTGGGCGGTCTGCGCCGCAGGCTCGGCAGCACGACGCCGGGCAGGCTCGTCGAGCGCCGCGACGGCCTGCCGTACACGTAGTCCTCACCCGCGCCGGGGCCGGAGAGCGCGGAGCGGACCGCGGCGCCGAGCAGTTCGCGCCACGGCTGCGGCGGGTGGAACGCCTCCTCGGCCCACCTGCGCCACCCCTGCGGGGCGTCACCGGGACGGCCGACGATGCCCTCCGCCACCCGGAAACGCACCGCGTCCCGCTCCTGCGGGCTGAGCCCGTACGCGCCGTCCGGCCCGAGCTCCCACTCCCGTTCCAGCCCGTCGGCCCCGCTGCCGCAGTCCAGCCAGACCAGCCCCTGCGTGTACGGCCCCAGCGTGAACCGGCGCAGGTAGTCCTCCATCAGCTTGCCCTCGGGCAGCCCGAGGGCCTTCGGATCGACGGCGTCCTCGGGCCTGACCAGCCCGTCCCCGTACACGTCGTCGTTGATCTCGCAGTCCGCGGCGATGTTCATCCGCAGCCGCTCCCCCGGCCCGGTCAGGCCCCGTTCCACGGCGACCCGGTCACTGCGTCCGTGGTGGTCGCGCAGCAGGTGGGAGACCTCGTGCACCCACACGCCCGCCAGCTCCTCCACGGAGGTCGCGGCGACGAACGGCGGCGAGACGTAGCAGCGCCAGTACCTGTCGACGGCCATCGTCGGCACCCGCCGTGACTCGACCGGGTGCAGCGCGAACAGCGCCGTCGCCAGGTAGGGCCGGGCCCGGACGGCGAGCAGCCGGGCCGCGAAGAGCTTCTCCAGGTCCAGCGTCCCCGTCGCGCCGGACGTCATCGGCCCCGCCCCGCGACGGCGGTGATCCGTGCCGCCGCCCTGTCGGCCTGCCCGCTCAGCGACACCACCCCGGCGAGTCTCTCGATCGACGCCGGGACCTCCCAGTCGGCGTGACGCAACGCGGCGAGCGTGGACGCGGGCACGACCACCAGGTCAGGGGCCCCGGTCTCCAGCGCCCTGGCCAGCAGTGCCCACGCCGCCTCCCACCTGGCCCGTTCAGGCCGCCTCCTGACCGCCTCGACCACCCCGTCGAGTACGGCCTGGCGCAGGTCACCCCGTTCCGGCAGAACGGCCGCCGCCGGGTCGGCCAGCAGCGTCTCCGGGTCGGGCAGGTCCATCCTGTCCGTCCAGGCCAGCAGCTCCAGCCCGGGACCGTCCCCGACCGTGCCCCTGACCAGCGTGGACAGCACCTCCCTTGAGGTGTTCGCCGCGGTGGCGAAGGCCGTGAGCCGCAGCGCCATCTCCCAGCTGCGGGGCGAGGGCCACGGCCCGCCCCTGCGGGTCTCCTCGCTCGGCAGCCGGTGCACGAGGGTGGGACGGGCGGCGAGGAGCCCGCACACCGCGCGCCTGGCGAACGTCACGGCCTGCGGCAACAGCTCCGGATCGAGCCGGGGCAGCGTCGCCCTCGGCCAGGTCCCGCCGAGACCGCGCACCACCACGTCGTGGTCATGAGCCCACCGCAGGTGGACGAACCGGTTGGCCAGGGGCGCGCTCAGCTCCCAGCCGTCGGCCGCCGAGGAACGCGGGTTGGCCGCCGCCACGATCCGCACCCCGGGCGGAAGCCGCAGGGCGCCGACCCGGCGTTCGAGCACGAGACGGAGCAGGGCGGCCTGCACCGCGGGCGGTGCCGTGGACAGCTCGTCCAGGAAGAGCAGCCCCCTGCCCGCCGCGGCCAGCCGTACGGCCCAGTCCGGCGGGGCCATCGGGACGCCCTGGGTCGCGGGGTCGTCGCCGACCACCGGCAGGCCGGAGAAGTCGGACGGTTCGTGCACGCTGGCGATGACCGTGGTCAGCGGCAGGTCGAGGGCGTCGGCGAGCTGCTGGAGGGCCGCGGTCTTGCCGATCCCCGGTTCCCCCCACAGCAGCACCGGCAGGTCGGCCGCCACGGCCAGGGTCAGCGCCTCAAGTTGCGGGTCGGCACGCGGCTCCGTGGTCGTGTCGCCGAGCATGGCGATCAGGTCGGCGGCGACCTCCAGATCGGAGGTGTGAGCGGTACGGGATGAGAATTCGAGCATCGAATCACCTCTGGGTCTGAGAAGGGTTCAGCGGGATATCCGGTGACGTTCGGTGGGGACGTTCAGCGGGACGTCGTGCGGCGCGAACGCGCGTGGTCGGCCTTGGCGCCTGTCTGAGGCACCTGACCAGGCCAGATGACCGATTCCTTGCCTGGCCCGGTCAGTCCGGTCCGGAACAGCCCGTGCGCGACCCGTCGCCGTGCCGCCGCCTCAAGCTCGTCCCGCAGGGCGCCCTCGGGCAGTGCGGCGCCGGGGCCGAGGAGGTCCTCGACGGCGGCCAGGGCACCGGCGACGTCGCCGTGCTCCAGCCGCGCGCGGATGCCGGGGAGGCCCTCCGGGGCGCGGTGCGCCTCCTCGATCACCCGCAGGCAGGGCAGCGGGGTACCGGTCAGCGCGGACAGCAACCTCTCGCGGTGTATCTCGGCGGGGTCGTGGTCGAGCGGCACGAGCACCCCGTCGACGAGCCCGATCCGGTGCCGGGCGCCACGGCACTCGACCAGCCGCCACGCCTCCCGGCCACCGGTTCGCGGTGGGCGGGACGGGGAGTGGTCCGGTGCGAGCGCCGACGCGACGAGCGGGTGCAGCCGGTCGGCCTCGATCAGTCCAGCGCGGAGCAGCATCAGGTCGGGCGGCACCCACGTCGCCGCGTCCGGCAGCACGGGCAACGCCGACCGGCCGCCCCGTGTGGGAGCCGTCGTGATCCGTACCTCAGGGAACGCCGTCAGGTCCAGCACCAGCAGGCGCCGCCTCCCGAGCCGTACGGCGACCGCGTCCCCTTTCTCCTCCTGGAGAAGGGTCCACGCCTCGGCCGCCCACCGGTCCACGGCGCAGCCGGGCTCCAGCGGCACCCCCGGATCCTGAGAGGGAGGGTCGCCGGCCCCGGCGCGGACCCGCAGCTCACCGGCCCTGCGGGCGTCCCACAGGTGGCGGTGCAGGTCGAGGCGGAAACGTCGGTTCGGCCGGGGGTGCGGATGCCGTCCGGCCCCGGACCCGTCCCACAGCGCCAGGCTGATCCGCTGCCCGGCGCCCGCCCAGGCGGGTGGGGTCCGGGCCACGAGGTGCACCGTGGCGCCGCCGCCGTACGACGCAGGGAGGTATCGGGCCAGGGAGACGGTCAGGCCCGGCCGCAGCAGACCGTCGGGGACGATCCGCGGCATGTGCCAGCGCAGCAGGTCAGGAGCCAGGTGACGAAGGTCGTCCCGGACTCGGGCCATGAGCTCCCGGCCGTGGGTGCGAGCCGTGGAGCGCAGGTTCAGATCGATGTCGACGTGCGCCGCCGCGCACGCCCCCGCCCAGTCTCCGACGGTACGGCGGGCGGTCGCTGTCTCGATCATGGAGGGCGGCACGGCGAACTCGCGCACGTGCAGCCAGAGGGAGAGCCGGGAATCCTCGGTCACGGTCAAGGGGCGCATCAGCACTCACCTTGCCGGAACGAGACCCCCAATCCACAGGAGTAGGTATTCATCCCGGCCAGCATAGAGCCTTCCCCACCGGATCCGCCATGCACGAAATACCGGCCCCACCGGAAGGGGGACGATTTTCCGGAGGGATTTCCGTTTTCCGCGCGACCATAAACCGGTCCTGTGGACAGATTGGTCGTTCCTGTACGCCCCGATGGCGTGCCTGTAGTGTTCTCCACCGTGATACTCGCGAGCATTCCCAGCCCGGCGACAGCGGTCTGGTACGTGAATCTCGGGTTCTTCGAGATTCCGATCCGGGCCTACACGTTGTGCATGGTCGCCGGTGTCGTCGCCGCGAGCCTCATCACGAACAGACGCATGCGCAGCCGTGGCGCGCCCGCGACCGCCGCCCTCGACATCGCCGTGTGGGCGGTGCCCTTCGGCATCGTCGGCGCCCGCCTCTACCACGTCGTCACCACCCCGGAGAAATACTGGGGCGCCGGTGGCGAGGGCGTCATGGGCACCCTCAGGGTGTGGGAGGGCGGCATCGGCATCTGGGGCGCCGTCGCCGGAGGCGCGCTCGGCGCCTGGATCGCCTGCAGGAAAACGCGGTTGAGTTTCACGCTCCTCGCCGACTGCATCGCCGTCGGTCTCCCGATCGGCCAGGTGATCGCCCGGCTGGGCAACTGGTTCAACAACGAGCTCTACGGCGGCAGGACCGACCTGCCGTGGGGCCTTGAGGTGCACAGGATGTCCGGCGGCGGCCCGGGAGAACCGCCGATCGGCAGCGCGGCGGTCGACGCCGAGGGCAGGCCGGTCCTGCTGGAGGGCCTCTACCACCCCGCGTTCCTCTACGAGATGGTGTGGGACCTCGGCGTGGCCGGGTTCGTCTACTGGCTCGACCGTAGACACAGGTTCGGAAAGGGCCGCGCGTTCGCGCTCTACGTGATGGCCTACACCGCGGGCCGGGCCTGGATCGAGACCCTGAGGACGGACGAGGCCCTGATCCTCTTCGGCCAGCGTCTCAACTTCTGGGTCGCGATCGTGGTGTTCCTGTCCGCCCTGGCCTACTTCGTACTGCGCAGGGGGCCGAGAGACCATCTCGTTCCCGCTCCCGGCGGTGAGGGCTTCCTGACCGTCACCGAGGCGGAGTTCCTCGCCCACAGGGCGGCCGGACCCCGGACCGGCACCGGCGATTCCGTCCCCGCGGACGAGCCGGACGGGGCAAAGACCAAGAACTGACGACTCCTTTACTCTTTCAAAGTCAATTCATGACCGGAACGATTGTGTCGATTTCCTGAACAGACCGAAGAGAACGGTCGCCGTCCAGGAATCTTTCCTCTCATTCCTGCGAATGTGGACAAGCCATCGAACATGCCTCTCACATTCCATTCACCACATCAAGTGACATACATTATTCCACTTGTCGGACGTCAGGGCCGTCCTTATACTCGCCCGTAAGCCAAGCAGCCTGACGCGATCAGTCACGCGTCATCCCCCATCGGCGGACGCTCCACTCACCAACCCGTCGACGGACCGATGAAAAAGGCCTTCACCTCCGGTGCTTGTGCTCTTGTTGTCGCCAAGGCCCCCGGGCCGCCGACAACGCCACGCCGTACATCGGCGGGGTCTGGATTCACAGAAAAGTCACGAGTCAAAGAAAACAGGAATCAATGGCCACCGATAACCGCACGAAATCACCGGCGACGAGGAATGCCGCCTCCCTCGGCAGGGGCTCCGCGCAGGTTCCGAGACGTGATCGGCGAAGGTGGCCCGCGGCGTCCAAGGTGTGGTCGACGATCAGGGGCGGCGCGAACGGCACCGGCCCGCGGCCCGACGAGACCGGCCGGACGCTGATCCGCGCGAACGGCATCGTCAAGACGTATCGGTCCGGCGAGATGTCGGTGCCCGCGCTCAGAGGCGTGAGCCTCGAAATCCAGGCCGGTGAGTTCGTGGCCATCGTCGGCCCTTCGGGCACCGGGAAGTCGACGCTGATGAACTGCCTGTCCGGAATCGACACCGTCGACTCCGGCACGGTGATCGTCGACGGCCTCGACATCCACGCGCTCTCCGACCGGAGGCGTACGGAGCACCGGGCCAGGCGCATGGGGTTCGTGTTCCAGGGCTTCAACCTGATCCCGGTCCTCAACGCGGTGGAGAACGTCGAACTCCCCCTCCTGGCGGCGTCGGTCAGACCGGCCGAGGCACGCGAACGCGCCCACGCCATGCTGGCGAGGGTCGGCCTGACCGACCGGGCGAGACACCGGCCCGGCCAGCTCTCCGGAGGCCAGCGGCAGCGCGTGGCCATCGCCCGCGCCCTGGTCGGCGGCCCCGCCGTGATCTGGGCCGACGAGCCGACCGGGAACCTCGACTCCTCGACCGCCGCGGCCGTCGTCGAACTGTTCGCCGAACTGAACGAGGGCGGGCAGACGATCGTCATCGTCACCCACGACGACACGGTCGCCACGTGCGCCAACCGGACGGTCGAGCTGATCGACGGCCGTGTCGCCACGGTCCCGGTCACCTGGGGTGACTGGAGGCAGTCGTGACGTACGCCGCCGTCGCCGTCCTGGCGCTGCTCGTCCCACCGATCGTCTTCGACCTCGTGTTCCGCCCGGCCATCCGCAGGATCGGGCTGCGCGAGGTCCTGCGGCGTCCGAGAAAGGCGGCCCTGGTCGTCTTCGGCTCGATGTTCGCGACGGCCCTCATCACCGGGTCGTTCGTCGTCGGTGACTCCTTCGGGACCTCCTACCGCGTCCGGGCGGAGACCCACCTGGGGCCGCTGGACCTGCTCGTCACGTCCGAGAACGTCAAGGACGACCTCCGTACCCTGGACGCGTCGCGCCTGGTGGACCACAGCCCGATCGAGTCGGTCATGGCGGTGCGCGAAGGAGAGATCACCGCCACCGACGGCCACGGAAGGACGCGTCCCCGCACGAGGTTCTGGGAGCTGGAGCCCGCCGAGGCACGCGCGTTCGGCCACGACCTCGACGCCTCAGGCCTGACGCGGCTGCCCCTCAGGCTCGGACGCGACGAGGTGGCGATCAACACGCGTCTGGCCCGGAGCCTGGACCTCACCCCCGGCGACGACCTCGAACTGACCGCCGGTCCGACCACCGTCAAACTGCGCGTCGCCAGGGTGCTCCGCGAGCGGGGAATCGCCGGATACGCACCGATCATCGTCACGAAGGGCACACTGAGCGACGCGCTGCCCCACCGGCCCGGCGTCGTCCGGGACATGATCGCCGTCTCGAACGTCGGCGGCACGTACGGCGGGGCGGACAGGACCGTCGAGGCGGAACTCTGGATCGTCGCGGCGCTCGGCGACCGGACCCCCGTCGTCTCCGTGAAGTCGCCTGCCCTGGACCGGGCGAACCGGATCGGCGACGAGGCGAAGAACCGGTTCGGCATGGCCGGTGGCTTCCCCTTCGCCGCGGCCGTGCTCCTCGTCATCAGCCTCTTCGTCATGTTCGTGACGGAACGGAGGGCCGAGCTGGGGACCCTGCGCGCCATCGGCCTGCGGAGGGGACACATCCGCAGGATCTTCGCCGTGAAGGGGCTGGTCCTCGGCCTGCCCGCCACCCTCCTGGGACTCGGGGCCGGGGTGGGCGTCGCGGCCCTGGTCGTCCGCGTGAGCCACGGCTCGTTCGGGGTGGACGAGAACCTCCGGCTCCACCTGGACGTCCAGCCCGCCGCCCTGCTGTCGGGGGCGCTCATCGGGCTGGCCGTCTCGCAGCTCACCGTGCTGGCCGCGACCCTGAGGACCACCGGAGCCGACATCATGGCCGCGATGCAGGACGCCGCGCCACACGGTTCCGGCGGGTCAAGGCGCTGGATCGTCCTCGGCCTGTCGCTGTCCTGCGTGGCGGCGGCAGGCTGGCTGTTGACGTCGGACCGTCAGTTCACGGCGTTCGCCGCGCCGATCGTGTTCGTGCTCGGCTTCCTCCCGCTGCTGATCGACAAGATGGGCCGCAAGGTCGCCGTGACCCTCTGCTGCGGGCTGGCCCTCGTCTGGGCGAGCACCGTCTTCGGCATCCTGACCGGCACCTTCGAGGAGATCGACCTCAAGCTGCTCATCGTGCGGGGCGTCGTCCTGGTGGGGTTGTCGTCGGTCGTCGTCGCGGTGTTCGACGGATGGCTGGTCGCCCCGATCCTGGCGGTCACCCGGAGGTCCGTCGCGCCCCGTCTCGGTCTGGCGACCGTACTGGCGCGACCGGTCAGGACCGCGTTGCTCACCTCCTTGTACGCGCTCGTCGCCTTCGCGCTGACCTTCACCGCGATCCTCAACACGGTCCTCAGGCAGGAGGAGCCGAACGACGTCGCCCGCGCGGGCGGGGGCTACGACGTCGTCCTGTTCAGCAGCCGTCTGTCCCCGGTGACGACGAAGCAGCTGAGAGCGCGGAGCGACGTCGCGTCGGCGATCAGGCTGACCGACGGCTACGCCATGATCACCTCAGCCGCCCTGGACAGGTACGAGGCCGCGCAGGGCCACCGGCACGCCTGGGACTCCGGCACGCCCCGGCCGCTGCGCAGGACCGTCACCCTCGTCACGCCCGAACTCGCGGGCAACCGCCCCCCGAGGCTGGCGGAGCGTTCGCAGGAGTTCGGCTCCGACGCCGAGGTCTGGGCCCACGTCGCCGCCGACGCCTCCGCGGTCATCGTTCCGAAGTACGTCGGCCTCGAAGTCGGCGACAGCGTGCGGCTCGTCGACCGGTCGAACCGTCCGGCCGAGCTGAAGGTCGTCGGCCTCAGCGACTGGAACCGGCTCGTCGGGGCCGGGCTGTACGTCTCGGAGAAACAGGCCGGATCGCTCCTGACCGAGGTGCCGCCCCTGCGCCGTCAGTACGTCGCGGCCGCGCCCGGAACGACGGCGGACGCCCTCGTCGAGGCGCTGAACACCGACTACGTGACCGCCGGGGCCGACGCCCACTCCTTCGCCGCGGACGTCGCCGCCGAGTCGGCGAAGACGGGGGCGTTCGTTCAGACCCTGCGGGGTTCCATCGGTCTGGGGCTGCTGGTCGGCATGGCCGGGCTGGCCGTCGTGCTGGTCCGCGGCGTCCGCGAACGACGTGGGCAGTTCGCGATGCTGCGGACCATCGGGTTCAGGCCCGGCGCGCTCAGGAACGCCCTCCTCGTCGAGGTGTCGTTCGTCGGCGTCCAGGGCACCGTACTGGGCGCCGGGCTGGGCGTGCTGAGCGTGTGGCAGGTCCTGGCGCCGCGGACCGCCACGGCTCGCGGCCTCGGCTTCACGGACCTCACGGACCTCACGGTGCCGGTCGCCTTCCTCGTGGTGCTGGCGCTGTCAGCCCTGGCCGCGGCCCTGCTCGCCGTCCGGGCGGGACGCGCCGTCTCCGCCGAAGCGCTCCGGCCGTCCCACTCCGGCCTTCTCATCTGAACCACTGTGATACCTTCGGCAACGCCGTGCATTATTGCGAATTCGAGGAGGTGAGTCCGATCAACGCTGTGACAAGCCGGGGCTCCCTCCTTCGCATGGCCTAGGGAGCGCCCGCACAAGGCATCCCGAAAGGTCAGAAACGCTGATGCGCTTCACCTCCCAGACGTCGTCGGACGGCGTCACCGAGCAGTTCTTCACCCTCGACGAGATC
Organism: Streptosporangium sp. NPDC020072; assembly: GCF_040631445.1. Lineage (NCBI taxonomy): Bacteria > Bacillati > Actinomycetota > Actinomycetes > Streptosporangiales > Streptosporangiaceae > Streptosporangium > Streptosporangium sp. NPDC020072. The sequence goes on along the minus strand of NZ_JBEYAB010000020.1, from coordinate 81,179 downwards.
CCCGGCGTGCTGTGGACGCCGGATGACACCCCCGGCACGCGGCCGCTGATCCTGCTGGGCCACGGCGGCGGGCAGCACAAAACGGCTCCCGCCATCGTGTCCCAGGCTCGCCGCTACGCCGCCGAGGGCTTCGCGGTCGTCGCGATCGACGCGCCCAACCACGGCGACCGCCCCAAGGACGAGGAGTTCGGCCGCGTCGTGGCCGAGATGCGGGCCGGTATGGCCTCCGGCGAGAACCCGGGCGTCGCGGTCGCCGGCATGCACGGCCACCTGACCGGTCGGTCCGTCGCGGACTGGCGGGCGGTCCTCACCGAGGTCCAGCGTCTCGACCGGGTCGGCGTCGGCCCGGTGGGCTACTGCGGCATGTCGATGGGCTGCGGGCTCGGCATCCCCCTCGTCGCCGCGGAACCCAGGATCCGCGCCGCGGTGCTGGGCCTGCTCGGCGTGTACGGCCTGGCCGAAGAGGCCGCGCGGGTCACCGTACCGGTGCGGTTCCTGATGCAGTGGGACGACCGGCTGGTGCCGCGTGACCAGGGCCTGGCCCTGTTCGACGCCCTGGCCTCCCCCCAGAAGACACTGCACGTCAACCCCGGCGCACACGGGGACGTGCCGTCGTTCGAGGTGGACAGCGCCCTGAGGTTCCTCACCCGGCACCTGACCTGACCTGCCAGGACGCGCCGGCCGGACCCTCGCTTCCGGCCGGCGCGTACCGGTACGGCCGAACCACGTGCGCGCCCGGTACGGCCAGGCCGGGGCGCCCGTTCCGGTGGACCGGGGCGCCCGTTTCGGCGCGTCCATCGGCGACATGATCCCCACCCTGTGGATAGTTGTGCGTCCTTCCTGGCCCCGTATCGTCCTCACCAGTGATCACAGCCGTGTGGGAAAGGGAGGGTATGACCGACGATGTGGTGCGACGCGTTTTCCAGGCGGTGGACTCCTTCGACCCCGAGGAGTTCGTGCGGCTGCTGACCGAGGACGCCAGGTTCGTGTTCGGCAACGCCGAACCGCTGGTGGGCCGTACGGCCATCGTCGCCGGGCTGCGGGCGTTCTTCTCCACCATCGGCGGCCTGCGACACCGGATCGTCAGAAGCTGGCAGGTCGACGCCGACGTCATCGCCGAGACCGAGGTGACCTACCAACGCCTCGACGGCAGGGAGACCGACGTCGTCGCCGTGTCGATCTGGCGCACCCACGACAACGGCCTCATCTCCGACTACCGAATATTCGTCGACCTCACCCCTCTTTACGCGCCTTGGAACCCGCCTCCAGAGCGTCACGACCACGCCAACAGCTCGGTGGTCTTGCCTGCCCGGGATCTGCCGAGGGCGTGATCCGCCTCCCCTTTCGGCATCCGGCGGCATGCCGGTGGGCGCGCCGGGTGGCTCCGCCGGACCCTGCTGGTGCGCCCTCGCCTTCTCCGTCCCCCCCTTTCAGGGGTCGACGATCGAGCGCGGACAGGCGCACCAGCCGGTCATCGGGTCAGGAGACGCAGCGGCGCAGGGCCACCCGGCCACCGTCCTTGGTCACATCGCTGGAATGCGGGGCCAGGCAGAGCTTCGTCCACTGGTTGGAGAAGGTGTAGCGCCCGCCCGGCATCGGGTTGACCGACCAGTACTGGTTGGCCGAGTCCCAGCGGGTCTCGCAGCCCCACCACATGAGCTGCGTGTTCTCCCCGGGCGGGGTGCCGTTGTTGTACGGCGCGGTCAGGCAGTAGCCGTTGGCGTTCTTGATGTTGAACCATCCGCCGTTGCGCGGGGCGGCAGTCCACTTCTGCGACGACTTGCCGTTGCACGAGCGCTGCACGACCATGCCGCCGCCGGAAATCGTCGAACCGCGGTCGAGGCACTTGCCGCTCAGCACGTTCTTGTAGGCGGTCGTGTTCACCGACCACAGGTCGTACGCCCCGGTGGGCTTCGGCTTGGGCAGGCTGCCGCAGTCGTACTGCTGCAGCGGCGCGTCGTTGCTCAGCAGGTTGTTGTGGTCGAGCGCCATGCACTTACCGCTCTTGCGGTTGTAGAGATAGAACGCAGGCTGCGCGTCGTAGTGCGGCGGGATCTTCACCGTCACCCGCATCACCGCCCAGTTCTGCTGCGGCGCCGACGGCGTGCAGTTCTGCTGGTCGAGGCTGAGCCAGTCGGCCATCTCATCGCCGGTGACGTCCGCGCACTTGCCGGAGGCGTCGTTCTTCTGCAGGAACGACCCGTCGGCCTGCTTGACCCGGGTCCAGCGCAACGCCGAGGACGTCCCGGTCGGGCAGTCGCGCTGCACGATCCTCGCCCCCGCCGTCCTGCTGTCGTCCTTGACCACCATGCACTTGCCGCTGTGCGCGTTGAACAGCCGGTACTGGCTCGGCAGCCACAGACGGAAGTCCCCATAGGACGACTCAAACGAGGTCGACTCGGTGTAGCCGCTGTCCCCGCCCCCGCCGCTGCCGCAGTACTTGGAGATCTCCCAGTCGCTCATCGGCCGCGAGTTCAGCGCCCAGTCGTAGGAGCGGCTCTTGTCGGGCACGTACACGGTGAGGTTCTTGCCGTACTGCATGCCGTTGCCGTCGTCGTAGTCGGCGGCGATGTCCACGACGGCCTTGATGAGCGGCCGGCGTACGGTGATCCACGCGACGCCCCAGCCGGGCACGTTCGCGGTGTTGGTGTAGGTGTCGCTGGTGCTCCAGCTCCATGACCAGCCGAGCTTCGGCCCGACGGACGCCTCCCAGTCGCCGAACTTCTTCTTCCCGCCGATGTCGAGCCCGAAGGAGAAGGAGGTCGACGAGCTCTTCATTCCCGCGACCCCGACGCTGCCGCCCGCGGCCCCGCAGGAGCGGGCGACCGGGCGAGGCTTGTTGGAGTCGCCGATCGCGTCGGGGATCTCCGCCTCACCGAGCACCTGCTGGGAACTCTTGTAGGTGAGCCTGCACTCGGGCACCTCGTACACGAGGTCACCCGCCTGCCGGTAGGTGACGTTGAGGCAGTCGCGAGCGATCTGCTCGGGGGATCTGGCCGCGGCGGCGGGTGAAGGTGAGATGACCATCGTGCCGAAGACGGCGGTAACCGCCGCGAGCATGACGGCACCGGCGCGAAGCCGGGGGAGGACGTGCATGACGCTCCTGATCAGAGTATTCAACGTGCTCGCGCAGGCTAGAAGTCCAGGGAGGCGCCGGACTGAACGGCTCAGGAACACGACTTGAAATGATCATTCAGGGGCTGGGTGTCGGCTGTCGGCGCGTGCCGCGGTGGTGAAGGCCGGCGGAGCTCGGATCTTGGCTTCGGATATCCGGAGTTTGGCGTCCCCGCCGTACGCCCGATCGTCGTGCGGTGACGCCCACCGCCCCCAACAGCCGCACCCGGTGACCCGGTACCGCCGACCGGCCGCGGCTGCCTCCACCGAGCCGGATCGTTCCTCTCGGCGGTCTCACCGCTCGCGGATCACGTAGCGGGTGTGGGCCCCGTCCATCCACTCCCGGTCGATCTCCCGGCCCGTCACCCTGCCGACGAGCGCCAGAGCTGATGTGAGGCAGGTGGCCATGGGCGGGCTGTACCCGTTGAGAGCGAGCGAGATGAAGTCCTGCCACCCGTCGGGAATGTCGTCCTCGTAGTCCTCCTGCCCGCTCTCCAGGCGGGCCTCCTCCCACGCGCAGTACTCCAGCCACCCCGCCGGCAGCTCCGGATCGCTCGTCCAGCCGGTGTCGTTCAGGTCGAACTGCAGTCCCCGCGCGTAGGAGTCGAGCGCCTGCGGATCGCGTCCCCACCGCTCTCCGGGAACGGTGACGCCGAAGCCCGTCACGTAGTCACCGTTGACCGCATACTCAAGATCACGTGGCCCGTTGATGTCCCAGCTCATCCGCAGCGCCCGCCCGCCGTACGAAAGCTCCCGTAGCGCCCGATCGCAGTCGAACCCCCGCACCTGGATGATCTGCGTCCAGTCCGCCGTCAGCCGACCGGCCCAGACAACCCCCGCGTCACCGTCGGCGGGCCTCCCGCGTACGGCGTCCGCCCAGACGCACTCAACCGCGTCATCCACGTCGGCGACCGAAACCCCCAGGCGTCGTGCCGCCTCCCACACCTCCAGCCCCTCGACCCAGGCCGCCATGAACCATTCGCCCATGCGGTAGGACCGGACAAGATGCCAAAGACGCTCTGATCGCCGCATTCCCGTCCCCGCCCGTTCGGCACTCGTTCCTGAGGCGACCCAATCAGACATCCCCGACAATCACCGTGGGAGCGGACGCCACAACGGGATTCGTCACCCGGTCGTCCACACCGCCGTCCGGGTCGCGCTCGGGCTCGCTTTCCAGTGGATCACAAGTCCCGGTCCATAGCGTGCCGCCATGAGTCTACGCACACGGGTCGCCGGTGCTTTCTTCGTTCTGGCGGTCCTCGCGGTGGTGGGCGCCCTGGTCGGCGCCCTCGGGCACTACACGGTTCTCGACCGGCCGGTCCTGCTGGGGACCCTGGCCGTGAGCCTGGTCGTCCTCGCCGGAGCGCTCGTTTTCGGCGGAGGGCCTCGCGGCCCCGCCGTCGCGCTCGGGATGATCTGGGCGACGGTGGGGCTGGTCACCTACGTGAACAGCTGGCAGGTGTACGCCCGGATCCCCGGCCCGACCGGCAGCGGGCTGGAGGTGCGTGTCCTGTACGACGACTGGATCATCCCCGACTGGGCGCTCGTGGTTCGCAGGAACGACGGCCTGCTGACGCGTGAGTGGCCCCTGGTCGAGCGCTTCAGCTCCGAACACTCCGACGGCCTGCCCACGGTGACCTGGGTCGATCCCTCACACGTGCGCCTGGACGACAGGCCGGGTGACGACCGGGCGCCCTGGGGCGGGCAGGTGATCGTCCTGGACCCCGGGACCGGGCGACCTCTCAAGCCGGACCACCCGGTGAGCGCCTTCTGAGATCCGGCCGTCCGGGAGCCGTCGACGTCGGCCGGTGAAAGTCCGCACCTCCTTCGTTCCCCGAAGAAGAACACGAAGTTCGCCGCCGGTTTCCCTGGATGTCATGAACATGCACTCGTACGTTGGTTGGTTACCGGCACTCTCACCGTCGATAGACGCAATGCCGACGAGGAGCACGTGTTATGCGCTTCAGTTCTCCGTACCGCCTGGCCTCGGCACTTGGGGCAGCCGTCGCCGTCACCGTCGGCTCCGGCGCCGCCCTGGCGCCATCCGCTCTGGCCGCACCCGGTGCGCCGGGCACCCGGCCGTCCTTCTGCGAGCACGACAACCGCGACACGCCGTTCGCGAAATACCTGTGCGCCAAGCCCGGTGACCTGCTCGACGTCCGCATCGGCGACGTGCACCCGACCCAGCCGTCGCTCGGTTACGACGAGGTGTACTACAAGCTCGGCCGCTACACCCTCGGCAAGGACGCGATCAACAAGAAGTTCGACGACTGGTGCGAGGCCGACGGCCGGGAGGAGGCGGCGTCCGTTTCGCCCGGCGCGCGCCTGGACGACCCGTCCTCGTTCACGTGTCAGATCCCGGTCGGCGCGGAGACGCCGGACAGCGTCGCCGCCATGAAGACCGTCGTCATCGGCCCCCATGGCGAGCCGTTCCTCACCGACGGGCACCACACGCTCACCTCCTTCTTCGAGACCCCTGACGGCGGCGCCGACCTGCACGTACGGCTGCGGGTGCAGGCCAACCTGAGCACCTTCACCCGGCAGAGGTTCTGGAACGAGATGCAGGCGCGGAAGTGGGTGTGGCTGCGCGGCCCCAACGGCAAGCCGGTCACCGTGAACAAGCTGCCGACCGGCGTGGGCCTGGCCAACTTCACCGACGACAAGTACCGCAGCCTGCTCTACTTCGGCCGTGACATCGGCTACGAGCAGAACGGGCTGCCGTTCCAGGAGTTCTACTGGGGCAGTTGGGTCCGCGACGCCAAGCCGATCGACCTGGCCGGCTGGAACCAGAACGACCACGGCAGCTACCTGGCCACCGTCAAGGCGCTGACCGAGGCGATCACCGCGCTGCCCAAGGGCACCGTCGTCGACAACGGCCTCACCGCCGCCCAGCTGGGCGCGCTGGCCCAGTGGAACAACGGCAAGGCCGCCAACAAGGGCGAGTTCGACAAGCTGAGCAAGCCGTACTCCGACGCCAAGCCAGGAAAGCTGGCCTACACCCTGGAGTACAAGCGCGCGCACGGCCTGGGCTGAGACCTCCGGGACCGTACGGCCGGGCCGCCGGGCGACCGTGCTCGACGGCCCGGCCGGTGTCTCGGCCAGGGGTCGGTTCTCACCCGCTCGCAGGACACGAACGGCCAGGTGGGGCGCGGCGATCCGTTCGCTCGTCACCGCGGCGTCCCGGAGATCCCCGCGCCGTGGCCGGGTCGGGCGGGCGCCGTGTTGTCGTACCCGGTGGCTACTCTTCGGCGCATGACGGTCCCCGAGGTCATTCCCATCGCCCACGAGCCCGGCTATCACACCGACACGATCGGCCACTGGGACGGCGGGCAGTTCCTCGGCTCCGTCGTCGCCGCCTTCCCGAACGGCTACACCGTCACCGACGACTGGCCCGCCCACAAGTGCTGGCACGCCGTCCTGCACACCTTCGACGCCGCCGGTCACCACCTCGGCTCCCGCGTCGAACGCACCGGCACCGACGAGAACCACCGGACAGCCGTCGAAACCGCCAAGAACCTGCTGACGCGGTGGCTCGACACCCTCCCCGGCCACCGTTACGGCGACATCGCCGTCCGGCCCTTCCGGCACGAGGTCGACGACGTGCTGTTCGGCCTTGTCATCGAGACCTTCGAAGGCACGGAACACGCCGAGCTCTATCCGGACACCCTCGGCTTCTACGAACCCTGGGACGGTTCATACGACACCTGACCGTCCCCGGATCTCAGCTGTCTAGCCCTGTTGCTTGAGGCGGAGCGCCTCTTTGCGAACCTTGACCTGGAGGGCCTGCTCGCGCTCCAGCCACTCCGGGTTCTCCGCCTTCAGCGCGTCGATCTCGGCGGTGGTGAGCGGTTCGGTGATCCCGTTCCTGAGCAGACCGGCGACGGAGACCTTGAGCTTCGCGGCGATGACCTGCTTGGTGTGCGGGCCGTTGCGGCGCAGGTCGACGAGCCAGGCCGGAGGCGTCGACTGCAGCTCGTTCAGCTCGTCCCTGGAGACGACACTCGCCTGGAACTCGGCGGGAGTGGCCGAGAGGGGGACACCCAGCTTCTTGGCCGCCGTCGAAGGCTTCATCGTCTGGGTGGTCTTCGGTTTGGGCGAGGTCATGGCGTCAAGAGTAGCCAGCCGGAACGGGTTCTCCTGACATCGATACCCTGGGGAAGTGACCGATGGAGAGACCGGCAGGGTGTTCCGACTGGCGTACGTGCCCGGGGTGACGCCCGCCAAATGGGTCAACATCTGGAACGAGAGAATGCCCGGGGTGCCGCTCACCCTGGTCGCGGTTCCCGCCGCCGAGGTGGTGGAACTCCTGCGGAACGGCGGCGCCGACGCCGGGTTCGTCCGGCTGCCGATCGACCGGGACGGGCTCAGCGTGATTCCTCTCTATGTGGAGGACACGGTGGTCATGGTGCCCAAGGGGCACGTGGTGACCGCCGCCGACGAGGTGACCGTCGCCGATCTCGCCGACGACGAGGTGTTCCACCCTCTTGACGACACCATCGAGTGGGCGGTCCGACCCGGGCAGCCCGCGTTCACCCGCCCTGCCACGACGGCGGAGGCGGTCGAGCTGGTGGCGAGCGGCACCGGGATTCTCCCCGTACCGCTGTCGCTGGCGCGCCTCCACCACCGCAAGGACCTCACCTACCGGCCGGTGTCGGACGCGCCGCAGTCCCAGGTCGCGCTGAGCTGGCCCACGGACGCGACCACCGATCTGGTGGAGGACTTCATCGGCATCGTCCGCGGCCGTACGGTGAACAGTTCGCGAGGCCGTACCCCCGAAGCCCCTGCCTCCTCGGCGAAGAAACCGGCACAGCGGCAGGCGCAGAAACCCGCACAGAACAGCTCCGGCCGCCGGGCCGTACCGGCCGGTCGTAAGAAGAAGGGCCACCGCCGGTAAGGGAGCCCGGTGCGCCGATCGGTTCCGGCGGCGCCTCCCGACCGTGCCCGTCGTGGTCACCCACGCCGACGCGAGAGGAGCGCCCCGGCAGGGTTAGCGATCAAGGACCGGGCCCTTGTGGGCGGCGAAAAGCCCAGGCCGGGACGTTTCACGTCCTGAGGCGCCCGCTAGCATCGGGGTTCCCCGGTCCCGCCTCGCGGACGCTTCCACCGCGACGGACGCCCGGCCGACTCGCGACGGAGCCCGCGTGCCCACGATCGATCCCCGCCGTCTCCTCATCCTTCGCGCCTTCGTGCTGTCCGACTCGGTCACCGCGACCGCGGCGGCGCTGCACCTGACGCCGTCCGCGGTGTCGCAGCAGCTCGCGGCGCTCGAACGCGAGGTCGGTCACGTGCTCGTCGTACGCGCGGGGCGCAAGCTGGCGCTCACCCCGGCCGGGCGCATCCTCGCCGAGCACGCCGAGGAGATCAGCTCCCGGCTGAAGATCGCCGAGGCCGACCTGGCCGCGCACGCGGGCGGTGTCCTGGGGCAGCTCAGGATCGGCGCCTTCCCCACGGCGATCAGCTGGTTGGTTGCGCCCGCCATCGTCGAACTGCGCCGTCAGGCACCGGGCGTCGACGTCACGGTCGTCGACGCGGAGGCCCACATGAGCCACCGGATGCTGATGCGCGGCGACATCGACGTGACCGTGACCATGGAGTACGAGTCCAGCCCCGAGCGCGACTCCCCCGACATCGTGAAGTTCCCGCTCTACATCGAGCGGTTCAAGGTCGTTCTCCCCCACACGCACCCGCTGGCCGGGGAGGAGGGCGTCGGGCTCACCCAGCTCGCCGAGGAGAACTGGATCATGCCGTCACCCGGTAACCCGTGCCGCACGATGGTGTTGCAGGCGTGCGCCGAACTCGGCTTCCACCCGTCGATCACCCATGTCTCGGACGACTACCGTGCCGCGCTGGCGCTGGTCGCCGCCGAGGCGGGAATCTGCCTGGCGCCGGAGTCCGCGCTCTCCGCCCGCGACGCCGACTGGGTGGCGATCCTGCCGACGCGCGGCGTCGCGCCGCTGCGCAAGGTGATCATGACGACGCGACGCGACAACCAGGGTCATCCTGTCGTACGCGCGGGGCTTGAGGCGATGCGAGCCGCCGTCGCCTCGCCGGACGCGGAGATCTACGGCCCGCTCGCGCGGTCCGACACCTTCAGTGTCGAGTGACGGCTCCGGCCGGTGGCGCGTTCTCGCGGAGGAAGGCGTCGACGTGCCGGTGGTACTCGTCCGGCTTGTCGCGGCGCACACAGTGGTGGGCTCCCTCGATCACGACGACGTCGAAGCCGGGCGCGACGGCCGTGAGACGCTCACGGGAGTGCTTGTCGACGATGACGTCGCCGGTACCGGTGACGAGCAGCGCGGGCACGCCCGCCGGACCGACCGTGATCTGCCGCGCGGTCGGCGTCCAGATCCGGCGCTTCTCGTGGAGCCGCTGCTCCATGTAGTCGGTGTCGACGGCCTTCATCGCCTCGGCGAGCGGACGCAGCTCCTGCTCCGCCCAGTGGGGATAGAGCTCGCGCTGTATCTCCACGAGTTCCTCGACCGACGCCGTGTCGGCGTAGTCGAAGGGGTCCTTGATGGTCTGCTCGACGCTGAGCCACGGGTTGGGACCTGCCTCGGGCACCCACCACGGCGGGTCCTCAAGCACGACGCCGGCCACGAGGTGCGGGGCGTCGGCGGCGACGAATGCGGCGATCCGCGCACCCATGGAGTGCCCGACGACGAGCGTCCTGCGCCCGGTCTCGTCGAGCATGTCCTTGAGGATGTCGATCGCGTCCTGCACCATCACGTCAGTCGACGGAACACCCTCGTGTTCGGGCAGGCGGCCGGGTGACTTCCCGTGGCCCCGGGCGTCAGGCGCCACGATGTGGTAGTCGCCTCCCCAGCGGTCGACGGCGTCACCGTAACAGGCGCCGGACTCCACGGCGCCGTGCAGGATGAGAATGGCGGGCGCATCTGCTGCGTCCCGCCCGTACTCTCGGACGAACAGGTCGGTTCCCACGTGTCCTCATTCAGTGCTCTGTGGCGCCGGCCTCCGGCCGGCTCACAACAGGGTGATCGTTTGGTGAGACATGGTCGTGATCGTGGCACGCCTCGTCGGCGTCGCGCAACGCTCCCGCAGGCCAGGGGGGCGGCTCCGCCTCCGGTGTCGCCTCGACCAGCGCGCGCGTGCAGGGGTGCCGCGGGGAGCGGAAGATCTCGTCGGACGGACCGGTCTCGACGATACGGCCACGCTGCATGACGGCGACGCGGTCGCTGTAGAGCCGGATCACCGCCAGGTCGTGGCTGACGTGGAGGAACGAGATCCCCTGGTCGCGCTGCAGGTCGGCCAGCAGGTTGAGGATCTGGGCGCGCACCGACACGTCGAGCGCCGAGGTCGGCTCGTCCGCGATGATCAGATCCGGTTTGAGGGCCAGCGCGCGGGCCACGGCGACGCGCTGGAGCTGCCCGCCGGACGCCTCGTGCGGGAAACGCCCCAGGTACTCGGCGCCGAGGCCGACCGACTCCAGCAGTGTGACCAGCTCGGCGGTCGACGTCGTCTCGCCGTGCGCGCGGAAGACGTTCTCCAGCGTCTGCCGTACGGTCTGCCGCGGGTTCAGCGACGCCAACGGGTCCTGGAAGACCATGGCGACGTTGCGCCGCAGCCGCCGTAGTCCTCGCCTGCCGAGGCGGGCGAGGTCCTGCCCGCCCGTACGGACGGTGCCGGACGTCGGCACCACCAGGCCGTTGGCCATCCGCGCCAGTGTGGACTTGCCCGAGCCGGACTCGCCGACCAGGCCGAGCGCCTCGCCTCGCTCGACGTGGAGCGAGACGCCGTCGACGGCGAGGAAACCCCCGCGCCCGCGGCCGAAGCCACCGAATGTGCGGTAGCGCTTGCTGACGTCGGTCATCTCCAGGATCGGCTCGCTCACCGGGCGACCTCCTGCGGTGCGGGGAGACGATCGAGGTGGCAGGCCGCGAGGTGCAGCCCTCCGACCTCGCTGGTCGGGCGGGCGGTGGGCAGCGGCGCCTCGACGAGGCAGCGTTCGCCGACCTGGTCGGCGAGGCCGCAGCGCGGCGCGAAGGCGCAACCCGGTCCGGCGTCGCGCAGCGACGTGGGCGCGCCGGGGATGGCGCGCAGCCGGGTCCGCCGCCCTCCGGTTTCGAGCCGGGCGTCCAGTCGCGGCGTGGCCGCGCGGAGACCGGCGGTGTACGGGTGGGCGGGCCGGTGGAAGATGTCGCGGAGGCTGCCGTACTCGGCCTGGCGGCCTGCGTAGAGCACCAGGACCTCGTCCGCCGCGCTCCCCACCACCCCGAAGTCGTGGCTGATCAGGAGCATCGCCATGCCGTACTCCTGCTGGAGTTCGCGGAGCAGGGCCAGGATCTGCGCCTGCACCGTCACGTCGAGCGCGGTGGTCGGTTCGTCGGCGATGAGGAGCGCGGGCCGGTTCACCAGGGCCATCGCGATCACCGCGCGCTGCCGCATGCCGCCGGAGAACTCGTGCGGGAAGCGGCGTACGGCGTCCGCGGGCTCGGGGATGCCGACCCGGTCGAGCATCTCGACCGCACGGGCCCGCGCGGCGCGGCGGGTGACCGACGCGTCGTGCAGGCGGAGCGCCTGGGCGATGTGCGCGCCGATGTCGAGGTACGGGCTGAGCGCGGACATAGAGTCCTGGAACACCATGGCGACCTCGCGGCCCCGGGCCCGGCGCAGTTCGCGCTCGTCGGCGGAGAGCATCTCCCGGCCCGCGACGACGATCCGGCCCCTGGCGCTCGCCCCGCGCGGCAGCAGCCGCATGATCGCCCGGCCGGTGATCGTCTTGCCCGAACCCGACTCGCCGACCACGGCGAGGGTGCGTCCGCCGTCCAGGCTCACGGAGAGATCCCGGACCACGTCGGCGGTGACGCCGCCGCTGGTGAACGAGACACACAGGTCCTCGATCTGGAGTACGGGGTCAGACACGGCGGATCCTCGGATCGAGAAGCGGCATCAGCAGATCGGCGATCAGGTTGCCGACGATGATGAGGAAGGCGGAGAAGAGCGTCACCCCGACGACGATGCTCAGGTCGGACTCGTTCACGCCGGACAACAGCAGGTCGCCGAGCCCGTGCAGGCTGAACACCTTCTCCGCGATCACCGATCCGCCCAGCAGCGCGGTGACGTCGAGCGCGAACATCGCCGCGACCGGCACCATCACACCGCGGACGGCGTGCCGGTTCACCTGCCGGTTCGACGCGCCGCGCGCGGTCATCGCGACGAGGTGGTCGGCCGAGAGCTCGTTGAGGAGCTGGGTACGGGTGACCCGGATGTATCCGGCGGCGAGGATGAACGACAGCACCATCCACGGGCCGATCAGGTGCCAGGCCCAGTCCGCCGGCGACTCCGAGAACGACACGAAGCCGGAGTACGGCAGCGCGTTGAGCATGAAACCGAAGACCTGGAGGACGAGCAGACCGACGAGGAAGGTCGGCACCGACAGCCCGAACATCGCGAAACCGGTCGAGAACCGGTCGACGACCCCGCCCTTGCGTATCGCCGACAACGCGCCGAGGCCGATGCCCACGACGAGGCACAGGACGGCCGCGCCGAGCGCGAGCGACAACGTGACGGGCAGCCGCTCGGCGATGAGCGTCGTGACGTCGCTGCGGTTCGGGAACGAGTAGCCGAAGCAGGGCGCTGGACAGTGCACCTGCTGGGCGCCCTGGCCGTACGTACGGCCGGCGAAGAGGCCCTTCACGAACTCGGTGTACTGCCACAGCACGCTCTGGTCGGTCTGCATGTAGGCGCTGACCTTGGCCCGGGTCTCGGGCGGGCACGGCTTGCCGCACATGGAGCGGGCCGGGTCCTTCGAGGCCCCGAAGAAGAGACAGATCGTCACGAAGGCGATCGAGAGGAGCATGAACACCGCGGTGACCATGCGGCGGGCTATGTAGACGATCATGCGGCATCCTCCGTGCGCACATCGAGGACGTCGCGGAGCGCGTCACCGGCGAGCGTGGCGCCGAACACGATCAGGAACACCACGGCTCCCGGGAAGAGCATGTACCAGACGTCCGCGCCGCTGTAGATCCACGGCAGCGAGTCCGAGAGCAGTTTGCCCAGGTCGGGGACGTCACCACGCAGACCGACGCCGAGGAACGACAGCCCCGCGACGACGCTGACGTTGCCGGGCAGCGACATCGCGAACAGGACGACGACCAGGCCGAAGAGGTGCGGCAGCATCTCGCGGCGGATGATCTGCCAGGGCGGGGCCCCGGTCGCGCGCGCCGCCTCGACGAAGGCGCGGGCGTTGACGGCTCCGGCCTGGGCGCCGATGATCCGGGCCGGGACGGTCCAGCCGAAGAAGGCCAGCACCAGCACGAGGACCAGGCCCCGAGGCATCTCCTCGGGCACGATCGCCATGATCGCGATGACGAACATCAGGCCGGGGAAGCCGAACATGAAGTCGATCAGCCGCCCGGCGACGGCGCCGAACCAGCCGCCGAAGTAGCCGATCGCCGTACCGAGGACGGCGGCGAAGGCGATCGACAGGATGCTCGCCCCGAACGCGATGAACAGCGACGAGCGGATGCCGTAGACGATCTGGGCGAACAGGTCGACACCCGTCACCGGGACGACGCCGAACCAGTGGTCGGCGCTGACGCCGCCGAAGGCGCCCAGCGGACGGCCGCCGTCCGGGTCGAGCAGGTCGGTGTGCAGGGTGCTCGGGTCCTGTCCCTCGATCCACACGAGCAGCGGGGCGCAGAGTCCCGCGACGAGCGGCACGACCAGCATGACCAGGCCGGCGACGCCGGACCGCTTCCTGAGGAAGCGGCGGAGGGCCGACGTGCCCCGGCCCTCCGCCTGCCGGATCTCAGCCACCGACACCGACGACCAACTCGTTCGCGAACGGTGGGTAGGCGGGGATGAAGTAGTTCATGATCTTCGAACCGGCCAGGGCCTGCGTGCGCTGCACGAGGATCGGCACGATCGGGGCGTCCTCCATGATCTGCTTGTCGATCGCGGCCCACATCGTGGCGGCCTTGCCGAGGTCCGGCTCCGCGACGGCGGCGTCGATCGCGGCGTCCACCTTGGGGTTGGAGTACTTGGAGGCGTTGCCGCCGCCGTCGCCGATCTCACTCGACGCGAACAGCGGCTGGATGGTGCTCATGCCGCTCGGGAAGTCCGCTCCCCAGCCGTTCGTCGTCATGTCGTAGTCGCCGTCGTCGGAAGAGATGAGCTCGAACCAGGTGTCTCCGTCGAGGCCCTTGAGCTCGACCTTGACGCCGATCCGCGCCAGCGAGTTCTTGATGCTCTGGGCTTCCTTCTCCTCGATCGCGCTCACGTCGGTCGGGTAGGTGAGCGTGAGCTTCAGGTCGGAGACCCCGGCCTCGGTGAGCAGCTCCTTCGCCTTGTCGACGTTGCCGGTTTCGCCGCCGTCGTACAGGTTGTACTCGGTGCGGCCGGGGATGCCGGGCGTCATGATGGTCGAGGTGATCTGGCCGCCGAACTTCGGGCCGCCGTACACGCTCTGCAGCTCGGCCTTGTTGATCGCGTAGTTGATCGCCTTCCGGACGCGGACGTCGGAGAGGCTCGGGCGCTTGACGTTCATGGCGAGGTAGCGGAAGTAGCCCGACGGGCTGTTGGCCATGCGGTTGGAGATCGACGGGTCGGACTCGATCCGCTGGAACTGCGACGGCGAGATGAGCGCGTTGCTGATCGCGTTCTTGTCCGCGCCCTTGTCGTCGATGAGGCGCTGCACGATCGTGTCGTTGTTCAGGCCCATGTCGAGGACGATCTTGTCCGGACCGGCGAGCCGTACCTGGTCGGTGTCGGCCTTCCAGTTCGGGTTGCGTTCCAGTACGGCCTGCGAGCCCTTGCGGAAGCTCGTCACCTGGTACGGGCCGCTGGCGACCGGGCGCTCGCCGTACGTCTCCGGCTTGGTGTCGGCCGCGGCGGGCACCGGCGCGAAGGCCGGCATGCTGACGATCCACGGCCAGTTGCCGAACGGGCGCGCCAGACGGAAGACGATCTTGCGGTCGTCGACGACCTCGATGGAGTCGAGCTTCTTGCCATCGTACGGGCCGTCGTAGTCGGCGCCGCCGACCAGCAGCGTCTTGTGGTAACCGAGGCCGCCCTGGAACATCGGCGCGAACGACCGCTCGATGCCGTACTTCACGTCCTGCGCGGTGATCGGGCTGCCGTCGGAGAACTTCAGGCCCTCCTTCAGCGTGAAGGTCCACGTCTTGCCGCCGTCGTCCGTCGTACCGGTGTCGGTGGCGAGGTCCGGCACGAGGACCGTGTCCTTGTCCGGGAACGTCTGCCACGACGTCAGCCCGCGGTGCACCCACCGCAACCGGCTGGTCGGCACCATCTGCGCGTTGGCTGTCTCGAAGGACTCGTTCGCGCGCCGCGAGAGGTAGTGCAGAGTCTGGCCCTTCGGCACGGACTCAAGCGCCGTCGCGTTCTTGTCCTTCGTCGGCTCGGCGGACTGCGAGCTGGACTGCGAGTTCGCGTTGCAGCCCGCCGTCACGAGGGCCAGGACGAGCGCGAGCCCTACGGGCGCCACTCTCCGGGATCGATTCGCCATAGATCGCGCTTCCTGTGAGGCGGTCCCAATCGTTCGGGTCCGCTGCTGGATCTCAGGAAGGGAGTCTGTTGGCGGGCGAGAGCGCCCGTCCATCGAGGAGTTCTACACGGGATCTTTAAGAAAATCTGATAGATCGCGGAGACCTGCGCGTGTGACACCCACGATACCCCCCTCTCCGGGTGGCTGGAAGATCACGACACACACCCGCGGGCGGGATCCCCTCCTCCGCGCACCGGCCCCCTGCACTGGGCCATGGAGCCGTGCCTGATCGTAGCGATATTTGGGCTGTTTTCATACCGTTGTCAGGCTTCTGTCATGCCGTTCTCATCCTCACGACACGTTCATTAGCAGTTAAATACCGCAGATAGTGAATTATGCCCCAATACGGTGAAAACCGTATTTAAATCCAGGCCTGCCGTGAAGTGACCACAGGCACGTACAGGCCGTGCACAGGACCGCCAGGGGCGGCGACACCGTCTTCACCGAGCAGAACGGCAACCAATGAAACCACAGAACATTAACCAGAACTTCAAAATCAACTACCCCCGGACAAGCAGCCCAACGACCCAAGCCCACCACCCGGCGCACCCTGGCGCCGTTCCCAACCGCCTTCACACCACCCGGCCCGCGCCTCATCCCCGGGCCACTCCCGCGCCACCCCTGGCCACTTCCACGTCGCTCCTGGCCGTCCCCACACCACCCGGCCCGCGCCTCATCTCTGACCATCCCTTCATCGCTTCTAGTCATCCTCACACCACCTTGCGCGCCTGCGTCTCGCCCTCAGCCACTCCCGCATCGCCCCTGGCTGTCCCTTCGTCGCTCTTGGCCACCCCCGCGTCGCCTCCGGCCACCCCCGCTGTCACGATGCGCATCCTGCTGTGCTCGCGGATTCCCACCCCGAAAACCGGGGCTCAATCACCGCGGCCATCGCGCAGGGGTCACTTCGGCGGGTGAAACGCGGACCGGAAAGATCAGCCACGTCACGGTGAGAGATTTCCCCGAGGCCGTGTCGATTCGCAGGTCGCTCATTCGACGTGTAGATGAGGGAGCCGAGAGGCGGCCCCGACGGACGAGGAGAACGCGATGTCGAAGTACCTGCTGATCATGCGGGGCACCGACGCGTCGAACGCGGCCATGATGGCCGATATCGACGAGATGATGACCACGACCCGCCTATTCATCGAGGACGCGGTCAAGGCCGGTGTTCTCCTGGCGGCGGAAGGACTGGACGATCCGGGCCAGGGCGTCGTGGTCGACTTCAGCGGCGAGACCCCGGTGGTCACGGACGGACCGTACGGCGAGACCAAGGAACTGTTCGGAGGCTTCTTCATGCTCGACGTCGCCTCGAAACAGGAGGCGATCGAATGGGCCAAGCGGGTCCCGGTGGCTCGCGGGTCCAAGATCGAGGTCCGGCGGGTACCCGGGGACGACGAGGTCCCGCAGACCAACGATTGACCACCCAGATCTGGACCGGCGGCCGGATCCGATGGGCATGACCGGCACCGAGGCCGTCCTACGGGTTGGTCGGCACGGACTGTCGTCGAATCGGCCCGGTTCACCGGCGACTTCGAGCTGACCGAAGCCTCGACCGGGAGACGGTGACGTCATGGCCGCTCGCCCCTCCGGCGAATCCGGCCGACCAGCTGGACCGTGGAGGATCGACCCGCTCCGCCACCCGACCACCTTCCAGAATCGATGCGCCCCGCCGTCGGCCGACTCGACGGTCAACTCAGCCGTCAACGAAGAACCGATCCCGGCAAGACCGATGACGGCGTGTCGGCACCGACGTTCGTCGGCTACCGCCCCGTGCTCTTCCCCGGGGCCGGGCGGGCCGACCCCACGCGTGATCGCGTGGCCTGCCCAGCGAGGAGATCACCCGCGCGTTCCCCGCACCGGCCCGCGTCACCCGGGACGAGAACGGCCGTTGCGCCGTCCAAGCTGCCGCCGGCCACCGAGAGCGGGTGGACGGCGTGCCCAGAGCCACCTACATGATCTTCTCCAAGGGGCCAACGACCGCGTCGAAAACCGGCCGCCGCGCCCCGGCATCGCATACGAGGCGATCCGGCCTTCGCACCGGCCACGCCGCGGCCGGACGAGCTTGGAGGTGCCCGGCCTGATCGAGAGGTCCTCCAAGACCGCAGACCGAACACCCGAGTACGCGACAGCGGTCACCCTCGAATCCCGGAAAGGCGAGAGGCGCTTCTCGAAGCGTTCGCGGCTCTCACCGTACGAACAGCACGGAAGCCCATCAAGGGCGTGACCCACACCAGCGAGCGGAGCCGAGAAGCCGCACCGGACGTGCCAACGCCTCGCCGTACTGACCTGCCCGGCTCCTGGAAACCACCTGACGGTACGGAACGGTGTGCGCCTCCCGTCAGCGAAGAAGGGGACACCGGGGATCAGCAAGGAGCGGCTCGATCAGGCCCTCCCCATCGAGTGGATCCGCCGCCTCCGAGGTGACCTCGGAAGTCTGACCTCGCATCCTCAGCCCTGAAAAAGCCCCAGCCTCAACACGTGATACCCACGGACGGTTCTCTGTGTGAGACCGCGTTGCCGTGTCCCGCTGCCGCACGGGCAGGAAAAAGGCCCTCGGGAGGACGCAGGGGGCTCCGACCTGCTGCGCGGCCGAGAAAACGCCTTCTGATCCGTAGCCGGTCCGAGAATGTCCGCCCGCGTCTACCAGTGTCAGAAACGCCTGCTCATTGATGCCTTCGCCGCAATCACGTTCTACGAACGTCCATCAGTGTCCAGGCCCGTCGTTGGCAACCGCGCCGGCGGGAGCGGCCGTCATCGTGGCGCGCATGCTCCGACTGAGGGCGCGAGCGGCGGAACTCGGCCGGCAAACGCGAGACATCGGACTGCGCACACACGATAAGCACCGCCAACGATGCGAAATGCCCCTTCACCTACTGAGGAGGGCAAGGTCAGCCCGTGGGAGAGATTGGGTTAACCGAAAACACGAGAGCGGACGCAAGAACCACCCCGACCGCCTTCATCGAGGGCCGTCACCGCTTGGTGGTCACCGTCCTGCAAAGATTGTTACATCATATCCCTTGTCTCATCTGCACCACCCTCTACTCTTTTCCCTGCTGTATCCCCCTAAGCAAGGACGTTGATGAAACTCTTCTTCGCAGGCCTCGTGGCGACAGCCGCGGCCGTGGGCACGGTGGCCGTACCCGCTCAGGCGGCATCCGCCACAACCGTGCAGGCCGCTCCGGTGGACCCGGTGAAAGCCCTGAAGGCCCAACTGGTCCCGGGCAAGGGCGTAAAGATCACCGAATCAGGTGGCATCACCCTCGATTTCACCGTCGACGACCAGGCCATGCAGGTACAGGTGAACACCAGCTCGACCGGCACCGTGGCTTTCGGTAAAGGCAACATAGCCGCTGCCGACCTTCGTGTCCGCACGTCCTCACGCCTGAAAGGGTCCAAACCTCCCTACCGCGTCATCACCGAAGGCAGAAACGCCTACGTGACCAACGCCGACATCGCCAAAGCACTGCCCTCCGGTCGTTCCTGGATCCAGTCGAAGACCAGCGAGCGCGAGAACACCATCCTTAATTTGGGTGTCACCCCAGCGGAATTGAAGTTCATGCTGGACAACGCATCAGAAGTGGCGACCGGCGAATATCAGGGCACCGCCAAACTCACCGACTTCCGGCACGACAAGTCCGCCGGGGAAGGCGACGTCGAGTTCCACCTGTACTTCGACGAACACAACCTGCTCACCCGCACGGTCGTCGACACGACGGCCTACCCGGACAGCGGCAGCTCGGCCTATGACCAGATGGCCTTCCACACCGACACCAGGTATTCGGGCTGGGGCACCAAGGTGAAGATCTCCGCACCGGCAGCCGGCAAGGTCATCAGCGAAAAGAAACTCAACGCGAAGACCCGCAAGGCCGTCACAAAGGCCGGCTACCCGGAGGACGGCCCCTTCTGACCTACGCCAAGAAGCCGACGCCGACCGGCGAACCCATGTGCATCTCTCCCATCTTGATCAGCGCCCCCTCCAGAGGGCGCTGAGCCTTCTCACCCATGACTGAGCCAGTCTCTGTGGATCCAGCGAGACGACTCGGGGGCCGAGGATCACGCCTCACTTCCTGTCTCTCCACATGGCTCAACGCAGGCATTCCGCCGAAGCAGGTCGGAGTGGACAGGCAACAGCTGGAGGCTCTTCATGGGGTTCCAGACAGGTCAGTCCGATCTTGTTGAAGCGGTGAATCACATCGAGGACAGTGTCGTCATCGGCGGCCACCAGGCGGGCGATGACCGAGACGGTGTTGCCGCCGGCCGAGGCCGGCAGCATCATCGCCCACCGGTAGCGCACCGAGCTGGTACTGCCCCGGCGCACGACCTGCTGGAGCTTCCACCCTTCCTGGTCGGTCAGCTTGTGGTTCTGCCGCTGCACTCCCTGCGCCGAGCCGGAGCTGACGACTAACATCCAATCCGCTCAGGCTCAGCGACCGCGAGCAGCGACCCGATGACCCTTCCCTGTCACCGCACCAGAGATGCTCGGAGAACGTCGTCCGCCTCACGACGTTGTGCTGGATGACCTCGCGCGTCTTCCGCTCAATGAACCAGTGCAGCGCCTTGCGGCAAGACCACGCGGATCCCATCGCCCAAGACGCGAAGGCGCTCAACCGACTGAACAGCAACTGGACGGTAACGGCTGAACCCGTAGCTGTACGGACATGAAAGAGGCCCTCCGGGACGATCCCGGAGGGCCTCTGACCTACTGCGCGGCCCAGAGGACTCGAACCCCTAACCTTCTGATCCGTAGGGAAGCGCAGACACCTCGTCAGAGGCTTCCTGCGCTGGTCAAGCGGTGGATGCGGGTTGGAGCGATGTGCCCCCCGTAAGGCGGCGTTGCTGTACGGCGCTGCTGTACAACAACGCAACAGACGACCAGCCCGCTGATCCAGTGGCAATGGGACCCATACCGCGGGGCCGCCAGGCCCGAGGAGCGGAAGCCTCGCAGCAGCTTGACATGCCGCTCTACAGGGCGTCGTTCGTTTGGGCCGTTTGTCGATTTTCGTGGTTCGGGGGAGGGATACCGTTGGCGGATCGCCCGCGCGGGGAGTACGACGCCCTGCATGTGTCCACCCTTTCGGACACGCCTGACGTGTACATGCCGGGCACGCCCAAAATGTGGTCAGTATGCGCCCGCCCATCGTGTTCGCCAAAGCCCCTGCCGCTTCGATCGAGCAATTACCTGCCCAGCTGCGAGGTTACTGGCGGCCAGCGATCTGCGCGGTGATGGTCTTGGTGTCGTTGCGCGGCCTGTCGGCGACGCAGATCGCCGAGCTGCTGGACTACGACGCCGCCACCGTGCGCGGATGAATCGGCCGGTTCAACCGCCACGGCCTGGCAGGACTGACCGACCGCCCCGCCCCGGCCGCCATCGCCGAGCAGCTGCGAGCGCTGCCGCGCGGGGCGGTGGTCTGGGCCGCCGACGAAACCCACGTGCACCTGCTACCCCACGTCCGAGCGGGCTGGACCTTGCACACCGGTCGCCCGGACGTCGCCACGCCGGGCAAGAACCGGCAGGTCACCGTGTTCGGCGTAGTGGAGCTGACCACGGGTCGGTGAGTGTATCGGCTGGGCCGCCGCTGCACGGACGACTTCCTGCGCCTGCTGGATGAAGTGGTAGCCGCCTTCCCGGCCGCCCCAAAGATCGCGGTGATCTGTGACAACGACAGCATCCACCATGCCGGGGCCATCGCCTGCTACCTGCAGAAGCACCCGCGGGCGGAGGTGCTGTACGGGGCGCACTACAGCCCGCACGACAACCCGGTCGAGCGGATCTGGGTGGTGCTGAAGGCGTTCATCGCCAACACCGTCGTCAGCTGGCCCGGGCAACTGCGGCAGATCCATGCCTTCTTCCGCGCCCGCTCACCGGACCAGTTGCTGGCCACCGCCGCTCTATGGCCCCCTTGGCTCCCGGCCGGTTACAAGCGGAACTTCTGGAATGCCGCTTATAGCTCCTAACAGAATGATCTCCGTTGTGGTTTGATCTCTCGCTGTAGCGATAGCGGGAGGGGTGAACGGGTTGGCGCGGCTGAAACCGTGGGAGGTCAGCGACGACCTGTGGGCGGTTATCGAGCCGTTGTTGCCCAAACACCAGCGCAGGGCCCGCTGGCCAGGCCGTAAGCGACTCGATGACCGCCTGGCCCTGCAGGGCATCTTGTTCGTGCTGCACACCGGCATCGCCTGGGAGCACCTGCTACAGGAACTCGGGTACAGCTCGGGCATGACGTGCTGGCGACGGCTGGACGAGTGGCACAAGGCCGAGGTCTGGCAGCGTCTGCACGAGGTGCTCCTGGCCAGGCTCCGAGCGGCCGATGCCATCGACTTCTCCCGAGCCTCGGTGGACTCCTCCCACGTCAGAGCTCTAAAAGGGGGGCACAGACCGGGCCGCCCCCGGTCGACCGGGGACGATCCGGCAGCAAGCACCACCTGATCGTCGACGCCACCGGCATCCCACTCGCCGCGATCGTGACCGGCGGCAACCGCAACGACGTCACCCAGCTCATCCCCCTGCTGGAGGCGATCCCGCCGGTGCGCGGCAAGCGCGGCCGACCACGCCGCCGCCCCGACGTCGTCCTGGCCGACCGCGGCTACGACCACGACAAGTACCGCAAGCAAGCCCGCGCCCTCGGCGTTCGTCCACTGATCGCCCGCCGTGGCACCGGGAATGGCTCCGGCCTGGGCAAACACCGTTGGGTCGTCGAGCAGGCCTTCGCCCTGCTGCACCACTTCCGTCGTCTGCGGATCCGCTGGGAGGTCCGCGGCGACATCCACGAGGCCTTCCTCACACTCGGCTGCGCCTTGATCTGCTGGCGCCGTTTGAGCTCATTGCGTTAGGAGTTCTTACTCCATGACTTCAGCAGGTCCCAACCATACTGCTCTGTGACGTAAATCACATTGACGATGAAGAGGCAGGGTGGCCTGGGCAAACAGATCACCCTGGACGCCTTCGCCCGCCATGCTTCGGCCAAGCAATACTCGCACGCCTATTGCTAAGCCAGCTTATGTGGCAAACTAGAGGTATCAGAGCGGGCAGACGACATGTCTCGTGTGCTGTGATCAAACCTCGTAGGTCGCATACCCACCCCGAACGCGTTTCGTAGGCCCGAACAGGGTGGGCTGCGACACAACCCGCCCGCATCATGCGGAGCAGAAAGGACCTCCTTTGAACAGGAGAGCCTGTACCCATCATGCCCTGCCGATGCCGCTGCAGGCGACACGCACCATCACTGTCCTCGTAGTGATCACCCTCTGCGTGTATGTGGTCGGGCAGCTGATCGGTCACGGCGACGTCATCATCGTCACGACTGCCACCGCCATAGTCGGTGTCGTTACGGAACGGCTCACCCAGCTGATTCTCCGCCGTTGGGTCCGAGCGGTCTGAATGACGGTGGGCTGGGCTGACATCTAGTTAGTTCAGCCCACCGGCCCTCGAAGGGAGAAGCATGCAGGAACACCTAAAAATCCGCCTGGACGATGCTTACGACGTGATCGCAGGGCCGTCCGGGCATTTGCTCGATGCCTTACACGATGGACTTGAGGGCGTTCCAGTGATCGGACCACAGAATCTCGCCAATGATCACACTATTGACACACGCAACTTGCGGCGTCTACCACAAGATAAAGCCCACAAGCTTGCTCGGTTTATTGTACAGGCTGACGATTTACTTATCGTGAGGCAAGGCGCGCTAGGGCGGCTAGCAGTCGTTGGACATGCTCAGGAATCCTGGCTTTTTGGATCTTCATGTCTACGGCTGCGGGCACACGGCAATCTCGTGCTTCCCACTTTTCTTGCCTGGTATCTAAGCCACCCACCCGTCCAGAACGAGCTTCTACAAAAGGCGAACATTGGCACCGTCTCGGCTTTCAACGCTGCAACCCTAAAGGAGATTGAAATTCCCGTCCCTCCACTGGAGAAACAGCAGGAAATCGCCTCGACTCTCCAAGCAATACAGGAACAAGCAAAGTTGCATCGCGAGACAGCCCAACGTTTAGATGAACTATGCCCTTCTCTCTTTGCAGAGCTAATCCATAAAGGGATACATCTGTGACAAAGCTAACGTCTTTGACGCTATCCACTAAAATCTTTTCGGTGGCGGACATACTGCACGGTACTGCACGCGAACCATTCGATTTTGTAGCTGGTTTGCTGGTCCTTAAGCGCGCTTGTGATCAGCCTGGATTCCTGCAGATACCAGATCTGAACCCATGGCCTTCGCTTACCTCAAGCAAGGACCTGGGATTGAAGGTATCCAAAGCGTTCTACATGCTGGAGGAGATGAACAAGGAAATCTTCCAAAACTCGCTACAGTCGATTGACTGCAGCCGTATAGGAGATTCAGCACTACGGAAAGCAATCCAAGAGTTGGATGAGCTTTCCTTTGCAGACGAGGCATTGGAGTTCCCTGACACCCTCGGTACTGCCTTTGATGCCTACCTTGGTAGGTACGCCGAACGTCACAGCAAGGGTAGCAGTGCCTTCTATACGCCACCTTCAGTGGTTGAGCTTATGGTCCGCTTGGTGGAACCAGATGAAGGGGATAGCATACATGACCCTTTCGCCGGCGCTGGCAGCATGCTTATTCGTGCCCACAAGTTTGCTGAAGAGAAAAAAAGCAGCAAGACTAACTTGAGATTGTTCGGTCAGGACAGCAACTATAGCGCTTGCGCCCTAGCACGACTTAACCTTCTTCTACACGGTATTACCGATGCTGAGATTCGCCAGGGCGACTCACTGACCAGCCCCGCATTTATCATCGACGGCAGGCCTCAGGAGTTTGACCGGGTGCTTTGCAACCCGCCATTTTCCATGAAGTATGACGTCGAATCGATCCCCTATCGGGAGCGGATGAAGTTCGGCTATTCAACGCCTGCACATGCTGACTTCATGAACATTCAGCATGCCATGGCCTCATTGAGGCCAACCGGCAGGGGCGCTGTAGTCGCTCCCCACGGGGTACTCTTCCGGACCGGCGCCGATGCCGCAATCCGCCGTGGGATAATCGAGAGCGGACGCCTCATCGCCGTGATCGGCATCGGTGCAAATGTATTTTACGGGACTGCCCTGCCAGCATGCATTCTCGTCTTCAGTGGCGAAGGACACAGCAGGAAATTTACAAACAATGACGTCTTATTTATCAACGCTGAGCGAGAGATTGTGTCGGGCCGAACTCAGAACCGACTAGAGCCGCAGAACATTGAGATGATCATCAGCCTCTTTCAAGAAAGAAGAGACATTCCCGGGTTCTCTCAACTCGCCTCTCTTGATGAAATCGCAGCTAACGACTACAGCCTCAGCATCCGGCGATACGTAGACTCACAAACATCATCCTCACCATTGCTTGATGCGAATGCCTTGCTCTTCGGCGGCATACCTAAGAGCGAAGTTAAATCTTTCGCTCCTCGTTTCCTCATCTACGGAATTGACTTTGAAAATCTCTTCTGCGAGAAAGATGAACGTTACTACGACTTTCTAGAAGAGGGATGGGAGAAGACTGCAGCTAGAATTTTCTGGCTCGGATCTTCACGGAAGGAGGCTCTCTTGCGAGAGTGTTCACTATGGTGGGAATCAATTATTCCACGTCTGACCTCCTTGAAGAGCGCAGGGAAGCTATTGCGCGAAAGGCAAAGCCTGATAGCTGACTTTACAGCGACCCTCGCACCTGTCGGCGTAGTCGATCGATACCGTCTCGCTGGTGTTTTTGCGTCCTGGTGGTCCATCCACAAGGACGACCTAAGGAGAGCAGAGTTCCAAGCTGATGACCTTGGCAAGGATTTACGCGCTGCGCTGGAACAGCGGGCATCTATGGAGCTTCAGCAGCTCGTAAATCTATACAGATCATGGGGCGAGCGTTATGGGACATCTCTAGCTGACCTTGATAGTTTGCGTGAGACAGGAAGAGTAGCACTTGCGCGTCGACTCAAGAGTCTAGGCTTTACTTTGCCTTGAACTTCCGCAAACGAGCAATTACCGTTATCGGAACGCTGAATCACCGGTAAGCTACCGAATACAGTTACCTAGTGTCGGGATTCAATAAAAAAAGAGCCTCAGCGTTGATCACCTCAGCCGCTGTCGGCCAGCAGCGAAGTGAGTAATCGGCACGGCTTTAGAGGTGCTGCTTCCCCTAGAACGTTGACTGTGCAAGAGCCGCAGCCGAGCACACTCACAGCCCGGCAGTCCGCCTTTAAGTCAGTACAGGAATTTACCCCCAGTGCATCGTCTCTACAGCTAGTTGGGAGGTCCTGGCGTTAGCCTATGTGTATACCACTTCCGGTCAGATAGTGCGTGATACGTAGACACATTGAGCGGTCCATGAGCAGTTTCTTGATTTCGCTAGGCGGCACCCAACGGACTTCGCGGGATTCATCGCTGGGAGTAGGCTGGCCAGCTTGGTAGCGGGCGGTGAGGACAAGGGAGAACTCTTGGCGTGCCTCCATGTTGCTGGTGTAGAGGATGATGTGGCGGGGGTCAGAGTAGGTGCCGGAGACGCCGGTGATCTCGCACTAGTGGCGCGTCTCCGAACATTGCTGGGCTATTTGATCTCGACGGGGTGAGCCCGGCAGCCTGGTCCCGGAGTCGTTCTGGGAGGTGGTCGTGGCGCGTAAACCCGAGGTGTTCGTCCGTGCGTTGACGATGGAGGAGGGACGGCGCCTGCAAAGGATCACCTGCTCCGCCAAGGATCCGGTGAAACTGCGGCGAGCCATCGTGGTGCTGATGTCCGCACAAGGGCAATCCGCTTCCGCCATCAAGACGTTGATGCAGGTCAGCGACGACTACGTGCGCCAGGTGGTGCACGCGTTCAACGAGCGGGGGTTTGCTGCCCTGGACCCAAAATGGAGCGGGGGCCCTCCACGGAGGATCAGTGAGTGGGTGCGCGAGCGCATCTGCCTCATCGCCCGGACGACCCCCGCCGAATGGGGCATCACCGCCTTTTCCACCTGGAGCCTGGCCAAGCTCGCCGCCCACCTGGTCGAGGTACGGCTGGTGACCTCGACCAGCCGTGGGCACCCGGCGCGGATCCTCAAGGCCGGCAAGGTGTCATGGCAGAGCACCACGACGTGGAAGAACAGCAACGACACCGACTTCGTCGCCAAGATGCAGCGCGTCCTGGCCCTCTACGACACCCCACTCAAGGACGGCCGGGTGATCTGCGTGGACGAGTTCGGACCGCTCAACCTGCAACCCCGCAAGGGCAAGGCCTGGCGGCCGGGCAAGAACCCCCGCCGCCTGCGGGCCACCTACAACCGCTACGGCGGGGTCATGCACCTGCTCGGCGCCCTGGACCTGACCACCGGGAAGATCTACCACCGGATCCGTGAGCGCAAGCGCTGGCGGGAGTTCCTGTCGTTTGTTAAGTCCCTGCGCGAGCGCTGGCCCGGCGGCACGCTCCACCTGATCGTGGACAACTACTCACCGCACAAGCATCCCCAGGTCAAGGCCTGGGCCGCCGCCAACGACGTCGAGCTGGTGTTCCTGCCGACCTACGCCTCCTGGCTGAACTGGATCGAATCCGAGTTCGCCGCGCTGCGCTACTTCGCCCTCAACGACACCGACCACCGCAGCCATACCGAGCAGAACGCCGCCATCGCCGCCTATGTCCGCTGGCACAACCGGCACGCCCATCCCAAGGTCAGCTTCGCGGCCAGCTCCCCGATCCGCTCATGGACCAGTTACCCCACCAAGGTTGCGTGACGCACCACTAGCTCGTCTGCGACTAGCTCGTCTGCGACGTACGGTGCGGTCGGATAGTCATGCTGCCACTCTCGTGCCGGTTGTGGACGTATCGCGGCAATTTTTTCGCTCCTATCTGCAAAAATATGTTCCGTGATGCCAAGAGACGACGCTGGACACGTCCTGAATGCAAATTTCTCGATCGAATCCGACGGACCGTACCTCGCACTGATCCTCGACAGCGCCGGCGGCAGATCCCCCGGCGGCCCCTCGCGAAACCTGGACTACCCGAAGGCCCTCACGCTGCTCCTGACTCGGCTTCGAGATCGGGATGCCACTCTCCGCGAGGCACTCTTGGATTCATACCGAACTCGGCACCTACCGGAAGAACAGCGGAGGCTCTCGGACGGGCCGATCCGTCTTAAGGATTGGCCAAACATGGATTCTCTCCGACTGGAGCTCACACGTCGACAAGGAAGAGTCGGGCAGGCCCCTGGAGCCACGAGAGACGGTAATAATCGCAAGCGCATGCGGCTTCGTCTCGAAGTCCCAAGCTTCACCCTGGCCGACGTCGACCAATTAGCCTACGAGCTCGCCAGTAATAGCACAATCAGAGAACCTCAGGTTGAGCCCCTTCTTACGCTCCCTCAGCAGGCAGTTACCCTACAAAACAGCGACGAAGATCTGTATAAAAATGCCGCGGAGACGCCAAGACATCCTCGATACATGCAGGACGCCCGGCTTCGCCAGGCGGTTGAGAGACATGCGGTCAAGCGGGCCGTCGAGCACTACGAGGGCTTGGGGTACCGCGTCAAGGACGTAGGGACGCGCAGGTCTTACGACCTTCACGCAGTCAGGGACACAACAGTGCTTCACATCGAGGTTAAGGGGTCAACAGACGTCGCCAAATCCGTGGAATTGACCACCAACGAGGTGGACAATGCCCGGGCGCATCCGACTGATCTAGTCGTAGTGGACCAGATCAAGCGCATCGACAATGGTGGTGAGGTACCCGATCTGGAAGGGGGACGACTTCGCATTTGGGAGAGATGGCAACCCGCAAACGATGACCTCCGTCCTGTTCGATTCAACTATCGAATCACAGGGGATGGATCAGCTAGCCGATGAGAAGCCCTACTACTTCGATGCACTGAACCATTTCGTCAATTGCTTGTCACCAAAGCTGTTCTTGGCCTGGTACTTCCCGTCGAGCCTCGTGCTCGGGGCCTTCGGTCTCAGCATCTGGAGCAAGATGAATCTGGGGCGCGTTCGGTGACTCTTCGACAATAATCTCGGCCAGAGCGATCGAGTGTGTGACCGATGGCGCTTCAATCACGAGAAATTGTGGCCGGTCGGGATCGATGGAAAACCCACAACCTGTCCGCTCGAGCAGGGGCTGTAGCCATTGCGCACCAGCTTGTGTGGTGGCGACGAAGACTACTGGCGAGGTTGACCAGGAGCGTTCATAGTGGACGCGGCAGCTCGCCACCGGCAGAAAACCCAGACTGTTCAGCACGTAGCTGAGGCCAGCAACGCCGAACTCCAAGCTGTAGAACGCATGCTCTCTACTGCTTCCGGTGGGATCAACGATATGATCCCACAGTGGTGTGTCCCTGAGACGATCGGGCTGGTGCTCAGGCAGGTCTGGGTGTTCTAGGCTTGAAACGGTCTCCTCGAACTCCTCGGGCGTACTGCTGTATCTGTCCACCAGCGGTAGTAGCTCGCGCTCTTCAGCCACGAGGCCTGCTGCTTCTTCGGTGGTGAGCTCCAGCAGGAGCCACGTATCCCGGAAGTAGCCGAACCCTTCGCCGTCGCCTTCCGCCCTCTCGTCATATTCGCTCTTGGACGGCATCCAGAAGGATGCTCCCTCGGGGATCTGCGCCGAGACCACAATAGGATAGGACGGGATCATGGAACATCCTCCGATCGTTCACAACGGTGATTGCGAGTTCATACTTTCGCAGGTTCGTCACATGCCGATTTCCAGTCCGGCCTGATACGTCTGCTAGTAATTAGCGAACCACCGACAGTGTCCGCCAGCCATCGCCACCTAGAGCTTGACGTTGTGCAACCAATAGTCCTCCGAGTAGGTGCGGATGACCAGCGTCACCTCGAGGGTCCCGGGCTCGGGACGCAGCGCCACCTATCTGAGATAGAACAACCTGTGGATGTCACACCGAAGAGCAGACCATCACGTGCATGGTACTGCTGTGGATAACTGTGCAGGTGTGAGCCTCCAAGGTGGCAGCAGGATTCGGTCCCGGTGACCCCCTGTAGAGAGACCATGAGGTGAGGAACCGGAGTCGGTATGCTCTGGACCAGCTCTTAGAGCTTGAAGTTGTCGCTGGGGGAATGTCGCTGTGACCAACGATCGGTCGTGGGAACCAACGGAGAAAGGGGCTCACCTCCGAGGAAGGCGTACACGGAACACGCAACCCGAGGTTGAACTGCGTCGGGCTGTTCATGCCTTGGGGCTCAGGTTCCGCCTTCACCGCCGGCTGGTTGCCCGGTGCACCCCTGACTTTGTGCTCCCCAAATGGAGACTCGCGGTCTTCGTCGACGGATGCTTCTGGCACGGGTGCCCTGACCATTCGCCAGCCGAGTTCAAGGGACCCAACGCGGAGAGGTGGCGCCTCAAGATCGATACGAACCGAGGGAGGGACGTCCGGAACAACGCGCTTCTGATAGAGGCTGGCTGGCGAGTACTCCGCATCTGGGAGTGCGAGATTAAGCGTGATCTGCAGCATGCCGCCTACCGGGTGGAGCAGCAGGCAAGGGGCGTCGAGAACTTCGATCAGCAGAGCGTCGACGTGCCAGATCACCCCTCCTGACAAACTTGCATGGCTCGGCAAGCGGACATATGCCATAGTAGGGCCCAGCTGGCCAGCAGGCAGGCTGTGGCTTCCGGCCGAGGATCGATGTCGCGCTTTCCCTTAGAATCCACGCGTCGTCTTATGTCGCTGGCGGCGTGATTCACTCCTCCTAAAACGAAAAGCACCACCCTAGTCCTCGAGAACCTCGCTGTTCGACTTCTGTGCAGGCATCCGGTCGGGAACAGGTAAGGATTTGGCCTTCTTGAGCTGCAGCTGCCTCTGCACGTCATCAAAGCTGATGTCAGGTGTACCAACACGGCCGACAGACCGGCTGTAGGAGGTCAACATCGCCTCCGCAAAAGGGCTGTCCAGCGTAGCGACCCGTTTCCAAGTCCGCACCTCCGCGAGCTCGACAGACCTCACGTTCTCGAAGTCAATCACGAGGTCGGGTACGTCGAGGTAACGGGGTAAGGCCCGGTACCGGCTGTCGTCCGTTCTGAAGACACGTTGAGCTTGACTCTTATCCTTTTCACTTCTGGCACTCCCCAACCAACTTGCAATGGCCGGGGACTCGGAGCCGGACCCGTCATTAGTGAAGATCCTGTCAGCCTTAGCCAAACGGACGTACTGAGCTTTGGCTGTCCGTGGCTTCTGTACGTTCGAGGATGGGTGATCCTCGTACAGATCACACGCGGGTGTGAGGACCAGCCACCAGCCTTCTTCAGGGTCTACCAGAAGGTCGGTTGCCGTGAGGTGGTGTGTCACGGGAGGTATCAAATAAACCCGCGCTGCCGAAGGTTGTTCCAACGTGTTGGCAATGTCGCCGTCCACGACGTTATCCAGCTCGTGGAGACCGTTCTCTCGGAGCCACGCAGCAAGACGATTAATAATCACCGGAGCGATCTCGTTCTGGTCAGCACCAGCCATCTCCGTCCAATGCGGAGCCACGACATCGCGCATGAATTCGCGTACGTGGCGTTCGACCAGACCAGAGATACGGCGTGTCAACGCGGGCACACCTGAAAGCAGCCCCTCTCGTACTGCGGGAACGATGTCGTCCAGGTCGTTCTTGGTTACCACTCTGATGAGAGGGGGTTTCTCCAGAGTTCGCACCTGCTGGGGGACGCCGGTGAAGAACACCACAGGGACCCATCGGATCTTAGCGATCCGTTCGTACAGCTCGCGCCCGCGCCCCTCAATGTCAGCGGAGGGGCCTCTATCGGCAGCGTCGCGGACGTCAAGGACGACCAAGTCGAAGTCCGATTGGGTTAGCCGAGTTTCAGCAGCGGAGAAGTCCTCTTCTTTCGCGAAGAGGATGTTCCCTAAGTCCTCAAGCTCTTCCTTGAGCAGTTCCTGAAGATTCTCCGCCATCTCGACGTCGTCATCGACGATGAGTATCTGATAAGCAACGCCCTGTGACGTCACCCAACCCTCCTCCGCAGTCGCGCTCGGAAACTTGCACCGGAAAGAGGGCCAGGGCTCACCAGCCACAGGTCGCCATCGTAGAAGTCTTTCACGACGCTGCCCGCGATGCTTAGACCGAGGCCGATGCCGTCCGGCTTGTCACTGAAGTAAGTGTCGAAAATGAGATCCTTGATCTCGTCGCGCACACCGGGGCCACTGTCGCTGACCGTAATGTCCACCACGTCTACCGCGTTTTCCTTGGTGCGTTCGGTTTCAATAAGGATCTTACGCTCTGTCCCGTTGGGGGCGGTGGACAACCAGTAGACAGCGTTACCTACGAGGTTGAGCACAAGTGTCCTGATATCCCCGGGCTCGGCGGTGACCGTCACGTCTTCCCCGCTGATCGTCACATCTACACCGTGCCTGGCGACTTCGGATTCCAGGACGGAAACCGCTTCGGCGATGCTCTCGTGTAGGGATAGCTGGCGAGGGCGCCCGCGCTGTCGTCCACTGAGAGGTTCGATACGGGCGAAGAGCCGGTCAAGAGCCCGCTCCTGGGCGGCGAGGTCTACGCGTAGGTCTCCGAGCGCAGCGGACAGATCCGTGTCATGTTCTTCCACTTTCTTAGTAATCTTGCCAAGACGGCGAAGGTCGAAGGCGATACGTGCCAAGGCGGCTCGGCCGTCGTGGAGCACGACATCAACGAGGGTGCCCAGTGTCGCAAGTCGGGAGAACTGGGCAATGATCTCTTGGACCTTACGAACACCCTCGTTGATTTTCTCTGTGGCTTCCTCGATCGCGCGGCCTAGGACGATGTCGTCCGGGTAGCGCTCCGTGGCAACCTGCCGGAGTGGGTCCAGGTTGAAATTATGGAAGACCCCGTGGCCACCACGTCCACCATGAGTATCCGAAAAGAGATCTGTTCCAGGCTGGGCGGCCGTATCAGGTCGGCGTAGTTTATAGCGCTCGATCTCCAACTTCGAGATCGCCTGCAGTATGACCGCCCTCAAGTCCTCGTACTCCGGGCTGTCGATCAATCCTTCTCGGTGTGAACGGTCCTGCAGGCCGGGGTTGTCGTCGGCCGAGATGTAGACGAAGCCTGCTACCTGGTTGTTGGACAGCCTCATTGTGGGGTTGTTGACGCGTCGCTGGTCGAACCCGAGCCAGTCGTATCCTGGTTCGCCGAACGGTTGTACGCGAAACCCGTCACGGTAGAGGGTCACGCCGCTGTTGCCGCGGATAAGTTTCCGAATTTCAGTGACGTTCTTCGCTCCCGTATCGAGATGAAAGAGTGGCTCGAGAGCCGGCTTCTCGAGATCCCAAACACGGAAATCCAGTTTCAGAGGGCCACAGGATGGTCCCCCGGAGTCCTTCCGAAGGTTCTCGTTGACAACCTTTACGGGTTCACTATCGTCAGCATAGACAGTTAAATGTGCGTCACCGGTGGCGTCCACGCTGCCTACAAGGCGGTAATGCGGATGCGCCAGCGTCTCGCTAGGGGCCACGAAGCCGGAGAAGTGCCGGAGCGGCCCGTCGGGGGTGTCGATGTAGATCGCGAACTCGGGTTGGTCGGGCACGGATAATTCGACAGGAGGTGGCGGGGGAAGCAACCGAGAGAGGGAGCGTTTGAGGGCTTCAACGGCTTTCGGTTCCCAGTCCATGCGCAGTCCTTCGAGCCGGACCACGGTCCCATGACCAGTCAAAGCGCTGTGTGGAGCTGCCTGGAAACCCTGGATGATCTCGGAGAAGTTCTGCGCTGCCTCTCCGTCCACCGCGAAGACAGCCGGCAGGGCTGTGGAGTAGGAGATCGGAACCTCGTCGAGGTAGGCGTCCTCGTTAGCGAAGTTCCCCCAGTCGATACGAAGAGCGACCTCGGGCTCGTCGACACGCCTAGTCGTAATGGTGGTGACATGGGCCAAGCGAGCGGCAGCAAACCGACCGATACCCTTGGCGCCGAGCACACGACGTCCACCAGACTCGCTGCGGTGGTTCCGATGCCTGTGCGAGGTGGCGATCTCCATCCAGGTGCCTCGCACAGTGTCTGGTGACATACCATGCCCGTTGTCCCAGACCTCGATCGAACCACTCCCTGCTTCGAGTGGCGGATTGAAGCGGATCAGCACAAGGCTGGCGTCGGCGTCGTAGGCGTTCTTCACCAGCTCGGTGACTGCCACCCGCTCGTTACTGATCAGCTCTTCGCCCAGGGTGCTCATCAGCCGCGCACGCGGCCGGAGGTATGCCTCCGCTTTCTCGGAGTTCACCGCGCTCCCGCCCTATCACTTCCAGCTGCCGTACTGCAGAGTGCAGTCGGGGAAGATCCTACGAGCAACACCCTGACATCGAACTGGGGATCCATAGTTCCACCAACGTCCGTAATCGTGTAGCTTCCGCCAGCGGCTCGGCCGTATCCTCAGTGTCGGCTGGTTTGGACCGTCCCGGCGACGGAAGGGCACCCTGCTAGCCCGAGGAGCCTGGCCCTCAGTTGGACCAAACACATCGGCCAAAACCTTCCGCCGACGATACCAAGATCACGGAAGATTCAGGCTAGGATTGCCTTCGGTATCGCACCAGAACATCGTTTCGAGTTGAGGTCTGGGGCTCTCTGGATCCATGGGCCCTGACAGCGGCGTGACGGCGGTCGGCAGGCGTGTTGGGTCAGCATGGCGGCGCTCTTGCCTCCGCTGACGCGCCTGTGATCTCCTGGTGCTCGTTGTCCTCGTCGGTGTGGAGGTGCGTGCTGTGCAAGAGGAGCACTATGGCGTCCCTCTTGAGCGCAGCGACTATCTGAGGCTCAAGCCCAACAGAAACAGCTGTAAGCCTGAGGAGTTTACTGAGTGGCTCGAAGGCTTCGGTAAGGGGAAGCGGCTGGCTGTCGACCTCTTCTCCGGAGCCGGTGGCTTGAGTCTCGGGCTTCAGTGGGCGGGGTGGACGGTGGCGGCCGCGGTCGACTTCGACGAGCGTGCCCTGGAGACCCACGCACGGAACTTCCCTGGCATGAGTCTGCGC
This sequence comes from Streptosporangium sp. NPDC020072, assembly GCF_040631445.1. Classification (NCBI taxonomy): domain Bacteria; kingdom Bacillati; phylum Actinomycetota; class Actinomycetes; order Streptosporangiales; family Streptosporangiaceae; genus Streptosporangium; species Streptosporangium sp. NPDC020072. The sequence goes on along the minus strand of NZ_JBEYAB010000020.1, from coordinate 46,654 downwards.
ATGGACCTGGGTAATCCCGCCGAACGAGACAGGCTCGAGGAACTCTTGGCGCCGGCTAAGGGCAGGATCGACCTGGTGGCGGGAGGCCCCCCCTGCCAGCCGTTCAGCAGGGCGGGGCGCAGCAAGATTCGCAGTCTCGTGGAACACCATGGACGCGACCCCGAGGACCGTCGTAAGGAACTGTGGAGCGCCTACCTCGACATGGTGAAGCGCCTCGAGCCGCGTGCGGTCCTCATGGAGAACGTACCCGACATGGGACTCAGCGACGACTTTTTCGTAGTGCGCACGATTGAACAGCAACTGGAGGAGTTGCACTACGCGACCCAGGTACGCCTCGTGGACGCCTGGCGATACGGAGTCCCGCAGCATCGGAAGCGACTAATCCTGCTGGCCAGGAACGATACAGAGAAGTTCGATTGGCCGCAGGCGGTGGAGGAAAAGGATCGCACCACGCTGCGAGATGCAATTGGCGATCTGCCGGAACTACCCGTTGTGCCCAGAGATCGCGTCGGGGATCGCAACTGGCCGTACGTAATGCCGCCCGAAAAGCAGTCCAACTTTGCCAAGAACATGCGCAAGAGAGCACAGAAGGACGTCGTCTGGGACCATATGACCCGCAGAGTCAGGGAGGATGACTGGCAGATCTTCGGCGGGATGGACTCGAAGACCCTGTACTCGCAGATCGACCCCGCACTGCAGCGTTACAAGGCTGACCAGTTCACCGACAAGTACAAGAAGCTGGACTGGGACGACCTCAGCAGGTCAATCACAGCCCATATCGCCAAGGACGGGTACTGGTACATCCATCCCGACCAGAACCGTACTCTAACTGTTCGGGAGGCGGCGCGGGTGCAGACCTTCCCGGACCGCTTCCGCTTCGCCGGTACACGTAGTGACGCCTTCCGCCAAATCGGCAACGCTGTACCGCCGCTGCTTGGCAAAGCTGCTGCCGAGGCGCTGCTGCCCTCAGATGACACTCCATTGGACGGCACCGAGCTTCAGCCTCACTGGGCCACCGTACGAAGCGACCTGACCGCTTGGGCGGAGCGCCGCCGTGCTGGCTCTGATTGGTACCAACTGCCCAAGCTTTCGCCGCTGCATGCGGCGCTCGTGTCCTTGCTGTCCGGAACCAGGCTGCAGCCCGAGCAGCTGGGACGAATACTCGAACCACTTCGGGAACACACAAAGCTGAACGAGTCTGACTTGCCGACGCTCCTGGGTGCTGCTCCTACTTCGGCCGCTCGGGCTCGCCTCAACAGGCTGGTGACGGCAGCGGCGGACAAGCAGAGCCTGTGGGGAGAAGAGAAGGAAGACGGGGAGAAGCACGAGCTACCTGAGCTCCTTGAAATGAAACCAGCCGAGAGGACCCTCTACCGGCTACTGAGGGGTGACGACCTGCTTTGGGTTGGACAGGGAGCACTACGCGTCGCTGCACGCCTGAACGGCAGTGACTCCGATCGAACGAACAGGCTCAGCGACGGCCGGGTAAATCTAGTGAAACTGGTCGGAGCTGGGGAAAACGCCGCACTTCGCATGGCAGCGCTGCGGCTTATCGGGAACACCGTATGCCGGACCAAGGATCCGCTCTGCGACGAGTGCCCCCTGAGCCAGTACTGCGTCGGCAGAGAGAAGGTTTCGGGCGACCTGTTTAGTGACGCTGTAAGCGGGACACATGGTCGAGGAACAGTGCCGCCTCAGAGCCGCAAGGCGGCGCTGCGCGGTGCAGAGCAACACTGAGCGCTACGCATTCGACGTCGGTTCGGATACCGCATCCAGCTACGAGCCACGGCCGTCTCGCAGCCTCGGCCGTCTCAACGTTGCGGTGATCTCGCCTTGGTCGTCTCGATCTTCAGCGTCGCAGATAGCCGGACGAAGCCGACCGTACAACGGAAAGGGCAGCCGTTTGCGCTGTAGTCAGAATCTGGGCCTGAGCCTGTGCACTACCCGCCGGAAGGCCCCCTCCTGAGCGGTGTCACGCCCATGGCGACCGAAGGTGGGAGCCTCCTTGCTGCTGACCTAACCCACGTCCGGCGCGTCATCATCTGACGTCATGTCCCATTGCTCCTGCCTGTCGACAGCTCTGGGAGCAGTTTGTCACATTCCTTCCGTGCTTTCGGGAACCAGCTGAGCTCCAAGTTGAGACAACCAGGGCCAAGATGAACTCCCCTCGGTCTGCTCGCGGAGGCGAGCCTCGCACCGAGGACGGAGGCAGGTGGATCGTGCTCCGCACGTCGAGAACACCATGAGGAACCTCGTCAAGAGCGAGCAGCCACAAGTACAGCAGGCTGGGTGTCTCTACAGTCCGGGGCTGAACCCGAGAGACAGAGCCTCGTTACGAGCGTGCAAGGCCTGTACCGCCTGCGGTTCGGGGACCTCTTGGCCGAGTTCCAGGCGTCGTCCAACGTACTCGGCCAACTGACGCTGCGACGGTTCGAGACTGTGCGTTTCCTTCGCCCACCGGTTGATCGCATACCACTCGTCCGCCGACACCAACATCACCTCGTCGCTTGCCCCCCTGTCGCCTTCACTGCCACCGGCAAGCGCCTCTTTGTCCAAGGGATGCTCGCGTAGCTCGCTCTCCAGGTTTTGGGGTACGGACCAGCGTATGCGGGAGACTGCGTCCCAACAAGCGGGCTTCTTGGCCCACTCACCTACATGGTTGCCCTCGCGTGGCCTGGTCACGACTGCCATCACTCGGGGGCACAGATCGTAGATCGCGTTTTCGAGCGCCGGTGAAATCCGCTGCTCACGCCAAATCCGGTCCAGGTCTATGCGCTGGCCTGTGGCGAGGGACAGCCGGGCCGTGGTGTAGGCCGTAATCATGCTCTTGTAGCTGCCTGCCTGGTGTGCCGTCGCGATGCTGTCCACCGCCTTGAACAGGATGGCCATCGCGATCACACGCTGGCAGTACTGGACATCGACGCGAGGGGGAGCATCGTCGAGGGCGGTCATGAACGCGGCGAAGTTCTTCTGTGACCCCCGGCTCACATGGAACGGGAGTTGGTTCCAGGAATTGATGTACTTGGCGAGCTCCGCCTTCGTGAACTTCTGCTTCGTCGGATTGAGCTTCTTGAAGGTGCGTTGCTTCGCGGGGGTTCGGGCCTTGGCCACCTCATCCGTGTACTGACCGCGTGCGCGCTCGTAGAACCAGTGAGTTTCCTGACCGCTCCCGTCCGTTGCCGGAGCCCACAAAGACCGGGTGATCCGCTGCATGGCCACGTGGTACTCATGGTTCGAGCTGAAGTCGACCAGCGTCACGCGGTTCTGCGTGTTGGAGTACTCGGAGATCATCGGGACGATCTCCGAGAGACGCTCCGGAGACACCTCCGTCAGCTTCATCTGCACCGCCACATGTGACAGATCAGCCTTGTCCCGGCTCTGCGCATAATGCAGCGAAGCTGTTGTCTGGCCGCCGTTCACCACCTGGAGCCCACGCACACGGGCTATCCCCGTCGGTCTACCGTCCGGGCCGTACACAAAGTCGACCTGTGACGCAGTTGCTGTGATGCCGTTGTTGTACGCCAGGAACCTGCCAGGTGTGTTGAGCAGTGTCTCTCTGATGCCGCGGTTCACCGAGCCCCGGGCCTGGAGGAATGAGCGGACGTTGAGTTCGAGAAGACGGGTGCCGTACTCACCGTAGAGTTCGGCCAGCTTCTGACCGGGAATGATGGCCATGGTCACCGAGTGGTCCGGCTCGCTGCTGGGCGCGGAGACGCATGGCAACGGGGGCGCGAAGGAGACCACGATGGGCTCGCTGATGCTCCCGGACGTCGCGTGGCGGTGCAATCGTGCCAGGTCCCACACCTCGTGGGTGACGGGAAGACCGCCGAAGTCTGTGGGAGGTACAACGGTGTTGGTACCGACGCGGTTGCTGAGGAGGAAGAGCCGGATCCTCTGTACCTCGGTGAGGGCTTTCTCGACGGCTGCACACATGTCGTAGACGTCAAAGGACTCGTCGATGTTCTGCCGCAACCCGTCTCTGCACCGCCGAACGAACGTCAGCAGACGCCTGAAGGCGGTCTCCGTTTGTCCCTTCGTGAGCTTGGACTCCAGCGGGTTCAGGTGAAAGTCTGTGACGAACAGGTCGAGGCATTCGCCGGATTCCCCGATGCCGTACCCGTGCACCAGGTGCCCGTGCATCATGTGGTAGGCGGTGAAGGTGTTGGAGACGATGCCAGCTTCCTCCAAGTCCTCGAACACCCGGCGAGTAAAAGTCTCCGGTGTGGTGGTTCCCTCGGCATCGGCAGTCGCCTGTACGTCCGCGACAAGGCTACGGGAGTACTCGGACAGGTCGCCCTCAGGCATGGGATCCCCTGATCAGTTCGGTCACCTCGTCGATCGTGGCGCAGTACTGGTCCAGTCCCGAGGTGCTCACGTGGTAGGTGCAGTCACCGACGCCCGCGGGAAGATTCGCCTCAACAAGTCTTGGAAAATCTCCCTGCACGTGCCAGAAGCGCAGGTCGCGGAGGGTGTAGCGAGGCTCGTCGTATAGGTCGCGCTGCCCGGGAAGATATCCCGTTCGAATGAGTCGTCCATCAAACCCGGCACGTACAACAGGGCTGGTGAGGCGCTCGCGTATGCGGTCCACCAGCCGGTTCAGACTCTCGCCCGTTCCACCACGCCGCTCGTCGAGCAATACCAGCGCCAGCAGCAGCGCGGGCGTGCCAGCGCTGTCCAGCTGTCGCTCGCTTGTGATGCGTATGTTTCGAGGGCGTTTGGCGGCGCTTGACTTCGTTTCAATGGCCACTCCTGGCAGCTGGAAGTCTTGGTTGGCTCCGCTCGGGCCGGTCCATGACTCCACTGCCTCGGCTGGATCAACGTGAGGCAGAACGTGATCCCGGAGAACTAGTAGTTCACCGACCAGACCGCGGCGCGCCTCGGGCCCCAAACCGTCCCTGCCGACTGCTCGAAGGAGATCCTGCCATCGCTCGAACCTGTCCACCGCAGCGGTGAGGGCGACAGCGGCCCCCGGGGCGTCCCTGACGGTGTCGGCGACGTCAGTGACAAGTGGGTTGAAGACCTCACGTAGCTCGTTCGTGGTAAGGACCATTTGGAGCTCGTACTCGAGCCGCGACACCGCGCTCAGATTTATCTCCAGACCTGCCGCTCGAGGCAGTCGTCCCACGGAGCGCACGATCTGGTCCGCAGAACGGGCGTCGGCCCTCAGGACCAGCATGCGCTGGCGGCCAGGGTGAGAGACGGCAAGATAGATGTCCAGCGGAGCGTTCGGGTGCAGTCGGCGCCTGGATCGACCGGGCGTGGTCTGAGGAGTCTCCAGGTCGCGCCACTCGGCCTCGGTGACGGTCACTCCTCGTTCTCCTCATCGTCGAAGGAGTCGAGGCCCTCCTGCTGCCAGATGCTGTTGACAACGTACTCCGTGTCGGACTGGCGCTTGGAGCGAGGGAAACTGACCTTGAAGCCCACCAGCGGCGGTTCTGTCACCTTGCCCGGGACCGTTGGCTGCTCGATCAGGTAGATCAGCAGAAGAGCCTGGTCTGGCCTTCGTTGCCAACGCAGCTGCTCACCCGAGGGGAACTGCGGGACCTTCTCCTTCTTCTTCATCGCTGCGGCCTTCTGCGTTGCTTCGAGGGCAGCGTCCACCTGGTCCTGGTCGAGGTCAAGGGATTCGTCAGGTGGACTCAGCACACGACGAATCGTGTACCGCCCCTCGGTCCTAAAGTTGGGGTTGATCGCCGCACGGGTGACGGGCCCAACGATGTGTCCGGCGACGTTCTGTGGATTCTGTGCTGCAGCTTTGCCGATCAGGTACACCGTCCACTGAGGTAGTTCACCCACCGCCGCGCACTGGTCGATGTACTTCGCGATGAACCTGGGACGTACTCGCTGTGCCATACGGTCGGTCTCGTAGCTGGAGAGAAAGTTAGCAACCGTCTCGGAAGGCACCCCCTTCCAGGCCACGTTGCCGCCGGGGGCCTTCGAGTTGGCCACCGTAACGCCGTCGAGCCGCTGCACAAAGTCCTCGAGTGCCTTGAGGTTGTGGTCGACGGTTTTCCGGGCGAGGTTGAAAATCACCGTTTCCGGACCCTCACCGGAGTAACTGAGCATGACCTTCACGCCTTGGCGCATCTTGTTGGCGGCCGTGACCGAAAGACCGAGCGAAGAGGCACGCACCTTAAAACCGAATTGCCCGGGTGTGAGGTTGAGGGCGGCCATCTCCTCCACCTCACGGCGCAGCTCGTCGGTCGCGGCGGTCACCTCGACGTACTTGGCCTGAAGGTCGGGAGTTGTATAGAGACGGCACAGGTCCTCGTAACCTGGGCGGTATCCAAACCAACGCCCCATCTGGAGCAGAGTGTCGTAGGTGTTGGAAGCACGCAAGTAGTAGCTGACGGTCAGCCCTTCAAGAGTGAGCCCTCGGGAGAGCTTCTGACCCCCAATGGCGATCACCGAGAGTCCGGTCCGGCGGTGCTCGTAGTAGTCGAGCGCGTCTCGAGAGGCACCGTTCACAGTCTTGACCACGACCTTGCGCAAGGCTGGCATGAGCTGCGCGGACACTTCCTCCCAGGTCAAGCGCTCGGCTTCGTCCGTGGGGAAGTGATCAGTGGTGGGGACGAAGTCGCGCTCCCACAGAGCCCGGAACGCCGCCGTCTGTTCCGGCGCCTTTCCGTACCGGTCGCGCAACGAGTCCATGAGAAGGCCCAAGTGATCGGCCACTTGGTCACGAACGATTCCTTGGACGGCGGTGAAGCGGGTGACGTGCACCAACATGGAATTGTGTACCTTCGTCTGCTCCCGCGCTCTACGGGCAGCGCACGAAAGTACGAACGAGGCGATCGCCTCGCGCAGGGACTGGGGAAGATCGCCGGAGGGGATGAAGGAGGATTTGTGCTTGCTCGGCACCCAGCTCTCGGCGTCGTCCACCGCGCGCACCAGCGGCAGCGGGGGCACGTCGTCCTCGTCGTCACTGTCGACTTGAAGACCAAAAACGCGTTCAGGCCCAAGGTAGTTGGATGGTGATGGCAGGGTCCGGATGAAGCTGTCGGGGAAGAGGTCGGCGCCAAGTTCGACGTGGTCGACGTCAGGATCAATGTAGATGTTGGCGTACGGAGTGGCGGTGTATCCGACGTAGGCCGACTTCTCGAAGCTCTGCATGAGGTCACGGATCGCGGCGTTGGTCTTGGTCGGATCCGCGTCGGGGTCGCGGTTGGTGTTGATGGAGGCGTTGTCGGCTTCGTCGTCGATGACGAAAAGCGGGATATCACGTACGACCTTACGGCCGGTTTCGTCCTCCGTCCCTTGGACCTCTGTCACCCACGTACGCAGGTACTCAAGTATCTTCCAGTGCTTCTTCACGACGAGAACGACCGGGAACCGGCCGAGGGGAAAGTTGACCGCGTTCGCCGCCTGACGACCGAAGTCACCCTTCTCGGAGCTGTTGGTGGGCGACGCGATGTCGAGCCTCTTGGCACCGGGCATCCGCCCGGCACCCATGAGGCGAGACTTACCGTTCTGCTTGGACCGCTGCTGGTGCTGTGTGTCGAAGCCCAAGAGGCCCTCGTCGATGCGCAACTGCGTCTGGCTACGGAGGTCATTGTGAATGCCAGCGAGGATCACCACGAACTGGTATCCCGCGTCCACGGCTTTCGCGGTGAGCCCGATGTACTGCCCGGTCTTACCTGATTGGACCTGACCGATCACAAGACCTGTCCGGCGCCAGGAGCCGACACGGCGCGGGTCCTCGAGCTGGCTCAGGACCTCATCCGTACTCTGGTCCAGCCGACGTACGACGACCGGGGGCAGGTTACGGACATCCTCCAGATAGCGCCGATAGCGCTCCCAGAAGTCCCAGTCGCGGTCGTTCTTGGCCTCGGGTAACCACGGTTCGTGTCCCTTGTCGCTCTCCAACCCGGAGGAGCCCTCCTGGAACACGGTGGTTATGGCCTCGATCTCCTTGGCCAACTGGCCCCGGTCGAGAACCTCGCCTTGACCAGCCAGCATCCCGAAGATGACAGTGACCGCGTTCTGTACCTCGTCCAGCGTTGGCTGACGATCCTGTGGTAGCAGTGCAAGAACCAGTCGCTTGGCCTTGGCGAGGGATTCGAGGGAATCCTCGGGGGCGGAACTCACTGCGGACCTCCGTAGGGCTGGAACAGGATCGGGCAGGGCAGAGGCAACCGCTGAAACGGGCTCATCCGCTCCAAAAGCCTTGCATCTGGTTGAAGGGGGGCATGGTACGCAGCCGTTCTCGGGCTGCAGCGGGTGAACGCCCCTCGGAGACCAGCGCCTTGTAGATGCATTGTGCGACCTCCGTTGCTCCGGCGTCGGCCAGCCCAGGGCCTCCAAAGGGTTCGGGGTCGTCGCTGGTGTCCGTCTCGTGCATTACACGAAGGGCGGTGACCGGAACAGTCTCCTCCAACAGGCGGATCAGCGCACGTATGTCGTCCGGACCAACGCCGCCAGGGCGCAGAACAGCCTTAACCAAGGGATGACTGCGGTTGATCCTGCAGGTGACCTGGTCGTTGTTGCGGCGAACGTTCCATGCGTACAGAAGCGGATCACCATGGGTACGTGCTGCGACCTGTCCGCGGTAGCGCAGCACGTCGGCGGCTATGCTCCGAGCTTTTAGCGCGATGCGACGAAAGTGTGGACGCAGCCCGACAGGTGGCACAACACTGGATTTGCGGACGTCGACGCCCCACTCGACGTCCGCCTCGGCGGGGATGTCAACGGCAATACGCGCCAGGTTGTACTTCTCCTCACGGCGTAGCCCGCGCTGTCCGAGCCAGTCTCCGGCCAGAATCAGACGGTCCCGGCGGTACACATAGAACCCCTGCTGATCGAGCCAGCCGCGTGGGCCTCCGGCCTTCTCGTACTCGACCTGGGTGAGTCGTTGTGCGCTGGGGAGGACGAATGCCTCCACGCGCACAGAGCCTGCGCCGAGTGGGAAGCGTTCCACTGGAAGTGGCTGTACGGATGGGTGTCCAGAGAGGAAGGGGTCCCAGGGGTCGACCGGGCTGCCGGAAACCCGGATGGTGCGACGTCGGCTACCCGTCAAGAACCGGGCGAAGATCATGCCAAGGTGAGACTCGGCGCGGGTGGCCTCCGCGTAGAACTGCTTCTGAGTCGACTCGTCGTCTTCCGTCATGCCGTCAACGTGAAAACCGTTTAACCGCCGCCACAACACGATGGTCCCACGATTAGTCGTACCGCGAATCCTGTCGAGCAGGTTCGTCGTCGCCTCGTCCGAGTCACGTAACAGCCTCCATTGGCCGGTTCTCTCGACGACGTCGAGATCCCATGTACGTACATGCCATGTACCGGATGCGGAGGTGGCAACGGTGAGCTGCCGGGCCTGGGAGAACGATGCGGACTTGAGGCCGACGCCGAAGCGCCCCAAGTCCGTGGCTGTACGCGGTGTTGCAGGACCACGCGCAGCCACGGTCATCGCAGTCACGAGTTCGTCCGCAGTCATTCCCTCACCGTCGTCGATGACTGCGACCCAGGAGTCTCGCCCGGCCCAGGTGAACTCCACGTCGATGTTGGATGCCTTCGCGGAGATGCTGTTGTCCACAAGATCCGCGATGGCTGCAGGCAATGAGTAGCCGAGCGAGCTGAGCGAGGCAACCATGCCTACGGGTTCAGGGGCTGCGATGTCGTAGTTCATCTTCAGTCCCAGCCCTCGCTCGCGGTCACAGCCCTTTGTCGATGGTGGTGTCCCAGTAACCCCAAACTGAGCACGATGCATCGCAGGAAGACCCGGTGTATGACTCTGCGCTCATCCCGCGGGGGAACTTCCTACACCCAGGCAAGATGTTAGTAGGGCCATGCAGCCAAGGTCACCGCTTCAGCCGATCTGCATCACTGAGTCCTTTTTATCCGTTCGTACAGGATGTCTCTCGTGACCGGTCATGACCACGTTTGTCTTGTCCACCAGCGCGACGTCGTAGCGACGTTTGGCCCAACCAATTCCGTGGAAAGCTCGCATGGTCACCTCTGCTTTGCCTGCCCTGTCGCGGAGTCATCCGCGCCCCCGGGGACCTCATCGACAGATGCCTCAACAAAACCAGTCTGGCCCTCACACCGGCATAACCGCATAAACGTCACGAGTTCGACCTCAGTACCTGGTCCTTGCCGAGGTGGTAGTCGCTCATTCGATAGCAAGGCGACCCGGAGCGCAGGGCCGCCAGGCCTGAGCACCGGAAGCGCCGCGGCAGCCTTGTGGGTGACTCGCCAGCTCGTTGATAATGATCTATCTGTTCATGGCATTCGCTTGCGAGCATTAGCGCGTGGGCGGTGCTGGCCGCGACCGGCCGAAGAGCCGCAGCGCGGCCGGCGACCGCCCGACGCGCAGGCCGCCGCAGGCGGACTGCCTTGATGACGGACAGACAAGTTTCTTTCGATCTTGATCCGAGCGCTGTCAGCCGTTCTGAGCTGCGGGTACTGCTCCGTCCCAGACGCGTTCGAAGCTGTCGAGGTAGGTGGCCGCGGTGCTGTTGGGTTCGTTGCCGGTGATGTAGACGACCGGGGCGTCGGAGGCGCGGGTGCCGTAGGCGTGGAGGTTGACCAACAGGTCGTTGTCGGCGCGATAGATGGAGTTGTACAGGATCGTCCCGTGCAGCCGTATCTCGATCCCCTCCACATCCCCCAAAGGACGACAAAGCGTGAGAGCGTTCCTGGTTCTGGAGATCATGACGTCGCTGCCGACGCCTTCGTCCGCTCCTCGGGTGGCGACGTGGGGGCTGCCGGGGTCGCCGAGCAGGATGCGTACCCGGACTCCGGCCCTTGCCCGCCCAGCCAGGATGCGGAGTAGCCCTGCGTCTTCGGCGAGGAACAGGCCGCTGTAGACGAGGATGCCGATCTCAGCTTGGGCTGCTTCGAAGAAGGTGCGCCAGATGGTGGCCGGTACGGCCCAGCGGTGCGAGTAGACGGCCTTGATCTCGGTCGGGGGGCCTGGGCGTCGGCGGATGCTTTCGGGCCACAGGTCGTTCTCGTCGACGTGGAGGAGGTCTGCGACGGCCAGGCGGTGGCGCGGGTGGGGGACTCGGCCGGCGAGCCAGCGGGTGACGGTTTTGGGGTCGACGGTCAGGTGGGTGGCCACGTCGAGGGGCTGCAGGCGGGCCTGGATGAGGGCGTGACGGAGGTGTTCGTTCATCGGGTGTGGTCCCTCCCGGAGCGGGTCGGTACCAGCGACGCTAACATAAGACGTCCCTAGACGTCCCCAAAGTCGTGGTGCCTGTGTCCCACCCCGGTCAGAAGACTCACTGGCACCGAACCCGGCACCACCGGGGCCGTGAGACGACGGGAGCACCCGCATGTCCAAAGAGAAGATCATCGCCCACCAGCGGGACCTGCTGGCCATACTGCGCGGCCACCTCAACGCGCTGTACGTGCCGAACTTCCTGACCAACGACCAGAACGGCCAGCCCTGCCTGGAGATCACCGATCACAACGCCCGTACCCGCCGCGTCTACGTCCAGGTCGTCTTCTACTGGTTCTACTGGGGTGACCGGCCCGACGAGCGCACCTCCACCATCCACCTGCCCATGGCCGCCGAGGACATCGCCGCGGCGGTGCGGCGCGGCTGGCGTGAGGGCGAGCAGGGCACGCTCACCATCAATCTGGGCAACATCCACGGCGCGCACGGCCGCTGACCTCGATGACCGATGACACCGACGGGTGGCTGACCGGCAGGCGGGTCTACGACCGGATCGCCGAACGGCTCCGCGCGCAGATCACCGCCGGTCACTACCCTCCGGCCAGTGTCCTGCCCTCGGAGGCGGCGCTGGCCCAGCGCTTCCACGTGGCCCGCAGCACCGTCCGGCGCGCGCTGGCCGTCCTGGAGGACGAAGGACTGATCGACACGATGCCCGGCGCGGGACGCCGGGTGAAAAGCTCGGAGCAGCAAAAAGCGCTGTACCGCTACCAGGAGATCGCCGCCGAGTTGCGTGAGTGGATCAGCACCGGTGCCCTCCCGGTGGGGGCGGCGGTGCCGAGTGAGAGCGAGCTGCGGGAACGGCATGGGGCTTCGCGCAACACCGTCCGCCAGGCGCTGGCCGTCCTGGAGCGGGAAGGGCTCATCGTGGCCCGGCACGGCAAGGGGCGTTTCGTCCGCTCCGCACCGCTTTGAGACGTCCTGAGACGTCTGATGCTGGGCCTCGGGACTGGCTTCGGGCGGAGTCTAGGGTGAACCGTATGGGACAAGCCGAATGGGCACGTGACCTGGCCCGGCACCTGCTGGAGGAACCGCTGCCGCGCCGGTGGGCGCACACCCAGGGGGTCGCCGCGCAGGCCGAATCGCTGGGGTCGATCCTCGGCGTGGAGGCCGACCTGCTGACCGCGGCGGCCTGGTTGCACGACATCGGTTACGCTCCCGCCCTGGTCGACACGGGGTTCCATCCGCTGGACGGCGCCCGCTACCTGCGTGACGTCCAGCAGGCCGACGACCGGCTCGCCCGGCTGGTGGCCCACCACACCTGTGCCGAGTGCGAAGCCGCCGAGCGCGGCCTGTTCGACATGCTGAATGCCGAGTTCGCCAAGGAACGCCCCGAGTTGGTCGAGGCGCTGACCTACTGCGACATGACCACCAGCCCGGACGGCCTGCCGGTCGACGTCGGGACCCGCCTGGCGGAGATCCACTCCCGGTACGGCCCCGAGCACCTGGTCAGCCGGTCGATCACCAGGGCCACGCCGTGCATCGTCGCGGCCGTGCACGCCGTACAGGCCGCCTTGAGCGCGCGGGCCTGACGTTCAGGCTGGGCTGGCGTGAGCGGCCAGGATGCGCCAGCCGTGCTCGTCGGTGTGGGCCCAGGTGCGGGTGTAGCGCAGCCGTGAGGCGAACGGCTCCCCCGCGAACGTGCCTTCCAGCGTGCCGAGGAAGCAGGTGACGCCGGTGGTGCCCGCGACGACCACGGTGAGGTCCTCCTCGACGAGCTTGGTCATGACCTGTCGGCGTGAGCGGTGATTGCCCAGGTCGAGCTGCTTGGCCTGCGGATGGCACGCGCCGTCCGGCGGGCCGGTGAAGACAAGCCGATCATCGAGTAGCCGGTCGAGTTCTTCGACGTCTCCGGCGAGCATGGCCGCCTGCAGACGGCGTTCAGCCTCGTACAGCTCGTCGGTGAGGGTGCGTTCGGTCATGAGATCGCCTTCCTATTGTGCGGGAGCTTTCAGAGGCGAGTACCTCAGTTGCTGCGCGCGTATTCACCCGATGTACGGCCCGGCGCCGTCGAGGAAGTGACCGAGCCGCAGCCGCATCGACCGGTCCATGACCAGGGAGCCGATCTCCTCGCGCGGAACCCAGCGGACCTCGCGGGACTCATCACTCGGGGTCGGCTCCCCATCGACGGGGCGGGCGGTCAGGACGATGGAGAACTCCTGGCGGGCCTCACCGTCGGAGGTGTAGAGGATCACGTGGCGGGGGTCGGTGTAGGTGCCGACCAGGCCGGTGATCTCACACGTGATGCCGGTCTCCTCCAGCGTCTCCCGTACGGCGGCCTGCGGCAGGGACTCCCCCAGATCGATGGCGCCACCGGGCACGGCCCAGTTGCCGTTGTCAGAGCGGCGGATCATCAGGATGTCGCCCGCGTCGTTGACGACGACGACGTTGACCGAGGGCACCAGGCTGTTGGGGGCGGGTGCGGCGGGGTCGTCGTAGAAGTCGATCCGGCGGGCCGTCATGGGTCAGGACTCTACCGGCCGGGCCTGGTCCCAGACGGAGTCGAAGCTGTTGAGGTAGGTGGCCGCCATCGTGCCGCCGGGGACCTTGCGCAGGTGCATGACCGGGGCGTTGGAGGCGAAGGTGCCGTAGACGTGGCTGTTGACCAGCAGCTGGTCATCGGCGCGGTAGATGGAGTTGTACAGCACCGTGCGGTGGAAGCGGATCTCCACGTTCTCGTGCCGGCGCAGCGACCGGTAGAACACGAGCGCGGTCTTGATCTGGGCCGCCATGCCGTCGTTGATCCCCTCGTCGATGCCGCGCTGGGCGACCTCGGGTGAGTCGGGGTCGCCGAGCAGCATCCGGATCTTCACGCCCGCGTCGGCCCGGTCGGCGAAGACGCGGACGATGCCGGTGTCCTGGGCGATGAAGATGCCGCTGTAGACCAGGATGTCGATCTCCTGGCGGGCGGAGGCGAACAGTCGTCCCCAGGCGTCCTTGGGTACGGCCCAGCGGTGCGGGTAGACGGTGACGATCTCGGTCTCGGAGACGGCCGCGGCCTGGGCGGGGGTCATGGCCTCGGGCCACAGGTAGGCCTCCTCGACCCCCAGCAGCTTGGCCACGGCGAAGCGGTGCTTGCGGTAGGGCACCCGGCCTCGGGTGATCCATCGTTCCACGGTCTTGGCGTCGACCTCGATGGCCTCGGCCACCTCCATGATGGTGGTTCCCCGTTCGAGTAACGCCGTGCGCAACCGCTCGTTCGCCATCTCACCTGCCTGTCAGCGGGGACGTCCAGGGACGGGGCAATCGTAGACCGGACGTCCTGTACATGTCCCATCCTGTAGTGATCACGTCCTGACTCTTCGTCGCACTCTCAATACCGCAAGGCATCACCGGTAGCGACGAGAGGAGAGACAGCAGTGATCAACCACATCCGGCCGATCGACGAGACGCCCGCCTGCGGATGCGGCGCGGTCCTGGAGGAGGGACGGTTCGCCTGCCGCAAGTGCCTGGCCCGGGAGCGGTGGACCCGCCGTCAGACGGCCCGGCGCAGGACGGCCAACCGGTGGCGCGGTCAGGTGCGGCGCCCGGCCAACCGCCCGTACGGCACCGCCGAGGCGGGGGTGATCTGGACGTGAGCGCGACCATGATCCCGCTGATCATCGGCCTGGTACTGAGCGCGGCGGTGTTCGTCGGCTACGTCGTCGTCCTGGTCGGGATGCGCCAGGAGGACCGGCGCATGCGACTCGGCGAGAAGCCTCCGAGCCGGGCGGCGGCGCTGGCCCGCCGGGTCACCGGCTGCCACGTGCGCGGGTGAGCGCGCTACTTCCCCTCGCTCAGCTCCGCTTCGACCTTTTCCAGCCGGGCCGACAGGTCGCGCAGGGTGGCGCGGATCTCGGCCAGCTCATCGGAGGCCGGCGGGGCGGGGGCGGCGTCGTCGCGGACGAACACGCCCTTGCCTTGCTGGCCGATGACCAGCCCCTCGTTGCGTAGCACGCCGACGGCGAGTTTCACCACGCTCAGCGAGGCGTCGTAGGCGGTCGCGAGCTGGGTGGTGGAGGGCAGCGCCTCGCCGGGCACGAGAGTGCCGCGCCGGATCTGGTCGCGCAGGTCGTCGGCGATCTGCAGGTAGCCGGGTCGCCCGGTGTTCTTGACCATCCACCCTCTTCTTCGGTCGTGGGTGTCTCTAGTTCAGCACAGACACGCGACCAGGCCAACCATGAGAACGTTGACATCCAGGCCAACTAGGTTGACTATGTTGGCTGAGACGAACAAGGAGGTCCATCCATGCGCACCATCCCGATCCCCGTCGACACCCACCGGCTCCGCTTCACCTGCGTCAAGGCCGCCCGTCCCCGCGTCATCGACCAGGACAGCGGAAAGATCAAGACCGACAAGGACGGCAACAAGGTCTACGAATCCGTGCTCCTCGCCGAAGACGAGTTGGGCCGGATCGAACTGGTCAAGGTCGGAACCTCCGGAGAACCGCCCATCGCTCCCGGTCAGGACGTCGTCCCCACCGGCATGGTCGGCTACGTCTGGGAGATCCCCAGCAACGGCACCGCCCGCTGGGGCATCAGCTACAAAGCCGCCTCCATCGTCCCCGTCTCCGGCAGACCAACCAGCGGGAGCGGCGATGCCTGACCTGTCGCACTCCCTGCTCGTCTTGGCGACCGCGCTGGCCATACTGGCGACCTGGCGGTTCTGGCCGATGGTCGGCTACCCGTTCACCGCCTTGAGCGTGCGGGCCTCCTGGCGCAAGGTCGCCCTCGGCTGCGGGCTGACCAAGAAGCGCGCCCGCTGGGCCTTCACCCTCACCCCCGGCGCCCTGGTCTCCACCGGCACCGTGAAGGTACGGCGCCGCTTCCGCCGCATCGCCGTCGACACCACGCCGTGGATGCGGTTCCCGCTGCCGACCCGGCACGGCTGGCGTGTCACCGTCCACCTGCTGGAAGGGCAGATCCCCGACGACTACGCCCAGGTCGCCGAACGGCTGGCGCACTCCTGGGGTGTGCACGCCGTACGCGTGTCCTCCCCACGTCCCGGACGGGTCGTCCTGTCCGCCGTCATCCGAGATCCCCTGATGCGGGTCGATCGGCTACCGCCGTCGGAGGAACTGCTCAAGGTCACGGTGGGCCGGCTGGAGACCGGCGCACCATGGGTGATCGACTTCCGAACCGTCCCGCACTGGCTCAGCGCCGGAGCGACGCAGTCCGGCAAGTCCAACCTCGCCAACGCCCTCATCGTCGGCCTGGCCCCGCAGCTGGTGGCGTTGGTCGGCTTCGACCTCAAGGGCGGGGTGGAATTCACCCCCTACCTTCCACGGCTGTCGGCACTGGCCACCACCCGCACCGAGAGCGTGGGCCTGCTCGATGACCTGGTGACGCTCATGCTCAACCGGATGGACCTGTGCCGGAGAACGGGCGCCCGCAACATCTGGCAGCTTCCCCCGGCGGTACGGCCGGTGCCGGTCGTGGTCCT
This sequence comes from Streptosporangium sp. NPDC020072, assembly GCF_040631445.1. Lineage (NCBI taxonomy): Bacteria > Bacillati > Actinomycetota > Actinomycetes > Streptosporangiales > Streptosporangiaceae > Streptosporangium > Streptosporangium sp. NPDC020072. The sequence continues at coordinate 30,060 of NZ_JBEYAB010000020.1, read as the reverse complement.
GGTCGACGAGCTGGCCGAGCTGTACCTCATGGCCGACAGGTCCGAGAAGGACGAGGTCGCCCATACCTCTACGACCCTGCTGCGGGTGGCACGGCTTGGCCGGGCGTTCGGGATCTACCTGTTCTGCTGCGGCCAGCGCATCGGCTCCGACCTCGGCCCCGGCGTCACCGCGCTACGCGCCCAGTGCTCGGGGAGGATCTGCCACCGGGTCAACGATCCCGAGACCGCGACCATGACGCTCGGCGACCTCGACCCGGCCGCCCTGGTCTCCGCGCGGGCGATTCCGGCCGAGACGCCGGGGGTGGCGATCGTGGCCTCCCAGGACGGCCAGTGGTACCGCGCCCGCTCCTTCCACGTCTCCGAGGCGACCGCCGAGCACGCGGCCTGGATGTACGCCGATCTGACCCCGTCCTGGGCGGAGATCACCGCTCATACTCCGGCGACCGAGTTCGACCTCGCCGACCTGGACGAACTCCTCACCGCCTGACCTGATGCGAGGAAGGGGGACACGATGCGACGCCTCATCCGCTGGCTGCTGGACGCCGGGTCGATCCTGACCCTGGCCGCCATCGCGGGTGCCGGATCGTTCACCCACATCCGCGACACCGCCGCCGAACACGGCCAGGACGGGTGGATGGCCTGGGCGGTAGCCGTATGCGTCGACCTGACCTGCGTCATGGCCGCCCGGGAACGCCAGCGCGACAAGCACACCGGACGTATTCGGAACGGCTGGATCTCCTGGCCCACCCTCGTGCTCGTCGCCGGGATCGTCCTGTCCCTGGCCGCCAACCTCAACCAGGCCGACCCATCCCCCTGGGGATGGATCACCGCCGCCACACCCGCCGGGGCGTTCCTCATCGCCGTCTCCATGCTCGAACGCCGCGCCTCAACTCCTCGTACTGCGCCGGAGCATGAACTGTCCCCGGCCTCCTCCTCGACTGTCTTGGATGTCGTCCCCAAACCGACCCCGTCCTCCGTACCGGAGATCGCCCCCAAACCCGTCCCGGTTTCCGCGCCCGTCCCGGCCATCGACGCCGAGCAGGACGGGCCGTCCTCAGAGCTCCTCGACTACGCCCGGCGCGTGGCCGAGGAATACCAGACCGCGCACAGCAGGCCCATCAGCCGCGACACGCTGCGCGCCCGTCTGGGTGTGTCCCATCAACTGGCCTCCGACCTGCTGCGCACCCTGCGCATCTCGCCGGACGCCCTGTGAAGAGGAGAACCGATCATGTCCACCGACACCCAGCGCCGTACCGCCTTCATCGGCGGCCTGCGCGACCTGGCCTTCTTCCTGGAGGCCAACCCCGCCGTCCCCGTCCCGACGGACTCGACGATCGTCACCTACTACCCCGAGCAGGGCACCGACGACGACCTGTGCGCCGAGATCGACCGGATCGCCGCCCTGTGCGGCACCTCCGTGGACCCGCGGCTGCTGCCGCTGGGCCTCTACACGATCTCTCGCTGCTTCGGCCCTGTCCACGTCGAGTGGACCGCCATCCTCAGCATCGTCAAGCCACCGCATGAGTCCTGAGCCACCCGACGAGCCGGTGACACCGGCTGAGATCCCGTCCCGGTGGTGGCGGTGCTGCACCTGCGGCGGCACCGGAAGCGACAGCTACGGCACCACCTGCGAACACTGCGACGGCCTCGGCTTCTGCTGAGCCGTCGGCACCCCCGGCCTGGCCGTACATCCGCCAAGACGCCCGCCAGGTCGGGGGCCATCCCCCCCTCACCCCAACGAGTGAAAGGAGGAGACCATCTTGCCCACAATCCACCCCGATCCGCACGCCATCGCAGGCATGATCACCCGCCTGAACGACCGCAACTACCCCCGCTGGGCCTCCCAGATCCGCACCACGGGCGGCTGCCGCCAACCCATCCACCTACGAGGCCGCGTCCTGCACGTCGACCGCTCCACCGGCCGGCTCCTGCACTCCTACACCACCGCCACCGAACCCGACGGCATGCTCCGCCTGCCGTGCAAGACCCGGCGGGCCTCCCGCTGCCCGGCCTGCGCCGAGGTCTACCGGGCCGACACCTACCACCTCATCCGCGCCGGACTCGTCGGCGGCAAGGGCGTCCCGCCCTCGGTAACCGCTCACCCGTGCCTGTTCGTCACCCTCACCGCCCCCTCCTTCGGCGCAGTCCACACCCGGCGGGAGAAGAACGGCAGGCCCTTGCCCTGCCACGCCCGCCGGAACGCCGAGACCTGCCCGCACGGCCGGGTGATGTCCTGCACCGCCCGCCACGGGGCCGAGGAGTCCTGCCTGGGCGAACCGCTGTGCTCGGACTGCTACGACTACACCGGCAGCGTGCTGTTCAACGCCCTCGCTCCGCAGCTGTGGAAGTACTTCACCGACGCCCTGCGCCGCCGCGTCGCCAAAACCGCGGGCCTGACGCTGCGGGAACTGCGCGCCCAGTGCACGATCTCGTTTACCAAGGTCGCCGAGTACCAGCGGCGCGGGGTGGTGCACTTCCACGCCGTTATCCGCCTCGACGGACCCGACGGTCCGGACTCTCCACCTCCGGCCTGGGCCACCGCTGAGACGCTGGCCGACGCCGTACAGCACGCCGCCCACGCCGTCACCGCGACCACCCCCGCCACCGCCGACGAACCCGCCCGCATCCTGCGGTGGGGGCGGCAGCTCGACGTCCGCGAGATCACCATGGACGGCGAGCTGTCGGACCAGGCAGTGGCCGGCTACATCGCCAAGTACGCCACCAAGGCCGCCGAATGCGTCGGCACCCTCGACCGGCGCATCAACCCCCTCGACGACCTGGAAGCCTTCGACCTGCGCGACCACCCACGCCGCCTCATCGCCGAGTGCATGCGACTTGGCGCCCTCGACGAATACGCCAACCTGCGGCTGACCCAGTGGGCCCACATGCTCGGGTTCCGCGGCCACTTCTCCACCCGGTCCCGCCACTACTCCACAACCATGGGCGCCATCCGCGACGAACGCCGCGACCACGCCCGCACCGACGAGATCACCACCGGCCGCCTGCCCCTGTTCGACGAGGACACCGTCCTTGTGATCTCTCACTGGGAGTACACGGGCAAGGGCTTGTCCGCCGGGGATGCCCTGCTTGCCGCTCTCCTGAGTGGTGATCCGCCGCCCTCACCCACTTCACCGGACGGTGGAGGCGGCCGATGAAGACCGACGACATGCTGACGGTGCCCGAGGTGATGGCCAAGCTCAAGGTCAGCCGATGGACCCTCTACAGCCTTCTCCGTTCTGGTGAACTCGCCTCCGTCGTGGTCGGTGTCCGCTGCCGCCGTATCCCGGAGTCCGCCCTGAACGACTACGTGACCCGACTTCGCGAGGAGGCCGCCTGATGGGCAAGCGCTCAAACGGTGAGGGGTCGGTCTTCCCGTACAAGGACGGCTGGGCGGGCTACGTTTGGGTCACCACGCCGGAAGGTAAGAGGACCCGGAAGTGGGCCTATGGCAAGACCCGCGAAGAGACTCACGAGAAGTGGCTCAAGCTCCACGAGTTGGCACGCAAAGGGCCGGTGCCGACCAAGCACCCCACTCTTGCCGCCTATCTGGCTCGCTGGCTCGCCGAGGTGATCGAGCCCAACCGGGAGCCGACGACCTACGTGGCCTACGAACCGTTGGTCCGGCTCTACATCGTCCCCAGCCTGGGGAAGAAGCGCCTCGACAAGCTCACCGTCCGCGACGTGCAGATCTGGCTCAACACGCTGCCGACCCTGTGCACCTGCTGTGACCAGAAGAAGGACCACCGGCGCCCGGAGAACAAGCGCCGGTGCTGCGCCGTCGGGAAGTGCTGCAAGGGGTACCCCGCCCGGAGCACCATCGCGGGCATCCGTCGTGTCCTGCGCTCGGCGCTCGGCAACGCCGTACGGGAAGAACTGATCTCCAAGAACGTCGCGGCGCTGACCACCCTGCCCGCCGCCGGCAAGACGAAGAAGAAGCGACAGCGCGCGGTGTGGGGCGTCGACGAGGCACGACGGTTCCTCGAACACCTGCGGGCAATCGACGACCCACTCTACGCCGCCTACGTGCTGATCCTCGTCCTGGGCCTGCGGCGGGGCGAGGTGCTCGGGCTGGCCTGGGACTGCGTCGACCTCGGCGGCGAGCAGCTGTGGATCTCCCGTCAGCTCACCCGGGTCCGCGGACAGCTTCTTCACCGGGAGACGACCAAGACCGACGACTCGACGGCGTCACTGCCGCTCCTCGGTCTGTGCGTCACCGCACTCAAGCACCGTCAGCACGTCCAGGAGGACGCCCGTAAGGCCGCCGGGGAGAAGTGGCAAGACTCCGACCTCGTCTTCACCACGCGGAACGGGACGCCGATCGAGCCGCGCAACTTCAACCGGGCCTTCGAGGCGCACTGCCAGCGGGCGGGCGTGCCAACGATTCGCGTTCACGACACCCGGCACACCTGCGCCTCGCTCCTGGCCGCCCTCGACGTCCATCCCCGCGTCGCGATGCGCGTCCTGCGACACTCGCAGATCTCTATGACGATGGATGTCTACACCCAGATCCCCACCCCGGAAACCCGCAAGGCACTCGATCGGCTGAATAATCAATTGGACGGTAACCGCTGACCCCGCTTCTTTATTTCACTGCTTCATGGAAACGAAAAACCCCTCTGGGATCATGCCAGAGGGGCTCGACCTACGTACTCCCCCCTCTGTCTGCTCTTTAGTCAGTCCGAGACTGCCCACAGGTATCCGTCTTCGCCACAAACGCCCACCCAGCGGCTTCCCTAGATTGTTTAAGCAATCACAGATAGGCGCGAACCCCATAGACCGCGCCGCACGCTACGAAATAGCTTCGGCCAGCAAATCAACAACCTGACTGTTGTTCGCCACGCCTTTAAGGCATCGAATTTCAGCCATAGGAACCGGACAGTAAGGACGCACACGCTCCAACGCTGAAGCAAAACGCTTATCTGCCGTAACGAAAACATCGCAATCAATAAGGTAGGTAGCCAACTGCTGATCACGAGGGGCGCTGATCTCTACCTTGCCCATCATCTGAGCCGCCATGGTTGCCGAGCGAATCCAGCTACGCGGGACGTTGGCCTTCTCCACCTCGTACAGCCAAAACTTGCCAAAGTCATCCCAGTCTGCCGTTACCTGATCAAGCCACAGATAGGATCCCAACCAATCACTATAGGTTATTTCAGTCCCGAAGTTCGCATTCCCCGGATCAATAAAACGCATAGAGTCTCCGAATCGGAGAGCGTTCATGTAAATGTCGCGACAGTCAACTCTCCACCATTCGACTGGCGCTAGGTCACTTTTCCAACCTAGGAGTTGATACGGAGGCATGTCAGGATCAGGACGAAGGAAAAGAGAGTCGAGATCTTCAATTTTCATCCCCGACTCCAGACGCGCGTCTCGATTGGCTTTCAATGGACCATAGGCGAGCTCGTCATCAACTTCAGACTTCGCCATAGTGGGTCGATTTGCCAACTCAGCATGATCCTTGGTCGCTTGTCTCCAAATTTGCCATGTCCAGAAATTACGGAGCTTGCGCGGCTTGTCGGGCAACGGTAATTGCCTCACCCATTTAGGGCGGAGGCGGCGAGCCTCGGCAATGAATTCACTGCATTCACTATCAATCTCTGTCCGAAGCCGTTTCCAATACTTCGAACTCAACGCGTCAACTGAACGATGGCGTCGAGCGGGGTCGGAGGTACGCAAAACCTCAAGTAATGTGGCAGGTGGAGTGCAAATAGTCCAGTGGCGGCTGAGAGCGACCCTCTCTAACTCGCGACGAGCGCCAACTTCGCCGATGTATGACCAGATGTTTGTGTCGAGGATCAGGCGCATGTCGGAATACTGACCCATCTATCCGTTACTGGCAAGCACGTTTTATAAATCTCATCTGCCTTGCCAGCTTCAGCCCTAACGCTCTAGCGAGCGTGTCGCCCTACCTTGGTCCCAGGAAGGACAGACACCCCACCAGCAGCTTCCCGCCATAGCGAAGCGGGGGATGCGGGCTGGTATCGTGCGATCATCAGGGCGGTGTTGCCATACATCACCGCGCTGTGGGTTGCACACCAGCCGAAACGTCAGCCAGAAGTTCCTCGTCGAAAAGTCATTGAGCATCACCGACGACCAGCATCGTGTCATCTAAGGCGTCAGTGACGCTACAGCACCTCGCCTCTCCCACGGCAACTATGAGGAAGCTTCGCCAAGGGGACAGACTTAACCGCGTGGACTCGAGCAAGCGGAGCCGATTACTGGCAGCGCGACGAGGCTTCTTCTGGCCGCCAACCGTAGCGCGCGCTGTTAGCCGGAGAAGAATGGTTGACAAGTGTCTGAGCCGTCGCTAGGCCTACACCTGCGTGAGGCGACTCGCCAATGAATGTACAGGAGAGGTCATGCGCGCCCGCTAATGCCGTGGATATCGAAGCGCACCTGCTGGCAGTCTCCCCACATGATCCCGTTGGAAGTGATGGCCGGCTTCGGGACAACCGGGAGGATCGGACCGCTGCGGTGCGGCGTGTCTCTGCCCGACATCGCCGCCATCCTCGGCCCACCGTGGTCCAGCGGCCGGATCAGCAAACGCACCCGGTGGCCCCACCTGTTCGGCTACGGCGACATCGAGCTGTGCGTCTGCCGCTGCCGCATCGTGACCTCGGTCAGCGTCCAGACCTGGCACGACCCCATCGAGTTGCTCAACACCCGGACGAACACGATCACGTCCTTCCCCGGCCGCATGACCTACCGGCAGATCGTCGCAGCCCTGGACTCCGCCGGGTGCCGCTGGCGACCGGCCCCCTACCAATTTCCTGGCGGGGCCTACTTACAAACCGTTCCCTCGGATGTCGTCTTCACCTTCCGCACCGACGACGAGGACGAGCCCGAACCACTCCTGGAGAACGCCGCCGTGTCGATCGACCCGCACGACTGTCCGCCCATCCCCGCCGGGACCCCGGACGATGGCTACGGTGCCTGAGCGAACGACCCCACAGCCAGCCGCTCAGAAGATGACGTTGCTGTACAACGCTGCTGTACGGACATGAAAGAGGCCCTCCGGGATGATCCCGGAGGGCCTCTGACGTGCTGCGCGGCCGAGAGGACTCGAACCCCTAACCTTCTGATCCGTAGTCAGATGCTCTATCCATTGAGCTACGGCCGCTTGCCTGTCGTTTTGGCCTGGTGGCCTTGGCGACGGGGATAACTCTACCAGGCGTGGGTGGGTGCTCAGCCAAATTATCGGCTGTGGCACCGGAGGTCCCCAAAGTCCTCAGGGGGCGGTCTTGAGGATCGAGGACAGGACACCGGGGAAGCGGGCCTCCATCTCGGGGAGGCGGAGTTCGTGACGACGGAAACTCCCCTCGGGCGTGACGCGGAGGAGCCCGGCCTCGCGCAGGACCTTCAGGTGATGGGAGAGCGTGGACATGCTCACGGGGACGTCGAACTGGCCGCAGACCACGCCCCCGGCCTCGGCGAGCCGACGGACGACCGTCAGGCGGACCTCGTCGGCCAGGGCGCTCAGCATCATGGGCAGTGTGATCGTCGAGACATCCGGGTGCTGGAGGGGACGCATATCCCGCATGGTACGCAGCGGGGCCTTGGCGAGCATGGTGCCGTTTTGACGCGTATGAATGCACCAGTGGCCCAGTGGGGTGCCTGGGTTTCTCCGGACACGTGGGCCTGTGCGGCTTGTGGACACGAGTAGTGCTCAGCGAGTACTGGGGTGCTCAACGATTTCCGGACAATCAGGCATATAACCCGACAGATAGCCTGGAAGAGGTAAACGCGTGACGCGACGTCGCAGGCAGTTCTCGCCCGAGTTCGGAGAGGAAGTCGTCCGCATGGTGCTGGACGGCCCTCGCTCCGTCGCCGCGGTGGCCCGGGAGTTCGGCATGAACCGCCACTGGATCAACACCCGCAAAGTCACCTGTCCGGAAACCCCCAGGTACCCCACCAGCGAACGGAGCCCTTCGAGAGAACAACCCGGGCCCCAGGCAGCGGCACCCGCCGAGAGAACGACTTCCCCGTCACCCGTTGAGAACGCCCCCGAAAGAACAGCCCCCATGGGAGCGCCCCGGGTCCTTACCGAACGGAGTGGTCCGAGGGAACGGAGTTCTCCACAGGGGCTTCCTTCTTGGGGAAGAGGGTGTAGCTGAGGGGCCACAGGAGGGAGATGAGGACGATCCTTGGGAGGACGCTTCCGAACTCCAGCAGGCCGCTCGCCTTCGACCAGTCGCCGACCAGCCAGCCCAGGCCGTACAGCACGGCGGCGGCGATGGCGCAGGCCAGGACGGTGCGCAGCCACATCATCCATTCGTAGCGGGCCCTGGCCTTGCCGCCGGGTGGGGGCTTCCAGGGCGGCGGCCCTCCGGCGAAGCGGTGGGCGAAGCGCTGGTCGGCCCACTTGAGGGTCCGATGACCGAAGACGATCGAGTAGGCGAGGTAGCCCGCGGCCAGACCGTGGCGCCAGTCCGCCTCGGCGCCGCCACGGATGTCGACCACCGAGGCGGCCAACAGGATCACGTCGAGCAACGGCACCGCGAGCAGCAGGGCCGTACTGAGACGTCTCATGCGCAGCAGGTAACGCGTGACGAGACCGAGTCCGAGAAGAACCCAGAAGCCGATCTCGCAACCGATGATCACCGCCAGAACCATGGTTCAAGGATCGGCGCGCTCCCCCGGTTCGGACATCGTCTGCGCTGACGAAGTCCGTGGCCCCGCCTACATCCTTGTGTGTACGACGAACCCGCCCGCCGCCGGATGAGTCGCCGGCCTCGGGATGATGGGATGGAACCCATGAGACGGGACGCCCTGTGGGCCGTGATCGCCCTGGTGATGGGGCTGATCCTGCTCGCCGCCGGAGCCTACAACCGCCAGCCGTTGTCGGCCGCCCTGGCGGAACTCGTGCCCTTTCTGCCCTCGACCGTGCCCGTCCAGTTGCTTGCCGTCCCGCTGCTGCTCACCTGTCTTGGCGTCGTGGTACGGCGCAGCCACCCGGTGAGCGCTCTCGCGCTGGGCACGACGGGGATGACGCTGGATCTGATCTTCGGCTACTCCCTGGGCACGATCGTCGTCTTCACCGACAACCTCTACTCCGCCGCCCTGTACGGGCCGGCCAGGTTGGGCAGGTGGATGTTCGGCACCATCTCGGCCCTGGCGATCCTCATCGGCTGCGTGATCGCGATCCTCTCCCATGACGTGAGGGTCTTCGCCATCGCCGCGGCGCAGTTCGGCCTGCTCGGCACCGCGCCGGTCGTCAGCGCGCTCATCGTCAGGCAGTTCAGGACCCAGGCCGAGCTTGAGCGGGCCAGAGCCGAGCAGGTCGCGCGGCTGGCCGAGCTCGACCGGCGGGAGGCGGTGGAGGCCGAACGAGCCAGGATGGCCCGTGAGCTGCACGACATGATCGCCAACCACTTCAGCGCGATCGCCATCCAGTCCACGGCGGTGCTCTCCCGCAAGGATCTCGACATGGCGACCGTCCGGGGCGTCCTTGAGTCGGTGCGGGAGAACAGCGTCCAGGGCATGGCCGAGATGCGTTCCATGATCGGGCTGCTCAGGCAGAGCGGGGACGGGGAGAAGGCCGAGGCGATCCGGCGCCGGGTGGCGGAAGTGGACGAGCTGGCGACGCGGGCCCGGGAGGCGGGCCTGGACGTACGGCTGCGCGTCGAGGGCGAGCCCAGGGAACTGCCCGCCGCCGTCGATCTCGCCGGATACCGGATCATTCAGGAGTCCCTGACGAACGCCCTCAAACACGGCGAGGAGAAGGTCGATCTGGTGGTCGAGTACGGCGCCGGGACGATCACCCTGGTCGCCGACAACCCGGTGGGAGCGGCCAGGAGGGCCTCCAGGCGGTACGGTTCCCCCGACCTGCCCAGCGCCGGAGCCGGGATCGTCGGGATGCGGGAGCGCGCGAGCCTGGTCGGCGGCTCCTTCGAGGCCGGGCCGTACGAGGAGGGCTGGCGGGTCCACGCCGAACTGCCGACCGAGGAGTCCTCGGTACTGCCTGGAGGGATGGTGTTGTGACAACCTCCAGGACCGAGTCGGACAGGGGAACGAGCCCACGCCGAACCGGCGACCGTACCGCCCGGCGGCAAAGCGCCGTGACGGCCTCCGAGGCCAGTCCGAACAAAGCACACCGAACCGGCGACCATGCCACCCGGAGAAAAAGCGCCGTGACGACCACCAGGGCCAAGACTGACAAAAACGCGGGCCCACGCCGAACCGGCGACGATGCCGCCCGGAAAAAGGGTCCCGTGGCGGCCTCCGAGGCCAGGCCGCACAGAACACACCGATCCGCCCCGCGGGAAAACATCGTGGCGACCCCCACGACCAGCCCGGACAAGGACACAGGGTCACGCCGGACCATCGGCGATGTCGCCCGGAGAAAGAGTGCCGTGGCGGTCTTTGGGGCCGGGGTGTGCGAGCGTCGGAGGGTGTGTACTGGGCCCGGGGGGAGGGTGTTGTGACGGTCAGGGTTCTGGTGGCCGACGACCATGCGGCGGTGCGTAGTGGGATCGTGCTGATCCTCGACGGGCACGACGACATCGAGGTGGTCGGTCAGGCCGAGGACGGCGAGCGGGCCGTGGCGATGGCCCGTGACCTGCGGCCCGACGTGGTGCTGATGGACATCAGGATGCCCAGGCTCGACGGGATCTCCGCGACCCGCGCGCTGAGCGGGATCACGGACGTGCTGATCCTGACCACGTTCGACCTCGACGAGTACGTCTTCGGCGCGCTGCGGGCCGGGGCGGCCGGTTTCCTGCTCAAGAACACCGACGCCGACGGGCTGGTCGAGGCGGTGCGGGTGGTCGCGCGGGGGGACGGGCTGATCTCCCCGACGGTGACCCGGCGGCTGATCGCGGCCTTCAGGGGGGCGGTTCCGACGCGCGGGCCGGTCCCGGAGGTCGGCGGCCTGACGCCGCGCGAACGCGAGGTGCTGGCGTGCATCGGCCGGGGCCTGTCCAACGCGGAGATCGCCGTCGAACTGGACATGGCGGAGGCGACCACGAAGACCCACGTCAGCAGGCTGCTGAACAAACTGGGCCTGCGCAGCCGCGTCCAGGCCGCGATCCTCGCCCAGGAGCTGTCCCCCGACATCTCCTGATATTTACGGCCTCGCCCCTCCCAGTACAGCTCCCGTACGGGACCGCCCACTTTCAATACGGCGCGCCCCTTTCAGTACGGCTTCGCCCCTCCCCATCCGCGTCCTCATACTCCCGTCAGGCCGGTTGACCTCTCTCCCGCGCCCGCCCCACCCGTGACAACCGCCCGGCCCGCGATGGTGACCGCCCATTCCCCTCATCACGACCGTCCAGCCCGCCAGAGTGACCACCCGGCCCCCACCACGACCACCCGGCCCGCCAGAGTGACCGCCCGGCCCCGATGGGGAGGGCCGGGTGACACGGAGAACCCGGCCCTGACGGCCACCCGGCCCCTTGTGGTGACCGCCCGGCCCCCATCCACGACCACCCGGCCCCCGCGGGGAGGGCCGGGTGACGCGAAGCACCCGGTCCTGACGGCCCCCGGCCTCAGTGTGGGCGGAACGCCGGGGCGCCGGACGATGCCGGAACCTGTGTCCTGGCCTCCGTGTGGACGAACCCCGAAAGGGTCGGGGACGGCCTCGGGAGGCATCGGGGGTGTCTGGCCTGGTTCCTTCGGTCGTCGGCGTCCTGTCGGTGGCCGGAAAGAGCGTGGTGACGAGTCAGGGGGTGAGGATGGCCAGGAGGTTGACGACGAGGTATTTCTCCGTCGTGCACTTCTCCTCGCACGTCGGCTCCGAGGCGTCCGGCCCCTTCGGGATGGTCCCCTTGGGGGTCGTGTAGAGGACCGAAGGGAGCGTGGAGGACCTGCCGACGCCGTACCAGCCCTGGTCCTTCGTGGTTCGCTCACCGAATCCCGCGGCCTTGTCGGTCTCCGGGTCGTAGAGGACCGACAGGTGGGGGCTCGGACCCTGGGCGGGGCCCAGGAAACCCGTCGTGAGCATGCGCAGAGGAGCCGCCGACGGACCGGAGAAGGCGGATGGGATCCTGCGGTCGCTTCCGTCGACACGTTGCACGATGTTTCCCTCCTTCGTCAGGCCGGAGCACCAGACGGGACCGCACCGGAACTGCTTGGCTCCCTCCGGCGGGTTGACGGGGAGCGTCTGCCCTGTGGAGAGGTTGACCAGTTTCGTCTGGTTCCTGTCGTCGTGCAGGGAGACGTCGGACGCCCAGGGCCATGAGATCAGCGTGAGTCCCTCCGCCCCCGGAACCGGCTGGGGGGCGCCGCCCTCCAGTGGCATGCGATACACCCCGCCGCCGCGTACCGACCACACCAGGGAGTCCCGCGTGACGCCGAACCCCTCCACCTTGGCGAGCGCCCCCGTGACCTCGCCGACCTGCCTGGCCGTACCGCCTGTTCTGGGGGCCACCCAGAAGTCGGCCCACGTGTCGTCGTCCTGGACGTCGCCCCACCAGGCGATGGTGTCGGTCCCCACCTCGATCCTCTGGACGTAGTAGTTTCGCCTGCCCTCGGGCGAGGGTAGCCGGACGAGTGGCTCGCTGTGGCCCGTCGTCGTGTCGTAGGTGTCCAGCCTGGCCGCCCTCTCGAAGGAGGACTCCGCGATCAGCAGCAGCGTCGTCGGGCTCAGTGCCGCCGCGGGCTGGTACGTCAGACCGTCCGCCGCTTTCGTCGGAATCCTGGACACCGCCTTGGGCCAGACCTCGGAGACGGGACGCGGGACGGGCCCCCTGGAGACCTCGACCGTGCCGGGGGCCTCGGAGGCGCCCGCGAACACACCGCCTTCCGGCCCGCTCCCGCCGGGAAGGACGCCTCTGATCACCCAAGGGCTTGTCGCGATCGCCACCACGGCCGCGCAGGCGAGCGCCACCCGCGCCCTGTGGGTGCGCCGTCTGGCCTGGACCCCTACCCGGACCGCCCCGGTCAGGTCCCGGGTGAGGGCGGGCGCGTGGTCGGCTGCGTCGGCCAGCACGCGAATCAGGTCCGCCTCGTTCCTGTCGTTCGTCACAACGCCTCCGCCTTCACGGGGGTCATCCGGACCCTGAGCTTTTCGAGGGCGCGGAACGCCTGGCTGCGCACCGTGCCGCGGGAGATGCCGAGCAGGTCGGCGATCTCCTGGTCGGAGAGGTCCTCGTAGTACCGCAGGACCAGCACGGCCCGTTGTTTCGGCGGCAGCCCCCGCAGTTCGTTCCACAGGCCGGTCTCGTCCGGGTGGACGTCGGCGTGGGCTCCCTCGGGGACGGCCGCGACCAGCCGTTCCCTGCGCAGCCTGCGCCAGATGCTGATGTGCAGCCGTGCCATGGTCGTACGGACATATCCCTCCGGATCATCTTTTTTCTTGATCCGGGGCCACGCGTTCCCCAAACGCATCAACGCCTCCTGGGTCAGGTCGGCCGCGTCCTCGGCGTTGCCGGTCAGGACGTATCCGTACCGGTACAACGCGTTCCCGCGCGCGGCGACGAAATCGGCGAATTCCACGCTCCAGGGACGTATGACCCCGCCCATCTGTTGCACCCCGGATTTCTTCTCCGTACGGCCCGCGGCGCACCACCGCCCGTTCACACGCGATGCCTAGCGTGCCGCCATGAGACGACGCATGGCGATCACGGTCGGCGCCGCCGTACTGGCGCTGACGATGTCCACCCCCGCGGTGGCCGACCACCGGCCCGATCGCGGCAGGGCCGTGCTGACGGGGTTCGCCTCGCTGCCTGCCCGGACGTTCGTGCCCGGCAGCGAGCCCTCGGGCGCCCAGCTCGGCACGGTGCCGGTCAACGGGGTGACTCCGCCCTTCCCCGGGCAGCCGGTGCAGGGCTTCAGCGGGGTCGTACGGCGTGGCGACGGCACCTTCGACGTGCTGTCGGACAACGGCTACGGCGCCAAGGCCAACAGCGCCGACTTCCTGCTCCGGGTCCACCGGATCAGGCCGGACCTCCGGCGGGGGACGGTCAGGGTGCTCGGCGGGTTCGACCTGAGCGACCCGGACGGCCGCGTGACCTGGCCGCTGACCCGCCCCGACCGGAAGCTGACCGGCGCCGACTTCGACGTCGAGTCGATCGTGCGGACCTCCGACGGGACCTACTGGATCGGCGACGAGTTCGGCCCGTTCCTGCTGCACTTCTCGGCCACCGGCAGGCTGCTTGAGACGCCGGTCCCGCTGCCCGGTGTCAGGGCGCCGGAGAACCCGTCCCTGAACGGCGAGCAGCCGAACCTCGCCTCAAGCAAGGGCTTCGAGGGCATGGCCCGTTCGGTCGACGGACGCACCCTCTACCCGCTGCTTGAGGGGACCGTGGCGGGCGACCCCGCGGGGACACTGCGGATCAACGAGTTCGACCTGCGCTCGCGCTCCTACACCGGCAGGCGGTGGACCTACCGGCTGGAGAGTCCGGGCAACGCGATCGGCGACATGATCGCGGTGGACAGGAGCCGTTTCCTGGTCATCGAGCGGGACAACCTCCAGGGGGACGCGGCGGCGTTCAAGCGGATCTACCAGGTGGACCTGCGCGACGGGCGCAAGACCCTGGTCGCCGACCTGCTCGACCTGGCCAACCCGGCCGGGCTCGGCGGGTTCGGGGAGACCTTCCGCTTCCCGTTCCAGACCATCGAGGACGTGGTGATCCTCGACGACCGGACCCTGGGTGTGCTGAACGACAACAACTTCCCGTTCTCCGCGGGCCGTACTCCGGGCGAACCCGACAACGACGAGTTCATCACCGTACGGCTGCCGCGCCCGCTGAGGGCCGACCCGCGCGTCCACCGTTCCTGATCCCGCCCCCGCCCCCTCGCCCAAGGGGGCGGGGCCGTGTGACGTACGGCTCTCCGGCCTCCCTGAAGCCCCGCACGGCGGATCGCGCGTTAGGTTGGCCATCGACGGTTCACTGCGTGGACATCGTGAGGACCACGAAGACGGGCGGGAGACGGTGGAGGAATGATGTGGGAAGAGCGGTTCGCCGAGCTGTCGGCCGTCGCCGCGCGCCAGAACGGGATGGTCACCGCGGCGCAGGCGGCCAGGGTCGGCGTCGACGACCGGGGGCTCGCCCACTTCGCCGCCTCGGGGCTGCTCGTCGAGCTTGACTGGTCGGTGTACCAGCTCGCGTGGTCGTCGACGGGGCCGCGCTACGCCTACCCCTACGCCGCCTGGCTGGCGCTGCTGCCCGAGCTCTACCGCTGGGAGCGGCCGCGTTCGGCCGACGAGGACGCCGTGCTCTCCCACGAGTCGGCCTGCCGCCTGCTGGGACTCGGCTCGGTCGCCAGTCCTCTGATGATCTTCACCTCCCCCGAGACGCTTGAGGCGCCGCGGGCGGTGAAGATCCACCTCGCGCGTCTCACGCCGGAGGAGGTGACCGTGGTCGAGGGAATCCCGGTGACGACCGCGCACCGCACCGTCGTCGACCTGGTGGCCGACTGGACCGACCACGGCGACCTGCGCAGGGTCCTCATGGACGCCGTGCTGAAGGACCTCGTCGACCTGCGCGCGCTCCACGCCGACCTGGCCCCCCTGGCGGAGCGGCACGAGTTCCCCGGCGACGGCGCGCGGTTCGTCGAGTACTTCATCCCGGACCTCGACCCGGCGACCCTCTCCCCACGGAACCGGCGGGGTCACGCCGCCCTGGTCCACCCGGAGCGGATCGCCGCCGTCGAACCGAGGGTGGCCCACATGCTCACGGAGGCCGGGGCCGTACCCGACGAAACCCTGAGCCGGGACATCGCCGCGGAGATCATCTCCCGGGTGGGTTAGGCACCGGCTCGTCCGGATACAGGTCCCCCCACAGTCGCCGCAGGAAGCGTTCGGCGCTGCCGTCGTCGTACCGGACAGCCGTGTACAGCGACGGCGGCACCTGGTCCGGGTCGGTGAGGGCACGGCGCAGTTCCGCCTTGAACAGCGCCATCTCCCGGTCGCCGGGCCGTACGGCCAGCCGTCTCAGGCTGTCGTAGGCGCCCTGGTCGGCCTCGGGGTGACAGTAGGTGGCGCACACCCGCAGCAGCACGGAGTCCGTCATGCCGGGTCCGCGAACATGGTGGTGATCTCGTAGCCGTCACCTTGACGGTTCGGCTGGAAGAAGTACTGCATGCTTCCCCCCTCCATGCTCGCGATGGGCACGGCCTGCGGCTCGGGGCCGGTCGGCCTGCGGTCCTCCGGCAGGTTCGCGGGGTCGCGGCGCTCCATGACCCAGGACGCCCGGTTCGAGATCGCGGCCTCAAGGCTACCGTTGAGGGGCACGATCCTGTATCCGGAGAAGTACAGGTGGCCGTCGGGGCCGAGCAGTTCCTCGATCGGCACGGTGACCCGGTCCGGACGCCTGTCGGGGTCGAACGGCGTCGTCAGGGCGTTCCGCACGGCCGGGTGCTCGATGCTCCGCGCGACGGCGACGGCGAACGCGACGGGGTCGCTGATCGCCGTGGCCGCGTCGGCGCAGCCGTGCTCCCTGTCCCCCGGCTTGAACGCGTCGGTCGAGCGTGCCCGCTCCCCCTCGTCGAGCTGCGCGGGGTCCTCCAGCCAGGTGACGCGGCGTTCCAGCCTGCCGTCCGCGGCGAAGCCCTCGTGCCGGGCGAGGTGGTGTCCCTGCCCCTGGTCGACGGCGACCAGGACACGCTGGACGGCCGGGTCCAGGCCCGCGACGCCGGCGAGCCACGGCCGGGTGGCGACGTTGTCGGCGATGTACCGCGCGGCCTCCTCCGGCGTGACCTCGGGAAGTCCCGCGACGGTCGGGTCGAAGCGTTCGAGCACCTCCCGTGGCGTCGGCTGCCCCTCGGCGATGGGAATCTCCAGCCGTTCCGCGTACGGCCGGACGGCGTTGCCGGTCGCCCTGTCGATCTCCTCCCCCAGGGTGAGGAGTTCCGCCGGGGTGAGCTGGAACAGCCGTAGCTCCTCCAGCGCCCGCCGGGCCAGGTCGGGCGAGGCGAGCAGCGGCCTGAGCGCCTCGGTGACGGCGACGCCGCGCTCCTCCTGGGCGGTGTCGTAGGCCTGGGCGATCCGGGCGGCGGCGGGGTCGGTCTCAGTGTTCGCCGACGTGTTCGCCGGGGAGGTCTCCAGGCTCAGGACCGCGTAGGGGTGCGCGAGGGACAGGCCCTCGTACTCCTGGTCGGCGATGAACTGCGGTTCCAGCACGCCGAGCAGGGCGAGCCGTACGCCGTGCCACTTCCTGCCGACCTCGTCGGGCGTCGTGGCGTCGGTGCCCAGCCACAGCCGGAGCTGGTCGGCGTAGTAGGCGCTGCGCCTCCAGTCCTCGGCGGTCCAGTCGATCCACTCCTTGCCGTCGAGTGAGGAGCTCCGGCCGAGCCGCAGCGGCCACTGGTCGAGCTGGCCGCTGCTCACCAGCCGGGCGATCCGGTCCACGGTGACCGCGAGCCGCGCCGAGTGGTAGACGGCGACCGGCTGCCCTCTCCGGTTGGTGGGGTCGGACAGGTCGGGACCGAACGACACCCTCCGCATCCCGGTCAGCGGGGCGGGACTCGTCTCCTCGACGACGAACCTCGTGACGGGGCGTCCCATCCGGTCGAAGAGCGGGTTGCCCTGGTCGTCGAGGACCTGCTCCGGCCTGCCGAACGTCCAGTCCTGCCAGTAGAGCAGCCAGCGGTTGCCCTTGTTCCCGTCGTGTTCCAGGGCCTCGAAGTAGACCGTGGGCACGCCGAGCATCGCGGGGATCTCCAGCGCCCCGCTCTCCATGCCGATCTGGACCACGTCGTGCTGGGCCGCCAGCCGGGCGAAGAACAGGCCCTGTTCCGCGTAGTTCAGGGCCACCCCCTCGTTGTGCTCCGGCTTCCAGAACTCCACCAGCGTCCGGATGTCGACGCCGTCCAGCACGCCCTCGCGCCGCCAGGCCTCCTCAAGCCCGGGACGACCGGCGAAGACGTCGTCGCCGAGCAGGACGACACGCCGCCCCGGGTGCCGTTCGCGCAGCGTCTCGATCGTCTGACGCAGGATCTCGGGCCGGGTGTCCAGGTGCGGGCCGTGCCTGCCGCCGACCGGCTGTCCCCTGGTGTCGCGCACCCAGAGCAGGGCGTACTCCTCGGGATTCCCGTTGGCCGCACCGAGCCGGTCGACCACCGCCTGCGCGCGGGCCGTACGGCGGGCGGCGCTCTCCTCGTCCGGCCCGAGCATCCTGTCCACCATGCGCCGCCTGGCCTGCTCGGCGTCGGTCTGGATCGCCTGCAGCGTGAGGAGCTGGGCCCGCATCCACTGGGTCTCGGCGTAGTGGCTCTTCTGACTGGTGTTGGCGAAGGCCAGCCGGACCCGGTGCGGCTCGATGCCGTAGTCCTCGATCAGACGCCGCCGCAGCTCCAGGGCGTCCTTGAGCGGCTGGGCGTGCAGGTCGACGAAGTGGTCGGCCAGCGTGGCGGGGTCGAGGTCCGTGACGTCCGGGGTCTTGAGCAGGGCGCGCAGGAAGGCGGCGTTGGCCTGGTCGGCGGTGAGGCCCGCCGGGAGGTCGCCGAGGAAGGCCAGGTGGGTCTGGTGGGAGTCCCACTGGTAGGTCTTGAAGCCCCGGTCGGGTTCGAAGGCGATCTCGACCGTCGTCTCCGGGTCCGCCATCAGCGCCGCCGCGTGGCTGTACAGCTCGCCACGCTGGTGCGCGTAGAAGCGCAGGTGCTTGTAGTTCTCGTTCTCCGGGCCGGGGACACGGGTCAGTTCCGTGTAGCCGTTGTCGTACATCAGCCGGCCCTTGACGAACTCCGCCTTCTCCTCGGGGGAGAGGTCGGTCCGTTCCTTGAGCAGCCGCAGTTCCTCGTCGAGGCCTCCCCGGGTCAGGTGGTCCCACCGCTCGACCATGTCGGGGTCGGCGTGGACCGTGGACGCCGGTGCGACGCTGGGGCCCTCCAGCTGCCGGACCCTCGGCGTTCCCGTGGGGGCGGTCGACTCCCCGGCGTCGGTCATGGGAGCGGGGGTCGTCCCGTCGGTCTCGACCCACTGGCGGGTCTGCGGGTCCCAGCGGCTGGCCGGCGGCGCCTCCGGCCGCAGGAGGGGGTCGAGGAACGCCTGCGCGACCGGGATGGCCTCGGCCAGCCCGCCGTACGGCAGGCCGGGTGTCGTCCTGGCGTACTGGTCGAACTTCCTGAACCAATCGGGGTTGGGGATCTCGAAGGACTCGGGCACCTTCATGTTCTCGCCCTGTTCGAGCCGCCAGGCGAACTCCGCGTGCAGCATGGCGTGCGTCGCGGGCCCGTCCCACGACGAGCTCAGGATGATCATCAGGACGTCGACCAGGTCCTGGCACCGGTACGGCAGGTCACCCGACTTGCAGCTGAACAGGCCGCCCCCACGGGCGGTGCAGTCGAGGCAGCGCGTCTCCAGCGTCCTGATGCCGTGCGTGTAGATGCCGGAGACCTTGTGCGCCAGGGTGTCCTCGTAGGAGATGACCCTGATGGCGGGGGCCTCGTCCGGGTGGCCGGTCGACATGATCTGCGGGGGGAAGGCGATGAGGTCCGGCTCCTTCCACACGGGCCTGGTGCGCGGCGGGGCGATGTCGACGCTGAGCTGCATGATCTCCATGTCGCCGCAGTAGACCCTGTGCACCATCCTGACGGCCTTGCCGTGCAGGATGGGGACCTTCGACACCCGCTCGAACCGCAGCATGTCGCCGTGGTCACGGGCCAGCGCGGCCTCGTACTCGGCGGCCATCACCTCGGGGTCGGTGTCCCCCGAGATCCTGACGAGGTCGATGTCGCTGCTCGCGCGCCCCCCGGGGTTCCTGGAGAGCATCGCCTGGCCGCCCTTGAGCATCCAGTCGTCGGGGTTGGCGGTGAAGATCCTGCCGAGCGCGCGCTGGAGGGTGAACTGCTGGAGCTCGTCGAGCACCCCCGTCCCACGGCGGTGCGCCTCGGCCCGCACCTGGTTCATCAGGGTGTTCCAGAACCTCTGGAAAACCCTGGGATCGTTGTCCGCGCCACGGGAGTCGTCCGGGCTGAGGGCGGACCGCATGGCGAGGGCCGGGTCCGTCGCGACCTGGGGGATCCTGATCCCGGCGCGGCGGAGTTCGAGGACACCGCTCAGCGAGCCCCGGCGTTCGAGAACGGCCCTGCGCGCGGTCTGCCTGCCTGTCTCCCCCGGCCTGGGCGTCACGTCGGCCACGATGCCGGCCAGGGTGTGGATCTTCCGGTTCTCCACCGTGGTGTCCCGGTCCCGGCCGAGCAGTTCGTTGACCTGTTCGGCCAGCGCGTCCAGCCGTGGCGGGGTGTCGCCGAGCAGCAGCTCGGACAGGCCCCGCAGCCGGGCCAGTTCGGTGGTGGAGAAGGAGTACTCCGGTCCGGTGTCGTAGACCTCCTGCGCCATCCGGACCAGCGCGTCGGTGTAGGCCAGGTGGTACGGCGTCAGCGGCCCCTCATCGGCGAAGAGGGCGTCGGCGCGCTCCAGGAGCCTGAGGTGCTCAAGGAGCGGACGGTCTCCGGCGGGGAACTCCTCAAGGAGCGTCCGCAGGTTCCCCGGCAACCGGCCGGGCTCGTAGTCGGGCCGCGACCACTCCTCGGGCCGGGTCTCGTCCTGAGTCTCGGGCCGCGTCTCGTCCTGGGTCTCAGGCCGGGTCTCGTTTCGCGTTTCAGACTCGGGGCCGGGCCGGGTCTCGGGGTTGTCGGTCGTGGAGTTCTCAGGAGCGAGGTTCTCGGTCGTGGAGGCCTCGGGCTCGGAGTTCTCGGCCGTGGAGGACGTGGAGTTCGCGGATCCCGAGGTCGCGGGCGCGGTCTCGGGGCGGGCGGTGAAGGCTCCGCTCTCCGGCAGCAGGCCGTAGACGTGCTCCAGGTGACGGTCGCGGAGCCCGACGGCCTCCGGCACCGGGTGACCGTCCCGGTCGAGCACCGGGTTGCCCCCCGACCAGAGGAGGACCGTGTGTCCCAGCAGGTTGGCATCGCCCCGGACGCCCGCCGCGCCGAGGTCGGCCCGGTTCCCGTCACGCGCGTCGACGTACTCGTCGAGCATGCCGAGCAGGTGCATCGTCTCGTGCGCGAAGACCACGGGCGGCATCTCCGCGTACCAGCTCGTGTGGTCGATGGGGGCGCGGGAGCGGTAGTCCGCCAGCTGGTCCAGCGGTGCGGTGATCACTTCGCCCTCGCCCGACCAGCTCTGGAGGTCCGCGAAGTCGAAGGCGCGGACCCCGGTCCCGGGGTGCAGGTGGACGACCTCGCCGGTCGGGGCCGAGTCAGGCGCGACCACGAACTCCATCCGCACGTGCAGTTGAGAACCGTCAGGCAGCCGGTGCTGGTGGTTGCAGTAGAGGTCAACCCCTTCGAGCACCCTGGCGTAGGCGGCGGCGATCTCCTCGGGACTCATCCGGGGATCGGCGCGGACGCTCACCCGGACGGTGATCTCGGTGACGGGACGCCGCTGTCCCCGCCACGGGACGGACAGTCTGCGCGCCTCCAGGCGGACCGCCCCCGAGGCGTGCGGGACGGTGACCGGTTCCGGGGCGACCGATCCGCGCAGCCCCTCCCAGTCCCTGGCCGAAGGCACCTCGCGGGGGTCGTGGGCGTTGGCCAGCGTCTGCTCCGGTCCCGAGGCGGGCTCCACGTTGAGCTTCGGTACCCGGACCCCGTGGTCGATCTCCTCGGGCGGTGCGGGCCGTCCCCTGTTGATGAGGGCGTCGATGCTCCCCGCGGGCCGGATTCCACCCCTGGAACCCACGAGCGGTACGGCGGCCCCCGGCGTGCCGTCCGGAGCCGTCCGCGCGGGTGTCCCGCCCGGCACCGGGTCGCCCTGCTGGTCGGCCACGGGTGCGGAGGCGGACGGGGTCGGTCCGGCGAGCGCCGTGTTCCCCTGCCCACCGGAGGACGGACCCGCCGGGCCCTCCGGTGCCGTCGAGGTCTCTGGTGCCGTCGAAGTCGCCGGGGCCGTCGAGGTCGCCGGGGCCGTCGTGTCGGCCGGGTTCGCGGCGGCGGTCCCCTGGTGACCGGTGCTCGCCGGGCTCTGCTGGCTCTGCGGGTTCGCCGGGTTCTGCGAGGTGGGGGACTGGGTGGTCGAGGTGGGGTCGGTGACGTCCGGTGCGGCCGCCTGGTCGGGGCGTCCCTGCTGTTCCGTCGTGGTGGCGCCGTTCCCCTGTGTCCCCCCGGCCTGCGGAACACCGCCCGTCTGCTGCGTGTCCGGGGAAACCTGCGCGCCCGGGGGAACCTGCGTGTCCGGGGCGGCCTGCGTGTCCGGGGCGGCCTGCGTGTCCGGAGCGGTGTCCGAGGCAGCGTCAGGGGCAGTGTCCGGGGCAGTGTGCGCGGTCGGGGAGACGTGCGTGGTCGAGGAGGTCTTCGTCCCCGGGGAGACGTGCGGGGCCGTACCGGGGGAGGCGTGTGTACCCGGCGGGGTCGTGGAAGTGGAGGAGGACTTCGGCGTGGTGGGGGAGATCGGCCCCTGCACCGGCCCCTGCGAGGAGTGCGACCCGCTCCCGGGTCCGTTCCCAGGTCCGCTCCCGGGCCCGGTTCCGGGGCCGGTCCCCGGGCCGCCCCCTGAGTCGTTCCCGGGAGCGCCCCCGGATGACGGGTCCGTCCCGACGCTCGCCAGGTCGGTGGCCGCGGCGGCGTCGATGGCGGAGTTCAACGCGCCCGCCGGGTTCACGAACGCCCCGACCACGTCGGCGTTGAACGGGCTGACCGTGTTCGTCCGGCCTGCTCCGCCCATGAAGCCGCCGACAAGCGAGTCGGCCGTCGGGGGCGCCCACTGCCCGTACACCAGGCCGTTGGCGACGAAGCTGCCCGCGGGCGAGGCCACCACGTTGTTCAGGCCGGTGTTCAACGCCCGGCCGGGGAAGCGCTTGAAGGCGTTGCCCCATCCCGGCAGGTCGCCCGCGCTCCGGTTCAACTGGCGGATGCCCGGCAGTCTGTTGGTGAGCCCGGAGACCGAGCCGCCTATCTTGGTTCCGACGACCGCGCCCGCGCCGGCGCCGATGACGGCGGCCATGGTCTTGTTCCAGTCCCAGCTCTTCCTGGTGCCCAGCTGGATCTGCTTGTACTGGGTGTAGGCATCGATGAAGGTCTCTTCACCGATCTCCTCGAACAGCTCGCGGGCCAGCGCGCCGGACAGCAGTTTGCCCCCCGCGCCGCCCGCCAGGGTGGTCAGCTTGCTCGCCGCGGCGACCCCGGCCGGGCGTGCCGCCATGATGCCGAGGCGGGTGAGGATCTTCCTGATCACCTCCCGCAGGGCCGTCGCGGTCGAGCCGACCATCGGGGTGGTCGTCCCCGCGGAGAAGAAGGCCGCGAGCAGCGCGATGGCGATCGCGATGACGGCCACCCAGAAGGCCACGTTGATGGAGATCTTGGAGTACTGCGTCTCCAGTGCGAAGGCGTCCGTCTGCTGGGCGTACCGGTGGTGACCGGCCATCTTGGACAGCACGCCGGTCTTCTCGTCGTACATCTGCCCGATTCGGTAGAACGTGACGGGCTTGACGGGGGCCTCCCAGTCCGCCGCGATCGTCCGCACCGCCGTACTCGTGGGCTCGAAGGCGGCCGCGTAGACCTCGACGGCCCGCCGGTGCACCTCCCGCAGCTTCCACAGCCCGCTCTCGCTGGCCTCGGGCCAGGCCTGTCCCGACATGAGCATCGGGATCAGCCAGTGGACCACCCAGTCCGGCAGCTGTTCCGTCTCCCACACCGGCCGCACGTCCGTCGCGGACACGCCGCCGAAGTCGTTCTCGGACGACAGGTCACTCGACGTCTGTGAGTTGACGTCCCCCCTACCGGCCATCTCAGGCCGTCACACGTCCCTGGGCCACTGCCTTCGCGTGGCGGGTCATGTCCTCGACGTTCCTGGCGTCGGCCGCCCGGGAGTTGGCGATGGTCTTGCGCAGCAGCGTCCCGGCGTCCGTGATGTGGCCGACCAGTTCGGCTCCCGTCTCGACCAGCCGGTTGGGGCCGTCCCCCTTGAGGTACTGGGCGGCGAACGCCCGCCCCTCGGGGCCGTTCCCCCACGGCGCCGTCGCGTTGAGCGCCTTCAGCTCGGCGGACACCGGCGACAACGCCTCGCTGAGGTCGGAGGCCATGGTGTCCCACTGGGAGATCCCGTTCTCGATGACCGCGCCCAGGTAGAGGACGGGCTCAGAGGTCGCCACTGGTCCTCCCCGCCATCATGCCGGCCAGCTGGTCCATCATCTTCTCCACGTCGCCTTCGATGTAGGCCCGCATCTGGTCGGCGGGGACCAGCGGCTCGAACACCTCGACGACCTTCTGCTGCGCCTTCTCGCCCGCGCGGTGGACGGTGTCGGTGATGGTGTCGGCCAGGGCCCTGGCGTCGGGGTGGCGGTAGATCCTCGGGTCGATGTCGAGCCGGACGAGTTCGCCGCGCGAGTTCACCGTGACCGTGATCAGGCCGTCCTTGGACCTCTCGGTCACCTGTACGGCCTTCGCGTTCCGCAGCAGGTCGAGTCCCTCGTCCTGCAGGCTCATGAAGGTCCGACGCAGTTCGTCGGCGTAGGCCTGCATACCTGTCGCGTCCGCTCTCTCGACCGGCTGCACGTTCTCCCCCGTGGTAAACGCTGTCACTGTGTTCACTCGAACAACACGATCAAGCTACCTAACGTCCACCACAAAGTTCGCTTCTGTTATTTAAATCACAGAACAACAACAGAAGCCGTACATAAGTCACGAAATCGTGACAGAACGCGCCTCTTCCCTCGCATTCCCCGTTTCCGCGCGGGGGGTCCAGCGGCGATAAACTCCCCGCTCGACCCTTTCGAACCCCAGCGAGAGAGCCACCGGCGCCAGACCGCCGGGATACTCCAGCAGCACCTCGTCCTCCCTCTCGCCGACCACCAGGAAGGGTTCGCCGCGCCATTCGCAGACCGTCGTCACGAGGTCGATCCGCTCGCACTCCCCGGCGGGCACCACCACGATCCACCGCCCGGCGACCACCTCCTCGGCCCCCTCGACGGCGTACGGACTCCACAGACGCAGCCACAGTCCGTCCCCGCGGAGTTCGGGAGAGGCCCGGTAGGGGCTCCCGCGCCAGTGGGCCCGGTAGAAGGAGCCGGTCACCGCGCCGCCTCAAGGAGAATCCATCCTCCGAGGTCCCCGTCGTAGACCGCGCGCCGCCGGGTCACCCCGTCGTCGCCCAGCTCCACGATCTCCGCCCCGTACGGCAACGCGACCCCTGCCACCTTGTACTCCCTGATCGTCTGGTCGACGTTCGGCACCAGCCCCAGCCCGACGAAGGGCGGCTCCTCGACCACCCACCCGCCCACGGCGCGCATCGTCTCCTCGTCCACCCCGCCGTAGGGCGTCCGGTAGAGGTCGAACCCGATCGCGGGCCAGCGCAGGACGTTCACCGATCCGCTATCGGTGATCATCTCCTCCTGCAGCAGGGCCTCGGCGAGCACGGCCGGCGTCGCGATGTGCGCCACGTCGAGGGCGTGGTGACAGTATCCGGACACACTCGGCGCGCCGTCGTCGAGCAGCGCCCGGATCTCCTCCGGCCCGACCAGTTTCTGCACGATCGGGATCCCCGGATCGACCGCGTTGTCCTGCGCGAGGGTGGGCGCCGCGAGCCGGGCCACCGTACCCGACTCAAGGAGGAAGGAGGGCTCAAGCCCCGGGTTGACCGCCAGTCCCCAGTGGGGGTCGGGCCATCCCGCGGCGAGTTCGGCCATCAGGACGATCCGGTGGTCGCCGACGGCTCCGCCGGTGCCCGCCAGCAGCGCCTCCTGTGAGGTGTAGGCGATCAGCCAGGTCCGTTCGTCGTCCGTCCAGGTCGGCCAGGCCACGGGCTCGTCCCCCGCCGCCGCGGCCCTGGAGATCGGCATCGCGAAGTCGGCCGCGGCCAGCAGGCCCAGGCACCGGGCGAGGTTCCCTCCTGTCTGCGCCGCGTGGAGCCGCTCTTCGAAAGGAGTGAACCGCCACATACGGCACACCGTAGTCGAGGGAAGTCCGCGGGCCCTCCCCGGCAGGAGGGGAGAGCCCGCGGGGTCCAGATGCCCGCCGCCCCTTTGTGCGAAACGCAAATTACATATATGGGGCGTCCGTTACAAGCCTAATTCGAACAGCCGTTGACAGTGCCCGAGGGGAGCGGAGTATGGAGGGGCGGGGTCAGGCGCCGCCCGCACCAATGCCGGACACCCGGGGTACCCACCCTGGCGACGTTCCTCCCCTGCCCCGATGCTTCGATGTTGCGAAGCAAACCAATCGGTTAAGGGGTTTTCATGGACCTGGGACTTGACGGCCGTACCGTGATCGTGACCGGAGCGTCGGGCGGCATCGGCCGGGAGGTCGCGCGGGGTTTCGCCGCCGAGGGTGCCGACGTGGTGCTCACCTATCGCAGCTCACCCGAGGAAGCCGGGCAGGTGGCCAAGGAGATCGGGGAACACGCCCTGGTCGTCCCCTACGAGCTCGGCGACCTCGATTCGGCCCGCGCCGTGGTCTCCGCCGCGCTCGACTGGACCGGCCGGATCGACGTGCTGGTCAACAACGCCCTCTTCACCTGGGGATGGGAGCCCGGCGAGTCGTTCGACAAGGTCGAGGAGGACGCCTGGCGTGAGATGGTGCGGCGCAACGTCGAGGGCTACCTGGAGCTGAGCAGGCTGGTCACCCCCGGGATGCGCGAACGCCGTTTCGGACGCCTCGTGCACATCTCCAGCGGTCTCGTCGACGAGGGCATGGCCGGTGCGGAGTACTACACGACGGCCAAGGCCGCGGTCCACGGGTTCAGCCGGTCCGCGGCCTTCAGCCTCGGCCGGGACGGCGACATCCTGTCCAACGTCGTACTGCCCGGCCTCACCGCGACCGCGCGCAACGAGGAGCGGATCGAGCCGTTCAGTCAGCGCTACATCAACCTGTCGGCCGTCGGCCGGCTGCTCGACGCCCGTGAGGTGGCCAACGCGGTCGTCTACCTCGGTTCGGCCGCCAACACCGGCATCACCGGCCAGACCATCTCCGTCACCGGCGGCGTCTGACCCGCGCGTCCCCGGCGGCGACGCCCGAACCCGCCGGGGACGCCGGTTCCTCGGACAGGCGGCGAACCGGACAGGCGGCTCTCCTGGCAGGCGGTGAACCGGTGACGCGGCCGAAACCGGGGCGGGCGGTGAACCGGTGACGCGGCCGAAACCGGCCCGCCGGTCAGGTGTCCCGGTGCCGTTCGACGCGCTTGCGCCTGGCGACCTCGCGCCTGTACTCGGCCAGTTCCCGCTTCCTCTCCCGCTGGTCGGTGGCCGCCTCACGCTTGCGGCCCTCCAGCTCGATCCGCATCGCCTCCTGCGAGGCCGTACTCCTGGTGGAGACCCGGGCGGCCTGGCGGGCGGCGAGCTTGGCGGCGCGTTTGGGGTTGACCCGCCGCTCGGCGCGCTCCCCCGCCGGTACGGCGCGCGACTCCGCGGTCCGCGCGAGCAGCGCGCTACCGTGCCGCATCAGGAACTCGTACAGCTCCGGGTCGGTCGGCTCAGAGCCGAGGACGAACCGCGTCACCCGCAGTTCGTCGCCCTCGACCATCTCCAGGACACCGACCCAGAAGGGGCCCTCGTAGTAAACGGCCAGTGAGATCACAACGCCCTCCCAGGTGTATGCCGACGAACGGTCTGACGAGACCGTTTCCGGCACACCGGACATCCCTGGAGAGGGCGGTTACGAGAGCGACATGCCCGGGCTACCAACCGGACCGCGTTTTCGTGTGCGGCCCCATGGTACGCCCCGGATCAGGTGTCGTTGAAGCGGGTGAGCGTCCACCGGGGCGGCGGCCACCGGCCCGGGTCCTCGTCGGTGACCCACTCCGTCACGGAGGCCGGGGAGACCTCCAGGTCGAAGGGCCGGTAGGCGGGCAGCAGCCCGAACACGTTGAAGGAGACCTCGACCGTCTCCGCGTGGCCGACGACGATGACGGTCTCACCGCGATGGCGGTAGGCGAGGTCGGCGACGGTACGGCTGACGCGCGTCACCAGCTCGGCCCAGCTCTCGTTGCCCACCTGGAAGGGCCGGTGGACACCGCCGCCGTCGGCGTGGAAACGCCGCAGGAACTCCTCGCTCGGCAGCCCGTCCGCCTCCGGCGGGATGTGCCAGGTGCACAGCCCGCAGTCCTGGAAGTCCTGGGAGAAGGGCAGGCCGCAGGCCGCAGAGATCGCGGTGGCCGTCTCGACCGCCCTGGGCAGGATCGAGGAGTAGACCGAGGTTCTGGCCTCCCCGATCTCGGCGGCGAGCCGCCTCCCGAGCCGTTCCGCCTGCTGCCTGCCGGTCTCGGTGAGCCCCCGGCAGCCCTTCGGGCCGCCTGTCACCCGCTCGTGCTTGTGCAGGGAGTCTCCGTGTCGCACGAAAAGGACGCGGGTCCGCATGATCTCGATCATGCCGGCCTTCGTGGGGCGAACGAGAGAGGAATGTCCATATGGTCGAGTTCCATCGACCATATGACCGATCATGATCGACCGCGCGGAACCTAGCTTCGGGGTGACGACATTCGACAGGGGGCTTTCCGTGCGTGCACGAAAGATCGTCACAGCCGTCGCCGCGGGGGCGACGCTGATGACGGGGATGGCGGTCACCGGCCAGGCGTCAGCGGACGCCGCGGACCTCACAGGGGCCGCAGGAACGTTCCACCGCCAGACACTCACCTGGCACGGCTGCAGGACCGGGCCGGACGACGAGACCGGCGAGAAGCTGGACGCGGCGGGCGCCCAGTGCGCCGAGGTCACCGTCCCGCTGGACTACCGCGACCCCCGGGGGCGGACCATCTCGGTGGCGATCTCCCGGATCAGGGCGACCGACCCGGCCAGGCGCAGGGGCGCCCTGCTGATCAACCCCGGTGGTCCCGGCGGGAGCGGGGTGCCCCAGGTGCTCCTGGCCGGGTACATGCCCGCCGTCGCGGCCCGTTACGACCTGATCGGGATGGACCCGCGCTTCGTCGGCCGCAACAGGCAGATCCGTTGCCGGTGGACGACCGACACCCCGACCCGGTCCGCCGGTCCGACCCGCCGCACCTTCGACGAGAGCGTGACCCTCATGAAGGAGCTGGCGGACGGGTGCGCCCAGGGCGACCGTGACCTGCTGCCCCACGCCACGACCCGCAACACCGCCCGCGACATGGACGTCGTCCGCGAGGTCCTCGGCGAGCCCAAACTGTCCTACCTCGGCTACTCCTACGGCACCTACCTGGGCGCCGTCTACACGCAGATGTTCGGCTCCCGCGCCGACCGGGTCGTGCTGGACAGCGCGGTCGGACCGGACGTCTACGGCCCCGACCTGCTGTCCGAGAACGGCCCGGCGATCGCCGCCGCGCTGCGGAACTGGGCGTCGTGGGCCGCCGCGCGCGACGCCGAGTACGGCCTGGGCACGACCGAGGCCGAGGTCCTGGCCACCGTGGAGCGCGTCAACCAGGCCGCCACCCGGCGCCCGCTGCGGGTCGGCCCGTATCGGCTCGGCTTCCAGCACGTCCCCTACCTGCTGTTCGTCCGCCTCTACGACGACCGCCCCGAGGCGTACGCCGGCCTCGCCGCCGAGGTGCGGGTGCTGGCCGACGCCGCTCGGGGGAGAACGGTCACCGTCCCGGCGTCGTTGAAGGAGACGCTCGACGGCCTGTTCACCGGTTCGGGGTCGGCGGAGGACCGGGCGGGGACCCCGATCATCTGCGCCGACAAGCCCGCCACCCGCGACCCGCAGTCCTACTTCCGCGACATCCAGGCCCACCGCGCCGACGAGCCGCTGTTCGGGCCGATGACCCGCAACGTCAGTCCCTGCTCCTTCTGGCCGACCGCACCGGTCGAGGCGCCGACCACGATCGGCAACGACGTCCCGCTGCTGGTCGTCGGCGCGACCGGCGACCCGGTGACCCCCTACCCCGGCCAGCGGGCCATGCACCGGGCGTTGACCGGTTCCCTTATGGTCACCTTGCGCGGCGCCTACCGTCACGGCGCCTACCTCGCGGCGGGCGACACCTGCGTCGACGCCACCGTCAACCGGTATCTGGTCGACGGTGTCCTGCCCGGCGGTGACACCGTCTGCGACAGGGACGGTGCCCCGGCCGGGCGACGGTGAGCCGTGCCCGTGTCCCACGGTGGTCCGGCACTCGTGGGACGCGGGCACCTTGACGTGTTCCGCGGGGGCGAACCCAGGGGGGGGCACCCGCGAGAACTCGAGGACCGGTGGCGCGCGGGGGGAGGGGGCCCCGCGGGGGGCGGCCCCCCCGGCGGGCCCCGCCCCCCCCGGCATGGTGGTGCCGGGCCCCTCGCCCCT
>NZ_JBEYAB010000019.1:0-164400 GCF_040631445.1 Streptosporangium sp. NPDC020072 | reverse complement strand
GTGTCCTCGGGGTTGGAGGTGCTTTTGGCGGCGGTGGACGGCCGGGAGAAGGACTGGGGGCTGTTCGGTCGTCAGGCGGTGGAGTTCCATCTGCGTAACGCGCGGGCCTGGGCGAACCGGGCCACGGGGGAGGATCTCGCGGCGCAGATCGACCCCGAATTCGTCTTCGGGCCCACACGAGTGTCCCTCCAGCGCTAGCTGGAGGTCGATCGGGCCCGGCCTAGTGTCTGTAAGTTCCCTTCTGAGAGGAGAAGGCAGCATGTCGCTGACCGTTCCGAACGAGCTTCTCGACCAGGCGAAGGCAGGAGAGGTGGACGACGCGACGTTCGTCGCCTGTGTCCGTGACTCCCTGCCATATGCATGGACGCTCATCAGTGACCTGGTGGGGGAGCGTGAGCGCACCGGTGCCGAGTTCACCGACAACACCGTCCCGCCGCCGGACGAGGCCGCCCGCGGCCAGCTCCTGCGCTGCCTCGCCAGCGACTCCATGCGCGGCGCGCTTGAGCGCCACTTCGGGGTGAAACTGGCCTTCCAGAACTGCCACCGGGTCGCGGTCTTCGACCCGGCGGCCGTCAAGGCCCACGCCGAGTTCATCACCGCCAGGTCCCAGATCCTCAACCAGAGCCCCGAACTCGTCGACTGCTGACCCCTCCCGCCCTCGTCAAGCCGCACCCCGGCCTGACGAGGGCGCTTTCCTTTTCCTGTCCGGGGCACCCCCACCCTCGCCAGGCCATACCAACCCAGCGCCGTTCTGACCAGGTTCCTGGCCCAGGACAGCACTCCAGTCCCTCTCTCTCGTCAGGCCGTACCCCAACCCGGCGAGGGCGCTTTCCCATTCCTGACGCGGGGCAGCACCTCAGCCCCCAGCCGTCTGATCGTTTCGAGGGTTCGCTCCCGTGTGCCCGCCCCCTCGACCATGAGGATCAGGTGGCCGAGCCCCGTCTTGTTGACGGTCCGTTCGATCCGCTCGACGCAGAGGTCGGCAGAGCCGACCGGGTGCGTCCGGCAGAGAAAGTCCACGTAGTCCGCGATGTCACGGCGCGGCGTGGGGCGCCCGTCAACGGGCACGTACCCCGCGAGCCCCGGTCCGAGCCAGCCCGGCATCGCCGCCCTCAACTCCGCGACGGCCTCCCGCGTCGAGTCCGCCACATGCCCGACCACCGCCGCCACATGCCCCGGATCCCCACCGTCCCAGGCGCCACCACACCCTTGATCCCCATCGCCATGGGCCTCACCACGCCCCAGGTCCCCGCCTCCACGGACACCACGATGCCCTGGATTCCCGTCGTCACAGCCGCCACCCCGGGCACCTCCCCCAGCGCCGTAGGCCTCGCCGTACTCCCGCAGCAGCCCGGCCTTCCCCTCGTCGTCGAGGTGCATCCCCAACAGCATCGGCAGCCCCCGCCCGGCGGCCAGTGCGACCGTCCCCGGCGAGGTGCACGCCACGACCGGCCTGAGTCGGGCGGTCGGGACCATCGGTACCTCCCGGAACCGGAAGAACTCCCCGTCCGCACGGACCGTGTCCTGCCCGAGGGCCGCGCACAGCAGGTCGAGCGACTCGGGAAACCCCCGCTCGAACCTGGGCAGCCCCGTCCCGAACACCTCAAGCTCCGTCCAGGGACCGCCCCGCCCGACCCCGAGCGTGAACCGCCCGCCGGAGACCTGGTCCAGGATCGCCGCCTGTTCGGCCAGCTCAACGGGGTGCCGCGCCGACAGTACGCTCACCGCCGTCCCCACCCCGATCCGGTCCGTACGGCCGAGCGCGACCCCCGCCAAGGTCACCGCCGAGGGGCACACGCCGTACGACATGAAGTGGTGCTCGGCGATCCACGCGTCGTCGAAGCCCGCCTCCTCGGCGACGACCACCGCCTCGACCGTGTCCCGCAACACCTGTCCCGGCTCCCTGCCGGGGAATCCGGCCGCGATGAGGAAGATCCCAACCCGCATGCTGCCCACCATGCGCCACCGCCCCCCGACAGAAAAGGGCATATCACCCTTCCCCCATGGATCAGCCGTTGAGAAGCGCGTTGATGTCGCTCTCCCGATAACGCCGCTGCCTGCTGGGCGTCCGCACCGAGGGGATCTTCCCGGTCAACGCCCACCGATTGACGGTCTTCGGGTCCACCCCGAAGATCCGCGCGACCTCCCCGGGAGTGAGAAGCCGTTCGGTGGTGTCCGGCCCGGTGGCGAAGGTGCCGTCCGGGGCGACGGCCTTGAGGGGAGACATGGGGAACCCCTTCAGTAGCGGCTTCGGTGGAGGATCTCGTCATGCCGGGCCAACGCGCGAGCCAGCCGACGCAGTGTCGTACGGCCAAGCACATCGCGGGCCCCGGCTCTGCGCTGGTCAGGCCGCAACGGCTCGTACCGGATGGCCCACCACCGGGGCAGGCCGGGCAGATGAAGGTACTCGTACCGCCAGCCGGGATGGGTGCTGATGAGCAGGTCGATCAGTCGTCGATCGTCGTCAGTCATGGTCGTCCCTGGGTGCGGGAGCGGAAGAAGTGCGGGGCGGGTGCCCGGCCCCGAGCCGGGGAGCACGACGGCCGGGCACCCTGGAGGAGGACCGGCCTTCCCCTGGGGAAGACCGGTGCGCCAGACGACTCCCTCCTTCCCCAGCACGCTTCGGACGTGCGTGGGAGCTGTCTTGCTAGGGTGTGCGGCCCAGACCCCTCCCGCCTGGACCGCACGTTCATGGGGGTACGGCGGGCGGACGGGTGGGATGAGTTTCCACCGCCCGCCGTACCGGCTTTCAGGAGTCCTGTGCGGCCCAGGTCCCTCATCCCTGGACCGCACGTTCACGAGGTACGGCGGGCATGCGTCTCCTCACCCGCCGTACCGGCCTTCAGGAGCGCAGCAACCTGCGCAACGCCGTAGACCGGCTCGCCACGACGGCCTGACCAGGGCGTACAGCCGGGACGACCCGGGCGGTGGGAGTCCGCAGAGCACGGGCGACGGCGATGGCTCGGATACTCGGCGGCACCGTCGGGGACACCCGGGCGCTCAGCTTCCGCTCCAACTCATCGACCGACCCGGCCCGCACCAACAGCACGTCTCCGAGACCCGGCCTGCCGGGAAGGAAGCGGCGGTAGGCGCTCCACAGCCCGGACCGCGAACTGTGGAGAACCAGCCAATCCGGATGGGCCTGTTGTACGGCGTCGCACCCCTGAAGCACGACATCCGACACCGGACACGACATCACGCCGCCCTCCCACCCGGCGAACGCCGTCCCCCGGCGAGCCCCGCCTCCCCGCCGGGCTCCTCGGCGACCGCCACCACGGAGGGCCCTGCCCGCCTACGGGAAGCCCCGCCATGAACCAGCGCTGGGGAAGACTGCACCGCGAGCCGGATCGCCCGGATCATCTCCGCCTCCCGTATCCGCTCCTCCAACCCCTCACCCGTGACGTCCTCGACGATCACCGGTCGCGGGCCGTCCCAAGCGGCCATGGCGTAGAAGCACCGCTTTCCCAGGCTGTAGAGAACCGTCCACTCAGCCCACGCCCGATCGATCCGCTCGGCCTCGGCGCGGGCCGGGCCGTCCCACACCCGCCGATACACCGCCGCGTACTGCAGGCCGTCCCGATGCCGCCCCGTCACGCCGACACCCCCTCAGCGATCTCCTCCTGACGGGCCACGGCCTCCCGGACCTCCTCGAAGGTGTCGGCGTCCACGGTCGGCTCCGCTCCGGCCCGCAACGCCGTACCCGGGAACGCCCGATTGCGGACAGCCCAGAACCGACCGGCGTCACTGATGATCAGCCGCCAGCCGGGGATGACCTGGGCGGCCGGAAGGGACCTGGCAGTTTCCATGGACCTCACCTCCGTTGCGTTCGAAATCCCGCCGGAACATGAGAGGCGGACGGGATGGCGTTGTGGTGTACGGCTATTTCAATGGGGCCGTAACGCCACGTCGAGGTGTGCCGGTGGGGATACTGAGGGTAAGAACAGCGTTTACCCACCCGTGGTGAGGCATCAATGGCTGTGAACGATGAATTGCCCGTATGGGCGGCACGGCTGCGCGCCGAGCGTGAGCTGCGCGGATGGGGGCGGGCCGATCTGGCCCGTGAAATGCTGAAAGTGGCTGAGCCGTACACTCTGCCCCGGCTGAAGTCGATAGTCGCCAGCATCAAGGGGCACGAAACCGGGCGCCACAGGCCGGACGACCCGTATTTGCCGCTTTATCGCAAGGTGCTCGGTCTCGGTGAGGAACTGTTCGCCTCCGCGAACATGCCGCTTTCCGCTTTGGCTCTGCCATCTCTTGCTCCTGATCCTGATTTGTACGAACGGATCACGAAGACGATCGGCGAACCGGGGCGGGTGGATCTGGAGACGATCGCGTGGCTTGAGCGATGTCTGGCCGAGCACCGCCGGGCCGAGGACACCATGGGCAGTCGCCCGCTGATGCCCGTGGTCCGTGCCCAGTTCGCCACCGTCGCCGATCTCGCCCGAGGGGTTCGCGGGACGGCGGGAGACCGGCTGGTCGGCATGGTCGCCCAGTACGCCCAGTTCCTGGCGTGGATGTGCCATGACAGCGGCGATCTGGCCGCCGCGCTGGCCTGGTACGACCGCTCCCACGGCTGGGCGCTGGAGGCCGGAGACGCCGCCCTGGCCGCGACGACCCTGAACATGCGCGCTCACCTGGCGTGGAGCACCGGGGACCCGCAGCGGTGTGTACGGCTGGCCGAGGCGTCCCGCTGGCACGACGGCCGCACCTCACTGGGCATCCAGGGGATGGCCGCCCAGATGGCCGCCCGGGGACAGGCGCAGATGGGACAGGGTCGGCAAGCGCGCTCCCTGCTCGGCGAAGCCGAAGAACTGATCAGAAAAGCAGCCGAGCGTCCCGAGGAGGAGCCGTCGTGGATGTACTTCTACGACGAGGGCTGGTTCCTCATGCAGCGTGGCATGGCCGAACTGGAGTTGGGCGACGGCCATCGCGCGGTGCCCTTCCTCGAACGGGGGCTGGCGGGGTTGGCGGGGTCCTACCGGCGTGATCGCGCCTGGTTCGGCGCCTGCCTGGCCCGCGCGCACGCGCTGGCGGGCGAGGCCGAAGCCGCGACGGAGACGGCGCTCGACGTCGCTCCCGACGCGGTGGCCGTCAACACCTACGCCGTCCGTGACCTGCGCAAGGTGGCCGGACTACTGGACCGCATGCGCGCACCGGGCGCCCGTGCCCTCCAAGAGGCCCTGCCGCAGGCATCCTGAGGAGACTCACCCGAAAGGCCGCGTCATGAATCTGGGGCACTCGGTCAGTGTGGCCGGGGTGGTTCTCGACGACCAGGGACGTGCGTTGCTCGTCCAGCGGCGCGACAACGGCCGCTGGGAGGCGCCCGGCGGCATTCTGGAGCGTGACGAGGACATCACCACCGGTCTGGTGCGCGAAGTGCGCGAGGAGACCGGCCTGATCGTCGAACCCCTCGCCCTGACCGGGGTCTACAAGAACATGACCCGCGCCGTCGTCGCCCTGGTCTTCCGCTGCGCCGCCACCGGCGGCCGCCTCACCAAGAATCGCGAAAGCCGTGCCTTCCGCTGGGCCGACCCCAAGGAAGTGAAAACCCTCGCCAACGAGGCATTCGCCGTACGTGTCCTGGACGCCATGCGCCCCGGCCAACCGCCCGCCATACGCCACCACGACGGCACCCACCTGCTGACGAACCCATGACCCTCCACCCGTTGTCCGACGAGGAGATCGCCGAGCGCCTGGCCGGGCTGCCCGGCTGGGAACGGAACGGGCATACGATCGAGCGGACCTTCCGGCACACCTACCACGAGTGCGTCCACCTGGCCATGTACGTCGCGGCCAAGGCCCGCGAGGTCGGACACCACCCCGACATGCACATCACCTGGCAACGCATCCGCTTCGCCGTCACCACCCACGACGCCGGGCACCGCCTCACCGCCAAGGACTTCGACCTGGCCCACCACATCGACGCCATCGCCACCGTCCACGGCGCCGGACCGGCCTGAACCGCGCCCTTTCCTCACGTCTTGGCGTTGAGGCCTCCCCTCACCGGAAACCCCACATAAGGTGACCCTCTTACCGACGCCTGATCTCCGGGAGACCCGGGTTCCGACAAGAGCGAGCCGTACATCGAGGAGGTGACGGTGATCCGGGTGGTGTTGTGGGACATCGATCACACGCTGATCGACATGCGGGCATCGGTCTTGAGCTGTCGGCGCAGGCGTTCGAGCGGGTGACCGGGGTGGTCATGCGGCAGCAGGCCAGGATCGACGGCCTCACCGAGGCGGTGATCTTCCGGGAGACCGCCCGGCTGCACGGCCTGACGACCGGCGGGGATGATTTCGAGCGGTTCGCCGCCGCCCTGGCCGAGGTTCATCTGCTGCGGCGGGGCGAGATACGGCAGGGGGGCGGCTGCCGCGCTGCAAGCCGTGGCCGACCGAGACGGGGTGGTGCAGACGGTGGTGACCGGTAGCGTCCGCGAGGTCGCCCGGGTCAAGCTGCACACGTTCGGGCTTGACCCGAACAACGGGCGGCGGAAGCTGCCCTGTTTGCCGAGTCGCTCGTCACCCTGGAGGGTTCGCAACCATACCCTCAAACATTAGTTTGGTAGGTGGGCATGCGGTCACTCATCACACTGGAGGATCTGGACCCTAGACGAAGGCGAGGAACAGCTATGTCCCCCGACCTGCTCGATGTCGGGTTCCGCAGAAGCAACCTCCTGGAGGCCACAACCAACGTGGTTGGCGTGTCACCCCAGGCTCCAGAGCCTATAGCTCGTCAGGGAACAAAGGAGGCGAAGATGGACTTCAACGAGACACAGGCACAGCTCAGCGCTCTCTGTCAGCGCTTTGGAATCACCGAACTGTCCGTTTTCGGGTCTGTCGCCCGGGGCGATGACAGGCCGGAGAGCGACCTTGATCTGCTCTATGTTCATGCTGAGGGTGCTCCACTAGGCCTACTAGAGATCATCACCCTTCAGGAAGAGCTTGAAGATCTCTTCGACCGTCCCGTCGACCTGGTCGCCAAGCGTTACCTCAACGAATCAATCAGAGACGAGGTCCTGCATGACGCCCAAGTCCTCTACGCGGCGTGACGAGCTCTACCTCATCGACATCGTCAAGTCCGCCAGATCGATCGCCTACTTCCTCAAAGATGTCGAAGAGGAACGATGGCTCGGCGACGAACAGCTGCAGTCGGCTGTGCAGTGGAAGATCATGAACATCGGGGAAGCCGCCTCTGGCATCAGCGAAGCCACCAGGGCGATGCGTCCGGAGATCCCTTGGCGCAAGATCCGTGGTCTCCGAAACATCCTTGCTCATGCTTACTTCTCAGTGGATCTCAGCGCAATCTGGAAAACTTCCAGAACCGATGTTCCGATCATGGAAAAGCAGGCCCTGGATCTCCTCTGGCTGGTCAACCCGGACAGCGCACAGCAGTTGAAGATTGAGGACGCCTCAACAGGCGAGTGACCCACCTACCCGAACAGCCCGAGCTGACCTTCCCCCGCCAAAGGGTTCCGGTGTCTCTTGAGGTGGCGCCAGCGAGGGAGGTCGTCCAGGTAGGACCAGGACAGGCGGTGGTGTTCGGTGGGGCCGAGGCGTTCCAGGGCCTGTTGGTGGATCGGCGAGGGGTAGCCCGCGTTGTCGGCGAAGCCGTACTCCTCGACACCGACCAGAGAGGCCATGTAGGCGTCGCGGCGGACCTTGGCCACCACCGAGGCCGCGGCGACCGAGACGCAGGACAGGTCTCCCTTGATCTCGCACCGGACCGGCCAGGGCGCCCCGAGATAGTCGTGTTTGCCGTCGAGGATGACCACGTCGGGCCGGACGGGCAGTTCGGCCAGGGCCCGGCCCGCCGCCCTGCGCAGTGCCTCGGTCATGCCGAGTTCGTCGATCTCGGCGTGGGTGGCCTCGCCGTACCCGACGCCGACGGCCCAGGTGACGATCTCGTCGAACATGGCGGTACGGCGGGCCGGGGTGAGCATCTTGGAGTCGGTCAGTCCGGCGGGCGGCTCGGACAGGTCGGTGACCACCGCGCAGACCGCGACGGGTCCGGCCCAGGCGCCCCGGCCGACCTCGTCGATCCCGGCGACGGTCTTCGACCCGTTGCCGGACAGCAGCCGTTCGAGCGCGTATGTGGGAGGCATGGCTGAAGACGTTACCGTTCGGCCAGCCGGACGACGGCCAGGTCGTCGACCAGCATCCGGGCGGCCACGTGTACGGCCCGCAGGGTGACGGAGACGGCGGGCCGGTTGACGCTCGACGCGCGGGCGACGGCGTGGACGACGCGGCTGACCGGATCGCCGGGGAACTCCCGCACGACGATCCCCCTGACCCCGGCGGCCAGGGCCAGGGCCGGGACGGCCGCGATGCCGATGCCCTTGGCGACCAGGCCGAGGATCGTCCCCAGCCCCTCGAACTCCCACGGCACCGGCTGGGCCCCGCCGAAGTCGGCCAGCATGCGGTCGACGGCCAGCCGGGAGGGTTCGCCGTCCGGGGTGGCCATCCACGGCTCGTCACGTAGTTCGCGCAGGTCGACGGGCTCGTCGAGGGAGGCGAGCCGGTGCCTGCGCGGCACCACGAGCACCAGTGGGTCGTGCAGCAGCGGGAAGACCCGAAGCGTGTCCGTCTCGCGCACCCTGCCGTACCAGTCGTCGACCAGCGCGATGTCCACCTCGCCCGACCTGACCTCGCGCATCCCCCGTCCTGAGCGTCCCTGACCCATCCGCAGGGTCAGCGCGGTGTGCCTGCGCAGCGACCTGGCGAGGGCGGGCGCGAAGGCGACGGCGGCGGTGGGGAAGGCGGTCACGGTGACGCGCCCCGACGGGGTTCCCTGGTGGGCGGACAGGTCCGACTCCGCGTTCTCGACCATCGCCAGGATGCGCTGGGCGTGCTCGACCAGGCGGCGTCCGGCGTCGGTGAGCTCGGCGCTGCGCGCGGAACGGTCGAGCAGCGCGGCTCCGGCCTCCCGTTCGAGGGTCGCGAGCTGCTGGGAGACCGCGGACGGGCTGTAGCCGAGGGAGGCCGCCGTCGCGGCGATGCTCCCTCTCCTGGCGAACTCACAGATCACCACAAGCCGACGAAAATCAAGCATCGGACTTCCTTACGCCCACCCACACCAACCAGTGCTTGTTCCGATGCCTGCATCCCATCACGCTTGGGAACGTTCCGCATTGATCGGAAAGGGACACTGATGAACGTGACGCTTTCCGCCACGCTGGCGGCGAACGAGGACATCGAACGAAGACGGCGCGCCGGTGAGCGGGTGCTCCACCTGGCCTTCGGTGAGGCGGGTCTGCCCGTTCATCCGGCGCTACGCGAACGGCTGGCCGCCGCCTCCGAGCACAACGGGTACGGCCCGGTCGCGGGGATCACGCCGCTGCGCGAGGCCGCGGCGGGCTACTGGGACAGGCGCGGCCTGCCGACGGACCCCGACCTGGTGGTCTGCGGCCCCGGGAGCAAGCCCCTGCTGTACGGCCTGCTGCTGGCGATCGGCGGTGACGTCGTGCTGCCGATGCCGAGCTGGGTGAGCTACGCCGCCCAGGCCGACCTGGTCGGGGCCCGTCCGCTGCCGGTTCCCGCCCCTCCTGGCGAAGGCGGGGTGCCCGATCCCGACCGAGTCGCCTCCGCCGTACTGCACGCGCGGGCGCGGGGGCGTGACGTCCGTTCCATCCTGCTCACGCTGCCGGACAACCCGACCGGCACGTTGGCCTCCCCGGCCACGGTCACCCGGCTGGCGAGGATCGCCCGTGACCTCGGTCTGATCGTCATCTCCGACGAGATCTACCGCGACCTCCTGCACGATCCGGCGACCGGCTTCGTCAGTCCCGCCGACGTCGCCCCCGAGCGCACGGTGATCACCAGTGGGCTCAGCAAGAGCCTGGCCCTGGGCGGCTGGCGGATCGGCGTGGCCAGGCTTCCCTCCGCCGAGCTGCGTGACCGGCTGCTCGCGGTGGCCAGTGAGATCTGGTCGAGTCCGGCGGCGCCCGTCCAGCGGGCCGCGGCCTACGCCTACACCGAGCCCGCCGAGCTCGTCGAGCGGATCGACCTGAGCAGGCGGCTGCACGGCACGGTCGCGCGGGCGGTACACGACAGGCTCGTCCGGGCGGGAGTGCGGACCGAGGCGCCGCTCGGCGGTTTCTACCTCTATCCCGATTTCGCCGGACATGACTTCACGACCTCCGCCGAACTGGCCGCGGCGCTGCTCGACCGGCACGGGGTCGGGGTGCTCGCCGGACACGTCTTCGGCGACGACGTCAGGGCCCTGCGGGTGCGGGTGGCGACGAGCCTGCTGTACGGCGAGACGACCGAGCGGCGACTGGCCGCGTTGCACGCCGCCGACCCGCTGGAACTGCCCTGGATCTCGGCCGCGCTCGACCATCTGAGTGAGGCCCTGACCGGCCTGGCGGGGGCCCGGCCGGCACCCGGTGGACGCCGTGTTTCCGGCGCCGTTCCCAGCCCCGTGACGGGCTGATCTTTCAGGAGATCACTTTAAGGAAACTTTACCCCGTGAGCAGGCACATCCGGGATAGCATCCGCATGCTCTGACCTGCGATTTCACCCCTCCGAGCAGGGGGCACCAGGGGCTTAACCAAGATGTCTTGTGTCATTTGGCACCAGGCATGCCTGTCAGCCCCCATCATGTGCTCATGCCCGCTTTTGTCACCCTGTCCGGGCGCTCCGTGCGCCTGGAACCGCTCAGCCTCGCGGTGGTCGACGACCTCGTCACCGCGGCGAGTGAGGACCGTTCTACTTACGCCTTCACTCGCGTTCCCCAAGGCCGGGAAGAGATGGTCTCCTACGTGGAGGCCGCTCTGGCTGAGCAGGCGGAGGGCCGCACGTTGCCCTTCGCCGTCCGGTGGCTACACACCGACCGCATAGTCGGTGCCACCCGCCTCATGCACCTGGAGTACTGGCAGGGCCCCATGCCCTGGCCGCCGGGTACGCGTGGAGCGGTGGGCGAGGTCCCGTCCGTGGCGGACATCGGTTACACCTGGCTGGCCGCCTCGGCCCAGGGCACGGGTGTCAACCGGGAGAGCAAGTACCTGATGCTCTCGCTCGCCTTCGAGACCTGGCAGGTCCACCGCATCACGCTCAAAGCCGACGTACGCAACGCACGATCCCGGGCCGCCATCGAGGCCCTCGGCGCACACCTCGACGGTGTGCGGCGGGCGGAAACCCGAGGCGCCGACGACACGGTCCGAGATACCGCGTACTACTCGATCCTGAGCGGCGAGTGGCCTGCCGTACGAGAACGGCTCCACACGCGACTCGGCCTGTTCGAGGCCGCGTGACGGAGCCCCATCACTTCCGATGAACCATGGAACAAAAGGCCCGCCCGGAGTTCCGGGCGGGCCCGATGTTCGTCTTCCCGGCCTTTTCCAAGGCCGCCCCGATGACCTCATCGTCCGTCAGGCGTCACTCGTCGTCATCGGCCTCGTAGATGTAGTTCCACCGGCCGCAGGAAACGCGCTGGGCCCCGGGCCGTTCCCAGTAGCAGACCCGGACCTGGACGTTGTCGACGTCCTCCTCGGAGAAGTGGAAGGACCGGTAGCCGGACGAAACGCACTGCCTGGCCCAGTCGTAGGACTCGTCGCCGTCGGCGTTCTCGAACTTGACCTGGACGTAGCCGCACAGCCGCCACGGACTGTTCTTGTCGTAGAGACGCCCCTGGACGTGGACCTCGGAGCCGTCGTCCCACACCTGGCCGTTGGCCTTGGCCCGGGAGCCGTTGCGGTACTTGGAGTAGTAGGAGCCCCAGAAGTCGACGTCGAGGGCACCGGCGGTCGCGGTGCCGGTCGTCGCGGCCGAGGCCGAGGAGGTCAGCGCCGGGACGCCGACCGCGAGGACGGCGGTCGCCGCGGCGACGCCGAGCAGGCTGCGGATGGTGCGGTTCATGGTTCCTCTCCCAGAGGGCCGGACTTCCCGTTCCTTGGTGGAAGTCATGACCCATTGATAGGACGAGGTCCCTGCACCGTGCTTACAGCGCCTTTATCGACGCCTGCAGACGATTGAATCAACGCCTGCAACCTGGTGAAACACCGGGCATGACCGCCCCCGTATGGGGCCATGCCCGGCATGTCACAGCATCCGGGAAGCGGTTCAACGCCCGATTGACGATGAATCAACACCAGGGTTAACGAGTGGGCGGTTTCCTGTGGTGACGGCATTGCAGGACCTATCATTTCGGTGGTAAGGCTTTTTCTTGAGGGCGGAGATCCAGGAAATGGCTGCTCACAGCAGCGAAGAGGGGTTGCGCTTCGCCTTGCTCGGCCCTGTCCAGGCCTGGCGTGACGGCGTCGAACTCGACCTCGGCACGCCGCTGCAACGCTCCATCCTGACGATGTTGCTGCTGCGTGAGGGCAGGGCGGTCACTCCCACGGAGATGATCGACGCGGTCTGGGGCGAGGACGCGCCGCCCAGGGCTCTCGGCGCGCTGCGCACCTACGTCTCGCGGCTGCGGGCCGTCCTGGAACCGGGCAGATCCCCCCGGACCCGCCCGGAGCTTCTCACCTCGGTCGGCCGTGGATACGCTCTGCGGCTGAACGACGTCACCCTCGACCTGACGCAGTTCGAGCGGGGTGTCCACGAGGCCGAGACCGCCCGCCGTACGGGAGACGGCAGGGGGGCGGCGGAGAGTCTGCGCGCCAGTCTGGAGCTGTGCACCGGGGAACCGCTGGCCGGGGCCGTGGGCCCCTACGCCGAACACCAGCGCGGCAGGCTCGTCGAACGCAGGATGAGCGTCGTGGAGACGCTCATGGACCTGGACCTTGAGCTCGGCAGGCACGCCGACGTGGTCTCCGAGCTGGTCGCGCTGACCGCCGACCACCCGCTGCGGGAACGGCTGCGCGCCCAGCTGATGCTGGCCTACTACCGGTGCGGCAGGCAGGCCGACGCCCTGGCCGTCTTCGCCGAGACCCGGACCGCGCTGATCGACGAGCTCGGCATCGAGCCGGGGCCCGAGCTGACCACCCTGCACCGGCGCATCCTCTCCGGCGACCCGGCTCTCGTGCCCGCG
Source organism: Streptosporangium sp. NPDC020072 (assembly GCF_040631445.1). Taxonomy (NCBI): domain Bacteria; kingdom Bacillati; phylum Actinomycetota; class Actinomycetes; order Streptosporangiales; family Streptosporangiaceae; genus Streptosporangium; species Streptosporangium sp. NPDC020072. The sequence continues at coordinate 151,428 of NZ_JBEYAB010000019.1, read as the reverse complement.
CGTGCCGCCGTCTCCGTGCCCGAGGAGCGTACGGCCCCGCCCGAGCCGACCGAGGTCGAGGTCCCCGAGCTGCCCCGTCCCGCGCAGCTGCCCGCGGCCGTCAGTGACTTCACCGGCCGCCGTCACGTCGTCGCCAGGCTGCGCACCCTGCTGTCGCAGGCGGGTTCTGACGGTGTGCCGGTCGCCGCCATCTCCGGCATCGGCGGCGTCGGCAAGACGGCCCTGGCGGTGCACCTGGCGCACACCATGCAGGACCTGTTCCCCGACGGTCAGCTCTACGCCGACCTGCGCGGTTACGGCGACGAGCCGGCCGCGGCCGAGTCGGTGCTCGCGGCGTTCCTGCGCGGGCTCGGCCTGCCTCCCGACGTCATTCCCGACGGTCTGGCCGAGCGGGCGGCGCTGTACCGCTCGCTGCTGGCCGAGCGGCGGATGCTCGTGCTGCTCGACAACGCCCGTGACGCCGCCCAGGTCGGTCCCCTGTTGCCCGGCACGACGGGCTGCGCGGCGATCGTGACCAGCCGCCCCAAACTCGCCGACCTGCCCGCCGCCAGGCTGGTCGATCTGGACGTGATGGAGTCCGACGAGGCGTTGTCGCTGTTCGCCACGGTCGCGGGTGCCGACCGGGTGGCCGCGGAGCGCACGGCCGCCATGGAGGTGGTCGCCGCCTGCGGTTTCCTGCCGCTGGCCGTACGGATCGTCGCGGCGCGGCTGGCGGCCAGGCCGTCGTGGACGGTCGCCTCGCTGGTGCCCAGGCTGGCCGACGAGCGCCGCCGCCTCGACGAGTTGCGGGTGGGCAACCTCGCCGTCGAGGCGACCTTCGCCCTCGGGTACGGCCAGCTCGCCCCACCCCAGGCACGGGCCTTCCGGCTGCTGTCGTTGCCCGGCGGTCCCGACATCTCCGTCGGGGCCGCCTCCTCCGTCCTCGCGCTGAACCCGACGGAGACCGAGGACATCCTTGAGTCCCTGGTGGACGCGAGCCTGCTTGAGGCGCCCGCGCCGGGGCGTTACCGCTTCCACGACCTGCTGCGGCTCTTCGCCCGCCGTACGGCGGAGCGCGGTGCGGACGCCGAGGCGGGCGGGCCCGCGCTGCGGCGGCTGCTCGACTTCTATCTGGCGTCGGCGCAGTCGGCGCACCGGCTGGCCTACGACGGCAGCACGCTCGCCGAACAGCTCTCGGTGACCGGCCCCGGCCACACGTTCGCCTCCGCCGACGAGGCCGTGGCGTGGCTGTCGATCGAGGCGGAGTCGCTGTTCGCGGCCATCGCCCAGACGACCGCCCAGGCGGCGGCCCAGACGACGGCCCAGGCGTTGCTGCCGGCGGCCGACCTGCTGCTGGCCATGGAGCCGTTGCTTGAGTCCGGCAGCCACGCCCGCGAGTTCGAGCGGCGGGCCAGGGAGACCCTGGCCGCCGCCCAGCGGTTCGGCGCGCCCTCCAGCGAGCTGCGCTGCCGCTACGTGCTGGGCAGGGTGCTGTTCGGCGCGAACCGGCTGGTCGAGGCCCGCAAGGAGTTCGAGGCCTCGCTCGGCCTAGCGGTCGAGGGCGACCGCATCGTCAGCGGCGAGGTGCTCAACGCGCTGGCCGTCGTCGCGGGCCGTCAGCGCCGTCACCAGGAGGCGCTCGCCCTGTTCGACGCGGCCCGCGAGGTCTTCAGGGAGATGGGCGCGCCGGGAGGTGAGGCCCTGACGCTCAGCTACTCGGCCAGGGACCACCTCTTCCTCGGTCAGGCCGAGGAGGCGATCGCCGCCGCGGAGCAGGGGCTGACCATCTTCACCGAGATCGGCTCAAGTCCGGGCACCGCGCGGGCGCGCTACCACCTGGGGATGGTGCTGTCCCGGGTGGGACGGCTCAACGAGGCGGTGCACCACCACGCCGAGTGCCTGGCCTTCTTCCGCACCAGCGGACAGCGGGTGTGGGAGCAGCGCGTCTGCTCACGGCTCGCCGAGACGTTCATCACGGCCAACCGCTTCGGGGACGCCACCCGGCACGCGGAGCAGGCACTGGCGGTCAGCGTCGAGATCGGCCACCCGTACGGCGAGGCACTGTCGCTGTGGGTGCTAGGCAGAGCGCTCGCGGGGCAGGGTGACATCCGGCGCAGCCGTGACTGCCTTCAGCGGGCGCACGACATCTTCGACAGGCTCGGCGCCCCCGAGGCCGCGGACATCCGCGCTCTGCTCGACCGTGACCCCGTCGGTAACTGACCACGACACGTCATACAGGTCGTACAGATCGTCGTCGAGCCGTGTCATCCAAAAGTGGTTGATCACTGGAATTCCCGTCGCTCTGGAACCTGAGATCGGATGCGGGGCGCCCGGCCGGCCGTCTGGCCGTCGAAGACGCGTTAGGGGGCCCGGTCATCCGGTGCGTCTTCGGCGACCGGCCGCCTCACTGTGACGACCGGCCGGACTCGGCGTGGTCCCTTACCCCCCGGGTCCACGCCGTGCCCACGTCCAGAGCATCCCTTCCGGCGGTCAACATCGGATCAACAACCGATCGGTGGGGACATCCAGGGATATGCACAGCCTGTGGATAATCAGGGGGTTGATATGTGGAAAAATCCCTCGGCGATCAACGGGCGGAGCGCTTCGGGAGCACGAACCAGCAGGTCATCGGCGTCCTGGCCGGTGAGCTCCGCGATGGCCGCCAGCAGCGGGGCCAGTGGATAATCACCGTCACAGACCCCCGCCAGGGCCGCCTCGACGGTTCCCACCTGGGTGGCGCGGCGCAGCCCCCGCGTCTGCCTGAGCACGATCCGCGACGGGTCCTCGGCGCCGGGCGGCCCCGTACGCTCCTCGGCCACGCCCTCGGCCAGTGCGAGCCGGGCGCCGAGCAGTTCCTCGTCGGTGAGGCGGTGGGCCAGACCGACCGAGGCCAGCACCTCGTCCACATAGCCGCCGACCGGCAACTCGACCCGCTGCCCCAGCTCCTCGACCCTGACCACCGGGTCGAGGCTGCCGGAGTCGTGCAGCGTGATCCAGCCGAAGCCGATCCCGGTGACCTTCATGGTCTCGAACCAGTCGAGCCAGTCGTCGTAGAGCTCCCGGTAACGGGGGGTGCCCTGCTCGGCGGCGTCCCTCAGCCACAGTTCCGCGTACTCGGCCGGGTCCTGCACGTCCCGCTGCACCACCCAGCCGTCGCAGCCGGTCCCCGCGAGCCATCCGCCGACCCGGTCACGCCAGTCCTCGCCGTCGACGTGCAGCCAGTTGGCCAGCAGCTGGCAGGTGCCGCCCGGGGAGAGGAAGCGGGGGGCGAGCCGTACGAGATCGCGGCAGAAACCGTCGGCCTCGAAGCCCGACTCCCGGTAGGTGAACCGGCCCCGGGGGGAGATCACGAACGGCGGGTTCGAGACGACCAGGTCGAACCGCTCCCCCTCGACGGGCTCGAACAGCGACCCCTGCCTGGCCTCGACACCCTCGATCCCGGACAGCGCCCAGCTCAGCCGGGCCATCCTGAGCGCGCGGGGGTTGACGTCGGTCGCCACGACCTCCTCCGCCCGGCCGGCCAGGTGCAGCACCTGCACACCGCACCCGGTGCCGAGGTCGAGGACGCGCCCGGCCGGGCGGCGCGAGACGAGCTGGGCCAGGTTCGCCGACGCCCCTCCCGCGCCGACGACGTGGTCCTCGCGCAACGCGGGATCGCCCGGCCTGACCTTGCGGTCGGAGACGACGTAGCCACCCGTCTCCCACGGCTGCAGGTGCACCGCCGCGCTGACCAGACCGTCCTGTACGGTCACCAGCCCGCCCTCGGCGAGCGCCTCGACCGGGAGCCATTCCGGCGCCTCGACCGGTGTTCCGAGCCACCACAACCGGATCAGCGTGCCGAGCGGGTCGCCGTCGCGGGTGACGCGCAGCGCGGGTGTCGTCTCCTCACGGGAGAGCGCGGTCGCGGCGACCGTGCCGAGGCGGTCGCGGACGCCGTCGACGGTGTAGCCGGTTTCGAGCAGCAGCTCTCTGAGACGGGCGGGAAGATCTCTCACCCGACCATCCTCCCGCAGCCCTCCCAGCCGGGGGTGACCCGATCGTTGCAGACGGCCGTAAGCGTTCTGCAAGCACGGCACAAGTGGGAGACGGTACCAATGAGGAGTCGCTCCACCCGGTCCTGAGGTTTCCGAGATGTTGATCCCCTGCTTCGCCTGTGAGTCCCGTTTCCGGCCCGACGAGTACTTCCGCGCCTGCCACGACTACAACCGTGGCCGGGACATGGTCGCGTGGACCTGCCCGAGGTGCGGCAACCGGGACGAGTTACGGGTCCTGCCGGGCGAGCTGGGCTTCGGATACTCCGCGAACGGCGGACACGGCGGGTTCGACGTCAGCGACCGGGTCCGCGTGCCCGGTCTGCGGCGACGACGCCAGGACCTGCGGCTGGACATCTCGCTGGACGAGAAGGTCTGGCGGGTGCCAACCCGGCTACGGCAGCTCGCGGGAGCACGCTGAGACCGCTCCGGCCCGGACGAACCCCCGGACTCCGGGCCGGAGCTCTCAGACGCCCGAAAACCGGGGCTCTCACGGACGACGGCGCCGGGCGGCGCGGGGCCGTGGGCGGCGGGTGACGGGTGCGGCGACGGGGGCCAGGTGGGCGAAGCCGTACGGTCAGGCGGGGGCGGGACGCTGGCGCAGGCTGTGCCAGGCGGCCTCGCACAGGCCCGCGATCTCCTCGGGCGTCGGCTGGTGGGCGCCCGCGAACCACAGGCGGCACATCTCGGTCGCGGGGCCGAGCCAGAGCACGTAGCACATGGTGGGGGGGACGGGCTGGAGCAGGCCGTTCTTCATGTGGGGCCGCCACCAGTCGGCGACCTTGCGGAAGAAGGCCCTGCGCAGCTCGGAGACCTCGGTGCCGCCCGGCTCGTCGCGCTTCGGCGGGCGCTCGCTGAGCAACAGGTGCGCCCGCTCCCTGTTGTCGTCGTACCACCTCATGTGCAGGGCGACGATGGCCTCGATGCCCTCCTTGGCCCCCTCGTGACGCCGCAGTTCGGTGAGGAAGACCTCCTGGTACATCCTGAGGGTGTCGGCGTAGAGCACGCCGAAGACGTGTTCCTTGCTCGCGAAGTGGTGGTAGAAACTGCCGACGCTGACGCCGCTCTCCTCGCGGAGGCTGGCGAGCGTGGTGGCCGAGACGCCGTCCTGGCTGAACCGGCGCAGTGCGCCCTCGATGATCCTGGTGCGGCCGTCGCGTCCGTTCTTGGCACTTTTCACGGTGTCAATGGTGCGCCAACAGAACCTTGTTCCGCAAATGGTGTCCGGCCACCGGACTCCCCGTCGATGATAACGCTCCGTTCGCCGCCACCACCCGGCGCGACGCCCCCTCCGAGGGCCGGTTCGACCGGCGCGTTCACCTCCACACTCCCCTGGGAGGTCCGGGTGACGGCTCCCGGCCACAGGCCCCGGATCATCGCCAGAACCCGGTGGTTGTCGCCGAGGACGTCCATGTTCACGGTCCTGGCTCCGTTGACCGAGGCGCGGCGCAGCAGCCTGCGGACCAGGCGGGAGCCGATGCCCCTTCCCTGCCAGGCGTCGGCGACGACCACCGCGATCTCCACCTCGGCGCCGGCCCTGGCTCCCACGGCATGCCCGACGACCTTCTCCCCCGCGACGGCGAGCAGCACGTCCCCCCGGCCGGTCTCCGCCAGCAGCCTGCCCGCCATGTCCTCGTCCACGGCGGTGAGGAAGCGCAGGTGCCGTGTCCTTGGCGACAGTTCCGCGAGGAAGTGGCGAATCCGCTCCCCGTCGCCCGGCCCGGCGGACCTGATCTCGACGACGGTTCCTGCGAGCACCCCCTGAGTTCGCAACATGAACCTAGACTTCCGCCCGGCAGCTGAGTATGTCAAGTAGACTTAGCCGCGTTGGAGGTGACGCCGTGACGACCTACGATGCGGTCATGAGCGACGCGCTCCCGCGCCCCGACAACTGCTCCATCGAGCGGGCGCTGACGATCGTGGGCGAGAAGTGGACGCTCCTGGTGCTCAGGGAGGCCTTTCTCGGGGTGCGCAGGTTCGCCGAGATGCAGGCCTTCACCGGGGCCCCGAAACAGATCCTCAGCGCCCGGCTGGCGCGCCTGGTCGAGGAGGGGCTGCTGCGCAAGGTCCCCTACCGCGAGCCCGGTCAGCGCAGACGCGACGAATATCGACTGACCCAGATGGGCCGCGACCTCTATCCGGCTCTGGTCGCCCTGATGCAGTGGGGCGACCGCTATCTCGCCGACCCCGAGGGGCCCCCGATGCTGCTCACCCACCGTGACTGCGGTGCCGCGATCGAACAGCACTTCCGCTGCGCGGACGGGCACGAGATCTCCGGCCCGAGGGACATCACGGCGTCGCCCGGTCCTGGAGCGTGCCGTACCCGTGGTCCAGTGCCCGCAGGCAACGCCTGAGGCCGAGCACGGAGACCAGCCCCGCCCCGCCGAGCAGCACGGCCACCAGCGAGGTCCGCACCACGAGATAGGTCTCCAGCGTCTGGGTGAGCAGCAGCCACACGCTGAGTGAGGCGTTGATGAGCTGCGCGCCGCCCCACAGCAGCGACTGCCACACGAAGAAGCGGCGCATCCGGGGGTGTTCGAGCAGGTGCTCGGGCAGCGGGACCAGGTCGGTCGCCACCCGCTGGACGAGCGGCCTGCGCGTCGGGGCGGTGAGCAGGAAGCCCAGGCTCGCGCAGAGCACTCCCAGGCAGGGCTGCAGGAAGAACAGCACCGGGCTGCCGGTGGCCGCGGCCAGCACCGCCCTGACCGTGATCGTCCCCGCCGCCAGCAGCACGGTCCCCGGCACCGGCTCACGCCTGACCAGCCGCCAGACGATGCCGCCGTAGACCCATGCCACCGCGACCGCGAGCGCGCCGTACAGACCGAAGAACATCAGGCCCGCGTAGAAGACGGCGACCGGCAGGATCATGCCCTCCAGCACCCTCGGGGCGGCGTGCCGCAGCAGCGCCCCGAGGCGGGGCAGTGCGACCGGAGCCGCGGGGGGCGACAGGACCAAGGTCATCGTGCGCGGGCTCCGGAGGGGGAGATGGAACGGTCCGAGGGGGGCGGATCCATCCGACCGTACGCGATGTCCGGAGTGTCCGACAGCCTTTCCCGGACATCCGGCACCGGCCGAAGGAGAGAGCGGTGAGTACGGTGCCTACCCTTGGGAACGTGTACCGGTTCCTTCTGACTCCCCGATGGCTGGCGCTCCACGTGGTGGTTCTGCTGGTCATCCCCGCCTTCGTGTTCCTTGGCCGATGGCAGTTCGGACGTTACGAGGAACGGTCGAGCAGCAGCCACCAGACCACCGCCAACATGTCCGCGGCCCCCGTCCCCCTCGAAGGCCTCGTGCCTCCCGGCGCCCCGATGCGGGCACACGACAGGTACCGTCCCGTGACGGTCACCGGCACGTTCGACGCGGGCGCCCAGTTGCTGGTCCGCAGACGCGTCCAGGACACCAGGGTCGGCTTCTACGTGCTCACCCCGCTGCGGACGGCCGACGGCGTCGGCGTCCTGGTCAACCGGGGCTGGGTCAAGGCGGGCGCGACGGCGGACGCGCCTCCCGAGGTCCCGCCGCCGAGCACCGGCGAGGTGACCGTCACCGGGCGGCTGCAGCCCAGCGAGACCGAGGAGACGACCGGCATCAGGAACCGGCCCGGCCTTCCCCCCGGCCAGGTCCTGCTGATCAACACCGAGTCGGTCGGGCGGGGCCTGCCGTACAAGCTGCTCGACGGGTACGTCGAGCTGACCGGCCAGCAGCCGCAGGCCCAGGCCGCGCCCGCCCCGGTGCCCGCGCCGGACGTCGGCGGAGGCGGCGGCCTCAACCTGGCGTACGGCGTGCAGTGGTGGCTGTTCATCGGCATCGCGATCGGCGGCTGGATCCTGTTGATCCGCCGGGAGGCCGCGGACCTGCGAGCCGAGGCGGCCAAGGGCGAGAAGGAGACGGTCGACGCCTAGAACGGTCGTCAGGGGAACAGCAGGTTCAGAAGGCCGCCGACGGCCGCGGCGACGCCCACGGCGACCACGGACGTCACGATCGACAGCAGGCAGCCGGTACCGCCCCGCATCCGTCCCCGCTCGGGTGGGGGCCGCCCGTACCGGTGCCACAGCGGGCGGGGTTCGAGCAGGAGGAAGGCGAACGCGCCGATCTGACCGACGCCGAACAGCCAGAACCACGCCCACCTGTTGCCCAGCCTGGGGGTCGAGCCGAGCATGATCATGAGGGTCGCCACCCAGGCGGCCCCGACCCACCACATCCCCAGCGTCGGGGGGATCTCGAAGGGCCAGGTGGCGTACCACCAGGAGGGTTGTCGAACGCTCTCCTGGACCAGCCTGGCCCCGGAGTCGCCGATGTCGGCGCCGAACCGGTCGAAGGTGTAGGCGCCCTTGCCGTCCGACACCGGTCCCTGGTCGATCCGGTGCCAGACCAGCGGCCCCTCGGCCCACCTCAGCGCGTACACCACCTCCGGCGAGTCCGACGAGTCAGGGGCCTCCGCCTCCGGGGGCGGCTGCTCCACCGAGGGCGGCTGCACCGCTGCGGGCGGCTGGTCCGTGGATACCGTCCCCGATTGAGACGCCCGGTAGACGACGACCGTGACCCTGTCCGCCTTCAGGGCCGCACGGAAGTCGGAAAGCGTCCTCCCCGTCGGCGCCGCGGCCGCCACCACGAGCAGGGCGCCGAACAACAGGACCAACAGCAACACGACCCTGACGACCGTCCCGGCGAGCCACCACCCCCAGCGCGCCTCACGCCATCGGGGCGATAAGTCCCCCACTTCAGAGGTCATGCTTCTTTACTACCTCATGACGTCCAGGCGCTGATCATCCCTATGCCGAAGAAGACGGCCACGGCGAGGGCGAACCCCTGCGTCCCGTTGAGCCTGACCCGCTCGGACGGCACCTCGGACGACCCACGCCACAGCGGGTACGGCTCAAGCAGCACGTAGAGCCACGACCCCCCGACCAGGAACATCCACGCCCACGCCCAGCGACCCGCGTAGCGGTTGTCCCGCCGGGTGAGCATCAGCAGCCAGGCGATCACCTCGGCGGCGACCGCGACCGGGGCGAACGGCTCCCACCAGCGGGCGTAGGCGGGCGAGCCCATGAACATCCCGGCCAGCCCGAACCGCTGGGGTCCCCGGGCCTGCCCGATCTCGACCGACGGGCCCGTCGCCTCCCCGACCCGGGCCAGGAAGGCCGTCTGGACCCGCCGGAGCTCGCTCGGCACCAGCCTCGTGGTCACCGGGTCCCACACGTCGTCCGGCGGGTCGAAGTAGGCCTCGTTCCACGAAAGAGGACCGTTCGACCAGGTCAGCGTGCCGTACGCGGGCCAGTCCCGGTCGTAGACGACCTTGGTCACCGTACCGGCCCGCAGGTCGGAGATGAGTTCCTCGGCCTCGCGCAACCGAGGGTCCTGGTTCAGGTGGACCACGATCGTGGACAGCGCCAGGACGAACAACAGGGCGATCCGCGCGCCGTACGGGATGCCCTTCGGGATCTGCATGTCCGCCCCCATCGCGAGATGTCCGCCGCCGGATAGATTAGGGGCTCCCTACAAGGGCACACGACCGCATTCCCATCGCGACACACACGAACGCGAGAAACCAGGACGCACCCCTCCGGACACCCTCCTGTGGGCCTTCCGCCGGTTACCGGACACACAGGGGTAGATGGGATGAGACACAGATACCAAGCGGATATCTCGCAGGTTGTTCAGTGTGACGTCAGCGACGTACGGTTTACCGCGTGACTACGCCGCTGCTGCCCGACCCCGAGCCACGGCGGCGGGACTATGTGATCATTTCCGCTGACGACCACCTCATCGAGCCACCCGACATGTTCCTCGACCGGCTCCCCGAGAAATACGCCGATCTCGCCCCCAAGGTGGTCGAGACCGACTCCGGGCACCAGGTCTGGCGGTACGGCGGCGCGACCTACCCGTGTGCGGGTCTCGACGTGGGCGCGGGGCTGCCCCGTGAGCAGTGGACGCTCGACCCGGTGCGTTTCGAGCACATGCGGCCCGGCTGCCACGACATCCACGCGCGGGTCGAGGACATGGACCGCGCGGGTGTCTGGGCGGCGCTGTGCTTTCCCGGCATGCTCGCCGGGCAGTCGGGGATGGTCTTCGCCAAGACCCGCGACCAGGAGCTCGGCCTCGCGATCACGCGGGCGTGGAACGACTGGCACGTGGACGTCTGGGCCGGCACCTACCCCGAGCGGATCATCGCCCTGCAACTGCCCTGGCTGACCGACCCCGAGGTCGCGGCCAAGGAGATCAGGGACAACGCGGCCAGGGGGTTCAAGGCCGTGCTCTTCCCCGAGTTCCCCACCCGGCTGCGGCTGCCGTCCATCCACACCGACCACTGGGACCCGTTCTTCCAGGCCTGCGAGGAGACCGGCACCGTCGTGTGCCTGCACACCGGCTCCGCCTCCTGGACCCCCGTCCCCTCGACCGACACACCGATCGAGGCGATCACCACGCTGATGCCCGCGAGCGCCATGTTCGCCTGCGCCGACTGGCTCTGGTCGGGCATCCCGCTGCGCTTCCCGGCACTGCGGATCCTCATCGTGGAGGGCGGGGTCGGCTGGCTGCCGATGCTCGCCGAACGTGCCGACTACGCGCTCGACCACCCGGTCGCCGGGGAGGCCGCCTGGGAGGGCGGGCTCAAGCCCAGCGAGGTCCTGCGGCGCAACTTCTTCTTCGGCACGCTCAACGACCACGCCCTGTCCGGGGTGCGCTTCGCGGTCGGCCTCGAACACGTGCTGCTGGAGAGCGGCTACCCGCACTCCGACTCCACCTGGCCCGACACCCAGCAGACCGTGGCGACGAACCTTGGCAACCTGCCCCCGGCCGACATCGCCAGGGTCGCCTACGGCAACGCCGCCCGCCTGTTCGGCCACCCGCTGCCGTCACGGGCCTGGCTCAGGATGGAACAGCTCTAACGCCCGTGCTCGGGAGGGAAGACGCTCGCCTGGATGTTCCTGCGCTCCCAGTCGAGATAGCGTCCGCTCTCGCCGAGCAGCGAGGCCGTGAGCCACAGCAGGACACCGAAGTCGTCGGCCACCCCGACGAGCGCCAGGAAGTCGGGGATGACGTCGATCGGCGAGAGGATGTAGACCACGCCCAGGCCGAGCATGGCCAGCCTGCTCTTGCTCATGCCGGGGTACCGGCCCCGCGTCACCGCGCCGACCATCCTCGGAACGGTGCGCAGTCTGGTGATGAGTCCCGGTGAACCCGGCTGGGACACCTGCTTGTAGACCCGCCATGCCTGTGCCGCACGCGCTGCCTTCGCCATGGGAACCCTCCTCGGGGGGCACGCTCGTCGACGGCCTTCTACCCCGTCGCCTCAAGATATAACGCGTACTCCTCGTGGACGGTTCCCGAGGAATCTAGGGTTATGTCCATCACGTGAAAGGTGAGACAGATGACGACTTTCTCCGGGGTTCACCACATCGCGCTGAACGTGCGCGACCTCGACGCCTCCGTGCGGTGGTACGGCGACGTCCTGGACTTCGCACCCCTGTTCCCCTGGAACAACGCGGGCTTCGAACGGCAGCTCATGCGGCACCCCAGCGGGGTCGTCATCGGGCTGACCAGGCACAAGCACGAGGACGGCGACGCGGAGTTCAACGAGCGCAGGACCGGCCTCGACCACCTGGCGTTCACCGTGGACACCCGGCAGGAGCTCGACGCCTGGGCCACCCGCCTCACCGAGGCCGGGGTCACCCACTCCGGCGTCCAGGACATCCCCGAGGCGGGCTTCGCCCTGCTCGCCTTCCGGGACCCCGACGGCATCCAGCTCGAAGTCTTCCTCAGCCAGAACCGAAGCCAGGGCTGACGCACGGGCGGCCGGGGAAAGGGATGACCGTGACCGAACACGCCCCCACCGCCGCCCTCGTCGACCGCTTCGTCACCGGCCTCGTCCCCATGGTCCCGCTGCTCGCGGTCTGGGCGCACGGCTCCCTGGCCGCGGGCGACTACCAGCCGGGCCGCAGCGACCTCGATCTCGTGGCGGTCCTCAGCCGCCCCTGCTCCCCCGAGGAGGAGTCCGGCCTCACCCTGATGCACGAACGCCTCGGCGCCGCCGTACCGCTCGCGGCGAAGCTGCACTGCGGCTACGTCGTCACGACCGAACTGGACGACCCCGCACGGCCCCACCTCGCCTGGGCGCACGAGGAGGTCACCCACCGGCCGATCACCCCGGTGACCAGACGCGAGCTCCACGAGTTCGGCCTGGTCCTGTACGGCCCGCCCCCCGCGACCCTCCTGCCGCCGGTGACCGACGAGGAGCTCGCCGGGTTCGTGGCCTGGGACCTGCGGGAGTTCTGGCGCCCGCTGCTCGACCGCCCCGACCTGTGGCTCCGTGACATCTGGGTGGACGCGGCCATGCTCACCCTGGCCCGGGCCACGGTGACCCTCAGGGAGGGGAGACTCGTCACCAAACACCGGGCGCTGGCCGTACTGAGGGAGATGGGCGCCCCCACACGGATCGTCGACGACATCGAACGGCGGCGCTACGCCCGGCCCGGCCCGGTCCAGGACGACGGATGGCCCACACTCAGGGCGGAGCTGACCGTCGCCTTCCTCGCCTCGGAGATCGACGCGGTCAGCGGGAGGTCGCGTGCCTGATCGCGGTGTGCTCGAAGGGGGCCGCGGCCTCGATCTGGGAGGCGACCCGGATCAGCAGGTCCTCCCGGCCCGCCGCCGCGACCAGCTGGACACCGACCGGCATCCCCCCCGAGGTCCGGTGAAGCGGCAGGGAGATCGCGGGCTGGCCGGTCGCGTTGACCGGCGAGCTGAACGCCACGGCCTGGTTCATCCGGCCCCGCGCCATGCTGACGTCGTCGGAGGCGAGCCAGCCGATGGGGAACGGCGCCGCCCCCAGGGACGGGGTGAGCAGCAGGTCGAAGGACTCCCACCAGGTGGCCATCCTGCGGCGGAACCCGTCGATCCAGTCGCGTGAGGCCACGTAGTCGACCGCGCTGAGCCCTCGCCCGGTCGCCCCGAGGATGCGGTTGCGCTCCTCAAGCTCGTCGAGATCGACGGGCCTGCCGCGCCAGCGCCCGAAGTCCTCAAGGTCGGCGGCCAGGTGGGCCGCGACGACCGTGCCGAAGTGCAGCGCGAAGTCCTTCTCCGTGAGCGCCTCGGGGCCGCCGGACTCGACGCCGTGGCCGAGCGACTCAAGGAGCCGGGCCGCGCCGAACACGGCGGCCGTCAGGTCGGGGTCGGTCTCACCGGGGCGCCCCGGGTGCTCGGTGAGGAAGCCGATCCGCAGCCGTCCGGGGTCGGCCCCGACCTCCTGAGCCAGGCTCCGGGGCCAGACGGGCGCGCCGTACGGGTCGCCCGGCATCGCCCCGGCGATCACGTCGAGGGTCGCCGCGCTGTCCCTGACCGTACGGCAGAGCATGCCCGGCGTGGAGAAGCCCGCCCAGGCCTCGCCGACGGCCGGCCCGTAGCTCACCCGCCCCCGGCTCGGCTTGAGGCCGACCAGCCCGCACAGGCTCGCCGGGATGCGGATCGACCCGCCGCCGTCGCTGCCCGCGGCCACCGGGACCATGCCCGAGGCGACCGCCGCGGCCGACCCGCCGCTCGACCCGCCGGGGCTGTAGCGGACGTCATGGGGGTTACGCGTCGGCCCGAAGGCCCTGGGCTCCGTGGTGATCGCGGTGCCGAACTCGGGGGTGTTCGTCCGGCCGAGGACCACGAACCCCGCCGCGCGCAGCTTGGCCGGCGCGTAGCCGTCCCGTGCCACCTCGACGCCGTCGAGCACCCGGGAGCCCGCCCGGTACGGCTCACCCGCCATGCTCCAGCCCAGGTCCTTCAGCAGGGTCGGCACCCCCAGGAAGGGGGCGTCCCCGGTGAGCCTGTCGGCCTCCGCGAGCGCCCGCTCGAACCTGCGGTGGACGACCGCGTTGATCTCCCCGTCGTGCGTCTCGATCCTCGCGATCGCCGCCTCGGCGAGCTCTCTCGGCGAGACGTCACCGGCGCGCACCGCCTCCGCCTGGCCGACCGCGTCGAGGTCGAACAGCTCGTCCAACGCCTCACTCCTTGCCGAACGCACCCCTTCGAAAGGCTCTCGGGGCCTTTCGAGGCCGTGGCCACATCCTTCCCGATCCAGGGGGGAAACGTGGTTCCGTGGGTGGATCTTCGCAAGGGTTTCATTACCCTACCGTGACACTCTGTTAAATGTTAGAACGTTTATGTGACGAAAAACCGGCGCGGAAAACGACGACACGCACTTCTGGGTACGGCGGTGCTGGCGACCTGTGTGGCCGCCCCGGTGACGGGGGGAGCCGTCGCGGCGTTCGCCGGTGTCCAGGACTCTCCCGGCCAATGTCTGACGGCCACCCGGAACGGGACGCCCGAGTGCGCCCCGCCGTACGACGCGGGCCAGGACACCACCCCCGAGGCCTCCCCGCCTCAAACCGAGGGGACGCCCCAGACTCATCAGGCATCCCGGACCGGGCCCCCGGCCACGTCGGTCACGGCGCAGGCCCGGGTGAAGCCCGAAGCCGACCTTCCCGACAGGCCCGGCCCCGCGGGCGGGAGTGACGCCTCTGCCGACACTCCGGCCGAGGCTCCGCCCAAGGCCTCCCCGGAGGTCCCGGCCAAAGCCCAAGAGGCCCCGGCCAAAACCCAAGGTGGAGCCCAGAGCGAGGCCCAGGACGGGGCTCAGGACGAGGCTCAAGACGGGGCTCAGGACGAAGCCCAGGATGGGGCCCAGGATGGGGCCCAGGATGGAACCCAAGGCACGGGCCAGGGCGAGGCCGCCGACGAGGAGGCCGGGTCCGGGGTCAGGGTCGGGCCGCCGTCCTGCGGGCACGGCCTGCTGGGGCCGCTGCTCGGCCTGGTCCCGCACTGCGAGCCGCTCGCCAAGGCCGTGAGACCCGTCATCTGCCTGCCCATCGTCTCGCTGCTGCTCGGTGGGGAGTCCTGTCACGCTCCCCACCCCACCCCGACGGTCGAGCCCCCGGCCCCCACGCCGACTCCGCCGCCCGCACCGACCCCCACCCCGACGTCCCCGCCCCCGGCTCCTCCGCCCACCCCCACGCCCACCCCGACACCCCCGCCCACGCAGACCCCGGCTCCGACGCCTCCCCAGACGCCCGAGCCGCCTGCCCCCACCCCGACCCCGCCCACGACCCCGGAGCCACCCGCTCCGACGCCGCCCACCACCCCGGAGCCACCCGCGCCACCGCCGCCGCCGAGACCCGTCCAGGTCTCGCCCGTCGCCGTCGTCCCGGCACCGCCGACACCCACCCCGACTCCGCCGACGCCGCCTCCCACGGTGTCGCCGAGCCCGGAGAGTTCGGTCCTCGGGATGCGACGGCAGCGCATCCAGGACCGCTTCGCCGAACGGCGCCAGGGAACCGACCGCAGGCTGGTCATCCTGGTGCTCTTCACCGGCGTCATCTCGGTCACCGCGGTCGCCCTGCTCAAGCGCAGGCCGCGCAGATAAACGCGTGAGGCCCGGTTGGCGATCGGTCGCCAACCGGGCCTCCTACGTGTGACCCGTTCAGCCCTCGGGCAGCTTCGCGGGGAACTGGGCGTCGATCTGGTCGTACTGCTGCTGCACGGCAACGAAGTCGTCGGGCCCGACCGAGCCCAGGCCGTTGAACGGGCGACCGGTCAGCATGATGAAGCCGACCCCGACGACGACCACGGTCACCCTGACCAGGTCGCCGACCACCGAGGCGCCCGTCGGCCGGTTCCCGACCGTCCAGGGAAGCACGACGACCAGCAGCCCGGAGATGAGCATGGAGATCACGAAGATGCTCTCAAGACCGGTGTTGGCGTCGTCGGCCCGTACGGCGCGGGAGTGGAAGACGTCGGAGATGTGGCTGAGGGCGTCCTGCTGGAGGGTCTTGCCCGCGTCGTCGGCCGGCTTGAGTCTGAGCACCTCGGCACGCATGTTCTCAAGCAGCTTCGTGGGGACCGGGGACATCTCACCGTGGGCCATGAGCGGCCAGTCGAGGGAGACGCTCTTGGCGGAGTAGTCCCTGATCTGGGCCCGGATGGGCCCCGCCTCGGGGATGGGCGCGACCGACCAGTACAGCTCGCTGAGGGCCTCCGTCTCCGCCTGGACGTCGGTCTGCGAGGTGGAGATGGCGTCCCGGCACAGCACGACGGCGTAGGCCAGGACCAGCAGGTAGATGGCGAGGGCGAGGTTGGCCGCGAAGTCGATCGACGCCGAGCCGTTGTCCTCCCCCTCGTGCCCCCTCCTCCTGAGGACGAGAAGCGCGATCAGCGTGATCGCGACGGCGACTACCACCAGCACGCTTATCCAGCCCATGGGACTCCCTCGGATCAACCATGAATGTAACTACTTAGGGTAATCTTTTCATTACACAGATGCCTACGGTTCCGCCACAGTTCACTCACGAAATCGGCGATCCCGGATGACCCGGTACTGCGGGCACACTTTCCCCGTCCGTTTCGGCGATCTTCTCTCCCCGAGGCCGTACGGCACACCCTGCGGAAACCGGCTACTTTGTCGCGTTTGTTGGCGTAAGGCCTGTTCAGCGGGGGGCACGGTGATCGCCAGCACGGGGCAAATTTCGCGATGTTCGGGGGTCACCACCGGTTCGGCGTGGGATTGATCCTTCTTGTGGAAGGGCTTCCGCGACAAGGGATAGAAAATGGGGAAACGTCCCTGTAGACGGAGAGCGGCCCGGCTTACGGCGGGAGCACTTCTGGCTCTGCAGATATCGTTCATCGCCCTGGCCTCGGACGGAAACGCCGAGACCGGGGCCGCCAGTTCGCCGGTCGCCGTCATGATCGCGGACTCGTCCGACGCGTCCGCACGGGTGCCGAGCACCGGCCGCTACGACATCAACGCCCTGGAGGCCGCCAGGCGCTACACCCGTGACCTGTACCTGAAGGCCGTAGCCCTGCGCGAGCCCGCCGACCTCGGCACGGGACTGTGGGAACGGGAAGGGCTGAGTGAGGCCCGGCAGCCCGAGGCCAAGGCCCCGGTCAGAAAGGGCCAGGCGCGGACCAGCGCCCAGACGGCCCACCGCCTGCCCTCGGTACGGCTCGCCCACACGCAGGCCGCCCAGTTGCTGAAGCGGGCCGGTCTCGGCCGGAAGTCCTCAGGCCGGTGCGCCAGCCGAGACAACGGGCGGTGCACCTCACTTGAGGCCGTCAGGACGGACACGGTGAACAGGGTGATCGGCCTGAAGCGCGAGAGCGGGTGCCCCATCGTGATCACCGGAGGCACCGAGGTCGGCCATGCCCCCGGCCTGTACAGCCACTACGAGGGCTACAAGCTGGACATCAAGCCCAACCGGTGCGTCAGCCGCTACATCAAGAGCAAGTATCCCTACCAGCGGGTCAGGGGTGACGGCGCCCCGCTCTACGGGGACTCACAGACCGTCTACGCCAGGGAGTCCGACCACTGGGACATCCTCTTCCGCTGACGCCCGGGAACGCCGCTGTCACCCGGGAAACCGGATGCCCGGGAAACCACGCCGGGCGGGCCGTCCATGAGACGACCCGCCCGGCGACGACGACGTGCTAGAAGAGCTCGGCCACGACCAGCTCGGCGATCTCCGCCGCGTTCAGGGCGGCGCCCTTACGGAGGTTGTCGCCGCAGACGAACAGGTCGAGGGTGTTGGGGAAGTCGAGCGCCTGGCGAACCCGGCCCACGTAGGTGGGGTCGGTGCCGACGACGTCGGCCGGGGTCGGGAAGACTCCGTTGGCCGGGTCGTCCATGACGACCACCGTCGGCGCCGCCTCCAGGATGCGGTGCGCGTCGGCGACGGTGATCTCCCGCTCGAAGGTCGCGTGCACGGCCAGCGAGTGGGTCGTGATCACCGGGACACGGACGCAGGTCGCGGAGACCTTCAGGTCGTCGATGCCGAGGATCTTCCTGGACTCGTTGCGGAGCTTGATCTCCTCCGAGGCCCAGCCGCCGTCCTTGAGCGAACCCGCCCACGGCACGACGTTGAACGCGATCGGCGCGGGGAAGGGAGACTCGCCGTCACCGAGCTTGTTCTGCAGGGCCTTGCGCACGTCACCGGCGCTCTGGCCGACCGTCCGGTCGCCGGCGAGCGCCTCGACCTCGTCGTAGAGGCGTCCCGAACCGGCGACACCCGCGCCGGAGACCGCCTGGTAGGAGGAGACGACCAGCTCGCGCAGGCCGTACTCGGTGTGCAGGGCGCCCATCGCGGCCATCATCGACAGCGTGGTGCAGTTGGGGGTCGAGATGATGCCCAGCGGGCGGTTGCGCGCCGCCTGCGGGTTGACCTCGGGCACCACCAGCGGCACCTCGGGGTTCATCCGGAAGGTGCCGGACTTGTCGATGGCGACCGCGCCGCGCTCGGCGGCGATCGGCACCCATACGGCGGAGACCTCGTCGGGCACGTCGAAGATCGCGATGTCGACGCCGTCGAAGACCTCGGCGGTCAGCTCCTGGACGACCAGGTCCTCACCGCGGACCCGCAGGACCTTGCCCGCGGACCGGGCGGACGCGACGAGCTTGATCTCGCCGTAGATGTCCTCCCGGTTGGAGATGATGTCGCGCATGACGGTGCCGACGGCACCGGTCGCGCCGATCAGAGCGAGGGTGGGCTTGCGGCTCATCGGCCGGTACCTCCGTAGATCACAGCTTCAACCTGGTCGGCGTCGAGATTGAACGCGCGGTGGGCGGCGCTGACCGCCGAGTCCACCTCGTCCTGCCCGACGATCACCGAGATGCGGATCTCCGAGGTGGAGATCATCTCGATGTTCACCCCCGCGTCGGCGAGGGCGGCGAAGAACGTCGCGGTGACGCCGGGGTGCGAGCGCATGCCCGCGCCGATCAGCGACACCTTGCCGATCTGGTCGTCGAACAGCAGCGACTCGAAGCCGATGTTCTGCTGGATCTTCTTCAGTGCGGTCAGCGCCGTCGAGCCGTCGCTCGCGGGCAGCGTGAAGGAGATGTCCGTCCGACCGGTCGCCGCCGCCGACACGTTCTGCACGATCATGTCGATGTTGACTTCGGCGTCGGCCAGCGTTTTGAAGATCGTGGCAGCCTCGCCGACCTTGTCGGGCACCCCGACAACGGTGATCTTGGCCTCGCTCCGGTCGTGCGCGACGCCGGAGATGATCGGCTGCTCCATCTGTGTTCCTTCACTGTCGGGGTCGGAGATGACCCACGTGCCTTCCTTGGTGCTGAACGAGCTTCTTACGTGAATCGGCAGGTTGAAGCGGCGGGCGTACTCGACGCAGCGCAGGTGCAGGATCTTCGCGCCGCAGGCCGCCATCTCCATCATCTCCTCGTAGGAGACCTTGGGGATCTTGCGGGCGACCGGGACGATGCGCGGGTCCGCGGTGAAGACCCCGTCCACGTCGGTGTAGATCTCGCACACGTCGGCTTCGAGGGCGGCGGCGAGCGCCACGGCCGTCGTGTCGGAACCGCCCCTGCCGAGGGTGGTGATGTCCTTGGTGTCCTGGGAGACCCCCTGGAACCCGGCCACGATCGCCACCTGACCGGCGCCGATCGCCTCGCTGATGCGGCCCGGCGTCACGTCGATGATGCGGGCTCGGCCGTGCGAGGAGTCGGTGATCACCCCGGCCTGGGAGCCGGTGAACGAGCGGGCCTCCTGGCCCAGGTTCGCGATCGCCATCGCCAGCAGCGCCATCGAGATGCGCTCACCCGAGGTGAGGAGCATGTCGAGTTCGCGCACCGGCGGCAGCGGCGAGACCTGCTGGGCGAGGTCGAGCAGCTCGTCGGTGGTGTCGCCCATCGCCGAGACGATCACCACGACGTCGTTGCCGGCTTTTTTCGTCGCGACGATCCGCTGGGCGACCCGCTTGATGCAGGACGCGTCGGCGACGGACGAACCACCGTACTTCTGAACAACGAGCGCCACGAGATGTCTCCGAAGCAATCTAGGGCTGTGGAGCTCTCAGTCTACTGTCGCCCGGGTAGCGCACTTCTGGTTTGGCCCACTATGTGGACAATCACACGGTTGTGCGCTCTTCGGCCACGTCCAGCCGAGTATGGGCGACGAGTGCCTGCAGGGCGCGCAGCGCGGCCCCGGCGTGGTTGCCCCAGGTGTTGAAGTAGGAGTACTGCCACCACCACAGCGCCTCAAGGGGACGCCCCGCCTGGTAGTGCCTGAGCCCGTGAAGAAGGTCGGCGGCCACCGCCGTCAGGTCGTCCGACAGCCGGTACGGCGTGACCGCGGTGTCCTTGTACGGGTCGAAGACCTCGGCGTAGTCGTCGACCGGGCCGAGCCGCTCGGCCAGGGCCGTACGGACCGCGTCGACGTCCGGGTCCTCGCTCAGGTGCGGTTCCCAGTTGCCGGACAGGATCACGTCCTGGCTGGCGCCGAGCTGCGCGCCCGCCGAGCTGACCTGCGCGACCTCGACCAGCAGCAACGACAGGATGGCGTCGCCGCCCTCACCGTTCGCCAGCCTGGTCAGACCGTCGATGTAGTTCTCCGCGTGCCCGGCGACCCGTTCCGCCAGAGCACCCCATGCGTCAGACATCCAGCAGCCTCCTTCCCTCGAACGCGCGGCCCAGGGTGACCTCGTCGGCGTATTCGAGGTCACCGCCCACGGGCAGCCCGCTGGCCAGTCGTGTGACTCTCAGCCCCATCGGCTTCACCAGACGGGCGAGATAGGTCGCCGTCGCCTCCCCCTCAAGGTTGGGGTCGGTGGCGAGGATCAGCTCGGTGACCTGGCCGTCGGCCAGTCTCGTCATCAGCTCGCGGATGCGCAGGTCGTCGGGGCCGACCCCGTCGATCGGGCTGATCGCGCCGCCGAGCACGTGGTAACGCCCGCGGAACTCACGGGTCTTCTCGATCGCCACGACGTCCTTGGACTCCTCGACCACGCAGATCACGTGGGGATCGCGCCGGGCGTCGCGGCAGATCCGGCACTCCTCGTCGGCGGCGACGTTCCCGCAGGTCCGGCAGAAACGGACCTTGTCCTTGACCTCAAGCAGGGCGTGGGCGAGCCGCTTCACGTCGGCGGGCTCGGCGGACAGCAGATGGAAGGCGATCCGCTGGGCGCTCTTCGGGCCGACTCCGGGCAGCATGCCCAGCTCGTCGATCAGGTTCTGGACGACCCCCTCGTACATGGCTTCAGAACCCGGGCAGCTGACCGAGGCCGCTGCCGCCCCCAAGTCCCTGTGCGAGCGGGCCGAGCTTCTCCTGCTGGAGGTCGGCCGCGGCGCGGACCGCGTCCCTGATCGCCGCGATGACCAGGTCGGCGATGGTGTCGGCCGTGTCCTGGGGGTCGCCGGGGTCAACGGCCTCGGCGCTGATCCTCAGTTCGAGCAGCTCGCCGCCGCCGTTGACCGTGGCGACGACCAGCCCGCCGCCCGCCGAGCCCTCGACCTGGGCGTCGTTCAGCTCCTGTTGAGCGCTCACAAGCTGCTGCTGCATGAGCTGTGCCTGCTCCAGCAGCTGCTGCAGGTTGACATCCCCTGGGTTCACCGTCGTTGTGCTCCTCGTCCGTGACGTCAGTCGTCACGAGCCTACGGGGTCAGAGGCGGGTGTTGTACTGGCCCATGCCCGTGTTCCCCCCATGTGGTGACTAAACCCGGTCCGCCGGTTCACGACGATCCTGTCGGGTCCCGGCCCCCCTCCACGACGTCCGGGACCCGACGGCGCACGCGCCGGAGCGGCCGCACACGACGGCGTGCGCTGCGAAGGTAACCGATTCCAGGTTGCACACACGTTGCGATCGTTCAATCACCCTTCGCACTCCCTTTTCGCCGAACCGGTTGCGTGCACCCGTCCCGACAACCGATGCTTCGGCAATCGGTCTGATTCCTGGGGAGCCATATGTCCGGCAGCCGCCGGGAAGCCGTCCCGGATTTGAACGTCCACTCGTTACGACTGCGCCGTCTGCACGAGTCCGTGCTGAACGGTGCCCAACCTCCTGACGGGGCGTTACGCGGCCTGATCTCCGCCTCGTGGCGCAGATCCATGGACGCGGGCGTCGATCCCGAGGCGAGCGCGGCCCCGCCCGCCTTCGAACGGGAGGACGTCGAGGACGTCCGTTCCCACCATCCCGTCGGCGCCCTGCTGCCGCTCGTCGCCGGAACCCTCCTGGATGCCGCCTCGGCGAGCGCGCACATCCTGATGGTCACCGACGAGAAGGGCCGGGTGCTCTGGCGCGACGGAGACCACCGGGTGATGGGCATGGCCGACGAAGTCGGGCTCGCCGACGGCTTCCACTGGGGCGAGGAGGTGATCGGGACGAACGGCATGGGCACCGCGCTCGCCACCCGGGGCCCCGTCCACGTCTTCTCCGCCGAGCACCTGGTCAGGGCACTGCACCCCTGGTCGTGCTCGGCGGCGCCGATCAACGACCCGGACAGCGGCGAGGTGATCGGCTGCGTCGACATCAGCGGCACCATGAACGCCCTGCATCCGGCGACCGTCGCCCTCGTCGAGACCACGGCCAGACTGGCGGAGAGCCACCTGGCGCTGCGCATGCGCGAGCGCGACGACCTGTTCCGCGCCCGCAACGACGAGCACCTGCTGGCGCTGCGCGGCGAACCCGGCGCCCTGGTCACCGCCACGGGCCGTGTCGTCGCCTCCGACCGCTCCCTGCGATGGGGTGACCGCGTACGGCTGCCCGCCTCCGGCGACCGGGTCGTGCTGCCCGACGGCGAGACCGCGCTGCTGACCCCCGTCCGCGACGGCTTCCTGCTGCGTGTCCTCGGCACGGCCGACACGCCCGTGCTGACCCTGTCCTTCCTCGGGACGCGGCATCCCGCGGCCGATCTCGACGGCGCCCACGTGCCGCTGTCCCCCCGTCACGCCGAGATCCTCACGGTGCTGGCCCTCAACCCCAAGGGCGTCACGGCCGAACAGCTCTCCCTCCACCTGTACGGCGACGCGGGAAACCCGGTGACCGCCCGCGCCGAGATCCACCGCCTGCGCCTGCAGCTCGGCCCCGTGGTCGCGGCCCGGCCGTACCGGCTGACCTGTGTGGTGCGGGCCGACTTCCTCACCCTGCGACGCCTGCTCGCCGGTGAGGACACCACCGCGATCGCCGGCGCGTACGGCGGGCCGCTGCTGCCCCGCTCCGACGCCCCCGCGGTGCGCGACGAACGCGAGGAGCTCGAAGGCCGGGTCCGCGCCCGCCTCCTGACCCGGGGGTCCCCCGACGACCTGTGGGCCTACGCGGAGACCGAGGGAGCCAGGGGCGACGCCCACGTCCTGGAACGACTCGTCGCCGTGCTTCCCCGGAGCGACCACCGCGCCGTGACCGCCGCGATCCGCCTGTCGGCCCTGGACTCGCCCTGATCCCGCAGGACCGTCAGGCGTGGCCGATCTCCTCGATGATCTGGCCGCCCAGCTCACGCTGGAGGAGGGCCATGCCGGTCAGCGCGTCGTCGGACGAACCGGCGTCGTCGGAGCCGGACGACCTGCCGGGCACGGCCTCCGGCCACGCCGACTTGGTCCCCGCCCCCCTCGGCCCCGTCTGGGCGACCGTATGGGCGGCCGTCCTGGCGGCGGAACGCGCGGCGGCCAGACCGGGACTCGGCGGCGGAGGCGAACCCGGGTCCTCGGGGAGCGGTGCGTCGGGCCAGGACTCGTCGGTGGCCTGCGGGCTCTGGCGAGGCTGCGTCTGCGGGGTCTGAGGGGCTCGCTGGGCCTCACGGGGAGGCGAAACCGCCTGGGGCGGCGCCTCCCCCTGGGGCTCCGCGGTCGGCCTCGTGACGGGCCCCTGCGAGGGACTCTGCGCGGGGCTCTGGACGGGGCTCTGGACGGGCTCGGCGCGTGGCGGAGGAGGAGGCGGCGTCTGCTGCCGGGCGCCGGACGGCATGGGCGAACCGCCGACGACGGCCTCCACCTTCCAGGTGCCGCCGAGCACGTCCTGCAGCGCCCCCGCGACCACCACGTCCTTGCCGCCGCCGGTGAAGTTGCGCATCGCGCCCACCTGGGCGAAACCCAGCGTGACGACCTTGCCCTCGACCCCGACGACCTGGGCGTTGGTGTTGACGTTCGCCCAGACGACGATGCTGCGCCGTTTGAGGGCCGCGAGCACCTGCGGCCATGCCTGCTGTACCGCTCCCGCGTCGCCCCCCGACACTCCCGGGACAGCAGGAGCCTGGGCCTGGGGCTGGTCCGCGGCGGGGGCGGGCGCCTGCCCTCCCGGCCGCGTGGGAGCCGGCCAGTCGTCGTCCTTGGCCCGAACCGGTACGGCGGCCGCGGCGGGCTGCGCGGGGGTCTGCGTGGGGGTCTGCGTGGGGGTCTGCGTGGGGGCCGGAGCCTGGGCGGCCATGGGAGCCGGAGCGGGAGGCGCCTGGGCCACCGCCGGGACCACTGCCGGGGCCACCGTTGGAGCCACTGCAGGGGCCACTCCAGGAGCCGCCGCCTGGACCACCGTGACCCCGCCCCGCTCAAGCCGCTCAAGCCGGGTCAGCAGCGCCGCCTCGTCCCTGGCCACCCCGGGCAGCAGGGTCCTGGCGCACATCAGCTCAAGCAGCAGCCGGGGCGAGGCCGCGCCGCGCATCTCGGTCAGGCCCTCGTTGAAGATCTCCGCCGCACGTGTCAGCTCGGCCGGGCCCATCGAGGCCGCCTGCTGCTGGAGCCGTTCCAGCTCGTCACCGGGACGGTCGAGCAGCCCGCTGGTCGCGGCCTCGGGCACGTTCGCCAGGATCACCAGGTCGCGGAAGCGCTCAAGCAGGTCCATCGCGAACCTGCGGGGGTCGTGACCGCCCTCGACCACCCGGTTCACGGCCTGGAAGACCTTCGCCCCGTCGCGGGTGGCGAAAGCGGAGACCATGTCGTCGAGCAGGTCGCCGTCGGTGTAACCGAGCAGGGAGACCGCGCGGGCGTAGGTGATGCCGGCCTCGTCCGACCCGGCGAAGAGCTGGTCCAGGATCGACAGCGAGTCACGGGCCGACCCGGCGCCCGCCCTGACCACCAGCGGCAGCGCGGCGGGTTCGAACGGCACGTTCTCCGAGGTGAGGATCTCCTCCATGAGCGTGCGCAGCGCGGCGGGCGGAATCAGCCGGAAGGGATAGTGGTGGGTGCGGGACTTGATCGTCCCGATGACCTTCTCCGGCTCGGTGGTCGCGAAGACGAACTTCAGGTGCGGCGGGGGCTCCTCGACGAGCTTGAGCAGCGCGTTGAACCCCTCGCGGGTCACCATGTGCGCCTCGTCGATGATGTAGATCTTGAAGCGCGCCGAGACGGGGGCGAAGAAGGCCCGTTCCCGCAGGTCGCGGGCGTCGTCGACACCACCGTGCGAGGCGGCGTCGATCTCGATGACGTCCAGGTGACCGGGCCCGGTCGGCGCCAGGGCCACACACGACTCGCACTCGCCGCAGGGGTCGGGGGTCGGCCCCTTCTCGCAGTTCAGCGAACGGGCCAGGATGCGGGCGCTTGACGTCTTGCCGCATCCCCTGGGCCCGCTGAACAGATAGGCGTGGTTGATCCGGCCGCTCCGCAGCGCCTGCCGCAACGGCTCGGTGACGTGCTCCTGCCCTTTGACCTCGGCGAAGGTCCCGGGCCGGTACTTGCGGTACAGCGCAAGACTCATGCGACGATCCCACCTGCGAGGGAGTCTGAAACGAAGAGACCCCTCGCACACCCGCCAGAGCCTGCTTATCCTTGCTGCCTTCCGGCCCTGGGGAGGTTCACAGGATGACGCCGCGCGAGGGGTCCTGGCACAGTCTAGCCTCTGTCGCGAGTGCTCGGAGTAGTGAACGGCCGCCAACGAAGATGCCTCGAATATGTGGTCAACGCAGTCCTGAAAGTTCGGTAAGCTACTCCACGGAGGATTCGCCTAGTTGGCCTAGGGCGCACGCTTGGAAAGCGTGTTGGGGGCAACCCCTCAGGAGTTCGAATCTCCTATCCTCCGCGCTTGGTTGAGCAGCAAGACACGAAGGGCCCGGACTATCCACCCGGGCCCTTCGTGCTGTCCGGCCTCGGTCGACACGCCCACTTCGAAGCATGCGCGCTTGCCGGCGATGGTGCGGGGCCACCCGTGAGGTGCTGGAGCACCGGCGCCGAGCGCTCGCTCGGCTCCGTTCCGACGCCTCAGAAGGAGGCTTCGACCTGGAACTCTTCGAAGAGAAGAGCAATTACCGTCGATGGATGCGGCTCAGTTTCTGATCGCCACCACTGCCCTTGCCCGTTTCCTGCGCCCCGACGCGGACCGGTACGGCTGGGATCAAGCTGCCGTCGCAGGACTCATCGCAGTCTGCCCCATCACCGAATTTGAGTTCCTCTCCAGTGCCCGATCCATTACGGATCGCGAGCAAGGCGTCGAAGATCTACGGCTTCTGTTCGGCTGGACCCCCATCGATGACCGCGCCTACGACCGCGCCTGGAAAGTTCAGGAAGCCCTCACCCGGCGAGGGCGACATCGCAGCGCAGGCCCTGTCGACCTCGTCATCGCCGCCACAGCGGAACTTCGAGGGCTTACGCTCCTCCACCGAGACCGAGACTTCGAGTGCATCGCCCGGGTCACCGGTCAAGCACTCCAGTGGTACGGCCCAGAGCCGGGCAAGTAACCCTCGCAGGCATGCAGGCTGAGTCCCCGTCGCCCAACCCCCACAGGGAAGGGATCAAAGCATCGCCCCGAATCGACGTCACGCCTACCGACCTCTGGCCGGAGGAAGCGAGACCGTCTTGCGGATGCCGTAGTGGTGATCGGCGGAGGTGGTTCGGAACGCCTCCGCCCGAACGCGGCGTATGCGGTGACCGGGATCACGCGTCAGCCGGAGAGCTGTCTCACGGTGGCGCAGAGGGTCACGCGCGGAGAGGGCGGCCCCTACCCGGCGGACGCCACCGTGCTTGTGCGGGCCGGTGACGCGGCGTCCACCAGGGCGGTGACGCACGTGAGCACCTGTGCCGCTGTTTGGAGATCCGCCTGTTCGCTCCTGCCGGGCATCGCGATCGCCTGGTCCCGCCCCCAAGCCTCGGCTCCATCGAAAGGACCGGTCAGTCGCCTCCGGTGGTGCCGAGCCGTACGGTCGTGGTGGTGGTCGAGCCGTCGGGGTGGAGGAGTTCCACCTTGGCCGAGTCACCTGGCTTGTGGGCGGCGAGGGCTCTGGCGAGGTCCTGCGCGGTCAGAACCGGGTGTCGTCGAGTGCGACGATCACGTTGCCCGGCCTGAGCGTCGTCCGCGTCCCCTGGGCCGTCCGCACGACGCCGACACCGCTCGGTCTGCCGTGTCTGTCGACCACGGTCTGCGCCGCGACTCCCAGGTCCGCCCGGCCGGTTTCGGTCACCTCGCCCTTCTCGACGAGCCGGTGGACGACGCGGGTGACCGTGTTGGCCGGGATGGCGAAGCCGATACCGGGGAGCACACTGCCCGTGTCCGCGTTCACCAGGTCGGCGACCAGCACGCCGACGACCTGTCCGGCGAGGTCGACCAGGGCGCCTCCGCTGTTGCCCGGGTTGATCGCGGCGGAGGTCTGGATGAGGCCGCCGGCCGTCGGAGCGACGGTCTCGTGCCCCTCGGCCGCGAACTGGACGGTCCGGTTCAGCCCGGAGACGATGCCGTCGGTCACGCTGCCCGACAGGCCGAACGGGTTGCCCATGGCCAGCACGATCTGGCCGATGGCGAGCCGGTCGGAGTCGCCGAAGCCGGTGGGGACGAGGCCCGACGGGTCGTCCACCCTGATGACGGCCAGGTCCCCGGCCTTGTAGACCCCGACGAGCCGGGCCGTACGGGGGGCGCCACCGGTGGCGAGCATGACCTCGAAGCGTTCGGCGTCACCGACCACGTGGGCGTTGGTCACGATGTGCCCGAGGTCGTCGTAGACGATGCCCGAGCCCTCGCTGATCTCCTCTCCCGACCGCGAGGTGATCTGCACGACGGACGGCAGCACCCTGGCGATGCCCCTTCGGTAGTCGGCCTCAAGTGTCAGCGGGCCTCTCGCCACGGGGACGGCCACGGAGGACCCGGTTTCGAGGTCCGCCTTGTCCGGTGTCTCCGGGTCGGCGCCCAGATCGTTGCCGAGGAGTACGGCCATCACAAAGAGCGCATTGATGACTACCATCCGCATCTGCCGCATGTGACGATATTTCCCTTGTTGGCGGTGAAAAGCTGCAGGTGGGGGATATATTTCGTGCAAGTCGACGCCGATGAGGCGCTGCGCCGTACCCGGCGAACCGGTGGGCATGGTCGGCCCCGGGGAGGGCAGTGGGGGTCCAAGCGGATCGAAGGGACGTCTGCGATGGATTTCAGAGACGACGCCCGGCTGGACAGCTCACAGGTGGAAAGCGGTGGCCGCAGGAGGATTCCCGGAGGAGGACTCGCGGTCGGCGGGGGCGCCGCCGGAATCCTCGCGCTCATCGTGGCCCTGCTGTTCGGGCTCAACCCCGGGGACATCGTCGGCGGGAACGAGCCCGCCCCCGTGGGGCCGGGAACCGACCTGGCGGCCAAGTGCAGGACAGGGCAGGACGCCGACCAGAACGAGGAGTGCCGGGTGGTCGGCGTGGTCAACAGCATCCAGGACTACTGGCCGACCGTCGTGCAGGGTTACCGGCCCGCCAAGACCGTGATGTTCTCCGGCCAGGTGAACACCGCCTGCGGCGCGGCCGACGCCTCGGTTGGCCCGTTCTACTGCCCTGCCGACCAGAAGGTCTATCTCGACCTGAGCTTCTTCGACGAGCTCCGCACCCGTTTCGGCGCGGAGGGCGGTCCGTTCGCCCAGGCGTATGTGATCGGGCACGAGTACGGCCACCACGTGCAGAACCTCCTGGGCACCAGCTCCATGGCCCAGGGAGACCGGCAGGGACCGCGGAGCGGCTCGGTCAGGCTTGAGCTGCAGGCCGACTGCTATTCGGGCGTGTGGGCGAAGAACGCCTACGAGACCGGCCTGTTCGACAAGCCCTTCACCCAGCAGGACATCCAGCAGGCGCTGAGCGCCGCCTCGGCCGTGGGGGACGACAGCATCCAGGAGCGCACCCAGGGCCGGGTGAACCCGGACGCCTTCACCCATGGCACGTCGGCGCAGCGTGTCAGGTGGTTCACCACCGGTTACGAGAGCGGGGATCCCAACCGGTGCGACACGTTCTCAGGGAGCCTCTGAGGCCGTCGCCGACCTGGGCAAGCAGGCAAAGAATCCGAATCTCTCATAAACTACGTACTGTGATCTTCAAGCTGGTCGGTGATGGACGGCCCTACCCCGAGCACGGTCTCTCGCATCGCGAGTGGGCGCAGATACCGCCGCGGCAGGTCCGCCTCGACACGTTGATCACCACGAAGACG
Source organism: Streptosporangium sp. NPDC020072 (assembly GCF_040631445.1). Classification (NCBI taxonomy): domain Bacteria; kingdom Bacillati; phylum Actinomycetota; class Actinomycetes; order Streptosporangiales; family Streptosporangiaceae; genus Streptosporangium; species Streptosporangium sp. NPDC020072. The sequence continues at coordinate 122,296 of NZ_JBEYAB010000019.1, read as the reverse complement.
GTGCTCGACCTGCACTCGCTGCTCGCCAAGGACTCCACCTTCTACGGCGACCTGTTCCCGCACGTGGTCCAGTGGCGTGGCGACCTCTATCTGGAGGACGGCCTGCACCGTGCCCTGCGCTCGGCGCTGCACCAGCGCTCGATTCTGCACGCCCGCGTCCTCGAACTCCCCGAGGACTGAGAGCGCCCCGAGGACTGAGGAACCCCTGGCACGACGAAGGGCCCCCGGCGAACCGGGGGCCCTTTCGTTGCTGTGGCGGTGGAGGTGGGATTTGAACCCACGGATAGGTTGCCCCATCACACGCTTTCGAGGCGTGCGCCCTCGGCCACTAGGCGACTCCACCGCCGAGCAGCTTACCGGATATCCGCTATTGCTCGCGCATCCGGCGAGAGGTGAAGAAGTCGGTGAGGACCGTGGCGCACTCGTCGGCCAGCACCCCCATGACGACCTCGGGCCTGTGGTTGAGGCGGCGGTCCCTCAGCACGTCCCACAGCGAGCCCGCGGCGCCCCCCTTGGGATCGACGGCGCCGTAGACGACCCGGTCGACCCGGGCCAGCACGGCGGCTCCGGCGCACATCGTGCACGGTTCAAGGGTCACGACCAGCGTGCAGCCGGTCAGCCGCCACTCACCACGCGAGAGGGCGGCCCGCCGCAGGGCCAGGACCTCTGCGTGCGCGGTCGGGTCCGCCAGCGACTCACGGTCGTTGCCCGCCCCGGCCAGCACGGCCCCCTCGGGGTCGAGGACGACCGCGCCGATCGGCACCTCCCCCCTGGCGCCCGCCTCGGCGGCCTGCTCAAGGGCCAGCCGCATCCCGGCGGCGTACGCCTCGGGGTTCACCGGAGCCGGTCGAGCTCGTCCGCGAAGGCCAGCCGCTCGGCGATCACCGAGAGCGTGTCCGCGGGGAGCGCGCCCTCCTCCATGCTCAGCTCGACGAGCTCCTCCGGGCTCATGCCCAGGTCGCTCAGCAGCTCGAAGTCGCCCGCGGGCCGTACGCCGAGGTCGGGGGTCTCCTTGTCCGGGGCGACGCCGGCCAGCTCGGTGAAGAGCTCGCCGAGCCCGTCGGTCAACCCCGCCTGGGCGTCGGACAGGAAGGTGCGCGGTTCCCGGTCTCCCTCGTAGCGGACGATGGCGAACCACTCGTCCTCGACCTCGACGCACAGCAGGGCCAGCTCGTCACCGTTGAGCCCCAGATGCTCCTGTACGGCGTCGCCCAGGTCGTCGGCTATCTCCGCGGCGCCGAGGTCGATCTCGGCGCCGTTCCATCCGTCCTCGGTGCGGACGAACGCCGCGGAGAACACACTGCCAGTGGATTGCCTGGAGGACATGGCCGGTCTCCCGGGGTCAGCCGAACACAGAGTCGATCGCGCGTTCGAAGGGCTCGGAGAATCCCAGACGGGCGGCGATGCTGGACAGCACGTCCTCGGGAAGGAGGTCGATGTCCCCGGAGAGGATGCCGAGCTCCATCTCGTCGAGCCCCAGGTCGGCGAAGATCGACAGATCTCCGGCGGGCAGGGCCGTCTCCTCATCCTGGAGGATCGCGTCCAGTTCGTCCTCGTCGGGCACCGGCACGTCGAGGTATTCCAGCGCCTGCCGCGCCAGGGGGAAGTCCCAGGACGCGGCGATGTCGGAGAGGAAGACCTCCACATGCTCACCGAACACTCGTAACGCCACGAAGAACTCATCCCCAACGGCGACCAGGCCAATCGTCCCGTTGATGCTCGGCTGCTGGCGTAGGGCGTGGACGAGACCCTGGAGGTCGGAGGTGAGCGCCACGGGAAGCAGCTCCGCCTCCCAGCCGTCGTCCTCGCGATAGACGACGATGGCAAAGTCCAGAGGGTCTTCGTCTGACATGCTCATCCCCACCGGTGCGCTCGCTACGGACGTCAATGCTTTCAGAAGCACCGCGTCGCCGTACGCCTCCGGGGCCAAATTGTGATCCAAATCCGGGTGAGCGGGCGATGTCGTCCAGGCGAGCGCCCGTCGTCCGGGACGTGGGTCCCGCCGCTGTCCCCCGCACGGCCGTCCGGATAGCGTTGACGTCCATGGAGACCCTCGTCGTCGAGCACCCGCTGGTCGCGCACAAGCTGACCGCTCTCAGGGACGCGCGTACGGACTCGCCCACCTTCCGGCGCCTGGCCGACGAGTTGGTGACGCTGCTGGCCTACGAGGCGACCCGGCACGTCCGCGTCACCGGTGTCACCGTCGAGACCCCGGTCGCCAAGGCCAAGGGCGTACGGCTGGCGCAGCCGTACCCGCTGGTGGTGCCGATCCTGCGTGCGGGCCTGGGCATGCTGGACGGTATGACCCGGCTGCTGCCGACGGCCGAGGTCGGCTTCCTGGGGATGATCCGCAACGAGGAGACGCTCAAGGCCGAGACCTACGCGACGCGGCTGCCCGACGACCTGTCCGGGCGTCAGGTGTACGTGGTCGACCCGATGCTGGCCACGGGTGGCACCCTGGCCGCGGCGATCCGGTTCCTGTTCGACCGCGGCGCCGACGACGTGACCGCGCTGTGCCTGCTGGCCGCCCCCGAGGGCATCGCCTACATGGACGAGGCGTTCGCCGGCAGCGACAGGCCGATCCGCCTGGTGACCGCCGCGCTCGACGAACGGCTGAACGAGCACGGCTACATCGTCCCCGGCCTCGGGGACGCGGGGGACCGTCTCTACGGCGTGGTCTGAGGATCTCCCCGGTGTGGGGGGAGGCGTTAACCCTCCCCTTCGTTACCCAACGTGCTTGAATGGGTACGAGCAGTAGCGAGGATGCCTCTTCCGTGTCCCCGGCCAGGGGAGGCCGCGGGCACACATCAGGGAGAAACATGAGCGAGCGGACCATCCAGGATCAGGAGCCGGACCCTTACGAGCACGTCAGTGCCGCGTTGCGGAGCGAGTTCTCCGAGGTCCATCCGGCGGCCACGGTGACCCGCTGCATCCAGGCCGCGCACTACGGCGCGCTGGAGGTGACCGGCCAGGCCCACCCGGTGCTGGTCGAGCGGATCGCCCGCAAGCACTTGGAGGTCCTCGCACTGGCCGCGAGCGAGGGTGGGTGACGAATGTCACACCGTCCTGGTCGGGTCCCGTCGCTGAGATCGTGACCCTGTCAGGGAAGACGCTTTACCTCGCGAATGGCATGGGTAATGTATACGGCGGGTGCAGTGGGTGAGTGGTCGTAGGAGGCCGCAGTGCAGGTCAAGAAGGTTCTGACATACAGCGCCATTGCTTTTGTGGCGTTCTACCTCTTCACAAGACCGGGTGACGCAGCGAACACAGTTAGGGGCGCCATGGACACCATGTTCAACGCGGCCAATTCTCTGGCCCAATTCGTATCCCATCTGTCATGAGGCTGGTGACCCACGGGGACTCGGCTCCCGCGTCGGTCAACCGCTACCTACTCCCCCACGAGCAACAAGTAATCATGGTGCGGCTTCACCCGGCCGTACTGCTGCGCCCCATCGCCGAGGTCTTCGGTGGCCTGATCCTGGCCGGCCTGCTCAGCAGGTGGTTCGGGGGACAGAGCTCCGGAGGCACCGCCCTGGTGATCGTCTGGTGGGCTTGGCTCCTCCTTTTGATCCGTTTTGTGTGGAAAGTGGCGGAATGGTCGGTTGAGCATTTCATCGTCACCTCCAAGCGTGTGCTGCTCACCACGGGCCTGATCACACGCAAGGTCGACATGATGCCCCTCGGCAAGGTGACCGACATGAGTTTCCAGCGCTCACTGCTCGGTCGCATGCTGGGATACGGCGAGTTCGTCCTGGAGTCGGCGGGTCAGGACCAGGCCCTCTCAAGGATCAACTTCATCCCCTATCCGGAGACCATCTACCTAGAGGTGTGTCAGATGCTCTTCCCCGGCGGCAACGATTCGGATGATTAGTGCCCCTATGTCCCGTATGACATAGGGGCCCGAAGAGTCCGCAGGTGGATTCTCTTCACGTGGGGTTACCGATTCGACTGCTTCGTGCAATCATGGCGGGAACATTGACCATCCCCCGCCCTGAGAGATCAGATGCCGAGTCAGGGAACCATCGGTGACCGCGTCCGCGGACTGCGGCTGAGTAGGCGCATGTCTCAGGCCCAGCTGGCAGGGCCTGACCTCTCCGACAGTTATGTCTCCCTCATCGAGTCCGGCAAGCGCACGCCGACCCCCGTGGTCGCGCGGCTTCTCGCCGAACGGCTGGGGTGCACTACCGAGTTCTTGCTGCACGGGATCGAGCCGCGCCAACGGATCGACACCGAGCTTGGCCTGCGTCACGCGGAGCTTGAGCTGCAGCACGGCGACCCCGGGGTCGCCGCGGAACGGTTCGGCGAGATCGTCAAGGTCGCCGGCGAGGAGAACGCCATGCTGGCCGCGCACGCGCGGCTGGGGCGGGCTCGCTCGCTGGAGGCCCAGGACCGAGTCGGACCAGCGGTAGAGGCGTTCGAGCGGCTCCGCCGCGAGGCCGCCGCGCACCCCGAACGGCTGGCAGACCTTCCTCTGACGGTCGCGCTGAGCCGCTGCTACCAGCGCGCGGGCGACACGCTTCGCGCGCATGATCTGGCCATCTACGCCCTCAGCCAGGTCAACCACCTGGCGTTGACGCAGGGCGAGATCGCGATCGAACTGGCCGCCGCGCTGGTGGAGACCGAGGCTGCCAGGCCCCAGTCTCCCGGCCTGTCGTATGTCAGGCACATCCTGGCGGTCAACGGCGTTCCCTCGGTGGTCAACCGCGCCGCCGAGATCCACTCCCTCTGGCAGGCGAGCGTCGCCGCGGCGGAGGGTGAGGACTCGGCACTGGCGGTACGCCTGGCCGACGACGCCATCGCGACCGGCCGACCCGCCCGGATGGCCTTCAGGCTGGCCGGGATCGCACTGGAATGGGCGAGACTCACGGTCTCTCTCGGAAGCGCCTCCCTCTCCGAGGAGGTCTACGAGTTGGCCACCGCTGCCAGCGGGGTCTTCGCCACGTTCGACGAGAAGGTCAACGAGTACGCGGGAAGCCTCGTGGTCCTGGCCCGCCTCCAGCTCGGGAGCGGTAACCCGGACGGCGCGGTCAACCTGGCCTCGTCCGCCCTCGACACGCTGTCCGGCCAGGCCAGCCCCACCGCCGCCGCCGCGCACCTGGTCCTTGCCCAGGCCGCGCTCTCGCGGGGGGAGGGTGAGGTTCTGTCACGGCTGAACACCGCGGGGGAGCTTCTTCACGCCCTGCGTTCGGAGCGGTCCAATCCCGACCGTGAGGTCGCGCGTGCCTGGCGTGAGCTGGGCGACCTCTACGGCAGGGTCGGCGCGGGAGAAGAGCAGACCAGCGCGTATCGTAAGGCTCTTGAGGCAGCGGGAGTCCGCGACGCGATGGTGGGAATGACGGTCGATTCGACACTGGTTCGATAAAGCAATCCGCCTCCTCCGGCGTTCCGGATTTGTTTTTCTGCCTCCGGAATAACTAGGGTCTACCAGTCATTGAATCATAGGATGATTGGCTTCTCCGGAGGAGGCGGACTGTGAGTCTGCGTACGGCGCAGCGGGCGTCTCTCGTTGACCAGGTGATCGACCAGCTCAAAGAGCAGATCACGTCGAACTCCTGGAAGATGCACACGAAGATTCCCACCGAGACCGTGCTCGCGGAGCAGCTCGGGGTCGGACGCAACACCGTGCGTGAGGCGGTAAGGGCACTCACCCACGCAGGCCTGCTCGAATGCCGCCAGGGCGACGGAACCTACGTCCGCGCCACGAGCGAACTCTCCGGCGCCATGCTGCGACGGCTACGCGCCGCCGAGCAACTGGAGATCCTGGAGGTACGGCGCGCACTTGAGGTCGAGGCCGCCAAGCTGGCCGCGACGCGGCGGACCGAGGCCGACATCGCCCACATCGAGGCCGCCCTCGCCGAGCGGGAGCAGGCTTGGGAGTCGGGCGAGCCGACCGCCTTCGTCGAGGCCGACCTCGCCTTCCACGTCGCCGTCGTCCAGGCGACCCACAACCGGGTCATGATCGACCTCTACCAGGACTTCTCCGCCGCGCTGCGGGCCAGCATCACCGCCGCGGGCACCTCGCTCAACAGCACCTACATCCCGCACGACGCCATCGCCCGCGCCATCATGGCGGGCGACGCCGCCGCCGCCGAGCGCGCCGGTCACGCGTGCATGGAGCACATCCTGATCGCTCTGACCGAGGCCCAGGAACTCACCAGCTGACCTTCACCCGGCGCGGCGGACGCCGCCGCGCCGGGTGCTTCCTGTCCGGGTCGGGGCCTCAGGCGGCCAGACGCAGGGACATCACGAGATAGCGGAAGGCCGGCTCGGCGTCTCCGGGCACCTCGGTGATGAGGGCGGGCCGGCTGGGCGTCTGCATGTTGAGCCGTACGAACTCGGTCTCGACGCCGCTCAGGCCGTCCAGCAGGAAGTGCGACTGGAAGGCGATCTGGATCTCCTCGCCGAACAGCTCGGCCTCCAGCACCTCGGTGCCCCGGCCGATGTCGCCGCCGCCCGCCTGGATGAGCACCTGTCCCTGGCCGAAGGTGAGCCTGATCGCGGTGTTGCGCTCGGCGACCAGCGCGACCCGCTTGATCGCCTCGACGAACGGGGCGGCCCGCACGTCCGCCCTGATCGGCCACTCGTCGGTCAGCCGTGCCCGGTAGTCGATGAACTGCTCGTCGAGCAGGCGGACCGTGGTGCTCCTGCCGACGCTCTCGAACCCGGCGACTCCCTCGCCCAGGCCGATCGAGACCTCTCCGCCGCGCAACGACCTGGCCACCTCGACGAGCACCCGGGCCGGGACCATGGCCGCGGCCGTGGCGCCCGGCTGCTCGGGGCGCCAGTCGAACTCCCTGGCGGCGATGCGGTAGCGGTCGGTGGCGGCCATGGTCACGCGTTCGCCCGCGATGTCGAAGCGGACGCCGGTCAGCATGGGGAGGGTCTCGTCACGGCTGGCGGCGGGCGCCACCTGGCCGACCGCGCTCGCGAAGACCCCGCCGCCGACCGCCCCGATCTTCGGCGGGGCCTTGGGCAGCGACGGGAAGTCCTCAACGGGCATGGTGAGCAGGCCGAACTCGGCGCTTCCGCAGGTCAGCACCGCTTCGGACCCGTCGGTGACGATCTCGACCGGCTGGGCGGGCAGGCTCCGGGTGATCTCGGCGAGGATGCGGCCCGGGATGAGCACCCTGCCGGGCTCGGCGACCTCGGCCTCGATCGTGGCGCGGGCGGAGACGTCGTAGTCGAAGGCCGACAACACCAGGTCCTCGGCGTCGGCCTCAAGCAGCAGACCGGAGAGCACGGGAACGGCCGGGCGGGTCGGCAGGGCACGAGCGGCCCAGACCACGGCGTCGGCCAGGACATCACGGTTGACCCGGAACTTCACCTGAGCATCCCTTCGTCCCGAACGGCACCACCACATGCGGTGGCCGTACTCCGGAGAACGGTAGCCGGTCCTACCGACAAACCACTGATACTGACATATCACTCAGTCGGCCGGTGGTCACGCTGCGTTCCCGCGCGGCGGAACGTCCCAGGCTCCCGGTCTCACGCCGAGGGGGTCCAGCCGGGGGTGCGTCCGAGTACGGCGAGGACGCGGTCGAAGCCCGGCGTTTCGTCGTCGACGGGCAGGCCCGGCTGGAAGGCGGCTCCCGGCCTGGTGCGCCGTTCGTCGTCGGGGACGGCCAGGGCGATCGGCCAGGCGGCCTCGACAAGCTCCGGGTCGGGCCGGTAGTCGGCGCCGATCGAGCGGGCCACGTCCCAGGCGTGCACCAGGTAGTCGATGAAGTGGAAGCCGATGGCCTGCCGGGCAGGAAATACCGGTCCCCGGGGGGCGAACTCGGGCAGCGTGAACCCCCGTTCGAGCACGCCGTCCTCGGCGAACGCCGCCAGCACGTCCTCCGCCGCCTTGGTGTAGAGCTGGACGGCGTCGTCACCGAGCGGCCTGACCTTCCAGACCTCCAGGTCGGCTCCGGTGCCCCTGGCCGCGGCGGCGAACCCGTGGTGCTGGACGGTCATGTGGGCGAGCAGGTCGGCCACCGTCCATCCCGCGCACGGTGTCGGCCTGTCGAGATCGTCGATCGTCACCGCGGCGACCACGTCCACGCTGTCCCGCACCGCTCGCCGGTCGAACTCCTGAATGCTCACGAAGCCCCCTCAGATGTGTTGATCACAGCATCCATCATCATGGCCGCCCCACCCATGGTGGATCGGCGGTACCCACCGAGGGGGCTCGGTGGGTACCGCCGGAACCGGATCGTCAGTCGACGATCGTCACCGTGGCGTACTGGTATCTCGTGGTGCCGTTCTCGTCACCCCAGTGGTACCGGCCGGTCATGACCTGGCCCGCGTTCGCCCGCCACGAGTGCCTGCTCTCCTTGAGATCGCCGCTCCACGCGGGGGAGGAGAAGCGCACCTGCCTGCCCTGCCAGAAGAACATGGCCGCGAGGTACTTCGTGGAACCGTTCTCGTCACCCGAGTGCCACCTGCCGATGACGGCCTGGTCGTTCGGCGCGGTGTAGGACGACCTGCTCTCCTTCAGGCCCGCGCTCCACAGTCCCTTCACCACGTTCTGGACCGGCTGGTCGTTGATGGTGATCGTGCTGCAGTAGTAGGTGGTGGAGCCGTTCTCGTCCCCGGAGTGGGAACGGCCGGTCATCACCTCGTTGCCGGGACAGGTGAACCACACCCCGGCCGACTCCTTCACGGTCGAGGTGTGGCTGAGCTGGACCTTGACCGTCACGTCCAGGGTGGTCGGCGCCGCGGACGCGGGAGCCGCGGTCAGGGTGGCCAGCGCGGCCGCCGCGAGCGCGGCGGGCAAAGCCTTCTTGTACACGTTCATGTTCTCCGGCTTTCGTTCCGACAGGGTTCGGTGCTGTGCCAAGAGCGCGTGTGTTGACGGCTCGCGCCATCCCCGGATGTCGTCCGTGGACGCCGGGTGGGAGGCGTCGCCGGGATGGCGATCACATGGTGGCCGTCGCCGTACCGACGGATCGTCCCTCTGCCGGACGAGCGGCGATCCGTCCCGGGGGTTATCCCGGGACCCCTCCGTGGGTGATCACAGCGGCGGGAGAACACGGTGTTCCTGATCAGGCTGTAGGCGCGGGCCGAGCAGGGGAACGCCGAAGGCGGACACGGGGTCCGTGCGCGCTCAGACTCACCCCTCGCGTAGGGCTGAGCGCGCACGGACCCGGGTGGACGTCTGTGGCTCCGGACCGGCTACGCGCCGAGGCGTTCGACGGTGAAGGACGCCAGGAAGCCCAGGGTGGCGATGAGGCCGGTGAAGAGATGGGCGCGTTCGAAGGCCTCGGGGATCATCGTGTCGGCGACCATCGTGAGGATCGCCCCTGCGGCCACGGCGGTGATCACCGAGACGGTCGCGGGTGAGGCGTCCTGGAGGGTGAGGTGGCCGACGAGGGCCGCCAGCCCGCTCACCAGGGCGATGCCGCCCCAGACCCCGAAGACGTACGGCGCGCCGCGCCCGGCCTGCTTCATGCCCGCCGCGCTGGAGAGCCCCTCGGGAACGTTGGAGATGAAGACGGCCCCCAGGACCGCGATCCCGACGCCCCGGCCGTCGAGCAGTGACAGGCCGAGCACGACCGACTCGGGGACTCCGTCGAGCAGGGCGCCGACGGCGATGGCCGTACCGCTGCCCTGGATGTCGCCCTCGGACGGCTGCCTGTCGCCGGAGCGTTTGCGGTGGCGGGCGCCGTACCGGGCGAGGAGGGTGTTGGCCGCGACGTAGGCGCAGGCGCCGACGAGGAAGCCGACCGCCGTGGGGAGGAGCCCTCCTGAGCGTTCGGCCTCGTCGACGAGTTCGAAGGACAGCGCCGAGATCAGCACGCCCGCGCCGAAGGCCATGATCCCGGCGATGATCACGGCCGGGACCCGTACCAGCCAGGCGACCGCCGCCCCCACGACGAGGGCTCCCCCGGCGGCGGTTCCCCACAGACCTGCCTGAAGCCACTGCGGCACGGCCGTCTCCCCCATCCCGCGTCGGGCGACATTTCCCAGGAACGGGTAATGAATGTCCCATATTCTCGCGAGGTGGGGGAGCGTGGTCAGATGCCCCGTACCGAGGCGATGGTGAAGGGGGTCCGCGGGGTTCCCGAGCCGAGTGGGCCGCCCTTGTCGAACTGGGAGCGGACCACGTAGAGCGTGCCGTTCCCGAACGCCAACGTCGTCGGGAGTTGGAGGGCCTCGTCGGTCAGCCGCCGCTCGACCCTGGCCGCGGCGCCGTCCCGTGTCACCTTCCAGCGACTGATGGTGTTCTCGGTGTTGTGGACCACCCAGAGCCTGCCGCCCCGCAGTTCGAGCCCGTCGGCGTGCAGCGTGTCGCCTCCGGTCAGCGTCACCCTGCGGATCGCTCCTGAGGCGATGTCGAGGCGGTACAGGTCGCCACCGGTCATGTCGGGGGTCAGCAGGTAGTGCCCCGAGGGGTCGGCGACGATCCCGTTGAGGGTGAACGCGTCGGGCCCGTGGGGGTCGAGTGCCTCGCCCAGGTCGAAGCGGACGGTGAGCGTCGTCCTGCCTCCGGCCGCCACCTGACGCGGCGTGACGCGGTAGACCACGGAGCGGACGCTGTCGGTGAGGTAGGCGTTGCCGTCCGGGGCGATGGCGAGGTCGTTGACGAAGGCCGGGTTGTCCGGGGCCTGCCCGGGGACGTCGAAGCTCGCCAGCAGGCGTCGGGTGCGCGTGTCGTAGACCGAGACCCCGGTCGTCGAGTCGGTGACCCACAGCCGTCCCGCCCGGTCGACCTTGAGCCCGTTGGCGGTGTCACGCCCGTCGGCGCCCGCGGGCAGGAAGACCTGGGCCACCCGGTGACCCGGTGTCATCTTGAAGACCGTGCCGTCGGTGTAGGAGCCGGCGTAGAGGTCGCCGGTGCGCGGATCCACGGCGACGCCCTCGGGGTAGACCCGGTCGCCGGGAAGTTCGTACGCGGTGGAGATCCGCGCCCGCGTGATCTGGTCTGTCGTGGCCGGCGCACCGGAGGCGGGCAGCGCGGGGGCGAGGGAGAGCAGCGCGGTGAGGGTCGTGGCCGCGGCGGCCACGATCAGACGAGGCGAAGACATGGTGCCCTTCTGTTCGGCTTCACATGCTTGACAGAGTCATATCGCTTGTTCGGAAGCGAACTCTAGTTAGAACTCTAATGGTCGTCAACGCTTTAATTCACGGGTTGTTACCATGCGGAGATGACCGAGTTGCCGCTCTCCGAGCGCCTGGGCTCCCACCTCAAGCGCGCTGAGCAGGCGCTCAACGCGGCCAAGAACGCCGCGCTGAAGCAGGCCGGGCTGACCGTGTCGCAGTACGCGGCGCTGCTGCACCTTTCCGCCAGCCCCGGCATCTCGGCCGCCGCGCTGGCCAGGGCGTGCGCGGTCACCCCGCCGACGATGAACACCGTGCTCAAGAACCTCCAGGAGCACGGCCTGATCGAGCGCACCCCGCACGAGTGGCACAGGAACGTCCTGGAGACCCGCCTCACCGAGAAGGGCGAACAGGTGCTGGCCGCGGCCGACCCCCGCGCGGTGCGTGTCGAACGGGGGCTCGCCGCGAAGTTCACCCCCGAGGAACGCGAGACGCTGATCACCCTGCTGGGCCGCTGCGTCGAGTTCCTGGAGGCCGCCCGAACGGCTCCCGAGCCCGAGTCGTAGCGAAACTCCCTCCGGACGGAAAAAAGGGCTAACCATTTTCTTTCCAGTGGCCACCCTTTTCTGGTTCAGGCTTTTTCCGTGGTACGGGATTTCCTCCTGTGGTTCGCCGTCGACGGCTTCCACCTGCCGACCACCTGACCGTACGGCCTGCCTGACCTGCCTTATCGCGCGCCGAGCCGACGATTCTCCATGCCGTTGGGGTGGCCTCCCGACGACGAGGAATCGTTGACTTGTGACGTTGTCGTATTTAGTGTTTGGGTATTCTCCGGCGAATGTTCGACAACGGGGAGCCGTGGTTCTTACGGCCCCTGATCATCGGTGGCAGGGGCGACCCCCATGGCGGTGGAGCCGCCGGTTCGGCCTCCGGAACGCGACGACCCCGTCCGCCGCCGTGTGCTCGTCCCGGCCCGCGTCAATCCGCTCGACCTCCAGGGAGCGTCCGCATGGCCATTTCCTCTTCACCCATCGTCCTGGACCCCTACGGAAGCGACGTTCCCGGTGAGGTGTCCCGGCTGCGTGCCCTGGGCACCGTGGTCAAGGTCGAACTTCCCGGTGGCGTGCCCGTCTGGGCCATCACCCGCCACGACCTGCTCAAACAGGTCATTCTCGACCCCCGGGTCAGCAAGGACCCGCAGCGGTACTGGAGTCTGTGGCCGCAGGTCGACGAACGGCCCGAGTGGGGCTGGCTCAACCTGTGGATCGGCATGCGGAACCTGGTCAACGCCTCCGGCATGGAGCACCGGCGACTGCGCAACCTCGTCGCCCCCAGCTTCACCGGCCGCCGGACCCTGGCCATGCGGCCGATCATCGAGCGGATCACCGCCGAGCTGATCGACGACCTCACCAGACTGCCCGCCGACCAGGTCGTCGACCTGCGCGTCGCCTACGCCCACCCGATGCCGCTGCGGGTGATCTGCGAGTTGTTCGGCGTCCCCGACGACATGCGTCCCGAGGTCGCCTGGATCTCCACGGCCTTCATCGACAGTGCCGCGACCGCTGAGGAGGCGGCCGAGACCTCGGCCAGGATCAGGACGTTCTTCCCCGCCCTGATCGCCCACAAGCGCGAGCACCCCGGGGACGACCTGACCACGGAGCTGATCAACGCCCGTTACGAGGACGACCGGCTGAGCGACGACGAGCTGCGCGACACTCTGCTGGCCCTCCTCGGTGCCGGGCACGAGACCACCGTCGACCTGATCGACAGCACGGTCCACGCCCTGCTCACCCACCCCGAGCAGCTACGCCGGATCCGGGAGGGGGAGGTCACCTGGGAGGCGGTGATCGAGGAGGCCCTGCGCTGGGCGCCGCCGGTCGCCAACTTCCCGTTGCGGTACGCCACGGAGCCCATCGACGTGGACGGGGTGCGCATTCCCGCGGGTGACGCCATCCTCGCGACCTACTTCGCCGCGGGCCACGACCCGCACCAGCACGGCGAGGACGCCGACCGCTTCGACGTGGCCAGACCCCCGGCCGAACACCTGGCCTTCGGCGTCGGCGTACACCACTGCATCGGCGCCCCCCTGGCCCGCCTGGAAGCCGTCATCGCCCTCCCCGCCCTGTTCGACCGCTTCCCCGACCTCACCCTGGCCCAGGAAACCCCCACCCCGAACCGCCTCCCCTCCCTGGTCATCAACGGCCTGAGCGAACTCCCCCTCCGCCTGGGCCACCCCTCCAAGAAGTGAGGAGTGCCGGCTTGGGCGCGTCGGTGCTTGGACTGAGGAGAGAGGGAGCGCAGCGGACGAACGACGAGGGAAAGCACCGACTCAGGGCGCCCAAGCCCACGACGCCGAAGGCGTCGCAAAGAGAAACGGTTCGGGCGCGCCGACGCTTGGACTGAGGAGAGAGGGAGCGCAGCGGACGAACGACGAGGGAAAGCACCGGCCCGAAGCGCCCAAGCCCCGCGACGCCGAAGGCGGCGCCATGTCACCTAGCGGCGTTGAGATAAGCCAGCACCGCCAGTACCCGCCGGTTGTCGTCGTCCGACGGGGACAGACCGAGTTTGGTGAAGATGCCCGCGGTGTGTTTGCCGACCGCGCTCTCGCTGAGGTAGAGCCGTTGGGCGATGGCCGCGTTCGAGCGGCCTTCGGCCATCAGTTCGAGCACCTCCCGTTCGCGGGGGGTCAGTTCGCCGAGCGGTTCGTGCCTGGCCGTACTGGCCAGGAGTTTCGCGATCACCTCGGGGTCCATGGCGGTGCCGCCCGCGGCGACCCGCCGTACGGCGTCGATGAACTGTTCGGCGTTGAACACCCGGTCCTTCAGGAGGTAGCCGACGGCGCCGGAGCCGTCGGCCAGGAGTTCGCGGGCGTAGAGCTGTTCGACGTGCTGGGACAGGACGAGCACCGGCAGGCCGGGTACGGCCCTGCGGGCGGTCAGCGCCGCCTGCAGGCCTTCGTCGGTGAACGTGGGCGGGAGCCGTACGTCGACCACGGCGACGTCGGGGCGCAGGGTGGTCAGGGCGGTGAGCAGTTCGGGACCCGACTCGACGGCCGCGACGACCTCGAAGTCGTGGGCCTGAAGCAGGTGGACCAGTCCGTCTCTCAGCAGGTAGAGGTCTTCGGCGATGACGACTCTGGGGTGCACCGGTCCCACTTTAGATGCATCCGTTCCTGAGTTCGTGCTTGTGGGCGTGAGCGGTGGGGATGCCGATCGCCATGCCGTACAGGGCCATTCCGAGGAGGATGTTGAAGACGATCATCGGCCACTGCAGCGGCTCGGGCAGGTAGAGCGCGAGGAACCAGCTTCGTTCCTCAACACCGGTGATCTTGAGGATCGCGGGGACCAGGCCCTGGGGGAACGTGGGGAGCCAGCCGACGCACCAGCCGATCGCGACGGCCGCGTACTTCCACCGGGGCATGGAGGGGGTGTCCCCCTGCGGTGTGACCAGCGCGTAGGGCACGTCGATCGTGGCGGTGGTGGGGCCGCCGGGCGGGCTGCTGAGGGCGAGTATCCCGTCGAAGGCGGCAAGGCGTCGCTCGATGCCGTCCAGACCGCTGCCGCGTGCGGGGTCGGCGCCGCCGGAGCCGTCGTCGGTGACGGTGACGCGCAGTGTCCTGCCCTGGCCGCTGATGTCGATCCAGACGCGTTCCGCGCCGCCGTGCCTGGCGGCGTTGGTGAGCAGTTCGCTGACCGAGAAGTAGACCGCGGACTCGACGGGTGCCTCGGGACGTGACTTGAGGTCGACGGTGACCTTGATCTTCAGTGGGCTGTCCAGTGCCAGCGCCCTGATGGCGTCGCCGAGTCCCCGTTCGGCCAGGACCGGCGGGTGGATGCCCCTGACCAGGTCACGCAGTTCGGTGAGGGCGGTCGATGAGGCCTCGCGCGACTTGGCCAGCAGCGCCTTGGCAGCCTGGGGGTCCTTGTCGACTAGTTCCTCGGCCGCGCCGAGGGTCATGCCGATGGCGACGAGCCTGGCCTGGGCGCCGTCGTGCAGGTCGCGTTCGATCCGCCGTAGCTCGGCGGCCTGGGAGTCCACCGTGTCCAGCCTGACCTGGTTGAGCCGCCTGATCTTGCTGGCCAGCACGGATCTGGCGGTTGGCGCGAGCAGCAGCCTGTTCCACCAGCCGTAGAAGCGCAGCAGCCACGGGGTCGCCGCGACGCCGAGGGCCGCGATGACAAGCCCGAGGGGGGCGGCCTGCGGCGCCCAGCGCCAGGGCAGGGTCAGGCCGTAACCGGCCATGAGCAGGGGGACCACCGCCAGGCTGCCGCCGACGATCGGGTTGAGCAGCACCCAGGCCGTGTCACGCCAGGTCGCGGGGTCGGTGAATATCCACTTTGTCCGGTTGTTCCAGTTGGGCCACCACGGCGTCTTGTAGAGCTGGCGCTGGTAGCGGTACCAGCCGTCGGGCTGGGGCCTGACCGGCGGAGGGGGCGGCAGGTACGGCGGGAGCACCTCGGTGCCGAGCCACCTGCCCGTCAGCCTTCTGGCCATGGCCGTACGCCATCGGATCACCCTGATCACGGGCGGGAAGAAGAAGATCATTCCGATGATGGTGAGCAGCCCGGCGAACATGCTCATCACAAGCAGTACAAGGTCCGCCAGGGCCATCGTCCCCATCGCCAGGGCTCTGCCGACCGCCACCGTGTGTCGCCTCATGGATATGAGTGTCGGCGATCCGAACCGGACATCCAATGACAACAACTCCCCTTCGGGGTGTAGGAAACCCCACCTTCGCCGTGTATCCAAACGGCTTCTGGGTTCCGGGCCAGGTTTCCTAGCGTCGTCGGCATGAAGGTTATCGAGGTCAACGGCCTCAGAAAGAAGTACCGCGACCGGTTCGTGGTCGACGGCGTGTCCTTCTCCGTCGAGGAGGGGGAGATCTTCGGCGTCCTCGGCCCGAACGGCGCCGGCAAGTCGACCACCGTCGAGTGCGTCGCGGGGCTGCGCGTCCCGGACGCCGGAACCGTGAAGGTGCTGGGTGGCCTTCATCGTGCCGAGATCAAGGAGCGGCTCGGCGTCCAGCTGCAGAGCTCCGCCATGCCCGCGAAGATCAAGGTGTGGGAGGCGATGGAGCTGTACGCCTCCTTCTACCGGGAGCCCGCCGACTGGCGCGCGCTGATCGAGCGGGTCGGGCTCGCCGAGAAGCGGAACGCGCGGTACGCCACTCTCTCCGGCGGTCAGAAGCAGCGGCTCTCCATCGCGCTGGCGCTGGTCGGCAACCCCAAGGTGGCGATCCTCGACGAGCTGACCACCGGCCTCGACCCGCAGGCCCGCCGGGACACCTGGGAGCTCATCGAGCAGATCAGGGCGGACGGGGTGACGATCCTGCTGGTCACCCACTTCATGGAGGAGGCGGAACGGCTCTGTGACCGGCTCGCGCTGATCGACGCGGGCAGGCTGGTCGCCGTGGACAGCCCCGACGGGCTGATCGCACGGGTCAGGGACTCCCAACGGGTCACCTTCCGCGCCCCCGCCCTCTTCGACACGGCGCCGCTCGCCGACCTGCCCCAGGTCAGCGCGGTACGGCGGGACGGCGCCAGGGTCGAGGTCACGGGAAGCGGTGAGCTGCTGCTGGCGGTCACGACCGCCCTGGCCATGGCCGGGGTCGTCCCCAAGGACCTGCGGGCCGAGCAGGCCACTCTCGACGACGCGTTCCTCGCCCTCACCGGAAAGAAGATCTCCACGTGAACAAGATGATCATTATGGAGGCGAAGCTCTTCCTCCGTGACCCGGCGGGACCGATCTTCGCGATCCTGCTGCCGCTTGGACTGCTGCTGGGGCTGGGCAGCATTCCCTCCTTCCAGGAGGCGAGTGCCGAGATGGGCGGGCAGCGGGTGATCGACACCCAGTTGCCGGGCATGATGGTGATCCTGTCCGTGGTGACGATGGCGTTGTCCGCACTGCCCGCCGTACTGGTGGCCTATCGGGAGAACGGCATTCTGCGCCGGTTGTCCACCACGCCGGTGCCACCGGTTCGGCTGCTGATCGCCCAGGTGGTCAACAACATCGGTGTCGCGGTGCTGTCGACCGTGTTGCTGATCGTGCTGGGCCACGTGACCATCGGGGTCCCCCTGCCGGGGAGCCCGCTGGCCTTCGTCGGGGTGTTCCTGCTGGGCACCGCCTCGCTGCTCGGTCTCGGCCTGCTGATCGCGGCGGTCGCGCCGAGCGTGAAGTCGGCGTCGGGGATCGGCTCGCTGCTGATGTTCCCGCTGTTGTTCGTCGGGGGCATGTGGATTCCCCGCGAGATGCTGCCCGACCTGGTGCGCCGGATCGGTGACTTCCTGCCGCTGGCGCCGTTCGCCCAGGCACTGCGTGACACGTGGGCGGGGCACGCGCCGCAGCCGCTGCACCTGGTGGTGATGGCGGGGACCGTACTGGTCACGGTGACACTGGCGATCCGGCTGTTCCGCTGGGAGTAGGTACGGGTACGGCCCACGCGCGGAGGCGTGGGCCGTACTTTTATTTGACCGTTCGTTCCAGATAGGCGTAGCCTTCTCCCCATGGCGAGAACGAAGGAGTTCGACCCGGAGGTCGCCCTTGAGGCGGCTCTCCAGCTGTTCTGGGAGCGTGGCTACGAGGCGACCTCCATGAGTGACCTGGTCGACCGGCTGGGCATCGGCAGGGCCAGCCTGTACGCCACCTTCGGCGGCAAGCACGACCTCTACCTGAAGGCGCTGCGGCGCTACGCGAACTCCAGGAACCCCTCGCCGGTCGAGCTGCTGTCCCAGCCCGGGGCCGCGCTGCCCGCCGTACGGGGGCTGGTCGAGCTCTACACCGAGGACTCGATCGGCGACCGGCGCGGCTGCATGATCGTGAACGCGGCGGGCGAGCTCCTTCCCGGCGACGAGCGGGTCGCCGGGATCGTCGACGCCAACTGGACCTGCCTGGAGACGGCGCTGACCTCGGCGCTCATCAGGGCGCGGGCGCAGGGGGAACTGCCCGCCGACCGCGATCCCGTGGCGCTCGCCCGGTTCCTGCTGGTCTTCCTGCAGGGGCTGCGGTTGACGGCCAAGGGCCGGTCCGCTCCGGAACGGCTGCGCGACGCGGCCGCTCAGGCACTCAAAATTCTTGACTGATCGTTCCTATATGGAGGGGACATGAGGTTCCACGACAAGGTCGTCCTGGTCACCGGGGGCGGGTCGGGCATCGGCAGGGCCGTCGCCCTCGGCTTCGCCAGGGAGGGCGCCCAGGTGGTGGTCTCCGGCCGTGGACGCGAGGCCCTTGAGCAGACCGTGAAGCTGGCCAACGCCGACGCCGACGCCGACGCCGACGGTGGCCGGATCGCCGCGCTGACCGCGGACGTCACCGACTCGGCCTCCGTCGCCGCGCTGGTCGGCGAGATCGTCGGCCGGTACGGCAGACTGGACGTCGCGGTCAACAACGCCGGGGTGCTGGCCACGGGCAAGGTCGCCGACCAGCCGGAGGATGACTTCGCCCGGGTGCTCGACGTCAATCTGACCGGCGTCTTCCTGTCGATGAAGCACGAGATCCCGGCCATGGTCGCCGGGGGCGGCGGAGTGATCGTCAACTTCAGCTCGCAGATCGGCGCGCACAAGCGCCTGCCCGGGTTCGGCGCCTACGCCGCCTCCAAGGCCGCGGTGACCGCGCTGACCCGCACCGCCGCGCTGGAGTACATCGGCCAGGGCGTGCGGATCAACGCCTTCAGCCCCGGCAGTCACGACACGTCGATGTCCATGCGGCCCGGCGAGACCGAGGCCGACCGGGCCGAACGCGTGAAGGACCAGATCCCCGCGGGTCGCGTCGGCTCCCTCGACGAGGCGACCGGCACGGTCCTGTGGCTGGCCTCGGCCGACGCGGGGTACGTGGTCGGAGCCGACATCGTCGCCGACGGCGGCTCAACCGCCTGATCGCGCGTCGTAGGCCTCCCTGGCGTCGCGGACCTGCTCGATGTTGCCCTCCGCCCACGACTTGATGGCCAGCATGAGGACCTGGAGGTCACGGCCGAGATCGGTGAGGGCGTAGTCGACCCGCACCGGGACCGAGGGGGTGACCGTCCTTTCGACCAGGCCGTCGCGCTCCAGGCTCCGAAGGGTCTGGGTGAGCATCTTCTGGCTGACGCCGGCGATGATCCTGTCCAGGTCGCTGTAGCGCCTCGGTCCGCCGGACAGCGCGTTCAGGACCAGGCTGACCCACTTGTCGCTGATCGCGTCGAGCAGTTGCCTGGCCGGGCAGGTGGCCAGGAAGGCGTCGTAGGCCACCTTCGCCTCCTGCCGCCGCTGCGCCGCCGTACGGGTGGTCATGGCGCCCCTTCCGGTGCGGTACGCACTTCCGGGTGCGTACTTCCTTATGGAGAGTAACACTCCATAGGTTCGCCTCATCGAAACCCTGAGGAGGCGATGATGCGCGCTGTGGTCGTTCGTTCGTTCGGCGGACCGGAAGTGCTTGAGATCGAGGAGGTTCCCGTCCCCGAGACGGGCGTGGGACAGGTCCGGGTCCGGGTCGAGGCGGCGGGCGTCAACCCCGTCGACGTGGCGACCAGGGCGGGAGTCCTCGTCGAAATCGGGCTCGCCGACCAGCGCGACGTGCACGGGATCGGCTGGGACCTGGCCGGGGTGGTCGAGGAGGTCGGCACGGGCGTCACCGGGTTCGCCCCCGGCGACCGGGTCGTGGGTCTGGTCGACCGGCTCGACCTTCCCCTGGGCGCCTACGCGGAACAGGTCGTGCTGGACGCCGACGCCCTGGCCCTCATCCCCGACGGCGTCACGGCCGTACAGGCGGCCACGCTCCCGCTCAACTCCCTCACCGCCGACCAGGCCCTCGACCTGCTGGAACTGTCCGAAGGCCAGAGCGTTCTGGTCACCGGCGCCGCGGGGGCGGTCGGTGGCCACGCCGTGGAGCTGGCCGTACTGCGCGGGCTGCGGGTCGTCGCCGTCGCGGGCCAGGAGGACGAGGACCTCGTCCGCCGTCTCGGCGCCGAGTTCTTCGTGCCGCGCGGTGCCGAACTCGGCACGGCCGTGAGGAAACTCGTGCCCGGAGGGGTCGACGGCGCCGTCGACGCCGCCGTGGTCGGTACGGCTGCGCTCACCGCCGTACGCGGCGGCGGCTCCTTCGCGGCCGTCCTCGACGGCGCGGTCCCCCGCCCGCTGCGCGGCACCAGGGTGTCCAACGTCTGGGTCCGCGCCGACGGCGCACGGCTCGCCGAGCTCGCCGGACTGGCGGGTGAGGGACGGCTGAGCCTCAGGGTCGCCGACACCCTCCCCCTCGACGACGCCGCGAAGGCCCACGAACGGCTCAGCCGGGGCGGCCTCAGGGGGCGTCTCGTCCTGCTCCCCTGACGCATGTCAATCTTGGACGATGCTGACACTGGCCCACGTGAGCGACATCCACATCGATGACTCCCCCCGCAGCGTCGAACGGACCCGAGCCGTCATGCGTCACCTGGACGGTCTGCCCGGTCCGCTCGACGCCGTCATCGTGACCGGGGACATCGCCGACCACGGCACGGTGGAGGAGTACGAGATCGCCAGGCAGGCGCTCACCTCACGCCACCCGACCGTGATCTGCCCCGGCAACCACGACTCCCGGGCCGCCTTCCGCAAGGTCCTCCTCGACCAGGACGGCGACGACCCCGTCAACCAGGTCCTGCGGCTCGACGGCCTCGTCGTCGCCC
This sequence comes from Streptosporangium sp. NPDC020072, assembly GCF_040631445.1. Lineage (NCBI taxonomy): Bacteria > Bacillati > Actinomycetota > Actinomycetes > Streptosporangiales > Streptosporangiaceae > Streptosporangium > Streptosporangium sp. NPDC020072. The sequence goes on along the minus strand of NZ_JBEYAB010000019.1, from coordinate 101,640 downwards.
TGTGCGACTCCAGCGTTCCCGGACGGCACGACGGCCTGCTGACGGAGGAGACCCTCGCCTGGCTCGACGGGGTGCTCGCCGAGTCGCCCGACGTCCCGGCCCTCGTGGGCATGCACCACCCGGCCGTCCCGCTGGGCATCCCGTACGTGGACGACATCCGGCTGCGCGAGCCCGAGCGGCTCGAAGCCGTCCTGAGCCGTCACCCCCAGGTGGTCGCCGTCCTGGCCGGGCACGCCCACACCCCCGCGAGCACCTGGTTCGCCGGTCGTCCCCTGCTGGTCGCCCCCGGTGTGATCAACACCCTGCTCCTGCCCACGGAGACCGCGGAACGCCGCTCGTTCGACCTCTCCCTGCCTCCGCAGATCGCCCTGCACGTCCTGGACGGCGACCGCCTCACCACCCACGTCCGGCCGATCCTGTAGGGCTCAGGGGTAGATCTTCTTGTGCTCGGCGAGCATCGTGACGTACCGCTCGATGCGGCGTGCCCTGGTCTCCGGTTTCTTGGCGTCCTGGACACGGTAAAGGACCGCGTAGCGGTTACGGCTGTCCAGCGTCGCGAAGAACTCCCGCGCGGCGGGGTTGCCGGCCAGGGCGAGCTCCAGGTCCTCGGGGACGGTCGCGGTCCGCGACCCTTCGTAGGCCGCCTCCCAGCGGCCGTCCTCCTTCGCGCGCTCGACCTCCAGCAGGCCCGCGGGCTGCATCCTGCCCTGTTCGAGCAGTGCGGCGACCTTGTCGCGGTTGACCTTCGACCACCTGCTCCGCGGCCTGCGCGGGGTGAACCGCTGCAACCAGTACGTGGTGTCGAAGCCCTTCTTCTGCCCGTCGATCCAGCCGTAGCACAGCGCCACGTCGAGTGCCTGGGGGTAGTCCAGCGACTCGACCCCCGGCACCTTCCTGGCGACCCTGAGCCAGAGCCCTGACGAGGAGGCGTGGTTGGCGGCCAGCCATTCCTCGAACGCCTCAGCCGAAGGGAAGAAGAGACTCTCCGGATCATCACTCATCGCGCCAGTCAACCACGTGGGAGCCGCCTCCGAAACCACCGCAAACCGGGTACGGCGGGGCCGTGGGACGGCTGAGCCGGACGCCCACAGGGGATCTCAGAGCACGTGTCGGCCCGGGAACGACCCCGCTCCTCCAGTCCGCGACGGACGCCTGGCCCCGCGAAACCACCGTCGGCCACAACGGACCGGGCGTCTCAGTGCGCCATGTCGACGAAACGGCTGTAATGCCCCTGGAAGGCCACGGTGACCGTGGCGGTCGGACCGTTACGGTGCTTGGCCACGATCAGGTCGGCCTCACCCGCCCGGGGCGACTCCCGCTCGTAGGCGTCCTCCCGGTGCAGAAGGATGACCATGTCCGCATCTTGCTCGATGGAGTTGTGGACGCTGATGCCGTTCGCCACAAAGTTGTGGGTACCGAGGACCGTGGCGTCGTAGACAGGTTCCTCCCCCTGGCTTTCGATCGACAGCACTTCGTCCCAGAAGACGTCGTTGGTCGCGAGCATCTCAAGTTCGGCGTCGTCCAGGATCACGGCGACCCTGCCCAGACGCTCCCGACTGGGAGCGCCCTTCCACAGGGCGCTACCGCAGAACTGCGTGCCGAGCTCAAAGGAGAACTCCCGATGGGTCATCCGCTTGTCCGCCAGCACGTCCTTGACACGATCCCAGACCTCACGAGGAATCGTGTCGAGGTTCGTGTTACCCGTGACCTCACGCAATGCCGCGACGCAGCGCGCGGCCTGTTCGGCCCGTTCACCGTGGACGCCGATGTCGTCGAGGAAGCGGAGCTGGTTCTCCGCACCGTAGACGTGCAACTGGTAGCCCGGACGGTGGTTTCCCTTGCGGACCTGCTTGATCCGTGTCATCACGTTGAAACGCAGCAGGAGCCTGGCGACGTCGTCCACCAGACGCCGGCTCGTCGATGCGTAGTAGACACGTGCCTGGCCGTTCTTCTCGTCCCACCAGACACAGCCGTCGGTCGCCCACAGATGCCTGAGGAAGAGGGCGGTCTGAGACCGGGCCAGTGAGAAGACCTCGTCGGGAACATACTTCTCGTGGCTGCGCAGTCCGAAGAGGCCGAGCGCGTCCAGCCAGGCGGCGATCGGGTTGCGTTTGCCGTGGGTCAGCCGATAGGGGGCGGGCAACCGCAGGGTGGTCACTCTGGCCGCCTCGTAGTCATCCCGGACCGCCGTAACACCGAAGTGCGTGGCCGCCTCGGTCACGGCCGTCAGACACGCCTCGTCTTTGCTGGCGTAGCGAATCGGCTGAGACCTGACGAACGACCCGTCGCCGATCATGTGAGCCAGGAGCACGACCCTCTCCTGCGGCCACTCTCTGAGCTGCCGGGGAGCGGGCACATGCCGGGGTACGGCCAGCCGTGTCCCCTCGCCGAGCCGGTCCAGCGGGAGCCAGCCATCATAGGTCATGAAGGGGTGGTTGGCCGTAGCCCTGATCTCACGCCCCGACTTCATGCGGAGCAGGAAAACCTCCTTCACCCCGCTGGGAAACACGTGGGTCATCGTGCGCGGCACGAGGCGGAGTCGTTCGTCCAGCGACCAGACGGGAATGTCTCGCTCGTCGCGTTCCAGCAGTTCGCCGAGGGAGACCTCGGCTCCGGTGTCGGCACGGAGAACCCTGGTGTCCGCGGTCAGGCATCCGGATTCGCGAAGGTCGCTGACCATGGGGCGTTTGTCGGTTCTCTGTTCCGGACCACGGTTCAGCTGGGAGATCGCGATGACCGGGACCTCAAGCTCCTTGGCGAGGAGCTTGATCGATCGGGAGATCTCCGAGACCTCGTTCTGCCGGCTCTCCGTCTTCTTCGGCGAGGACATCAGCTGCAGGTAGTCGATGATGACGAAGCGCAGGTCGTTGCGCTGTTTGAGGCGGCGGCACTTGGCCCGGATCTCCATCATCGACATGTTGGGCGAGTCGTCGATGAACAGCGGCGCCTCGGCCACCTCGCCCATCCGCCTGGCCAGTTTGGCCCAGTCGTCGTCGGTCATCGTGCCCGAGCGCATCGACTGCAGCGACACCTTGGCCTCTGCGGACAGCAGACGCATCGTGATCTCGTTGCGCGACATCTCCAGCGAGAACACGACGGTGGTCATGCCGTGCCTGATCGCGGCGGACCTGGCGAAGTCCAGCCCGAGCGTGCTGTTGTGGGTGGGCACGCAGGCCCTTCCCGCGAGGTAGGTGTGGTCGGCGTTGTCCACCTCGACGCACCTGACCGGCACCGAGGGCACCGCCCTGACGTCCACGACGTGCCGGACCTGCTCGGTGGCGAGGTCGATCACGTGGTCGATCACGGACCCGCTCATGGTCGCCCGGTGGCCGAGGGTCAGGGCCAGTTCGAGGACGTCCTCGGCGAGCGGTCCCTCCGTCGCGGGGATCCGGACCCGCTCATCGCCGCCCGTCAGGACCTTGAGCAGCTCGCGGCGCTGTTCCAGGGACGCCCGCAGGTAGGCAGGGGGGATACGCCCGCCCCCGAGTTCGTACGGCGGCACCGGCAGGTCGCGCTCGGGAAGGTCGAACGGCGCCGCGACCGCGACCGCGTGGGCGGGCCCGCCGTCCTCGGCGCGGAGCGTGCGGGCGATCTCCTCGGTCGTCACCACGGCGTGGACCGTCCGCCACTGGTGCAGGGCGTCGGCGACGATCACCGTGCCGTCGTCGAACTCGACCTCGTAGCAGGGTCGTCCGTGCAGCACGTCGGTCACGGCGACGACCCGGGTCGGCCTGCCGTCCGCGCCGATGAGGTGGTCGCCCCGGCCGACCTCGCCCATGGTGGTCCAGCCGTCCGGCGTCGGCAGGGGGGTGTCGAGGGCGAGCGCCTTGCCGATGGCGGGCCGGGCGGCCACGACGATCATCTGGCCGGGGTGGAGGCCGTTGGTGAGGCCGTCGAGGTCCTGGAAGCCTGTGGGGACGCCGACCATCTGGCCGCTTCTGCCGCCGATGGCCTCAAGCTCGTCGAGGGCACCCGGCATGATCTCGGCGAGGGGGACGTAGTCCTCGGAGGTGCGGCGTTCGGTGACCTTGTAGATCTCGGCCTGGGCGCGGTCGACGAGGTCGTCGACCTCCTCGTCCTGCCCGCCGTACCCGAAGGAGACGATGCGGGTGCCCGCCTCGATGAGGCGTCTGAGGATGGCCTGTTCGCGGACGATGCGCGCGTAGTAGCCCGCGTTGGCGGCGGTCGGCACGACGGAGGTCAGCGTGTGGAGGTAGGCGGCGCCGCCGACGCGGGCGACCTCGCCGCGTTTCTGCAGCTCACCGAAGATGGTGACGGCGTCGGCCGGGTCGCCCCTGCCGTACAGGTCGGTGATGATGTCGTAGATGAGCTGGTGGGCGGGGCGGTAGAAGTCGTCGGACTTGAGGATCTCGACGACGTCGGCGATGGCGTCCTTGGACAGGAGCATGCCGCCGAGGACGGACTGTTCGGCCTCGATGTTGTTCGGCGGGGTGCGCTCGAATCCAGGCTCGAAGACAGGTGGCTCCGCGATGCTCACCTCGCACCCCCTCATTCGAACATGGTTTCGCCATCTTAAGGTTTAGCCGACCGGTCTGACAGTCTCGCGCCCACCGGACGACGTGGCAACGCGGCCTGTCGACAGGGGTGTGGATAAGGTGTGCAGTTCTCGGCCAGACATGTGGGCAGCCTGGGGAAAGTCCTGTGGATAACCAGTGGGGTTTGTCCACAAGGCCTTTCTGAGCTGGGAAAACTTAATCCACTGCCTGTGGAGAAAAGAAAGTTGCGGCGACACGCCGTGAGCCTCCCCGGCCGTCCCGTTGGTCCCGCCGACGGCCTCCTCGGTGGTAAGAGACACAATGCAGCTATGCCGCTTACCTCCCGGACGGGCCGCGACCATGACAGGCAGATCCTGCGTCTGGCGGTCCCCGCCTTCGGAGCATTGGTGGCCGAACCCCTGTTCCTGCTGACCGACACCGTCATCGTCGGCCACCTGCCCGCGCCCGCGCTCGGCGCCGTCGGCGTGGCGAGCACGGTGCTCGGCGCGCTGGTCTCCTTGTGCGTCTTCCTCGCCTACGGCACGACGGCCGCGGTGGCCCGTCAGGTCGGCGCGGGCAACACCGCGCGGGCCGTACGGCACGGCGGCGACGGCCTCTGGCTGGCCGCGGCCGCCGGGCTGGCGATCATCGCCGTTGTCTGGCCGCTCGCGCCCTCACTGGTCTCCCTGGTCGGCGCGGAGGGGGAGATGGCCCTGCAGGCGGTGACCTACCTGCGGATCAGCCTGCTCGGCGTGCCCGCCATGCTCCTGGTGCTGGCCGGGACCGGCGTACTGCGGGGCATGCAGGACACCACGACCCCACTGCTGGTCTCGGTCGGCTCCTTCGCGCTGAACGCGCTGCTCAACGTCCTGTTCGTCCTCGGCCTCGGCTGGGGTGTGGCGGGCTCCGCCTGGGGCACGGTGCTGGCCCAGTCGCTGGGCGCCGTCGTCTACCTGGCCCTCGTCTTCGGCCGGTACGGCGCTCCGGTCCGCCCCGACCTGGCGGGCATCAGGTCGGCGGGAACGGCCGGGGTCGCCCTGATCATCCGTACGGCGTGCCTGCAGGTGGTGCTGGCCGTGGCGGCCACGCTGGCCACCCGCATGGGAGAGGGACAGATCGAGGCCCACACGATCGCCCTCAGGATCTGGACACTGCTCGCCTTCGCCCTGGACGCCATCGCCATCGCCGGGCAGGCCATCACGGGCCACGCCCTGGGCGCCGGGGACGCCGAGGCGACACGGCAGGCGACCCGCAGGATGGTCGGGTGGGGGGTCGGCTCCGGCGTGGTGCTCGGGCTCCTGGTCCTCGCCGCCAGGCCGTTCGTGCCGGGTGTCTTCGACGCCGACCCCCAGGTCACGGAGCACCTGCTCGGCCCGCTGCTGGTCGTGGCGCTCCTGCAGCCGGTCGCCGGAGTGGTCTTCGTCCTGGACGGGGTGCTCATCGGCGCCGGTGACCAGCGCTACCTCGCCTGGGCGGGCCTGTGGACGACGCTGGCCTACCTGCCGGTCGCGCTGGCGGTCGTGCTGTCGGGCGGCGGTCTGGTCATGCTGTGGCTGGCGCTGGGGGTGTGGATGGGCGCCCGGTTCCTCGCCCTGGGGCTGCGGGCCAGAGGCGGGGCGTGGCTGGTGATCGGTGCGTGATCGGGAGGTGTCCGCCACGTAACCAGCAGACTCTTGTCCCACGGCGCCCCCTGCGGCACTGTGAGCAGTCCGGCAATACGGTTGTCCACCCTCCATGATTGGGACACGTCGTGCCCGAAGGTCACTCCTCGTCGATCGTCCGCCGCCTACCCCCCAGTGAAGCGACAAACCGATGGACCGGCGGCGCGCGCCATGGCCTGCCCAGGGCGTACGGCCCCATGGACCTCGTGGTCATGGGCGTCGGCGTCATGATCGGTGCGGGCATCTTCAGCCTCGCCGGACGCCAGGCGGCCACCATGGCGGGCCCCGGCGTCGTCCTCTCGTTCATGATCGCCGGTATCACCAGCCTGCTCGTCGCCTTCTGCTTCGCCGAGTTATCCTCGGCGCTGCCCACCTCGGGCAGCGCCTACACCTTCACCTACGTCATCTTCGGCGAGGTCTGGGCCTGGGCGGTCGGCTGGGCCCTGGTGCTCGAACTGCTGCTGGCCGGCGCGGGCGTCTCCCGCGTCTGGTCGCTGTACGCCGCCCAGCTGCTCACCGACCTCGGAGTGCGTTTCCCCGAACCCCTGGCCTCGTTCGTCGGCCGCTCCGAGGGGTTCGACCTGTTCACGCTGTTCATCCTGGTGCTGATGACGGTCGTGATCACACTGGGCACCAGGATCGGCCTGCGGGCCCTGCGCGTCATCGTCGCCGCCAAGCTGCTGGCCATCGGCGCCGTCATCGTGGTCGGCGCCACCCACTTCGACCAGCGCAACCTGTCGGCCATCCCGGTTCCCCCTGCCCCCGCCGGGCCGTCCGTCGACGCCCTGCACTCACCGCTGCTCGGCCTGCTGTTCGGCCAGCCGGGCGCGTTCGGCTGGTTCGGCATCTTCGCCGCCTCGGCGGTCATCACCTTCGCCTACATCGGCTTCGACGTCGTGGCCACCGCCGCCGAGGAGGCCGAGGACGCCCCCCTGTCGGTGCCCAAGGGCATCATCCGCAGCCTGATCGTCACCACGGTCGTCTACATCGCGGTCGCGCTGGTGATGGTCGGCATGATCTCCTACGACAGGATCGACACCGAGGCGCCGCTCGCCAACGCCTTCCGCGCGGCGGGTGAGGGCTTCATGGTGCACGTCATCAACCTCGGCGCGGTCCTGGGCCTCACCACGGTCGTCCTGGTGCTGCTCGTCGGCCTGACCCGCGTCATGTTCTCCATGGCCAGGGACGGCCTTTTCCCCCGCTCACTGGCCAGGGTCGACCGGCGTTACCGCAGCCCGACCCGGGTGACGCTGCTCATCGGCGTCGTGGCGATCCTCATGGCCGAGTTCGTGCCGGTGCTCACGCTCGAACCGCTGGTCGTGATCGGCACCCTGTTCGTCTTCGTGGCCGTGGCCGCGGGAGTCCTCAGGATGCGGCGGACCATGCCCGACCTGCCCAGGGGCTTCCGCGTGCCGTTCTCCCCCTTCGTGCCGGTCGCCTCGATCGCCGCCTGCCTGTGGCTGCTGGTCAACCTCCAGATCGTCACCTGGCTGTACTTCGCCGCCTGGATGGCCGTCGGCCTGCTCGTCTACCTCCTGTACGGCAGACACAACAGCGTGCTCGCCGGGAACGGGAGCGGCCCCGCCGGCTCCGGCCTGCGGGGACGGCACAGACGCTGAGGCTCAGATGCGACGGGCGTCGAGCACACTGCGCAGGAACTGCCTGGTCCTCGGCTCCTTGGGGTCGGTGAAGAACTCCTCGGGAGGCGCCTTCTCCAGCAGCACACCGCCGTCGAGGAAGCAGACGGTGTCGGCGATCTCCCGGCAGAAACCCATCTCGTGGGTCGTCAGGATCATGGTCATCCCGCTCGCCTTGAGCTCCCTGATGACCTCAAGGACCTCCGCGACCAGCGCGGGATCGAGCGCGGAGGTCACCTCGTCGAGCAGCATCAGCAGCGGCTTGACGGCCAGCGCCCTGACGATGGCCACCCGCTGCTGCTGACCCCCGGAGAGCCTGTCGGGGTAGGCCCCCGCCTTGTCCGCCAGGCCGAACCTCTCCAGCAGCTCACGGGCCTGCTCCTCGGCCTGCCGTCTGCCGACGCCGTGCACCTTGCGGGGGGCGAGCGTGATGTTGTCGAGCACGGTCATGTGCGGGAAGAGGTTGAAGGCCTGGAAGACCACGCCCATGCGCTTGCGTACCGCGTCCGGATCGGCGCGGACGTCGGTGATGTCCCTGCCGTCGAGGTGGATGGAGCCGTCGTCCACGGTGTCCAGCAGGCTCACGCAGCGCAGCAACGTGGACTTTCCCGACCCCGAGGCGCCGACCAGGCAGACCACCTCGTGAGGCCGTACCTCAAGGTCGATGCCCCGCAGTACGGCGTGGCCGTGGTAGCTCTTCCACAGGCCCTCGACGGTCAGCAGATTCGTGTCCTTCACTGGCCCCTCCGCCGCTGGGACCTGGCCGCCAGATAGTCGGTGAGACGGGCGAGCGGAATGGTCAGCAGGATGAACAGCAACGCCCCGACCAGGTAGGGGGTGTAGTTGAACGTGCTCGCGGCGTGGATCTGGGCTTGGCGCAGCGCTTCGAGCGGACCGATCGTGGCGACGAGCGCGGTGTCCTTCTGCAGCGAGACGAAGTCGTTGAGCAGTGGCGGCACCACCCGCCGTACGGCCTGCGGCAGCACGACGTGCCGCATGGTGCCGCCGTGTCCCAGCCCGAGCGACCTGGCCGCGGCGATCTGACTGGGGTGGACGGAGTCGATGCCCGCCCTGAAGACCTCCGCGACGTAGGCGCCGTAGGACAGCGTGAGCGCGATGACGCCCAGCGTCGCCAGATCCGTCGGCATGCCCTGCAGACCGAGGGCGGGCAGGCCGAAGCCGACGAGGTAGATGACCAGGATGGTCGGCACACCGCGGAAGACGTCGGTGTAGGCGACCGCGAGGGCGCGCAGCGGGAAGAACACCGGCGACCTGAGGCCGCGGACCAGCGCGACCGCCAGGCCGACGAGCAGCACCAGCGGCTCGGCGATCAGGAAGATCTTGACGTTGAGCAGGAAGCCGCTCAGCACGTCGGGGAAGGCCCTGACGAACTGCTCGGGGTCGAAGAACGTCTCCCTGACCCGCACCCAGCCGGGCGAGGCGGTGACGCCCCAGACCAGCAGGACGACCACCAGGAGCGTCGAGACGGTCGCGATCGACCCCGAGCGGATCGAACGCCGCCTGAGCAGGCGTTCCCGCTCCACCTGCCGGGTGCTCTTCACCCAGCCCGAGGCGTCCGGCGAGGGTCGGACGGTCACTACTTCAGCTCCGGAGCGCCCGCCGCCGAGCCGAGCCACTCTTGCTCGATCTTGGCCAGTTCACCGGAGCCGGACAGCTTGCCGATCGCCTCGTTGACGCAGCGCACCAGCGGGCTGCCCTTCTCGAAGACCGCGCCGAAGACCTCGGGCGTGCCGGAGGCGGCGCCGAACTGGCCGACCAGCTTGGAGTTCTCGACCTGGGCCGCGGTCACGTAGAAGGCGGTCGGCAGGTCCACGACCACGGCGTCGACCTGCTTGTTCTTCAGCGCGTTCACCACGTCGATCTGCTCGTTGTAGACGTTCGGCTCGGCGGAGGGCTGGATGACGTCCTTGACCGCCTGCAGCGAGGTCGTCCCGACCTGCACACCGATCTTGGCGGTCTTCAGGGCCGCCAGGTCCGTGACGGCGGCCGTCTTCGAACCGGCCAGCGCGACGACGGCCTGCTTGACCGTGTAGTAGCCGTCGCTGAAGTCGACGACCTTGGCCCGGTCGGGGGTGACGGAGACCTGGTTGAGGTCGAAGTCGAACTGCTTGGCGCCGGGGGCGAAGGCCGAGTCGAACTTCACCGTCGACCAGGCGACCTCACCGCTCTGGAAGCCGAGCTCCTTGGCGATCGCGTAGACGACGGCGCTCTCGAAACCCTTGCCGTTGGACGGGTCGTCGTCCTTGAACCACGGCTCGTAGGCCGGCTTGTCGGTGCCGACGGTCAGCTTGCCCGGCGTCTTCAGGGCGAGCTGGTCCTTGGCGCAGGAGGTGGCGGGTGCGGACGCGTCGGCCTTGCCGGCGTCGGCGCCCGTGCCGGTCGTCGAATCCGACGCGGGCGCACAGGCGACCGCGGTGGCGGCGAGGGCGCCGAGTGCGAGCAGCATCGAGGGGCGAAGCATGGAGGACCTCCAGGGGAAACGACAACTCCCGAATTGTACGTATTGTCGGTAACGGTAAGTTAACCAGCCCCATCGGTCGGGAATAGCGCCTCCCAAACGGACAAGGGCTCCCTTCCAGCGGGAAGGGAGCCCTGTCACCGACGATCTCGTACGGTGCCGGCGTGGCCTCAGGCCGCGACGACCTCGACGTCGAGAGCTGCGGAGACCTCCGGGTGCAGCTTGACGCTGACCCGGTGGGAGCCGAGGCTCTTGATCGCGGAGGCGATCTCGATGCGACGGCGGTCGAGCACCGGGCCGCCGGCGGCCTTGACGGCCTCGGCGACGTCACTCGTGGTGATCGAACCGAAGAGACGGCCGGACTCGCCCGCCTTCGTCTTCAGCACCACCTTGAGGGACTTGAGCTGACCGGCGACCTCCTGGGCGGTGCCCAGGTCGCGGATCTCGCGGGCGTCGCGCGCCTTCTTGATCGAGGCGATCTGCTTCTCGCCACCGCGGGTCCACAGGATCGCGAAGCCACGGGGGAGCAGGTAGTTACGGCCGTAGCCGTTCTTGACCTCGACGATGTCGCCGGGGGCGCCGAGGCCGGTGACCTCACTGGTGAGAATGAGCTTCATCTGTCCGGACCTCCTTAGCGCGCGGTGCTCATGTACGGCAGGAGCGCCATCTCACGAGCGTTCTTGATAGCGGTCGCCACGTCACGCTGGTGCTGGGTGCAGTTGCCCGTCACCCGGCGGGCACGGATCTTGCCGCGGTCGGAGATGAACTTCCGAAGCAGCGCCGTGTCCTTGTAGTCGACGTAGGAGATCTTGTCGTGGCAGAACAGGCAAACCTTCTTCTTAGGCTTGCGCAGTGCCGGCTTGGCCATCGTGGTGCTCCTTTCAGAGCCCCGCCGTGCGGCGGGAATGGTCGCTGCGGATATGGACTGGTTTTCTCAGTGCGGCCCCGGCCGCCCCGGAGGACGGCCGTGGATGGACCTAGAAGGGCGGTTCGTCGCTGAAGTCGCCGCCACCGAAGTTGTTGCCGCCGCCGTAGTTGCCGCCCGACGGCTGACCGCCGCCGAAGCCGCCACCCGACTGCTGGCCGCCGTAGTTGCCGCCACCGCCGTAGTTGCCGCCCCCCTGGGGAGCGGGCGCGGCCGAGGCCCACGGGTCGTTGGCGGGACCGCCGCCGAAGCCACCGCCACCGCCCTGACGGGCGGTCTTGTTGACCTTGGCGGTCGCGTTCCTCAAGGACGGGCCGACCTCGTCGACCTCGACCTCGTAGACCGTGCGCTTCTCGCCTTCCTTGGTCTCATAGGACCGCTGGCGCAGCCGTCCCTGAACGATGACCCGCATGCCGCGCTGCAGGCTCTCGGCGACGTTCTCCGCCGCCTGCCGCCACACGTTGCAGGTCAGGAACAGGCCTTCGCCGTCCTTCCACTCGTTGGTCTGCTTGTCCAGGAACCTCGGAGTGGACGCGATGCGGAACCGGGCCACGGCTTGCCCCGTAGGGGTGAAACGCAGCTCGGGGTCGTCGACGAGGTTGCCGACGATGGTGATCGTGGTGTCGCCTGCTGCCATGGCTAGCGTTGCCCTTCCTGCGGCCTTTCGCGGTCTATCGGCTCAGAGTACGGCTGCCTCCCGACAAAAGTCGGGGTTAGTGCACGTCCGGACGCAGGACCTTGGTGCGGAGGATGCCCTCGTTGAGGTTCATCTGCCGGTCGAGCTCCTTGACCGTCGCGGGCTCGGCGGTCAGGTCGATGACGGCGTAGATGCCCTCGGGCTTCTTGGCGATGTCGTAGGAGAGCCTGCGACGACCCCACACGTCGACCTTCTCCACGGTGCCGCCGTCGTTGCGGACGACACTGAGGAACTGGTCGAGGGAAGGGGCCACGGTGCGCTCATCGAGCGAAGGGTCGAGGATGACCATCACTTCGTAACGACGCATGCTGGCTTCCAACCTCCTCTGGACTTTTGCGGTCACGACACCGTGTCGTGACAGGAGGACGCTGACGTCTTCACCGCGGACGCCCATTTCGGCGCCCATGGCGGAGGGTGGCGATGACACACCCATGCGACGTAGCCGTGCCAGCCTACCAGGCTGTCAATGGTTGGGCCGTCAGGACGCGGGCACTCCTCTAGCAGAGGAAAGGGGAGGTGGAAACATGTCGGACGCGCCTCGTCTACCTGGGAACCCGATCTCCCGAATACTGGACAACGACGGTCAGCGGCATCCCGTGCAGAACGTCCTGAGCGTCGTCACCATCGCCTGCGGTCTGATCGCCTTCGTCGCCGGGTTCTTCCCCGCCGCGCACGCGGTTGCCTGCTGGCTTGGCGTGGTGGGGTTCGTCGGCGGCCTCTACTCCCAGTACGTCTCGGCGACGACCCCGGAACGCGCCCTCAACATCGTGGGCATCGTGGCCTCCTTCGTAGGCGTCGCCTTCGGCATCTACCACGGCGGCTTCTACCCCTGAGCCAACTCTTTTCTCAGCAGGGCGATGTCCTCCGCCTGGCCGTCGCCGGGGGTTTCGACCACGATGGGGGCGTTGGCCTTCCGGCAGGCGGCGAGGATGAGGTCGGTGTCGATCTGGCCCGCGCCGAGGTTGGCGTGCCGGTCCGCGCCCGAGCCCGCGGCGTCGCGGGAGTCGTTGCAGTGGATCAGGTCGATCCGGCCGGTGATGGCCATGATCTGCTCGACCGCCTGCTCCAGGTCGATGCCTCCGGCCCAGGCATGGCAGGTGTCCAGGCAGAATCCGACGTCGAAGCCGTCGAGGGCCTCCCACAGCCGGGCGATGCTCTCCAGTTTCCGCGCCATGGCGTTGCCGCCGCCCGCGGTGTTCTCGATGAGCACCGGGACCTCGTGCTCCTCAAGGCGTTCGAACACCTTGCGCCAGTTGTCGAAGCCCTTCTGGGGGTCGTCGCCCGCGTTGACGTGGCCGCCGTGCACGATGAGGCCCTTGGCGCCGACCTCGGCCGCCGCCGCCAGATGGGAGCTGAGCAGCTTCCTGCTGGGGATGCGGATCCGGTTGTTCGAGGTGGCCACGTTGATGACGTAGGGGGCGTGGACGTAGGCGGCGACGTCGGAGTCCTTGATGTCCCGTGTCTTGTCCCCGATGACGGGGGCCTTCCAGCCCTGCGGGTCTCCGAGGAAGAACTGCGCCACCTCCGCGCCGCGCGCCCTGGCGTGGGTCAGTGGATCGTCCTGGTCGACATGAGCTCCGATTAGCGGCATGTGTTCGAGCGTAGCCGTTTCGGCAAGCCGTACGGGGGCTCCGTCCACGACAAGGGATGGTAATCCCCAGCCTGTGGATAACTTTTCTGGATTACTTTTCGCCGGAAGTGGGTAGGGATGATCACCCCGCCCTGACACTCTCCAGATAGGTCAGCGCGTTGAGCAGCATCAGGGGGGTCGTCAGCAGCGCGTAGACGACGAGCACCCACCAGCGTCCCCGGGCGCCGGCCCTGGCCACGAGCACGAAGACGGGCCACCACAGCAGTACGGCGCGCGGAATCGCCAGGTAGGAGGCCGAACAGATCAGAACTCCCGCCTGGAGCCCCACGTAGACGAGTTCGCTCCAGCGCCGCAGGAACAGCAACAGCAGCACCAGCCCGACCGCGAAGACCGCCCCGGCGAGTTCCATCTGGAACAGCAACGCGGAGCGTTCCTCGGCGAGGGCGGAGCGCCAGATCGAGGCCAGCGACTCCCAGGGCCACACGAACCACCGGCCCCAGCCCGCCTCCTGCGCCTGCCCCCAGGTCAGCCAGTCTCCGCCGTTGAGCCGCTGCCAGCCGGAGCGCAGCAGCAACGGCGCGAACGGCAGCGCCAGCCATCCCGCCCGCCGTACCGGGGTGCCGGAGCCGAAGAACTCGACGATCAGGGCGAGGGCGAGGAACAGCCCGGTGATCCGTACGCATGACGCACCCGCGGCCAGGGCGGCGGCCAGTGGCCAGCGGCCCCGGCGCGCGGCCAGCCAGGCGGGGATCGCCAGGGCCAGGAACAACGACTCGTCGTAGCCCGCCACCAGGAACACCGACGTCGGCCAGAGCAGCAGCGCCACGGCCGCCCGCCAGCCACCGGGGCGCCGCCCCTCAGGCTCGGCCGTCTCGGTGTCTGCCAGCTTGGCCAGCGCCACCACGGCCACCGCGCAGGCCGCCACCGAGACGAGCGCCCCCGTCAGCGACCAGTCGGTCGTGAACAGGGGCGCGGCGAACAGGGTCAACGGTTGTGTCTCAGGAGAGGGCGAGCCTGAACTTGTCGGGGGCGCCGTCGAAGACCCCGCCCGACCGGTCGTCGATCCCGTCCTGCCTGAGCGCGTCCTTGTCCGGCCTGAGGATGTCGCGCACCACGAAGCCCATCATGATCAGGATGGTGATCACCCGGCCCCACACGGCGGTGAAGTAGGTGTCGTCGGTGATGCCGAGGGCCGCGCTCTCCGGCCTCTGGGTCAGGAGGTAGAGCCAGATCGCGAAGAAGTACCAGCACTCGGCGATCTGCCACAGGGCGATCGGCTTCCAGTTCGGCCTGGCCAGGACGGCGAAGGGGATCAGCCACAGGACGTACTGCGGCGACCACACCTTGTTGGTGATCATGAAGGCGGCCAGGGTGAGGAAGCACAGCTGCATCAGCCGGGGCCGCGTCTTGGCCGTCACCGCGAGCACGGCGATCGCCAGGCAGCAGGCGCCGAGCGAGACGATGCCCAGCATGTCGAGCCGTGCCGGATCGCCCAGGAACGGCCACTGCTTGTTGCCGAAGAAGTACCAGATGGATCCCCAGTCGGCGCGCCGCTCCTGGCTGAAGACGTAGAACTTGCTCCAGCCGGGGAAGGCGGCGAGCATGACCGGGACGTTGACCACGAGCCAGGAGGCCGCGACGCCGCCGACGGTCTGCAGGAACGGCTTCCACTTCCCGGTGCGCACCGTCAGCAGGAACAGCGGGCCGAGGAACATCACCGGGTAGAACTTCGTGGCGATGGCCAGCCCGAGCATGACGCCCGCGAGCCACTGCCGCTGCTTCGACCAGGCGAGCATCGCGGCCAGGGCGAGGGCGCCGGCCGCCAGGTCCCAGTTGATGTAGGCGGTGAGGATCAGCGAGGGGGCCAGGGCGTACCAGAGCGCGTCCCAGCGACGGGTGGGACCGGCGAGCGCGGCCATGAGCACCACGCCGACGATCAGGCACAGGGCCATGAGGATCACGGTCAGGTCGTAGAAGGCGACCGCGGGATCAGCCATGGAGGAGGCGATCCTACGGAAGATCTCCATGATCCCGCCGATGCCGACGGGGTACTCGACCGGATAGTCGAAGTAGGGGATCTTGCCCTCGCTGAGCTTCTCGTTCCACCACAGCGGATAGATGTCGGTGTAACAGAAGTTCGTGAACTGCAGGGTTCCGTCGTTCCAGGCCCCGCCGAACCGGCAGGGCCACTTCCACAGGAAGGAGAGCACCGCCCCCAGGGCCCCGAAGAGGGCCAGGGGGATGTAGGGGGTGACTCGCGCGCCTAAGGAGGGCAGCGCGACAGGCATTGTCTGGGCGCTCTTCATCAATGGTGTTGTCCTGTCGGTTTTGGATCAGGTACGGCCGCACCCGGCGCGGCTCCCGAGTCGAGCCCGATGCCGTCGCCGGTTCCGTCTCCCGTGCCGTCGCCTATCCCGTCGCCGGTACCGTCACCGGTTCCGTCGCCGGTGCCGTCAGGGTCTTCGCGCTGACCGGTCCCGGTGCCGTTGTCGTCCAGCGACGAGTCGCAGGAGATGTCCCCGGGCTGACACTGGTCACCGCCCTGGTCGCCGTTCCCGTCACCGTCGTAGTCGCCGTAACCACCGTCGCCGTCGTCGGGGTTCTCGGTCGCGGTCGGCGTCGGCGAGGGTTCGGGCTTGGGCGCGAGGTTCTTGTCCGTACCGACGTTGGCGGGCGGCGGGAACTGCATGACCTCCTTGCCGCGCATGGCCTCCTGCATGAAGGCGTGCCACACGCGGGTGGGGTAGGTCGCGCCCTGGATGTCGCCCAGCGAGATCTCAGCGTTGGTCTTCTTCTGCTGGCGGTACATGCCGACCGCGGTGGACAGCTGCGGGGTGAACCCGACGAACCAGGCTTCCTTGTTCTCGTCGTTGGTTCCGGTCTTGCCCGCGACCGGCCGGTCGGACAGGGCGGCGGCGCGGCCGGTACCCCTGGGATCCTTGATCACCTGCTGGAGCGCGGCGACGGCGTCGGCGGCGCTGTCGGGGCTGATGACCTGGGTCGGCTGGTCGTTCTCCTTGAGCACCGTCACCTTGTCACGGTCGAGAACCTTGATCACGACGTGGTTGTCGTAGTGCTTGCCGGCGTTGGCGAAGATCGAGTAGCCACCGGCCTGCTCGACCGGGGTGACCTGGCCCGAACCGATCGTGATGGCGAAGGCGTGACGCTGCTCCGCCTCCTTGAGCCGCTCCTCGCTGAGGCCCGCGCCGGAGGCGATGCCGATGACCTTGTCGAGGCCGACCTCCTCGCCCATCTGCACGAAGGCGGTGTTGACGGACTCGGCGGTGGCCCTGACGACGTTCACCGAGCCACCGGGGATGTCGTGGGAGTTCTTGATCGGGTTGGTGCCCGGCGCCTTGATCGGACCCTTGCCCGACAGGTAGCTGTTGAGGCTGTTGCCCGCCTCAAGCCAGGCGGCCAGCACGTAGGGCTTGAACGCCGAGGCCGCCTGCTTCTGCGACATGAACGCGTCGTTCCACTCGGTCTTGGTGAAGCTGGGACCGCCGTAGAAGGCGAGCACCCGCCCGTTGCGGGGATCGACGGCCGCCAGACCGGTGTGGATCTCGGGGGACAGGCCCGAGGTGTTCTCCTGGACGGCCTTCTTCGCCGCGAGCATCAGCTTCTTGTCGAACGTCGAGTAGATCTTGTAGCCGTTCCGCTTGACGTCCTCCTCACTGATCCCCCGGCGGTTGAGCTCCTTGAGCACCTCGGTGATCATGTAACCGTTGATGCCCTTGTAGTAGTCCTTGTTGGCGTAGGTGACCCGCTTGGGAGCCGTGGGGGTCTTGGTGGGCAGCGAGCCGTACTTGTCGGGGAACATCTCGGCCATGCCCTTGATCACGTAGGTGTAGCGCTCCTGGGTCGGTGCCAGGTTCTTGGCTATCTCCGCGCGGTCGAAGGCGTCGGGGTTCTGGATGCGGCCCGCGAGGTAGGCGCCCATCTCCGGGGTCAGCTCGTCGACGTTCTTGTTGAAGAACGACTTGGCCGCGGCCTGGATGCCTCTGGCTCCGCGGCCGAAGTAGATGGTGTTGAGGTACTGCTCAAGGATCTTGTCCTTTGGCAGCTCTTTGTTGATCTTGATCGCGACGAAGATCTCCTTGATCTTCCGCTGGATCGAGACCTCCTGGCTGAGCCCGTCGTAGTAGTTACGAGCCATCTGCTGGGTGATCGTCGAGGCGCCCTGGACCTGGGCGCCGCTGACCGTACTCCACAGCGATCGGGCCATGCCCCTGAAGTCGATGCCGCTGTCCTCGCGGAAGCTGCGGTTCTCCGCGGCGATCACCGCGTCCTTGACATGCTCGGGCACCTTGTCGATCGAGACGATCGTCCGCTTGACGCCGAGGCGGGCGAGCACGGTCTTGTCGCTGTAGTAGATGACGCTGCCCTCGTCGTCCACGTCCGCCTGGGTGGTGGTGGGGACGGGGATGTTGGCGTAAGCGACGGCGATCATGCCAAAGACGCCCGCGACGAAGATGGTGAAGCCCGCGACCACGATCTTCCAGCTCGGCAGGAATCGCTTCCAGCCCGTACGCCGCGGCTTGCGGTCGTCCTCGTCGTCAGGGCCGCCGGGACCACCGGGACCACTGCCTCCGCCGGGACCCGTGGGGCCACCGCCGCCCGGACCGTCGAGCTGCTCGGCGCCACCCTGTCCCTGGAAGCCGGCCCGCGCCGCGGAGCCGCGGCGCGCGCGCCTGCGTCCGCCGGGGGCCGCCGGGCCTCCTGAGGCGCCCGTGCTCATCTGCGTGGCCGGTCCCGACGCCTGCATGGGCGAGCCGATCTGGGTGGCCTGGTCGTCCATGGCCGCCCGCGCGCCGGGTCCCGCCTGCGGGGCGGCCTGCGGCATGGGGGACTGGTGCACGGCCGTGTGGGCCGTGGGCGACGAGCCTCCGGCCTGGGCGGCCAGCATGGCCTGGGTGTCCTCGAAGGCGGCCTCCGCCCTGCGCCCACCGAGCGGGGGCGCTTCCTGCCCGCCCTGCCCAGGACCAGGGGCACCGTAAGGCGGCCGTCCCTGGAAGTTCGGCTGGGGGTAAACCTGGGTCGCCTGACCGGCGTCTCCGGTTTGGGGAAGCGGTGGCGGGGGAACCGCGGAGGAAGCGGCTCCCGTGCCTGAGCGACGGCGCCGTCCCTGGCGAGACGCGTCAGGGGCTTGAGAGCGCCCGTACGGCTCCGGGTCATGGCTGTTGCTGTAACTCACGCGTCCTCGTTCGGTCATCGGGGTCTACGACGGCGTGCAGGCGGGTGAGATTACCGCTTGAACGCGATCTTTCTCAGCGCCTTGGCTCACTGGTAGCCGCCCCTTTGGGGCGGATCTCCGTTCCCGAGGACGGGTGAGGCCGTCAGCTGGTTCCACGGACCACGATGGCAGACCACCCCCATCCGAGCGTGGAATTTCCCACATTGGGAAGTGGTCTTGGCCATGCCGGGGGGCAAGCCCGCTGCCGCTCGCTGTGACCACATAAGCGCCAGACTACGGCTTTTTACTGTTTGCGCCCAACCTCTTGGGAAAGTCGTTAATTGCAGAGATATGTTGGCCCGACGTATCCTCAGGATGTATCGGCTCGATACATCGACGCGAGAGGTGGTGGTTTCCCGTGGCCGGCGGACGTGGCGGCGTGCTAGAGCTCGCCGTGCTCGGGTCGCTGCACGAGACCCCGCTCCACGGTTATGAGCTGCGCAAACGGCTCAACTCTCTCCTCGGGATGTTTCGCGCGTTCTCCTACGGCTCGCTCTATCCCTGCCTTCGTCAGCTCCTGACCGACGGGCTCATCGTCGAGGACGACGACTCGGACGTGCCCACCGCCGAGAGCCCCATCACGCTCACCGGCAGACGCTCCAAGATCGTCTACAAGCTGACGACGGAGGGGAAGGAGCGCCTCCAGGAGCTGCTCACCCAGGCCGGTCCCTCCGCCTGGGAGGACGAGAGCTTCGGCGTCCACTTCGCCTTCTTCAGGCACACCGAGACAGAGGTGCGGCTGCGGATTCTCGAAGGCCGCCGCAGCAGGCTCGAAGAGCGGCTCGACGGTGTCCGTACGGCTCTGGCCAGGACCCGGGAGCGGCTGGACAGCTACACGCTAGAGCTCCAGCGTCACGGTCTGGAGTCGGTCGAACGCGAAGTGCGCTGGTTGAATGAGCTGATCGCCACGGAGCGACGGAGTTCCGCGTCCGAACAGGAGCGACGCTCCACACAGGAAGGGACCTCCCGGGCGCCCGCGCCCGGCACGGATAACAGGGGGCGGCACCCCGCCTCGGAAGACAATTGACCATTAAGAACAAGGGGAGCGAGTGCCATGGGTTCGGTGCGCGTAGCCATTGTCGGTGTAGGCAACTGCGCCTCGTCGCTCGTGCAGGGCGTGCATTACTACAGGGACGCCGACCCGGGTAGCCGGGTGCCGGGCCTGATGCACGTCAAGTTCGGTGACTACCACGTCGGCGACGTCGAGTTCGTCGCCGCCTTCGACGTGGACGCGAAGAAGGTCGGGCGCGACCTCTCCGAGGCGATCGTCGCCTCGGAGAACAACACCATCAAGATCTGCGACGTGCCGCCGCTCGGCGTCACCGTGCTGCGCGGTCACACCTTCGACGGTCTCGGCGAGTTCTACCGCGACATGATCGAGGAGTCCGACGAGGCTCCGGTGGACGTCGTGCAGGTCCTGAAGGACAACAAGGTCGACGTCCTCGTCTCCTACCTGCCGGTCGGTTCCGAGGAGGCCGACCGTTTCTACGCCCAGTGCGCCATCGACGCCAAGGTCGCCTTCGTCAACGCGCTCCCCGTCTTCATCGCCTCCGACCCCGTGTGGGCGGAGAAGTTCACCGAGGCCGGTGTGCCGATCGTCGGCGACGACATCAAGTCGCAGGTCGGCGCCACCATCACGCACCGGGTGATGGCCAAGCTGTTCGAGGACCGCGGCGTCGAGCTGCTGCGCACCTACCAGCTGAACTTCGGCGGGAACATGGACTTCATGAACATGCTGGAGCGCAAGCGCCTGCAGTCCAAGAAGATCTCCAAGACCCAGTCGGTCACCTCGCAGATCCCGCACGAGATGGGCAAGGCCGACGTGCACATCGGCCCGTCCGACCACGTGCCGTGGCTCGACGACCGCAAGTGGGCCTACGTCCGCCTTGAGGGCAGGTCCTTCGGCGACACCCCGCTGAACCTGGAGTACAAGCTGGAGGTCTGGGACTCCCCCAACTCCGCCGGCATCATCATCGACGCGGTCCGCGCGGCCAAGATCGCTCTTGACCGGGGCATCGCCGGGCCCATCCTGTCGGCCTCCTCCTACTTCATGAAGTCCCCGCCGGAGCAGTACTCCGACGACGAGGCCAGGGAGTACGTGGAGAAGTTCATCCGTGGCGAGGTCGAGCGCTGAAGCCCATCCCGCCAATGACAAGGCCCTCCACCCGGTCCGGGCGGAGGGCCTCGCCGTACGGCCGGACGGCCGGGTCGAGCCGTCAGGCGGGACGGGCGGCGGGCGGCAGCTCCGCCGGGTCGGCGACCGGCCAGCCGAGCGGGTCGTCGCCGAGCTTCACCAGGTGGGGCACCTGCTCGCGGCACCAGGGGGAGACCGCGAGGTCACCGTTGAGCACCCCGGCTGCGAACTCCCGCCACGGCATCCAGCGCGTCTCCCCGACCTCCTCGGGGTTGGGGACGGCCTCGGCGTCGACCACGGCCCGGTAGACCGGGCACAGCTCCCGCTCGACGATCCCGCTGTCCATGACCGCGCGGTAGGAGAAGTCCGGCACCACCAGGTCGACACCGGTGACGGAGAGACCGAGCTCGTGGGAGAGCCTGCGCAGCACCGCGCCGGACAGCGGTTCGCCGGGCAGCGGGTGCCCGCAGCAGCTGTTCGTCCACACCCCCGGCCAGGTGATCTTGTGCGACGCCCTGCGGGTGAGCAGCACCCGTCTCAGGCCGTCGAACACGTAGCTGGAGAAGGCGAGGTGCAGAGGCGTGTCGGAACCGTGCACCGTCGCCTTGGGCGCCGTGCCGATCGCGTTTCCCTCGGGGTCGACGAGCACGACGTGTTCATCAGCTGTCACCCGACCGAGGGTACGTGACCATGTCAGCTCGTTCTTCCTGATCAGCGTTACGTCATGAAAGGTGATGAAGTGTCCGGCAAGGCGGGTTCCTCCTGACGTCGTGGCCGATTCGCCACGCGTAGGCTGAGCCCGTGTCATTCGCATCCGACCTACGCGTACTGCTGAGGGGCCAGGACTTCAGGCGGCTGTTCGGTACCCGTCTCGCCTCCCAGTTCTCCGACGGTGTCTTCCAGTTCGCGGTGACCGGATTCGCCTTCTTCAGCCCGGAGAAGAACACCAGCGCGGCGGAGGTCGCCGTCGGGCTGGCCGTGCTGTTCCTGCCGTACTCGATCCTCGGTCCCTTCGTCGGCGTGTTCATCGACCGGTGGTCCCGGCGCCAGATCCTGGTGATCGCGCCGATGGTGCGCGCGACGCTGCTGTTCCTGGCCGCCGCGCTGCTGCTCGTCGGCGTCCCCGACGGGGTCTTCTACGCCGCAGCGCTCGCCGTGCTCGGCGTCAACCGTTTCTTCCTGGCCGCCCTCGGCGCCTCGCTGCCGCACGTCGTCCCCGGCGACCGGCTGCTGGCGGCCAACGCGGTCACCCCCACCTCGGGCACCGTCGTGACCTTCGTCGGCGCGGGGCTCGGCTACCTGCTGAACCGGCTCCTCGGCGGCGACCACCGCAGCACGGCGGCTCTCCTGATCATCTCCGGCGTCACCTTCGGTTCGAGCGCGCTGATCGCCAGGACCATGGACAGGCGCCTCCTCGGCCCGGTCCACGACGCGGGCAGGCCGCAGGCCGGCCAGGCGCTGCGCAACGTGGTCGGCGGCCTGGTCGACGGCGCGCGTCACATCGCTGGTCACCGGGCCGCCGCGGCCGCGCTCGGCGCGATGGCCACCCATCGCTTCGTGTACGGCATGTGCACGGCGATGATCGTGATGCTCTCGCGCAACCACTTCGCCCACAGCGCGGAGAACGCGCTGGACGTGGCCTCCCTGGTGCTGGCCACCTCGGGGGTCGGCTACGCCCTGGCCGTGGTGCTGACGCCGTGGGCGACCGAGCGCTTCGAGATCGACACCTGGATCCCGACCATGCTGGCCGGCGCGGGGGTGCTGTCGTTCGCGCTGTGCGCGCCGTTCCAGCAGTGGGGCTTCGCGGTCGGCGGTTTCGTGCTCGGCCTGGCGGGACAGAGCATCAAGATCTGCACCGACACCCGTGTGCAGAGCGACATCGAGGACGTCTACCTCGGCCGGGCCTTCTCCCTCTACGACATGCTCTTCAACGGCACCTACGTGATCGCCGCCGCGATCGCCGCCGCGCTGCTGCCCGCCGACGGCAGGTCCATGCTGGTGCTCGGGCTCATCACCGCCGGATACATCGGCGGCGCCGTGGTCTACCGGGCGGTCACCTCGGCGGATCGATCGAGAACGCCGCTGCCGTCATCGCGGTCGTGACCAGGCCGAGGTCGTCGCCGATCGAGTAGGGCGGCATCGTGTAGAGCAACCGCCCGAACGGCCGCAGCCAGACCCCGTGATCCATCACCACGTCCTGGACGCGCCGGACGTCGATCGGCTCGTGGGTCTCGATGACGCCGATCGCGCCGAGCACCCGCACCTGCCTGACGCCGGGTGCCCCGGCGGCCTCGGCCAGCCCCCGGGTCAGACCTTCCTCGATCAGGGCGACCTCCCGCCGCCAGGGGCGTTCGGCCAGCAGGCCGAGACTGGCGCCCGCGACGGCGCAGGCCAGCGGGTTGCCCATGAAGGTCGGGCCGTGCATGAGCGTCCCGATGCCCTCGGCGACCCGCTCCGTGCACAGCGTCGCGGCCAGGGACATGTAACCGCCCGTCAGCGCCTTGCCCAGGCACATGATGTCGGGGCGGATCCCGGCGTGGTCGCAGCCGAACAGCTCTCCCGTCCTGCCGAAGCCGGTGGCGATCTCGTCGGCGATCAGCAGCAGGCCGTACTCGTCGGCCAGCTCGCGAAGCCTGCGCAGGTAGGCGGGGTGGTAGAAGTGCATGCCGCCCGCGCCCTGCACGACCGGCTCCACGATGATCGCCGCCAGTTCGTCCGCGTGCGCGGCGACGGTCTTCTCCAGGTGGACCAGGTAGTCCTCGTCGAGCGCGGCGGGCGGCCGGTCGGCGAACACGTGCTCGGGCAGGGCGCCGGAGAACAGGTGGTGCATGCCGTTGACCGGGTCGCAGACGGCCATCGCGCCGAAGGTGTCGCCGTGGTAGCCGCCCCTGACCGTGAGCAGGCGGCTCCTCCCGGTGAACTGGAAGGCCATCTTGATCGCGACCTCGACCGCGACCGAGCCCGAGTCGGCCAGGAATACCCGGGGCAGCCCGGTCATGTCCGCCAGGGTGCTCGCCAGCCGTACGGCGGGCTCGTGCGTGAGGCCGCCGAACATGACGTGCGCCATGTCCCCGAGCTGGTCGGTCAGCGCCTGGTTGAGCCTGGGGTGGTTGTAGCCGTGGACGGCCGCCCACCAGGACGACATGCCGTCGACCAGGCGCCTGCCGTCGGCGAGCGTCAGCCGTACCCCGTCGGCCCTGGAGACCGTGTGCACGGGCACGGCCGGAGGCACCGAGGCGTAGGGGTGCCACACGTGCTCACGGTCGAGGGCCTCCCAGGAGGGGTTCAGGACGAGATCCCGTTCTCCTCGGCCCACTCGCGCAGGGCGAGCGCGGCGGTCTCCTTGCCGACGACCCCCCTGTCCAGGCGCATCTCCAGCAGGAACTTGTAGGCGCGTCCCACGACGGGCCCCGGGGGCACGCCCAGGATCTCCTGGATCTCGTTGCCGTCGAGCTCGGGACGGATCTTGCCGAGCTCTTCCTCCTCGGCCAGCCTGGCGATGCGCTCCTCAAGCTGGTCGTAGGTCTGCGACAGCGTCTGGGCCTTGCGCCTGTTGCGGGTCGTGCAGTCGGCGCGGGTCAGCTTGTGCAGGCGGTCGAGCAGGTGCCCGGCGTCGCGGACGTAGCGGCGCACGGCCGAGTCGGTCCACTCGCCGGTGCCGTACCCGTGGAAGCGCAGGTGCAGCTCGACCAGCTTGGAGACGTCGGAGACCACGTCCTTGGGGAACTTCAGCTCCGTCAGGCGCTTCTTGGCGAGCTGGGCGCCGACCACCTCGTGGTGGTGGAAGGAGACCCGGCCCCCGGCCTCGTGGCGGCGGGTCTTCGGCTTGCCGACGTCGTGCAGCAGCGCGGCCCAGCGCAGGATGCCGTCCGCGCCGTTCTCCTCAAGGCCGATCGCCTGCTCAAGCACGATCAGCGTGTGCTCGTAGACGTCCTTGTGCCGGTGGTGCTCGTCGATCTCCAGACGGAGCTTGGGCAGCTCGGGCAGGACGTGGGCGGCCAGGCCCGTCTCGACCAGGATCGTCAGCCCCTCGCGGGGGTGGGCGCCGCGGATGAGCTTGTCCAGCTCGTCACGGATGCGCTCGGCCGAGACGATCTCGATGCGCTCGGCCATCGCGGTCATCGCGGCCAGCGCCGCCGGATCGACCGTGAAGCCGAGCTGGGCGGCGAACCTCGCGGCTCTGAGCATCCGCAGCGGGTCGTCGTCGAAGGAGCGCTCCGGGGGGCCGGGCGTGCGCAGCACCTTGGCGTGCAGGTCGTCCAGACCGCCGTGGGGGTCGACGAACTCGCGTGAGGGCAGGCGCAGCGCCATCGCGTTGACCGCGAAGTCACGCCTGGCCAGGTCGCCTTCGAGCGTGTCACCGTAGGCCACCTCCGGCTTGCGCGAGGCGGGGTCGTAGGACTCGCTGCGGTAGGTGGTGATCTCCAGCTGCCAGCCGTCCTTGCGGGCGCCGACCGTGCCGTAGTCGATGCCGACCGTCCAGACCGAGTCGGCCCAGCCGCGCACGAGGTCGAGGACGGCCTCGGGGCGCGCGTCGGTGGTCAGGTCGAGATCGTTGCCTATCCTCCTGAGGAAGACGTCACGAACCGATCCGCCGACGAGGGCGATCTGGTACCCCTTCGCGGCGAACAGCTCGCCGAGTTCGTCGGCTACGGGGGCGATCTTTCTAAACAGTTCGCTCATACCGTGCCGCTGCTTCTCAGTCAGGTTTGAAAGGGACAAGCCGGGTAGGTCCTTCGGTTACGGAACATGTTCCCCACTGGGGATACACCTCAAGCGATCACCAGGTTACGGTCGGTCAAGAGACCGTCGGGGGCGTGCGTCGAGGCTAGTCGAGGCAAGGAGCACACACATGAAGGACGCCCTCGCGATCCACCGCTGGCTCCTCGCACACCAGGTTCATCATGAGATCGTACGCCTTCCCCGTGTGATGACGTGCGCCGAGGAACTGCCGGAACTGCTGGCCGTGAGCCCGGCGACCTGCGTCGTGGTGACCGTCTTCGAGGCCACGACCTCCGTGGGGCGAGAACCCGTCGCCGTCGTCGCCTCCGCCGCCTCCCCGCCCAAACTCGGCGCCGTCGGCGGCGCGCTCGGCGCCCGCAAGGTCAGGCCCGCCTCCGCCTTCACGGTGAACTCCGCGACCGACTACGCGGCCGGGCTGGTCTGCCCGCTGCTGCTGCCCGACGGACTGACCACGCTGGTCGACGAACGACTCGCCCGCGCCGGCGACCTCGTCCACACCCCCACGGGTGAACGTCGTACGGCGCTGCTCATCAGAACGGAACACCTTCTGTCGCTTGTTTCAGGGAAGACCATCGACCTGGCCCAATCCCGGTCACGGAGGGAGCAGGTGACCTTCCCGCTCGCCGGATAGGCCATAGCATTACGGGCGTGCGCCGTACTCGACCCCGGGCCAGCGCGTGATCCGCAAGGCCACGCTGCTCGCCGTACTGACCGCCACGCTGCTCTCCCCCGCGGCCGTGGCCGTTCCTGGTACGGCGAGTGCCCAGACGACTGAGACCGCCGCCGGGCGGCAGGCGCCCCAGCTGGTGATCGGCGCGCTGACGCCGGACGTGACCCGTGAGCCGACCACCGAGATCAAGTTCTCCGGCACCTTCGTCAACACCGGGACCCAGACGGTCACCGGCATGCGGCGCAGGATGTACTACTCCTCCCAGCCGTTCACGCGGCGCTCCGACATGGAGGCCTACGTCGGCGGAGTGGGCGCCCAGCCGACCTCCTGGCGCGACGAACTCGTCCTGCAGCCGGAGAGCCTCGCGCCGGGGGCCAAGGCCTCCTGGGACTTCACCTTCACCCCGCAGCAACTGAGCCTGACCCGTTTCGGGGTTTACCCGCTCATGGTCGAGGTGCGCGACGTCTACGGGCAGCCGATCGCCGTCCAGCGCACCTTCCTGGTCCACATGCCCGTCGGCACCCAGGTGGCCCGCACCCGGCTGGCCATGGTGCTGCCGATCGTCGACCAGCCCCGCAGGGCCGTCGACGGCGTCTTCCTCGACGACACCCTGTCGGCCTCCATGGCCCCGGGCAAGCGCCTGGGCAACCTGCTCAAGCTCGCCCAGAGCACCGCCTCGGCCAAGAACCTCACCTGGGTCCTTGACCCCTCCCTCATCGACGACGCCCAGACCCTGGGCGAGCCGTACTCGGTGAAGGTCAAGGACAAGGTGGAGAGCCGTTCCGGCGACACCGCGGCGGCGGCCTGGCTCGGCGACCTGCGCACCGCCCTGGTCAACGAGCCGGTCGTGGCGACGCCGTACGCCGACCCCGACGTGGCGGCGCTGGCCCACGGCGGCGTCGACGACTCGGCGAAGACCGCGGTAGAGGCGGCCAGGCTGGTCGGCAGCAGGGCCTTCGGCCGTGACCTCATCACCACCCTGAACTGGCCGGCCAACGGGAAGATCGACTACGACGGCCTCGACCTGCTCGCCGCCCAGGGCGTCAAGACCGTGCTGCTCGACGAGGCCGCCCTGCCGCCGACGACGCCTCCGGCGACCACGCCGGACGCCTCGGCGACCTTGAACACCGTCAACGGCCCGGTCACCGCCCTGCTCACCGACAGGACGCTGAGCGAGGCCCTCGGCGCGGACGTCACGGTGCCCGGCGCCGCCGTGCTGAGCCGCAGGCGCTTCATCGCCGAGACCGCGATGCTCGCCGCCGAGCCGGTGACCACCCGGCGGACCGTGATCGCCGCCCCCCAGCGGCGCTGGTCCCCCGACCCCGCCTATGTGACGGACCTGGTCAAGACGGCCGCCTCGCTGCCGTGGCTGGCTCCGGCCAGGCTCGACTCGATCAGGCCGGGCAAGGGCCTCGCGCCGCAGCGGGCCGACCTCACCTACACCGAGCAGGACCGGCGCGCCGAGCTGGCCAAGCCGTACATGAAGAGCGTCAGGCGGGTCGGCCGCCGCGCCGACCTGACCTCGGCGATCACCAAGGCGCAGGACTTCGACGTGTTCGACCTGGCGCTGCTGCGGCTCTCCTCCTCCGCCTGGCGGGAGCGGGGGGACGCCGCGACGCCGTACGTCGAGCAGGTGGACACGGCGGTCGACGACCGCATCAAGCAGGTCTCCATCACCGGCAACGAGCAGTCCCCGTTACGCACGCTCGCGGGCACCAACGGCGAGGTGCCGATCAGCGTCCGCAACGGCCTGACCGGGGCGGGCAGCGAGGTCTCGGTCCGCCTCAGGGTGACCTCGGAGCAGCCCAAACTGCTGAAGATCGAGACCTACGAGGACCACCGGACCATCCTGGGCGGTCAGAGCGACACCGTCAGGGTCCCCATGACGGTGCTGGCCAGTGGCCAGACGACGGTCAAGGTCCAGCTGATGACGGACGACGGACGCAGGTACGGCGCGCCCGTCGAGATCACGGTCCGCACGACCGGCTACACCGGGATCGCCCTGGTGATCGTCGGGGCGGCCCTCATGGTCCTGCTGGCCGCGGTCGTCCTGCGCGTCCTGCGGCGCAGGGGAGGCCGCCGGGCGGCGGCGGCCGTACCACCGAGGCGCGCGAGCGCTCCGGCGGGCACCGAGTCGTGACGGCCCGGCGGCCCGGCGATCTGGCGAGCGATTCGAGCGATCTGGCGGAGGAAGAACGATGAGCAGGGTGCTGCGCGCGAGCGCGGTCATGGCGGCGGGCACGATGGTCTCCCGCGTCACGGGATTCGTCCGTACGGCGGTGCTCGCCGCGGCCATCGGCACCCTCGCCCTCGGCGACGCCTACAACGTCGCCTACACGATCCCGCTCATCCTGTTCGACTTCCTCATCGGCGGCGTCCTGAGCAGCGTCGTGGTGCCGATGATCGTCAAGCGGCAGCGCAACGACCCCGACGGGGGCCGGGCCTACGAGCAGCGGCTGATGACGCTCGGGATCATCGTGCTGACGCTGGTCGCCGTGGCGGGCGTGCTGCTGGCCGGGCCGCTGATCAGCCTCTACAGCGCCGACTGGAACCCCAGGAAGACCGAGGTCGCGGTCAGGCTCGCGCAGTTCATCCTTCCGCAGATCGCCTTCTTCGGCGTCGGCGCGATCGCGGGCGCGATCCTCAACACCCGCGACAGGTTCGGCGCCCCGAT
Organism: Streptosporangium sp. NPDC020072; assembly: GCF_040631445.1. Classification (NCBI taxonomy): domain Bacteria; kingdom Bacillati; phylum Actinomycetota; class Actinomycetes; order Streptosporangiales; family Streptosporangiaceae; genus Streptosporangium; species Streptosporangium sp. NPDC020072. Next base: position 72,700 of record NZ_JBEYAB010000019.1, on the reverse strand, counting down.
GTGGGCGCCGGTGCTGAACAACATCGTGATGATCGGCGTCGCCCTGACCTACTACCTCACGCTGGGTACGGCGGGCACGAACATCGGGACCGTCAGCGACGCCAACCTGGCCCTGCTCGGTCTCGGCACGACCGCGGGCATCGTGGCCCAGTGTGCGGTGCTGGTCGTCTCGCTGCACCGGGCGGGCTTCCGGTTCGTGCCCAGGCTCGACCTGCGTGAGGCGGGCCTCGGCGAGATGGGCCGCACCGCGGTGTGGACGTTCGCCTACGTCGGGATCAGCCAGCTCGGCTTCCTGATCACCACCAAGCTCGCCTCCGGCGCCGGTGAGCGGGCCCCCGGCGCGGGCAACTCCGCCTACGCCTACGCCTACCAGTTCTTCCAGCTCCCCTACGGGATCATCGCGGTCTCGGTGATCACGGCGATGCTGCCGAGGATGAGCAGGGCGGTCGCCGACGAGCAGTACGGCGCGGTCACGCAGGAGTTCTCCTCCGGTGTGCGCCTGATCTCGGCGCTGCTGGTGCCCGCCGGGCTGCTGCTGATGGTGCTGGGCCCCGCGGTGACCGTGCTGATCTTCTCCTGGGGCAACATGACCGTCGACTCGGCGGTCTACATCGGCAACGTGCTCCAGGTCTTCGGGCTGGCGCTGGTGCCGTTCTCGCTCTTCCAGCTCCTGCTGCGCGTCTTCTACTCCTTCGGCGACACCAGGACGCCGGTCTTCGTCGCCGTCGGCAACGTGGCGGTGAACGGCCTGCTGAGCCTGCTGGCCTACCTGACCCTGCCCGCGCAGTACATCGTGATGGGGCTCGGCTTCTCCTTCACCGTCACCTACGTGCTGGGCACCGCGGTCGCCTGGACCCTGGCCAGCCGCCGGGTCGGCGGTCTCGGGGGACGCGCGGTCGCCGCGGGCCTGTCACGGATGTACGTCGCGGCCCTGCCCGCGGCGCTGCTGGCGCTCGGTGTGCTGTGGGTCTCCCAGGAGCTGACCGGCCTGAACGCGCTCAGCGCGGCCGTGATGCTGTCCGCCGGTGGCGGCCTCGGTATGGTTCTCTACTTGGCCATCGCGCACCGGATGCGCATCCCCGAGGTCAGTTCGGTCGTTGAAATGGTCGCGAGCCGGGTACGCCGGTAATCCGAGAACCTGGTCCCGGCGTCTGACAAGGAGAACACGGGCGGAACCTGCGCGCGACTAACATGGTGCAACGCGTGTGACGACATGCGGCTAATGGAAGCAGGAGGGCGTGGGCGTATCCACCCGGCATCGCGTGATGTGTCCTGATGTGTCAATCTGGTGGGGCGCTGTCGTGTTCTCACTTGTGGAGAGCCCATGAGTTCCTCCGTCGTCGAACCCGGCACCAAGCTGGCTGAGCGTTTCCGGCTTGAGGACCGTGTCCACGAGTCGGACGGCGCGACACTCTGGAAGGCCATCGACGAGGTGCTCGCCAGGCCCGTCGCGGTGTACACCTTCGATCCTGGCTTCCCCCGGCTGGAGCAGGTCATCTCCGCCGCCCGGGTCGCCAGCAGATTGACCGACCCCCGGCTGACCCAGGTCTTCGACGCGACCACCGAGGACGACGGCCGCTCCTACGTCGTCAGCGAGTGGGTCAGCGGCGAGACCCTCACCGACATGGTCGCCGCGGGCCCGCTGGAGCCCGAGCGGGCCGCCGCGCTGGTCGCCGAGGCGGCGGAGGCGCTGGCGCACGCCCACGAGGCCGGTCTGGCCCATCTGTGCCTCACCCCCGAGCACCTGGTGTGGACGGCCGCGGGCAGCACGGTCAAGGTGCTCGGCCTCGGCACCGACGCCGCGCTGATGGACGTCACGAGCGAGGACGCGGCCCGTGCCGACACCGAGGGGCTCGGCCGCCTGCTGTACGCCGGACTGACCGGGCACTGGGCGGGCGAGGAGGACTTCGGGCTGCCGCCCGCGCCGCTGAACGACGGGCAGCTCTGCACGCCCCGGCAGGTCACGGCGGGGGTTCCCGGCTATCTCGACGCCATCGCCTGCCGGGCGTTACTGTCCGAGGTCAAGCGGGGGATGCCCCCCTTCGCCACGCCCGCCGAGCTGGCCGAGGCCCTCAGCGCCGTTCCCCGGCCCGTCCCGGTGCCCACGCCGATGCCGGTGGCGCCGCCGCCGGTCACGGCCTCGCGCTCCGACGGTGTGGACACCGCCTCGCCCCAGCGCCCCGCCCCGCAGATCCAGCACGTCCAGCACCGGCCGCCGCCCGCCCAGGGCGGCGGGATGCTCGGCAAGGTGGCCATGACCGCGATCGTGCTGCTGGTGATGGCGGCCGTCGGGGTCGGCGCCTGGACGATCGGCCGCAGCATCGGCAACGCGGGCACCCCGACGGCGGGGGTGACCGTCACCCCGACGCAGCCGGTTCCCGTCGAGACCCGTGAGGTCAAGCCGAAGTCGGTCACCGGTTTCGACCCGTTCGGCGCGGACGGCGAGGAGCGGCCCGAGCTCGCGCTCAACGCGGTGGACAGCAAGTCCTCGACCGACTGGCACTCGGAGTCCTACACCTCGGCCGACTTCGGCAACCTGAAGAAGGGGGTCGGCCTCCTGCTCGACCTGGGGCAGAGCGTGCCGGTCAAGCAGGTGACGGTCGACTTCGGCAACCTGAGCCCGAGCGGCACCGTCGAGCTGCGGATCGGTGACTCGGCCGACCTGGGCGGCCTGAAGACGGTCCACAAGTTCTCCGGACTGACCGGTAAGAAGACCTACAGCGCCGACTCCACGGAGAAGGGACGCTACGTCCTGATCTGGTTCACCAAGCTGCCCCCCTACCAGGGCATGTTCCGCGGAAGCGTCTTCGACGTGAAGGTGACCGCCGTCAAGTAGCGCCAGAGTGATTTGATCGCTTTTAGTCGAGTTCTTGCCGATCATGTGAGATTTCGTGGCACCATCTATCACGTAATGGTGTTATCCCCGGATCGGCAAGCAGGACTCTTCCCGTGAATTCCCCACCAGAGCCCCCGCCAGCGGCGGGACAGCAGATGGCGCGACCGGCCGTGTCCGACGCCGACCTGCTGACCCGTCACATCGCCGGGGATCCACACGCCTTCAGTGAACTCGTCAAGCGACACCGGGACCGCATGTGGGCGGTCGCCCTGCGCACGCTGGGTGACCCCGACGAGGCGGCCGACGCCGTACAGGACGCCTTCGTCTCGGCCTACCGGAAGGCCGAGAGCTTCCGTGGCGAGGCGGCCGTCACCACGTGGCTGCACCGCATCGTGGTCAACGCCTGTCTCGACCGGATGCGCAGGAAGTCCGTACGGCCCGTCGCGGACGACGAACTCGTCGAGGCCGCCGAGCGGGACACGCCGGTGCTCGACCAGACGGCCGAGCGTGAGGTCTCCATGGAGGTCTCCGCCGCGCTCAAGCTGCTGCCGTCCGACCAGCGGGCGGCGCTCGTACTCGTGGACATGATGGGGTACTCCGTGGAGGACGCGGCCCAGGTCCTTGAGGTGCCGAGCGGCACCGTGAAGAGCAGGTGCGCGCGAGGACGCGCGAAACTTGCCCCGATTCTTTCCCACCTGCGGAACCGATCCGACCTGACTCGCGTCTCATCCGCGAAGGGAGCAGAACTTCGTGACGGGTGATACGCACTACGACCTGGAGACTCTCGCCGAGTTGGCAGAGGGTCTCCTCGACGCCGCCACGGCCCTGCAGGTACGCGAACATCTCGCGATCTGCGACCCCTGTGGCGAAAGCCTCGCCGACCTCGCAGCGGTCCGTGAGGTGCTCGCGGCGACGCCCACTCCGGCGATGCCGATGGGAGTCGCGCTCCGGATCGACCGCGCGCTGGCCGCAGAGGCCCAGAGCTTCCGTGGAGGTGGAATAGGCCTGGTGGAGGCACCGGCCTGGGACGACATCATGCGCGACGCGCCGTGGGAGACGGCGGCGTCCCTGCCCGAGCCCGAGCCGGTCCTGCCGGAACCGGAGCCCGAGCCCGTGCCCGAGTTGGTGCCACGGCTGGGGGTCGTCGGCGACGACGGCACCGTCAGGCCCGTACGGCGGCGCGGGAACCCGCGGCGCCGGTGGGCGCTGTCGGCCGCGGCGGCGGGTGTGGCGGCGGCGATCGCGGGCACGGCCGTGATGACGAGTGGCGCGCTCACCGCGAGCCCCTCTTCAAGCAGCCAGCCCAGTCCGTACGCCATGCCTGTGGTGCCGAAGGGCGACGGGTACCAGCTGACCGACAGCAACTGGAACTACACCGAGGAGCAGCTGCGCGGGCCGCTGCTCGACTACATCGGCCCGGCGCAGATCGTGCTGGCCCAGGAGCAGTCGGAGGGCATCAAGCTCGACGAGTGTGTCAAGCAGGTCTCCGCGAAGGTCGGCAGGGCACCGTTCGCCGTCGACCAGGGCTTCTACAACGGCCAGGAGGCCAACGTCATGCTCTTCTGGAGCAACAAGGCCAGGAACACGGTGCGCGTCTACGTCACGGGCCCGCAGTGTGACAACGTGCGCAAGCCCGCCCTGGCACGCTGGAAGTAGGGCCTCGACCTCTCGAAGTCCTCTCGAACGATCATGGAGCCCGGTATGGATTCGTCCATGCCGGGCTCCGTCGTGACATACGGGAATCACCGGCGCCTAGGATCTGTTGACGCCACTGGCAACGACGGAGGAGAGGCGCAGCAGTGAGTGAAGTCCGGAATGTGATCATCATTGGGTCGGGTCCCGCCGGTTACACCGCGGCTGTTTACTCCGCCCGGGCCGATCTCAAGCCGTTGGTCTTCGAAGGTTCGGTCACCGCGGGCGGTGCGTTGATGAACACGACCGAGGTGGAGAACTTCCCGGGCTTCCCCGACGGCATCATGGGTCCCGACCTCATGGACAACCTGCGCAAGCAGGCCGAGCGGTTCGGTGCCGAGCTGGTCGCCGACGACGTGGTCGAGGTCGACCTGACCGTCACCCCGAAGGTCGTCAAGACCGCCACCGAGACCCACCTCGCCAAGGCCGTGATCCTGGCCACCGGCTCCGGTTACCGTGAGCTCGGCGTGCCCAACGAGAAGCGCCTCTCCGGACGCGGCGTCTCCTGGTGTGCCACCTGTGACGGCTTCTTCTTCCGCGGCCAGGACATCGTGGTCGTCGGCGGCGGCGACACCGCCATGGAGGAGGCCACCTTCCTCACCCGGTTCGCCAACTCGGTGACCATCGTGCACCGCCGTGACGAGCTGCGCGCCAGCAAGATCATGCAGGACCGGGCCTTCTCCAACGAGAAGATCCGCTTCGTCTGGGACAGCGAGGTCGTCGAGGTCCTCGGCGAGAACAAGGTCTCCGCCGTGCGCCTGCGCAACCTCAAGACCGGCGAGGAGAGCGAGCTGGCGGCCACCGGCCTGTTCATCGCCATCGGTCACGACCCGCGCACCGAGCTGGTCAAGGGCCAGGTCGAGCTGGACGACGAGGGCTACATCAAGGTCGACTCCCCCTACACCCGCACCAACCTGGACGGCGTCTTCGCAGCCGGCGACGTCGTCGACCACATCTACCGCCAGGCGATCACCGCCGCCGGCACGGGCACCTCCGCCGCGCTCGACGCCGAGCGGTGGCTCGCCGAGCACGAGAGCTGATCCAGATCACCACCACGAAGAGGGAGTACCGGAACCTTGGGCGCCATCAAGAACGTGACCGAAGCCAGCTTCGACGCTGAGGTCCTCAAGAGCGACAAGCCCGTCATCGTCGACTTCTGGGCGGAGTGGTGCGCCCCGTGCCGCCAGGTCGCCCCGATTCTGGAGGAGATCGCCAACGAGCACGCGGACAAGCTGACCATCGTCAAGATCGATGTGGACGCGAACCCGACGATCGCCGGACAGTACGGTGTACTCCAGATTCCGACCCTGAACGTCTACAAGGGTGGAGAGGTCGTGAAGCAGATCATCGGCGCGAAGCCCAAGTCGATGCTGCTTCGCGAGCTTGAGGGCATCATCTAGACCCTGTCGAAAGGGTCTGTGACGCCCCCTGCGGCTGCGCTCCCCACAGCGGAGCCGTACCACCGCTTCCGAGCGGCACACCCACCCGGCGAAAGCCCCCCGCGACGCGACGCGGGGGGCTTTCGTGAATCTTGAGGTCGGTGAGGTCTCCCAGGAGGGCCCTGGAAGGGGCCCAAACCATCTCAGACGGGCCTGAGCGCCCTTTCCGGGGACATGGAGCCGAGCAGCCTCTCCAGGGCGACCTCGACGTCCTCACGCCACGAGACGGCGGACTTGAGTTCGAGGCGCAGCCGGGGGAAGCGCAGGTGCGGCCTGACCGTCTTGAAGCCGACCGAGAGCAGATAGTCCGCGGGCATCACGCACGCGCCGGGCTGCTCCCACTTCAGGTCGCCGAACGCCTCGATCGCCCGCACCCCGCGCCGGGTGAGGTCCTTGGCCACTCCCTGCACCAGCATCCGGCCCAGGCCACCTCCGGAGAACTCCGGGATGATGTGGGCCGTCATCAGCAGCACGGCGTCGGCGCTGACCGGTGAGGTGGGAAAGGCGATGGAGCGGGGCACGTGGTGCGGGGGCGCGTAGAGCACGAAGCCGGCCGCGACGCCGTCCACGTAGACGATCTTCCCGCAGCTTCCCCACTCCAGCAGGGTCGAGGAGATCCAGGCCTCCTTCTCCAGCCCCGGATCACCCGCCTCGATCGCACGGTTGCCGTTCACCGGGTCAAGCTCCCAGAACACGCACCGGCGGCACCGGTACGGCAGGTCGTCAAGATTGTCGAGAGTGACGTTTGCCAGCCGACGCGACACCTGTTGGCCCCAATCCTGGCGAGACGAGCGCAAGCCGTGGCGGAAAACGCGCGAAAACGGCGTCTCCAGCTGGCATCGTAGCTCAGTGAGGCCCTTCGTTTCAGGGTCTCCCGTCCCCACACGCAGACGACAACCATCACTGTCGTACGCTGGTTTCTCTAACTTGAGCATTCGTTGCTCCCCGTAACCAAGGAGGTGGACCGTGCCCCAAGAGTCAGATCACGGTCAGACCATCGCGCCCCAGGGGTCGCGGATCGACGCCTACGTCGACCGGTACGCCGCACGAGCTACCGGGATGGTCGCCTCCGAGGTTCGAGCTCTTTTCGCCGTCGCGTCGAGGCCCGAGGTGGTCTCGCTCGCGGGGGGCATGCCGTACGTCACCGCTCTTCCGCTGGACGTCGTGGGCGAGCTCGTCGCCGACCTGGTGGCCCGCAGGGGCCCGGTCGCGCTCCAGTACGGCTCAGGCCAGGGAGACCCGCACCTGCGCGAGCAGATCTGCGAGGTCATGCGCCTTGAGGGGATCGAGGGCAACGCCAACGACGTCGTGGTGACCGTCGGCTCGCAGCAGGCCCTCGACCTGATCACCCGCGTCTTCATCGACCCGGGCGACGTCATCCTGGCCGAGGGGCCCTCCTACGTGGGCGCGCTGGGCACCTTCTCCGCCTACCAGGCCAAGGTCATCCACATCGCCATGGACGACGAGGGGATCATCCCCGAGTCGCTGGCCCAGACGATCTACGCGCTGAAGACCGCGGGCACCAGGATCAAGTTCCTGTACACCATCCCCAACTTCCACAACCCCGCCGGGGTCACGCTCAGCACCGCGCGCAGGCAGCAGATCCTGGACATCTGCCAGCGGGCCGACGTGCTGATCGTGGAGGACAATCCGTACGGCCTGCTCGGCTTCGAGGGCACGACCATGCGGGCGCTGCGGGCCGACTGCCCCGACGGGGTGGTCTACCTCGGTTCCTTCTCCAAGACCCTGGCACCCGGTTTCCGTGTCGGCTGGGCCCTGGCGCCGCACGCCATCCGCGACAAGCTGGTGCTGGCGATGGAGTCGGCCGTCCTGTCGCACTCGACCTTCACCCAGCTCGCCGTCGGACAGTACCTCGCGACCCAGCCGTGGCGCCAGCAGATCAAGACCTTCAGGGAGCTGTACTGCGAGCGCCGTGACGCCATGCTCGGCGCCCTGGAGGCGATGATGCCCGCAGGTTGCTCCTGGACGCGCCCGGCGGGCGGCTTCTTCGTCTGGGCCACGCTTCCCGAGGGGCTGGACTCCAAGGTGCTGCTGCCCCGCGCGGTGGCCGAGCGGGTGGCGTTCGTCCCCGGCGCCGGCTTCTACGCCGACGGCGGCGGCACACGCCACATGCGCCTGTCCTACTGCTATCCCGAGCCGGAGCGCATCCGTGAGGGCGTGCGCCGCCTGGCCGGGGTGATCGAGCAGGAGATGCAGACGCGCGAGACGTTCGGGCCGGACGCGCCCATCGAACGCGGCGGGGTGGACACCCCGGGGCCTGACCTGGCCTGAGGTCCGAGCGGGCTTCCCTGGGCGGTGTGACGGGCGCTTCCGCTCGCCACACCGCCTTCCTGCCGTGTGGAGCCTGTGGAGGCTCTCGGCGCGGTGCTCCGTGAAGGGGCTGGTTCGACGGCCGCTTCCGGACGCCCGCCACGCGCCATCCGAGAACCGGTGGGTGACGTCACTTCGGGTGCCGTGCCGTACGGTGACTTCCGGCGCCGTTGTGGCGATCGTCCCCGGCGTGATGAGAGCGACCCCAAAGGCTCGGCGTGGGCCGTGAAGAGAGGTTTTTTCGGATGAGTGATCTGGGCCACGTGCTCGTTCTCGCGGGTGGTCTGTCCTACGAGCGGGAGGTGTCCCTCCGGTCGGGCCGCCGGGTGAGTGAGGCGCTGCGCGCGGTGGGGATCCCGGTGGAGACACGTGACACCGACGCCTCCCTCGTGCCCGCCGTACTCGCCGATCCGCCGGACGCGGTCTTCGTCACCCTGCACGGCGGGGCGGGTGAGGACGGCGCGATCCGCTCGGTGCTCGAACTGCTCTCGGTGCCCTATGTGGGCGCCGATCCCGACGCGTGCCGGGTGGCCTTCGACAAGCCGACCGCCAAGGCCGTCGTCCGTTCCTTCGGCCTGCGCACCCCCGAGTCGGTGACGCTGCCCAAGGAGACCTTCCACGACCTGGGCGCCTCGGCGGTGCTCGACCGGATCGTCGAACGGCTCGGCCTGCCGTTGTTCGTCAAGCCGTCCCGGGGTGGTTCGGCGCTCGGCGCGTCGATGGTCCGCACCGCGCAGGAGCTTCCCTCGGCGATGGTCGGCTGCTTCGCCTACGGCGACACGGCGCTGATCGAGCGCTACATCGAAGGGGTCGAGGTCTCCGTCTCCGTGGTCGACCTCGGCGAGGGCCCGGTCGCCCTGCCTCCGGTGGAGATCGTGCCCGACGCCGGCCTGTACGACTACGCCTCCCGCTACACCGCCGGGCACACCGAGTTCTTCGCCCCGGCCCGGCTGTCCCCCGAGGTCTCGCAGGCCTGCGCCGAGATGGCCGTCACGGCCCACACCGCGCTGGGCCTGCGTGATGTCTCCCGCACCGACCTCATCGTCGACGAGGCGGGCCTGCCGTACTTCCTTGAGGTCAACGTCGCCCCTGGCATGACCGAGACCTCGCTGCTGCCCATGGCGATCGAGGCGGCGGGCGACGATCTCGGCACCCTCTGCCAGGCCCTGCTGGAACAGGCCGCCGCTCGGCACTCTGCTTGAACTGATTTGTCCGGCGCCGGGGGACCGGCGCCGGATTGTTCCACTTATGGTGGACGCCGTGCGTCTTCCCAAGAGTTTCGCCAGTGACAACCACGCCGGAGTGCACCCGGACGTGATCGCCGCCATCGTTGAGGCCAACGTCTCGGACACTCCCGCCTACGGCGGCGATCCCTGGACTCGGGCGATGGAGGAGGCCTTCCGCGCCGAGTTCGGCCCCCAGGTGAGCGCCTACGCCATGTTCAACGGCACCGGCGCCAACGTCGTGGGGCTGGGGCTCGTCCTGCGCTCCTACGACGCCGTCCTGTGCCCGAGCAGCGCCCACATCAACACCAACGAGTGTGGCGCCGCAGAGCGGGTGCTCGGCGCCAAGCTCGTTCCGATCCCGACGGACGACGGCAAACTCACCGTCGAGGCCGTCCGCGACCAGCTCTCCATCCTGGGGAACGAGCACCACTCCCAGCCGAGGGTCATCTCCATCTCCCAGGTGACCGAGTGCGGCACCTGCTACACCCCCGATGAGATCGCCGAACTGGCCGACTTCGCCCACGCCCACGGACTCTTCCTCCACATGGACGGCGCCCGCCTGTCCAACGCCGCCGCGGAGCTTGGCTGCTCCCTGCGTGCGCTCACCGGTGACGTCGGAGTGGACCTGCTCAGCTTCGGCGGCACAAAGAACGGCGCCATGGGGGCGGAGGCGCTCGTCATCCTCAGGCCCGAGCTGGATGCTCCCGCGCTGTTCCTCCGCAAGCAGGGCATGCAGCTCGCCTCGAAGATGCGCTTCGTGTCGGCCCAGCTGACCGCACTCCTCACCGACGACCTCTGGCGCAGGAACGCCTCCCACGCCAACGCCATGGCCCATCGGCTGGCAGACGGCGTCGCCGGCCTTCCCGGTGTCGCGCTCCGCTATCCGGTCCAGTCGAACGCGGTCTTCCCCTCCCTGCCGGAGAAGGTGATCACCGAACTCCAGCAGCGCCATCTCTTCCACGTGTGGGAGGAGGCGGCCCACGTGGTGCGCTGGGTGACGGCCTTCGACACCTCGACCGAGGACGTGGACGCCTTCGCGGCCGATGTACGGCAGACCGTACTGGAGGGCTGAGGGTTTCACGTGAAACACCCGGGCGCCTGTTTCACGTGAAACAGGCGCCCGGGTGTTTCAGTCTTCGGTCTGCTGCATGGTTCCCGGAGCCATCGTGGCGATGATGCGCTCAAGGTCGTCGATGGTCGCGAACTCCACGACGATGCGCCCCTTGCGACGGCCGAAGTCCACCTTCACCCGGGTCTCGAAGCGGTCGGAGAGCCGGTCGGCCAGATGGCGGAGCGTCGGCTCCTCCGACTGACGTGCCCTCGGCACCTTACGGGTGGTGGGGGCGGGCGCCGCCTTGGCGTCGCCGACCGCCACGATCTCCTCGACCTCGCGAACCGACAGCAGCTCCGCCACGATCCGGTCGGCGAGCCGTTCCTGTGCCACGGGGTCGTTCAGGGAGAGCAGCGCGCGGGCGTGCCCGGCGCTGACCGTCCCGGCGGAGACCCGGAGCTGGACCTTGGCGGGCAGGTTGAGCAGCCGCAGGGTGTTCGACACATGGGAGCGGGACCGCCCGACACGGGTGGCCAGCTGCTCGTGGGTGGCGCCGAAGTCGTCGAGCAGCTGCCGGTAGGCCGCCGCCTCCTCAAGGGGGTTGAGCTGCTCGCGCTGGAGGTTCTCGATGAGAGCGTCCAGCAGGAGCTTGTCCTCCTCGGTGCTCCGTACGATCGCGGGGATCTTGGAGAGTTCGGCGATCTTCGAGGCCCGCCAACGGCGCTCCCCCATGATCAGTTCGTAGCGTCCCTCGCCGGCCGGGCGAACCACGACGGGCTGGAGCAGCCCCACCTCCCGGATGGAGATGGCCAGCTCGTCCAGCGCCTGGTCGTCGAAGATGTCCCGGGGCTGACGCGGGTTGGGCGTGATGTCCTCGACGGGGATCTCAAGGAAGTAGGCGCCCGCGACCGGTTTCGGCTGCTGGACCGTGGGCTCGTCCACGACCAGGGTCGAGGTGACGGCCGGTGGCGTCGTCTCCAGCACGGTGGGGCCCGTCGGGATGAGCGCGCCCAGCCCCTTGCCCAGTCCCCTGGGCGTCTTAGCTACCACGGTCCCTCCCCTGCTGTTTCTGCGGATCTCGGCGCGTTCACACGGCGGCGCCACGGTAGGCGATCTCACGGGCGGCGTCCATGTAGGCCATCGCACCGCTGGAGCCCGGGTCGTAGGTCATGACCGACTGGCCGTAGCTCGGTGCCTCGGAGACACGGACACTCCTCGGGATCACGTTCTTCAGCACCGTGTCCCCGAAGTGGGAGCGGACCTCGTCGGCGACCTGGGAGGCGAGCCTGGTCCTGCCGTCGTACATCGTCAGCAGGATGGTGGAGAGGTCGAGCGTGGGATTCAGGTGGGCGCGGACCAGGTCAACGTTCCGCAGCAGCTGGCCGAGCCCCTCAAGCGCGTAATACTCGCACTGGATGGGGATCAGCAGCTCGTTGGCGGCCATCAACGCGTTGACGGTCAGCAGGCCGAGCGAGGGCGGACAGTCGATGAGGATGTAGTCGAACTCGACCTGGGTGTAGGCCGCGAGCGCGCGCTGCAGCCGGGCCTCACGGGCGACCATGGAGACCAGCTCGATCTCGGCACCCGCCAGGTCGATCGTGGCGGGGGCGCAGTAGAGACCCGGCATCTCCGGGACCTCCTTCACGACCTCCGCCAGCGGCACGTCCTCGACCAGGACCTTGTACATGTCGGGGACGTCGCCACGGTGCTCGATGGACAGGGCGGTCGAGGCGTTGCCCTGCGGGTCGAGGTCGACGACGAGCACCCGCAGGCCGTGGATGGACAGCGCCGCCGCCAGGTTCACCGATGTCGTGGTCTTGCCGACGCCGCCCTTCTGGTTGGCGACGGTGAAGATGCGGGTCTTGGGCGGCCGGGGCCAGTCACCGTCCCGGGCGCCGATGGTGTCTCCGGGGGCGGCCGTAGATGTTTCACGTGAAACCACTGAGCTGAGTGCCTCTCGTACCAACGGCGATTCGCCGGGATTAAGGGGGGACTGGGTCACGGTCGTCGTCCTTTCAACCGGCCTGACTGCAGCGGTGGAACCCGATGCGGGCCAACCAAGACCGGAAAGGCGTTCACGAGGCGGGACGACAGGACCCGTGGGCCAGCCGAGACCACCTTCCGCGCTCACAATCGCACTTCCATGGTCATTCACTGGCCTCGCACTCGCTTCGCTCGGTCTGTTCTACTGGCCTCGCGCCCGCTTGGCCCGCGAGACACGCTCCTTACGGCGAGCGCCCTGCCGTACTCCTTCGGGGGCCCGACCGGCGACCACCCGGATGAGAGTTGCGGGCGGCTCGACCTTACCGTGCCCGACCGAAACAAGCTCGGCGGTTCGCACCCCGCTGGTCCTCAATTGTGCCTCGGCGTCCGTCAGCTCCTCCGCTGCCCGTTCGCCCTTGAGGGCGAGCAGCTCCCCGCCCTCGCGCAGCAGGGGGAGCGACCACTTCAGCAGCCGGTCGAGCGGCGCCACCGCCCGGGCGGAGGCCACGTCGAACACGCGCTTGCCGACGAACTCCTCGGCCCGGCCGCGCAGCACCTCGACGTTGCCGAGTTTCAGCGTGTCCACGCACTCCTGGAGGAAGACCGTCCGGCGCAGAAGAGGCTCAAGGAGGGTGACATGGATGTCGGGACGCACGATCGCCAGCACCAGGCCGGGCAGCCCGGCACCGGAGCCGATGTCGACCAGGCGCACGTCCGCGGGCACCGCCTCGGCGACCACGGCGCAGTTGAGCAGGTGCCGGTCCCAGATGCGGGGCACCTCGCGAGGACCGAGCAGTCCGCGCACCACCCCGGGGCCGGCCAGCAGACCGGCGAACGTCTCCGCCATGGACCAGGCATCACCGGTGAACACCTCGCGCGCGACCTCGGGCGGCTCGGGGATCTGGTCACTCACTCGGGGCTCACTCTTCCTCGGGACGGGCTTTCTGCAGGGTGTTCTAAGGCTAACGGCCCGCTTCGCGGAGCCGTACAAGGACGGGCCGGGAACGGATCACAAGAAAGGGCCGCCGCCCCTGGTGACCGGGGACGGCGGCCCTTTTCTCCGTCGTGTCGTTACGCGGGGAGGACCACCACGAAGCGCCGGGGTTCCTCGCCCTCGGACTCGCTGCGCAGGCCCGCCGCCGCCACCGCGTCGTGCACGATCTTGCGCTCGAACGGGGTCATCGGCTGCAGGGGCTTGGGCTCGCCGTTGCGCTTGACGTCCGCGGCGATCTTGGTGCCCAGCTCGGTCAGCTCGGTACGGCGGCGCTCACGGTAGCCGGCGATGTCCAGCATGAGCCGAGAGCGCTCGCCCGTCTGACGGTGGACCGCGAGACGGGTCAGCTCCTGGATCGCCTCAAGCACCTCGCCGTGCGGGCCGACGAGATCGCCACCCTTGACATCCACGACAGACACCACGGCACGATCACCCTCGACGTCCATGTCGATGTCACCGTCGATGTCGGCGATGTCGAGCAGACCCTCGACGTAGTCCGCCGCGATCTCGCCCTCCTGCTCCAGCGCAGCGAGATCCGGAGCCGCTTTCACGGTCTCCTTCTCGGCTTCGGCCTCGGTCACGTCCGGCCACTCCTTTGTGCTGTCGGGATGATCGTCAGGACTTCTTGCTGCCCGTCCGCTTGCTGCGGGGCTGGCGGGTGGGCTGTTGGCGGACCATCTTGGGCGCGGGCGCGGGCGGCGCCTCGGGCTCGGGGGCCTTCTTGGCCTTACCCAGCAGGCCCGGCTTGGGCTCGGGCGTCACCATGTTGCCCTTGGCGTCGGCCACCGGAGCGGGGTTGCGGCTGTAGAACCAGTGCTGCTGGCCCAGGGTCCACAGGTTGGTGGTGACCCAGTAGAGGATCAGACCGAGGGGGAAGTTCAGCGAGAAGATGGCGAACAGCGGCGAGATGTACATCAGGATCTTCTGCTGCTGCGCCATCGGGTTGTCCGGCATCTGGGCCATCGAGCGGGTCACGCTCTGCCGGACGGTCAGGAAGGTGGTCAGCGAGCTGACCGCCACGAAGATCGCGAGGACGATCTTCGTCTGGATCGGGTTGGCGCCGAACGCCTGAAGCTGGGCGTCGCTGCTCCAGAAGGTCGCAGGCAACGGCGCACCGAAGATGTGCGCGGCCCTGGCGCTGTCGACCAGCTGCTGGGTCATGCCGAACTTCAGCTCGCCGTGAGCCATCGCGTTCAGCACGGTGAACATCGAGATGAAGATAGGGAACTGGGCCACGACCGGCAGACAGCCGCCGAGCGGGTTGGCCCCCTGCCCCTGGTACAGCGCCATGACCTCCTGGTTCATGCGCTGCTTGTCATTCTTATAGCGCTTACGGATCTCCTGGACCTTGGGCGCGAGCTCCTGCATCTTCTTCGAGGAGCGCATCTGCTTGAGGAAGAGAGGGAAGATCAGCAGCCTCATCAGCACCGTCAGGGTGATGATGGTCAGCGCCCAGGTCAGCCCGCTGTTCGGGTCGAGGAAGCTGCTATACGCCTGGTGTATCCAGGTGATTACTTGGGCGACGGCCGTGTACAGCCAGTTCAGCCAGGACAGCTCCACCGAGCTAGCTCCCTTGCGTTTCGTCGGACTGGCCCCGGCGTGGGGGCACCGGGTCAAAGCCTCCGGGATGGAATGGGTGGCAACGCCCGATTCTCCGGATCGTCAACCATGTGCCGCGCAGGGCCCCGTGGACGGCAACCGCCTCAAGCCCGTAGGCACTGCACGAGGGGTGGAATCGGCAGCGTGGACCCAGCAGAGGGCTCACATAGCTCCGGTAGAACCGGATGGGAGCCATCAGGGTCCTGGCGGCCGGGGAAACCCCGGCGGTGTGCTGCGCCGTCATCATCGCCCATCCCTGTGAGCCGCGGAGGGCTCACGCCGCCTGAGTAAACGATCCAGCGCGACGTCGAGTTCGGCGGCTAGGCGCTCGCTTCGCGCGGACGCGGCCGGTGGATTGGCGCGTACAACCAGCAGGCTACCTCGCGGAAGACGGTCGAGACGGTCTCGCATGAGGTGTCTCAGCTGACGTTTGACCCGATTCCTCGTGACCGCCCCACCAACCGCACGGCTCACGACGAATCCCACCAAGGGGGGTTCATCCGTTTCTGCGCGCATGCCGAAATGCGCGACCAGTGTGGGGCGGCCTGCACGGCTTCCCTTCCTGACCGCGCCGGCGAACTCCTCGCCCCGGCGCATGCGGGACACGGACGGCAACACGAGAGGACCTTGGTTTGACCCTGGGCAGGTACGGCTATCGCCCGCCGGCGTCACGGCCGACGGGCGACGGTTCGCTTACTGCCCCGGCCCGGCGAACCGGGCACGGCGGACGCGTCAGGCGGAGAGCGCTGCGCGGCCCTTGCGACGACGGGCGGCCAGGATGGCGCGACCGGCGCGGGTGCGCATGCGCAGCCGGAAACCGTGGGTCTTCGCGCGACGGCGGTTGTTCGGCTGGAAAGTACGCTTGCTCACGAGTGGGCTCCAGGCTCAGGACGCGCCCCCAGCACATGGGGACGCTCGACAGTGGCTGGCCTGCCGGAAGCGGGGCATGCGAAAGCCTCCGCGTGACAAGCCGACCGTCGTACGTTACGGGTAAGGCGAGGCCCAGGTCAAACCGGCGAACACCTGACGATAGGTTATCCACGAATCCACAGCCCCGTTTTCCACCGACGCCTCGCCGTCCACAGGATGTGCACTCAGCCTCCCCCACAGTGCCACTAGGCTGTGGACAACGTCTTGAACACAGGCTGTGGACAGGGCTACTGTCGGCCCCTCCAACCCCTTGTCACCACTGCCCGGGCGTGTCTGGCGGCGGCCGTGGGGCTGTGCACAGCATGTGGATGCGGTGTGGATTCGATGTGGATTCCGAGCGGCGACCCCGGACGGGCAGCAGGGGCTCCGACATGTGGAAAACAGGGAATCCGATGTGCCCGGCGGCCATCGGTGTGGATAACAGATCGCGGTGAGCAGGTGCGGTGACCGCGTCGACAGGAGGATGGCCGGGCATGGACAACTTGGACCTCAGCGAGGTGTGGGAACGGGCGTTGGAGAACTCCCTCAACGCGAGCGTCCCCTCCCAGCAACGGGTCTGGCTCGGCATGACCCGCCCGTTCGGCCTCATGAACGACACCGTGGTCCTCGCCGCCCCGACGGACTTCGCCAGGGACGTCCTGGAGAACAAGCTCCGCCCCCTGATCAGCCACGCGCTCTCCCAGGAGTTCGGCCGCCCCATGCGGGTCGCGGTCATGGTCGACCCCAGCGCGGCCGGTTCCGACCCCGGGGTCTCCAGAGGAGACGGTTATCCCCAGCCGCCCGCGCACGGTTATCCCCAGCCTGGGGGTCCCCAGCAGGGTTATGCACAGCCCGTGACACCCCAGCTCCACAACGCTTCCGGCCTGCAGAACCCCTTCCAGGGGCAGGGACCTGCGCCGACGCCGTCCACCGAATATCCACAGCACGGCCCACAGGGTCACTACGGTTATCAACAGGGTGAGGACGGAGCGCAGCAGCCGTTCCTCCCGGGGGAGCCCTCGGCGCCGGCCCCGCAGGAACAGGGGGGCGGGTACGGCCGCGGCGGCTACACCCCGCAGCCCGCGCCCCCGCACCAGGAGTCCGACGGGTTCGAACGGCACGGGCAGAACAACTTCGACCGCCCCTCGCCCCCGCAGGCCGCGGGCCCCGTGCAGAACAGATGGGACGGCCGGGGAGGCCGTACCCAGCAGCAGGGGGAACCCGCCAGGCTCAACCCGAAGTACACCTTCGAGACCTTCGTCATCGGATCGAGCAACCGCTTCGCCCACGCCGCGGCGGTCGCCGTCGCCGAGGCCCCGGCCAAGGCCTACAACCCGCTGTTCATCTACGGCGACTCAGGACTGGGCAAGACGCACCTGCTGCACGCGATCGGCCACTACGCGCAGAGCCTCTACGACGGCGCCCGGGTGAGATACGTCAGCTCGGAGGAGTTCACCAACGACTTCATCAACTCCATCCGCGACCACAAGGCCGACAACTTCCGCGGACGCTACCGGGCTGTGGACATCCTGCTGGTGGACGACATCCAGTTCCTCGAGGGCAAGGAACAGACGCAGGAGGAGTTCTTCCACACCTTCAACACCCTGCACAACGCCAACAAGCAGATCGTCATCTCCAGCGACCGCGCTCCCAAGCAGCTGGTCACCCTGGAGGACCGGCTGCGCAACCGGTTCGAGTGGGGGCTGATCACCGACGTGCAACCGCCCGAGCTTGAGACCCGCATCGCGATCCTGCGCAAGAAGGCCATCCAGGAGGGCCTGGCCGCGCCGCCCGAGGTCCTGGAGTACATCGCGAGCCGGATCTCCACCAACATCCGCGAGTTGGAGGGCGCGCTGATCAGGGTCACCGCGTTCGCCAGCCTCAACCGGCAGTCGGTCGACCTGCAGCTCACCGAGGTCGTGCTCAAGGACCTGATCACCGAGGACGCGGGCTCCGAGATAACGATCGCCACGATCATGGCCTCGACCGCGGCCTACTTCGGCCTGTCGATCGACGACCTGTGCGGCGGGTCGCGCTCGCGGGTCCTGGTCACCGCCCGGCAGATCGCCATGTATCTGTGCAGGGAGCTGACCGACATGTCGCTGCCCAAGATCGGCCAGCAGTTCGGTGGACGCGACCACACCACGGTCATGCACGCCGACCGGAAGATCCGTTCCCTCATGGCCGAGCGCCGCTCGATCTACAACCAGGTCAACGAGCTGACCACCAGGATCAAGCAGCAGTCGCGCAATGGATGAGTTTTCCCCGGACGCGATACACAGGCTGTGGAAAACCTTGTGGATCAAATGTACGACTCCGCCTCAACCAATGGAGGAGGAGTTTCCACCGTGAACATGCCGGTTTCGATGGTTTCAACACGTTTGAGCAAGCTGGGGACAACTCTGGGGAGAACCTGGGGACAACTTGGGGAGAACTCGTGGACAACCTGGGGACGCCCTGTGAAGAGCGTTTTCCACAAGGACAAAACGACCTCTTACCCAGTGGATAACCTGGGGAAACCTCGTGGATAACCGGTGGATGAAGACCCCTCGATCTGGGGACGGCCTGTGGGTACAGCGAGGTTCTCCCCAGGCCGCCGAGTTCTCCACACCCTCCACCCACACCCCCGGTGGATGAAAAAACCTAGTCTGATCTGCGGAAACACAGGATTTCCACAGTATCCACCGCCCCTAATGCGATGACCCCTTGTATCTCTAACTAGAGAACTCAAGACCCACAGAAGGGTTCCGGGGGAGCGCAGGTGCGGGACAGTGAACACTTGAACCCAAGGCACCGAGCGGACAGCGCTCACACACAGGAGGCAGATCCCCGTGATGTTCCGTATCGAGCGAGACGTGCTCGCCGAGGCCGTCGCCTGGACGGCACGCAGCCTGCCGGCGCGTCCTTCCGTGCCGGTGCTCGCCGGCATGCGCCTGGAGGTGACGGACGGCGGGCAGCTGAAGCTCTCCGGCTTCGACTACGAGGTGTCCGCCGAGGTGACCCTCGAACCCCAGACCGGTGAGGCCGGCGTCGTGCTGGTCTCCGGCAAGCTGCTCGCCGAGATCACCAGGGCGCTGCCCGCACAGCCTGTGGACTTCGCCGTCGAGGGCGCCAAGGCGGTCGTCACCTGTGGCAGTGCCCGGTTCACCCTGCTGACCATGCCTGTGGAGGACTACCCCTCCCTGCCGACCATGCCGCCGGCCGCGGGCCGGGTCGGCAGCGACGTGTTCGCCTCCGCCGTCGGCCAGGTCGCCGTCGCCGCGGGCAAGGACGACACGCTGCCGATGCTGACCGGCGTGCGCATGGAGATCGAGGGCGACACCGTCACCCTCGCCGCGACCGACCGCTACCGCCTGGCCGTGCGTGAGCTGAAGTGGCAGCCGGGCCAGCCCGACTTCTCCGCCGTCGCCATGATCCCCGGCAAGACCCTCGCCGACGCGGCCAAGGCCCTGGGCAGCACCGGCGCCGAGGTCGAGATCGCGATGAGCTCCGTCGGCGGGACCGGCGAGGGCATGATCGGATTCTCCAGCGCGGGCCGCCGTACGACCACCCGCCTGCTCGACCCCGAGTTCCCCAAGTACCGCTCGCTGCTGCCGACCGAGTTCTCCGCGAGGGCCGACCTGGCGACCGGCGCCTTCGTCGAGGCCGTCAAGCGTGTGGCCCTGGTCGCCGAGCGCAACACGCCGGTGCGCCTGGCCTTCCGCGACGGCGAGGTCGTCCTTGAGGCGGGCAGCGGCGACGAGGCCCAGGCGGTCGAGGTGCTGCCGGTCGACTTCGAGGGCGACGACATCAACATCGCCTTCAACCACCAGTTCCTGCTTGAGGGGCTGGGCGCGATCGACTCCGACGTGGCCAGGCTGCAGATGACCACCTCGACCAAGCCCGCCATCCTCACCGGCGGCAAGCCTGTGGACGACGGGGGCGTGCCCGACTACCGCTACCTGATCATGCCCATCCGCCTGTCGAGCTGATCCACAGGCTGTGAGCCGGATCACGCTGAAGGCGTGTCTCAACGGCGGCAGACGGCCCGACGAGCACCCCGCGGTCCCTGTGACCCCTCTGGAGCTCGCTGAGGCGGCCCGTGAGGCGCGTGGGGCGGGTGCGACGGCTGTGCACATGCACCCGCGCGACGAGGCGGGCAGGGAGTCTCTCAGCGCCGTCCACATCGGCGCGGCCGTGCGGGCCGTACGGCTGGCCTGTCCCGGGCTGCCCGTCGGGGTGAGCACGGGCCTGTGGATGACCGGGGGCGACGAGGGCGCCAGGCGCGAGGCCGTACGGGGGTGGGCGGCGCTCGCTCCACAGGACCGGCCCGACTTCGCCTCGGTGAACCTCTCGGAACCCGGCTTCCCCGGCCTGTGGCATGATCTTCGGCGGCTCGGCGTGGACGTCGAGGCCGGGGTCTGGTCCGTCGACGACGCCGAGGCGCTCGCCGCGACCGGTCTCGGGTGCGCACGGGTGCTCGTCGAGATCATCGGCGGCGCCGAGGAGACCGCGGTCTCCCGGGCGCGGGCCGTGCTCGGGCGTCTCGACGAGCTGGCCGTACCCGGCCCCAGGCTGCTCCACGGCGAGGAGGGACCGGCGTGGATACTCGTGGACGAAGCGGGGCAGCTGGGTCTGGCCACGCGTATCGGCCTTGAGGACGTCCTCCACAGCCCCGACGGCGGCCCTGTGGAAGGAAACGCCCACCTGGTACGGCTCGCGCTGGCGCGACTCGGCGACAGGTGGATGATGGAACCCTGAAGGGGGTGCTCGTATGCAGATCGGCATGGTCGGGCTGGGCAAGATGGGCGGCAACATGGCCGAGCGGCTGCGCCGCGGGGGTCACGACGTCGTCGGTTACGACCGTGACCCGGCGGTCAGTGACGTCTCCAGCCTGAAGGAGCTGGTCGAACGGCTCCAGGCGCCGCGCGCGGTGTGGGTCATGGTGCCCGCGGGCGCGCCGACCCAGGCCACCGTCGAGGAGCTTGGCGGTCTGCTGTCCGACGGCGACATCGTGATCGACGGCGGGAACTCGCACTACCTCGACGACCAGAAGCACGCCGCACAGCTCGGCGAGCGGGGCGTCGGCTTCGTCGACTGCGGGGTGAGCGGCGGCGTCTGGGGCCTGCAGAACGGCTACGCCCTCATGGTCGGCGGCGCCGACAACGACGTTCAGCGCCTGATGCCGGTCTTCGAGACCCTCAAGCCGGAGGACGGCGGCTTCGTGCACGCGGGAGCCGTCGGCGCCGGGCACTTCGCGAAGATGGTCCACAACGGCATCGAGTACGGCATGATGCAGGCCTTCGCCGAGGGCTGGGAGCTGCTTGAGGCCTCCGACGTCGTGACCGACGTGGCGGGGGCCTTCTCCAGCTGGCGGCACGGCACCGTCATCCGCTCCTGGCTGCTCGACCTGCTGGTGCGCGCGCTCGACGACGACCCTGAGCTGGCCGACCTGAGGGGCTACGCCGAGGACTCGGGCGAGGGCAGGTGGACGGTCCAGGCGGCCGTCGACCACGCCGTCCCGCTGCCGGTCATCACCGCCGCGCTGTACGCCAGGTTCGCCTCCCGCCAGGACGACTCCCCGGCCATGAAGGTCGTCGCGGCGCTGCGCAACCAGTTCGGCGGGCACGCGGTCACCTCGAAGGAGGGCCAGACCGGCAAGGGCGCCGACGCCCCCGGCGCCGACGTCGTCCCCCCGGCCGAGACGGACCGTTGACCGGCGAGGCTCCGGTGAAGGACGGGGGCGGCTAGTCTTCCTGAGGTGCACGTCGCCCATCTCGCGCTGACCGACTTCCGGTCCTACGACGCCGTCGACCTCGGCCTTGAGCCGGGCGTCACGGCGTTCGTCGGCCCGAACGGCCAGGGCAAGACCAACCTGGTCGAGGCGCTGGGCTACGTGGCGAGCCACTCCAGCCACCGGGTGGCGACCGACGGTCCCCTGGTACGGCAGGGCGCGGCGCGGGCGATCGTGCGCTCGGTCGTCGTGCGTGACGACCGGCGGGCGCTGATCGAGCTGGAGATCAACCCGGGCCGGGCCAACCGGGCCAGGCTGAACCGCTCGCCCGTCTCCCGCCCGCGCGACGTGGTCGGCATGTTGCGCACCGTCCTGTTCGCCCCCGAGGACCTCGCCATGGTCAAGGGCGACCCCGGTGAGCGCCGCCGCTATCTCGACGACCTGCTGGTGGCCAGGGCCCCCCGGTTCGCCGGGGTCAGGGCCGACTACGACCGGGTGCTCAAGCAGCGCGGCGCCCTGCTGCGGGTGGCCGCGCAGTCACGGCGCGGCAGGAGTGGAAGGCGGGCGGAGAGCGACGCCGCCTTCGCCGCGGCCGGGGCGGGAGACCCGCTGAGCACGCTGGAGGTCTGGGACACCCACCTGGCGAAGTTCGGCGCCGAGCTGCTCGCCGCCCGCCTCGGGCTGATCGAGGAGCTGCGCCCGCTCGTCGCCTCCGCCTACGCCTCGCTCGCCCCCACCTCGGCCCCGGCCGTCCTCGACTACCGCGGCACCCTGCCCGAGGACGGACCGGAGGAAACGGCCGGGGAGGACCTTGAGGGGCGCATCCGCGCCGCCCTGCTCGACGTGCGCGCCACCGAGCTCGAACGCGGTGTCACCCTCGTCGGCCCGCACCGCGACGACCTGTTCCTCGGCCTCGGCGAGCTGCCCGCGCGCGGCTACGCCAGCCACGGCGAGTCGTGGTCGTTCGCGCTCGCGCTCAGACTGGCCGCCTACGACCTGCTCAGGAGCGACGGCGGCGACCCGGTGCTGATCCTCGACGACGTCTTCGCCGAGCTGGACAGCCAGCGCCGCCGCCGCCTGGCCGAGATCGTGGCGCCCGCCGAGCAGGTGCTGATCACCGCCGCCGTCGCCGCCGACGTGCCCGCCGAGCTGATCGGCGCCCGCTTCGACGTGACCGAGGGAAGCGTGGCCCGTGTCCGCTGAGGAGCCGGCCGCAGGACGCGCCCAGGGCCCCGCAGGGGGGTCCGCGGGGGGGGCCACAGCGGGGACCGGGAAGGGACCCGCGCGGCAGGCCGGGCAGGAGGCGGCCAAGGCGACCGCCGCCAAGGGCGCCGCGATGGCCAGGGAGAAGCTCGCCCAGGCCAAGGCCGACGCCGCCAAGCGCGGCCAGCTCCCCCGCCGCGAACCCCGGCGCAAGCCGTACGGCCAGCGCAGGGACAGCGGCGACCCGAGGCTTTTCGGCAGCGCCATCGCCGACCTGCTCGCGGACCGGGGCTGGGAGCGGCCGGTCGCGGTCGGCGGGGTGTTCGGCCGCTGGCACGAGATCGTCGGCGTCGACCTGGCCGCGCACACCAGACCGGAGACCTTCGCCGAGGGAGAGGTCGTGGTGATCGCGGACTCCACGGCCTGGGCGACCCAGGTCAGGCTGCTCGCGGCCACGCTCGTCAGGCGGCTGAACGAGGAGCTCGGCGACGGGACCGTACGGCGCGTGCGGGTGCGCGGGCCGCAGAACGGGCCACGGCCGAGCGGTGGCCTGCGTGTCACGGGGAGCCGTGGCCCAGGCGACACCTATGGGTGATGATCAACAACTCGGAAAACGGATCAGCGGCCTTTCTGGCGCGGCTACCCCCCTCCCTGTAGGGGGATGCGTAAGCAGAGGGTCGACGCGCGACAGAGGCCTCCAGAGCCCGTCAATGCCGCACGACACGTCCGGAGACGCTAGAATGAAATCGAATTCCGGACACAGTCCGCTTGCGTGTCACCCCGGCCACCGCGCCGACTTCCCCCGGGTGAGCGCATCGGGGCATTCACGACGGTGACGGGCACGGCGGGGCCGACAGGGCCGTTCGCCGCGTGTCCGCGGCAGGAGGATTTCGCACTTGTCCTACGACGCTAGCTCAATCACCGTCCTCGAAGGACTTGAGGCGGTCCGTAAGCGCCCGGGAATGTACATCGGCTCGACCGGTGAACGTGGTCTCCACCACCTCGTCTACGAGGTCGTGGACAACTCCGTCGACGAGGCCCTGGCCGGGCACGCCGACCGGATCGAGGTGACCCTCCTCGCCGACAACGGCGTCAGGGTCGTCGACAACGGCCGAGGCATTCCCGTCGGCATCGTCGAGGCGGAGGGCCGCCCCGCCGTCGAGGTCGTCCTGACCGTGCTGCATGCGGGAGGCAAGTTCGACAGCAAGTCGTACGCCGTCTCCGGCGGTCTGCACGGCGTCGGTGTCTCGGTGGTGAACGCCCTGTCCACGGCGCTGGACGTGGAGATCCGCACCGACGGCCACTACTGGCGGCAGAACTACTCCCACTCCAAGCCGACCGCTCCCCTGGCGAAGGGCGAGGCGACCGACGAGACCGGCACCTCGATCACCTTCTGGGCCGACGACACCATCTTCGAGACCACCACGTGGAACTTCGAGACGCTCTCGCGGCGCTTCCAGGAGATGGCCTTCCTGAACAAGGGCCTGACCATCTCACTGCGCGACGAGCGGCCGGACCACGCCGTCAACGACGAACCCGTCGAGATCGTCTACCACTACGAGGGCGGCCTGGCCGACTTCGTCAGGCACCTGAACTCCAAGAAGGAACCCGCGCACGTCTCGGTGGTCGACTTCGAGGAGCACGGCGAGGGCATCTCCGTCGAGATCGCCATGCAGTGGAACAACTCCTACTCCGAGTCGGTCTACACCTTCGCCAACACCATCAACACCGCGGAGGGCGGCACCCACGAGGAGGGCTTCCGCGCGGCGCTGACGTCGATCGTCAACCGCTACGCGCGTGAGCAGAAGTTCCTCAAGGAGGGCAAGGACGACAACCTCAGCGGTGAGGACATCCGCGAGGGCCTGACCGCGATCATCTCGGTGAAGCTGGCCGACCCGCAGTTCGAGGGGCAGACCAAGGCCAAGCTGGGCAACACCGAGGCCAAGTCGTTCGTGCAGAAGGCCTGCAACGACCACCTGCGCGACTGGTTCGAGCGCAACCCCGGCGAGGCCAAGGACATCATCAACAAGTCCCTGCAGGCCGCGCGCGCCCGCATCGCGGCCCGCCAGGCCCGCGACCTCACCCGGCGCAAGTCGCTGCTCGAATCGGGTTCCGGCCTGCCGGGCAAGCTGGCCGACTGTCAGTGGAGCGACCCGGAGAAGTGCGAGCTGTTCATCGTCGAGGGTGACTCGGCGGGCGGCTCGGCCAAGGGCGGCCGCGACTCCAAGTTCCAGGCCATCCTGCCCATCCGCGGCAAGATCCTGAACGTGGAGAAGGCCCGCATCGACAAGGTGCTGAAGAACGCCGAGGTCCAGGCGCTGATCACCGCCATGGGCACCGGGGTCCACGACGAGTTCGACATCACCAAACTCCGCTACCACAAGCTCATCCTGATGGCGGACGCCGACGTCGACGGCCAGCACATCAACACGCTGCTGCTGACACTGCTGTTCCGTTTCATGCGCCCGCTGATCGAGGCGGGGCACGTCTACCTCTCCCAGCCGCCGCTCTACAAGATCAAGTGGGACCGCAGGGGCGAGGACGCCTCCTACGCCTACTCCGACCGCGAGCGTGACGCGATCATCGAGGACGGCATACAGCGGGGCAAGCGCGACCCGCGCCTGCACGACGGCATCCAGCGGTTCAAGGGTCTGGGCGAGATGAACGCCGGCCAGCTCTGGGACACGACGATGAACCCCGACACCCGGGTGCTCCTGCAGGTCACCCTCGACGACGCCGCCCAGGCCGACGAGCTGTTCAGCGTCCTCATGGGTGAGGACGTCGAGGCGCGCCGCTCCTTCATCATCAGGAACGCGCGAGACGTCCGTTTCCTCGATGTGTAGCGGTAGCCGTACAGACCTCTCTTTCGTAAAGGACCCATCCCAGTGACGGATGTGAACACTCCGCCGGCGGAGCACCAGCGCATCGAACCCGTCGACATCCAGTCGGAGATGCAGCGCAGCTACATGGACTACGCGATGTCCGTCATCGTGTCCCGCGCGCTGCCCGACGTCCGTGACGGCCTCAAGCCGGTGCACCGTCGTGTGCTCTACGCCATGTACGACGGCGGCTACCGCCCCGACCGCGGCTACTTCAAGTGCTCCCGTGTCGTCGGTGACGTGATGGGTTCCTACCACCCGCACGGCGACTCCTCGATCTACGGAACGGTCGTACGGCTCGCGCAGCCGTGGGCGCTGCGCTACACCCTGGTCGACGGCCAGGGCAACTTCGGATCGCCGGGCAACGACATGCCGGCCGCCATGCGTTACACCGAGTGCAAGCTCGCGCCGATCGCCATGGAGATGATCCGTGACATCGACAAGGAGACCGTCGACTTCCAGCCCAACTACGACGGCCGCTCCCAGGAGCCCCTGGTCCTGCCGTCGCGGTTCCCGAACCTGCTGGTCAACGGCTCGGCGGGCATCGCGGTCGGCATGGCGACGAACATCCCGCCGCACAACCTGCGCGAGGTGGCCGACGGCGTCAAGTGGGCCCTGCAGAACCCCGACGCGAGCGACGACGAACTCCTTGAGGAGCTGATCGCCCGGGTCAAGGGCCCCGACTTCCCCACCGGCGCCCTGATCGTGGGCCGCAGGGGCATCGACGACACCTACCGCACCGGACGCGGCTCGATCACCATGCGGGCGATCGTCGAGGTCGAGGAGGACGCCAAGGGCCGTCAGTGCCTGGTCGTCACCGAGCTGCCCTACATCGTCAACCCGGACAACCTCGCGCTGGCCATCGCGGAGTCGGTCAAGGACGGCCGCATCAGCGGCATCGCCGACGTCCGTGACGAGAGTTCCTCGCGGGTCGGCCAGCGCCTGGTCATCGTGCTCAAGCGCGACGCGGTCGCCAAGGTCGTGCTGAACAACCTCTACAAGCACACCCAGCTGCAGACCACCTTCGGCGCCAACATGCTGGCGCTGGTTGACGGCGTGCCCAGGACCCTGCGTCTCGACCAGTTCGTCCGCCACTACGTCGACCACCAGATCGAGGTCGTGGTCCGCAGGACCCGCTACCTGCTGCGCAAGGCCGAGGAGCGGGCCCACATCCTGCGCGCGCTGCTCAAGGCGCTCGACCGGATGGACGAGGTCATCGCGCTGATCCGGCGTTCGCCCTCTGCGGCCGACGCCCAGGGCGGCCTGATGTCCCTGCTGGAGATCGACCAGGTCCAGGCGCAGGCCATCCTCGACATGCAGCTGCGCAAGCTGGCCGCCCTGGAGCGCCAGCAGATCACCGACGAGTACGACGCGTTGATGGCGCACATCATCGACTACCAGGAGATCCTGGCCTCGCCGGAGCGGCAGCGGACCATCGTCTTCGACGAGCTCTCCGAGATCACCGCCAAGTACGGAGACGAGCGCAAGACGGAGATCATCGCCTACGAGGGCGACATGTCGATCGAGGACCTCCTCGCCGAGGAGGACATGGTCGTCACGATCACCCGCGGCGGCTACGCCAAGCGCACCAACACCGACCTCTACCGGGCGCAGAAGCGCGGCGGCAAGGGGGTGCGGGGCGCGCAGCTGCGCCAGGACGACATCGTCGACCACTTCTTCGTCACCACGACCCACCACTGGCTGCTGTTCTTCACGAACAAGGGGCGGGTCTACCGGGTCAAGGCCTACGAGCTGCCCGACTCGGGCAGGGACGCCCGCGGTCAGCACCTGGCCAACCTGCTGGCCATGCAGCCGGACGAGGTCGTCATGGAGGTGCTCGCCCTGCGTGACTACGAGGTCGCGCCGTACCTCGTGCTGGCAACCCGTAGCGGTCTGGTGAAGAAGACGCGCCTTTCCGAGTACGACTCGCCGCGTTCTGGTGGTCTCATCGCCATCAATCTGCGAGAAGATGACGAAGTGATCGCGGCCAGGCTTGTCTCCGAGGAGGACGACCTCCTGCTGATCTCGCGCGGAGCCCAGTCGATCCGCTTCACCGCCTCCGACGAGGCCCTGCGGCCGATGGGCCGGGCGACCAGCGGCGTGATCGGCATGCGTTTCCTCGACGGTGACGAGCTGCTGGCGATGAACCGCATCGCCGACGGCGAAGATGTGTTGGTCGCCACCGAGGGTGGGTATGCAAAGCGCACACCCGCCGACCAGTACCCCGTGCAGGGGCGAGGCGGTAAGGGTGTCCTGACCGCGAAGATCGTCAGTTCCCGTGGCAAGCTGGTCGGGGCGGTCATGGTCAGGCCGGAGGACGAGGTCTTCGCGATCACGTCCGTCGGCGGGGTGATCAGGACCAGCGCAGGAGAGATCAAGCAGTCTGGTCGCCAGACCATGGGGGTGCGTCTGATGAATCTGGTCGATGGAGACAGCGTCGTGGCTCTCGCCCGCAACGCTGACTCTTTGGAGACTGAGGAAAACGGGGAAGGTGAGTAGCCCGTGAGCGCCCAGTCAAGGCCAGGATCGCGACCCGCGTCCTCGTCAACACGTGATCAGGTGTCGGAGAAAATGGATAAAGCCGTCGAAGCAGATCCTGCCAAGGCGGGTGAGCCGTCAGCGGGTGGGGGTGGCAGGCCCGCCCCGGAGCCTGACAAGCCGGTGGCCGACGGCAAGGGCAGGCCGGGTACGGCGACCACCGAGGACGGCAAGGTGCCCGACACCACGGTGCACGTCCGTCCGACCCCTCCGCAGGGAAACTCCTCCTGGTCACCCTCGGGAGGGCCGCCCCCGCCCGCGGGCTTGTCGTCCCCGTCGCAGGACTCCAGGAAGCCGGCCTCCGACAACTCGCCGCGTACGCCGCGCAAGGCCCACCTGGTGTTGCGCAGGGTCGAGCCGTGGTCGGCCATGAAGTTCAGCTTCGTGGTCTCCCTGGTCTGCTTCGTGGTGCTGTTCGTCGCCGTCGCGGTGCTCTACATGGTGCTGAACAGCCTCGGCGTGTTCGACAGCATCATCCAGACGGTCAACCAGTTCACCGTCTCCGACGGCAAGCCGTCCGCGAACGGTTTCAACGTCGCCTCCTGGTTCGAGCCGGTTCGCATCCTCGGATACACCGCCCTGATCGGGGCCGTGAACGTCGTCCTGATCACGGCTCTGTCCACTCTGGGTGCGGTGATCTACAACATCGCCTCCGACCTGGTCGGCGGCATCGAGGTCACCTTCAGCGAGGCCGAGTAACCACCGCCGTCGTGTCCCCGGCGCCGCCCCAGGAGTGGGGCCGGGGACATGGCGCGAGCTGGTGTCGGGACAGGGTAAGCTTTTCCCTGTTCGACCGAACGGATTCGCCTCCCAAAGCGGGATGCGATACCGTTCTTCATGTCGCGAGGGGCTATAGCTCAGTCGGTTAGAGCGCTTCCCTGATAAGGAAGAGGTCCCAGGTTCAAGTCCTGGTAGCCCCACTTTTCTGACCAGCGAAAAGGCCGCTTTCCGATCTTCGGATGGCGGCCCTTCTGCTTTTCGCGTGACCACCGTTTCCGATCAGGCCTCAAAGACGCGGTTCATGGCCATCACTCTGGAGAACCGGGCGGATCCGCTTGTGGTAAACCCGTTCCGTGACGCTGTGGCCCACCAGGCGAGAGATCTCCTCCAGGGGGACACCGGGGTCTGGCAGCGGCGAGACGAAGCCGTGCCGTAGCTCGCGAGGGGGCCCGGCGGACGTTGGTGGAGTCGCCTGAGCGGCGTCCGAACAGGGATGAGGGAACTGACTCAGTGAAGCCGAAGCCGTGGTCGGCTGACATGGCCTGGCTTACCGTGTCCGCGGTCCGCGATTCACTTCATGCCGACACGTGTTGAAGTGGCAATGAGACGACCAGGTACGCCAGTGCCGCGAGGACCAGGGCCGTCAGCAGGGTCGGCGTCCGTTCTCCTCGACGTGCCATCAGCAGCGGTGCGAGGACGAAGACGGCCAGGCAGGCCCATGCCTGCGGGGCGTAGTGCAGGACGAAGGCATACATGATGCTCTCCATCCCGAAGACGCCTCCCAGCGCGGCGAGGCCGATGACACGGTGACGTACGGTACGTCCGTTCCGCCACCACAGCCCGGCCACGCCGAACAACGGGCCGCTGACGACCGCCATCGCGAGCCAGATCAGCGGATAGGTGAGGCTGCCCATGCCGTCACGGCCGAACTCCGCGTACCCGTAGTACCCAACGACCAGACCGATCGAGGCACACAGGCCGGCGGTGGCAGCCGACCGCGCTGACGCCCAGCCGGCAAGCAGGGCGCCGACGACGAACGCCGGGACACACCAGACAGCACCGGAGTTGGCGACCTGGTTCCAGGCGCCAGGAAGCCAGCCCTGGGCCAGATTGGTGACAACACCGAGTCCCAGACCCGCCACGAGCGCGGCTGCCCACGAACCGCTGAGCTTTGCTACCGGGCCGAAGCGGCTGCCCATCAGGAAGATCCCCCTGTCTCCCCTCAGGGGATACCGACAAATCGCAACTATACCGACAAGCAGGTATACCAGTTCGGTGCCGCGCGGCCGTGATCTCCTCTTGGCGGGCGAAGGCGGCGATGGCCACCTGGTACGAAACCGTGCGCTCGCCTGGGGGAGTTGTGCGGCCGGACCGGCTCCCCCTTTGCCTGACCCCCTGTTGGACTCTCACACCCGGGTCCCGGCGGTCCCCTCGGGCCGGGTTGGGGGTGTGACCCCCGTGGCCCCTTGTGAGTAGGGGGATGGCGGGGGTGTGATGTGGCCCTCTCTGTTCTCGCTGGTCAAGGGTCGCGCCCGGGTGTGACCCCCTGTGACCTTGGCGTCGGGCCTGTACGGCCACGCGAGACCCCGGGAGCTGACGGGGTGGGCGGCGTCAGGACCGGGATCCCCCCGACGCCGCCCTGTTCGTCGCCGACCACTGGACCCGATCAACGTACTGACAGGGCAACGCCGGTAGGTGTTCGATAAACCTGGGAAGCGTCATCTATTGAAAGCTGGAAACGGATATGCCGGAATCCGGGCCGAGAGAGTCCAGTGAATCCCGCAAGGAAGAGTTATGCGAGTCCGCTGACCAGGCAGACGGAAACGACAGCGCTCCGGAGGTTTCCACGGATCCTGACCCCGCCGGGTCCGTACCTCCTCTCCAGAATGAGCGAACAGGCCTCTCCGAAACAGGCGAAGCCTCCGAGACACCTCACCCCGGTGACACCCCTTCCGGAAAAAGGAAGCGCGTCTCCTGGTCCCTTTTCCTGGGCCAGAACGTGGGTGAGCGTGCAGGAGTCATCGCCGCGATCACCGGCGTGCTGGCGCTCGTGGTGAGCCTGCTGGCGTGGCTGCTCCCCCAGAGCGGCGACAGGAGCAGCGCTGTGCCGGAGCAGTACCTCGGCACCTGGAGGGGGCAGGTCACAATGACCTTCCCCGACCCCACCAGGGAGGGAAAAGGGGCAGGAACTGACGAGATAACGATAAAGCAGGGCAGTATCGGCGACACCGTCGCAGACCAGCGTGCCGTCGACTGGGGTCAGGAGGCCGGCTGCTCACGTAGCTGGCAGCTCGCCGAGGTCAACGGCGACCACCTCGTTCTGAAGGCCGGAACCACCGGCGCCCCGGCCAACGCGCCATCGGGGCAGACCTGCCTGGCGGATCTGACAATGAGTGTCCGGCTGACCGGTCAGGAAAGAATGGAGATCCAGGCGAACTACACCATCCTCGGAACAGTCACGGGGGCGTTCAGCGGTTCTCTGGTACGGCAGAGCCGAACGTAGCCGGGTCGCGTTTGGCCACGGCGGAACACGACGGCTCTCGGCACCCCGGTACGGACCTTCACCCTCGCCGTGGTGCTGACCGACGCGTCAGGCGCTCCCCGGCGCGGGGAACGGTCCCAAGGCCGTCAGGTGGGGCGGGCAGATCCTCACGTGCCCCCCCGCACACGCGGTCGGGGTCTTGCGTGCCCTAACCGCGTGACAACG
The DNA here is from genome assembly GCF_040631445.1 of Streptosporangium sp. NPDC020072. Lineage (NCBI taxonomy): Bacteria > Bacillati > Actinomycetota > Actinomycetes > Streptosporangiales > Streptosporangiaceae > Streptosporangium > Streptosporangium sp. NPDC020072. Next base: position 40,880 of record NZ_JBEYAB010000019.1, on the reverse strand, counting down.
CCGGGGAACTCGCACGGACGCTGAATCCCTGGTCGGAGGGCGGTTCTCTCAAAGTCCAGAGTATTTGTGATTCCCTGATAAGGGAGAGGCCCCAGGTTCAAATCCTGGTAGCCCCATCGATAAACGCCTCGGAGCGGGCAGATTCCGGGGCGTTTCGCTATGACGGGCTCATTCGAATGGTCTCCTCGTCTTTTGAGACCCCCGTGCGTGATCCTTGAGCCTCTTGAGCAGCGAGGCGGCCGTGTGCCGCTGAACGTGCGATCGGGCCGGTCTCGTGGGCGTGGTTCTCGTGGTGGTGATCACGCGGCGGACGCGGTCACGGAGCGCTTTCCGCGACCCGCTTGACGTACTGGTTCCGCATGTGGATCAACCTGGGCATGTAATGGCGGAGTACCAGCAGTTCGGCGGCTCTTCCGAGGGGGCCGAGAGGCGCGGTGAACTCGACGATGTCGCTCATCACCGTGCCGCCGTGGTCGTCACCGTGAAAACGGTGGACGTGGTACCAGCGCTCGAAGGGGCCTGACACCTGCTCGTCGACGAAGTATGCGGGGCGGTCGTAGGCGCTGATCGTGGACGTCATCCTCCAGTGGAGGCCGAAGTGCCGCGCCCGCCATGTGACGGTGTCGCCCAGCCGCATGCCACCGGCGGTCACACCGTCGACCGCCTCCTCCGCGGATCCCGCCATCGAGGCGGAGTGGACGTCCACGTCCAGCGATATGTCGAAGACCCGTTCCGGCGGCGCCATGACATGTGTGACGACCTCGAAGTTCACCGTCGGCCTCGTCCCGTGCGCTCGTGCGCGGCTTACCCGGAGATCCCCGTCACCGCGACTGCTCCCGCTTCAGCTTCCGGCGTTCCCAGCTGTTGGGGTGACGGATGACCACACCTCCCGCGCCACCGGTGCCGCTCATGCGGATCAGCGGTGCGCCCGGGAGCCGGGGAGAGGTGACTTTGTCCTTCAGGCCACCGAGGCCCGGGTTCACCTCGACGGTCTCCACGGCCCAGCCGTCGGGAACGATGACCGTGACACCGCCCGCCTGGCCGTGCACCTCCAGCTCGACCTCGGGCAGATCGCAACCGGCCTGGGTGAAGTCGAGTTTGACCCCACCCATGCCGCCGGACGCGACCACCTTCGCGGGCACCTGCCAGTGACCGGCTCGGGTGACGCCACCGAGACCCCCCTGGAGGACCAGCGGCTTTCTCGGGGCCGATGGAACGTCAGGGGGAAGGTCCGCCGTCAGAGGCGCGAGGTCGGCGTATGTCCTGGCGGTCAGCGCCCGCTCCAGCCGCCCGTCCAGCTCGGCGAGGTCGAGGCGCCCATCGGCCGCCGCCTTGCTCAGCCTTTCCACCACCGCCTCGCGTTCGGTGTGGGAGACGCGCCACTCGCCGGAGTGGACGGGGTGTGAGGGCTCACCGGTCATATGGTCGATGATACGAAAAGGGAGGAGAAGCCGGACCCCTCGTTCCGGTGTTCACCGTTCATCACGGGGAGGACGCGGCATGCGGCGCCCGTGTTCGGCCGCTTCCGTGGTCAGGAAGGAGAGGTCAGACGGACTTCAGGACGTCTGCTGTCTCCTCGGCGACGAGTTCGGGCGCGTCTCTTGTCGTTCACCGCCAAAGGCCTCGGTCGGCGGTCTGCCGTCCCCGTCTCCCGTCTCGTCGGCATCGGGGCACGGTAGGTCATCGCCGCCCGACCCAGAGCACCAAACGCTGGTAGGCGGACCCCAGTGCGCGAACGAGGATCCATGCGATCTTGGCGTCCGCTCCGACGAACACCTGTGCCTGCCGGCGCCTCACGCCGAGCAGGATGATCGCGGCCGCCCTGGAGGCGTCCATCCGTGCGACCTTCGTGTCGAACCTCTTTGTGACGGCGGCGGAGTCTTCGCCTTTCGCGAACCGCCCGTTCCGCATGATCGGTGTACGGACACCGCCCGGATAGACACACGTCACCGAAACAGGGTGCCCGTCGAGTCGCATCTCCTGTCGCAGTGACTCGCTGAATCCACGCACCGCGAACTTCGACGCGCTGTAGGCGGTGTAGCACGGCGCCGAGAAGAATCCGAACGCACTGGAAACGGTCACGACGTGCCCGCCTCCCGAAGAGATCAGAAGAGGCAGAAACGTTTTGGCCGTGTTGACCACGCCCAGCAAATTGACGTTCAGCACGTGATCGAAGTCACTGAATTCGGAGTTGATCAGCCTTCCGGTGTGGATGACACCCGCCACGCAGAAGACCATGTCGACACGGCCGAATTCCTCGTGGACGGCGGCCGAATGGCGGAGAACCGCCTGCCGGTCGGTCACGTCGACCGTGTCCGTGAGCACCCGCGCGCCGAACCGCTGACAGCGTCGCGCGGTTTCGGCCACCGCCTCGGCGTTCTGGTCGGACAGCGCCAGCCGCGCGCCCCGCCGAGCCAGGCTCACGGCCAGCGCGCGACCGATTCCCGAGCCCGCCCCCGTGATCACAGCCACCCGATGGGCGTAGTAATCCACTGTTTTCCTTCCGGTGCTTCCTGCTCATCGCCGCGCGCTACGCCGTGATTCGCCGGACGGTGATGAGGCGACCGGCGAAACCGGGCCCATCCGGGTGATTTTTGATCGTACGGTCAAGGCATATCTGTGCAGCCGGTGAGAGAGGAGACGAAACCCTGCCAGGAATGATCTTTCCTCGGATTACTCTAGCTCTTTGATCACCAGGGCTCGACGGGCGAACCGGCCGTGACCGGGAAGCCGTCAAGGATGCGGTTCGAACCGGATTCCCTGCGGCCTGCCGAGGCTTTCCATTTATGTGAAGAAGCTTCCGGAGGACGAATTGATCACCGAGATCACGACGTCCGCCCTAGGAGCTTCGAGCATCGTCGGCATGTCACGTTCGACGCCGAACCACATGGCCGGGCCGTTCCGTCGGTTCCGGTAGGGGACGCGGCCGGTGTTCACCGATTCGGACGTGGAAACGAGGAAAACAGGGAGGAAGATGACGGCCTGAGCCACAGCCGTACCGCGCACCGCCCGATCCGGGCGCCGGTTCCTTCGCCTTTCTCGCACCCGGAACCCCACGCACCCGGAACCCCACGTGGCCGAGCGTACGGCCGGCAGGCCCGGGATCGATGACATGTGTGGTCCCCACCTCGGGCACGTCGCCTCCGGCGAGGCCGGGCACGGTCCGGCGGCTCCGTGCCGGAACTCGTGGTGTCGTGTTGCCGGAGGCGGCCGGCGCGTGGACACGTGGAGCCCGTACGCGCCAGGAAGCCACGCGACGGCGGGGAGGCGGGATGTCTCAGCCGGCGGCCTTCTTGATGAGGGCGGCGATCCGGACTTCGGTCTCGGGGGTCAGGTCGGTCAGGGCGAAGGCGGTGGGCCACATGGTGCCGTCGTCGAGGGTCGCGGGGTCGTTGAAGCCGAGCGTGGCGTACCTCGCCTTGAACTTCTGCGCGGGCTGGAAGAAACAGACGATCTTGCCGTCCCTGGCGTACGCCGGCATGCCGTACCAGAGCTTCGAGGAGAGGGCGGGGGCGTTGTTCTTGACGATGTCGTGGAGCCGCTCGGCGATGGCGCGGTCCGTCCCCTCCATCTCGGCGATCTTCGCGAGCACCTCGACCTCCGGGTCCACCTTGGGGGCTCGGGAGCCACGCTTTGAGGAGGCCTTCAGCTCCTTGGCGCGCTCCTTCATCGCGTCCCGCTCCTCGGCCGTGAACCCGTCGTACTTCTCGGCGGCTTCGGTGTTGGTGGCGGACGACTGGGTGCCCTTCATGGCAGATTTCCTCTCAGAAGGTGCTCGATCTGAACAATCTCATCCTAGGAACCCGAAGCCATGACGGCTTCTCCAAAACTGACCGGTTGCCGCGAGGCTCAGCCGTCGGTGCGGTGTGCCAGGCGGCGGGGGGCGGTCGCGAGCCAGATCGTGGCGAGTGAGGCGTAGGTGGTCAGCAGGGCGACGGTGGTCGTCGTCAGGAGCAGTGACACGACGACGGCGAGGGCGAGCAGGATCGCCCAGCCGTACAGGAGGAGCCGGGCGGGACGGGAGCCGGTGTGGGCCGCCTCCTGGACGGGGGTGACCAGGGCCATGACCGCGGCGCCCGCCGTACCCATCGCTTCGAGGCCGGCCAGCACGCCCGACGTCAGCAGCGCCGCGCCCACGACCGGGAGCGCGCAGCAGAGCGTCGCCACCCGGACCTGGGTGCCTTCGAGCAGCAGCCGGGTCGTACGGCCTCGGTACAGGCGCAGCGTCGCCCAGGCCTCGGCGACCCACGCCGCCCAGTGCAGGACCGCGATGAGCACGAAGACGGCGATGAGCGGCGGCGCCAGGGGCAGCAGCAGCGCCAGACGCAGGCCGCCGCGGAACCTGCCGCGCAGCCGGGTCAGCAGCCGGTAGAGGGGATTGCGGCGTTTGAGCGCCAGGACGAGCAGGTCCCTGGCGTGGTCGAAGCTCGGGTTGAGCCGCAGTGTCTCGCGGAAGGCGTCCGCGGCCACCCCGGGGTCGCCGAAGGCCAGCTGCGCGCGGCCGTAGGCCAGGTGCGCCGCGGCGCTCTCCGGATCGAGGCGTACGGCCAGCGCCGCGGCGGGCACGGCCTCGGCCGCGTCACCGAGCATGACCAGGGCGACCGCCAGCAGGCTCGCCAGGTCGGGGTCCTCGGGATCGAGACCCAACCCCTGGCGTGCCGCCTTCGCCGCCTCGCTCCACCGGCCGCTCCGTATGTGCACCCGGGCCAGCAGCTCCCAGGTGGGGGCGTACTCGGGGTTCAGCTCCAGCGAGGCGGTGACGGCGGGGAGCGCCCGGTCGGCCCGGCCTGAGCGGTGGTGGACCTGTCCGGCGGCGTAGTGCGTGAACCAGGAGTCGGGCGCGAGCCGTACGGCCTCGCCGGCTTCGGCGGCGGCCTCGGCCACCTCGCCCTGTTCGGCCAGGGCTATGGCGAGCAGGGCGTGCGCGGTCGGGTGCTGCGGGTCCTCGGCGACGGCGCCGCGCAGTTCCCTGGCGGCCTCGACCGGACGGTTCAGGCCGAGCAGGCCACGCGCGCGTTCGAGCGCGACCTGGACGGGCGTCATATGCGCTTGATCCACGGCATCAGCTCGTCCCAGGCGCCGGACTCGTTGGCGTGCAGCACGTAGTTGCGGGCGGTGGTCAGCCACTCGCGTACGGCCGTCGGCCTGACCTGGCCGACGGCGGTGACCAGGTCGGCCGTGACCAGGGGGATCATGCGGCCCGCGCTGATCGCCTGCTGGAGCTTGGCCTCGACGGCGCGGTCGACCACCCCCTTGAGGTCGGCGCCGGTGAAGCTGTCGGTGATCCGGGCCACCGCGTCGAAGTCCATCTCGGCCAGCGGCTTGTCCCGGCACATGATGCGCAGGATGGCGGCGCGCGCGGCCGGGTCGGGCGGCGGTACGAACACGAGCTGGTCGAACCGGCCGGGCCTGCGGAAGGCCACGTCCACGTACCAGGGAGCGTTCGTGGCCGCCAGCACCAGGACCCCCTCGTTGGCGCCGTCGTCCACACCGTCGAGTTCGGCCAGGAACTGGTTGACGATCTGACGGTTGTGCGCCTGGCGCATGTCGGACCGGCGGGCGGCCAGCGCGTCGACCTCGTCGAAGAACAGCACGCACGGCCGGTTGCGGCGGGCCATCTCGAACACCGCGCGCAGGTTGCGTTCGCTGGAGCCGATGTACATGTCCAGGATGTCGGCCAGACCGACGCTGACGAACGCCGCGCCGAGCTCACCGGCCGCGGCCCTGGCCAGATGTGTCTTGCCCGCGCCCGGCGGGCCGTAGAGCAGCACCCCGCCGCCCGCCCGCTTGCCGAACGCGGCGAACAGCTCCGGCTGCTGCACGGGCAGCAGGAGCTTGAGGCGCAGTGTCTCCTTGACCGCCTCCATGCCCGCCACGTCGGCGAAGGTGAACCGGGAGCGTTCGACCTCCGAGTCGGCCTCCCGAGGCGGGCTCGGCGGCGCCGTCACGGGCTGCGGCGGCGCCGCGAGCCGGGCGGCCAGGTCGGGGGCGGCGACCGAGGGGTCGCGGGAGACCGCCTCGTGGTAGCGGCGGGCCGCACCGGCCGTCTCGCCCTCACCGAGCAGTGCCCTGGCCGCGATCACGCCCATCCGTGGCGGGTAACCGGCCCTCGCCAGGTGCGGCTCCAGGATCGACAGCGCCGCGCCGTACGCGCTCTGCCGGGTGAACGCCTCCGCCAGGCCGGTTGTGATGTCCGGGTCCTGGGGTGCCAGCATGAGCGCCGCGCGGTACTCCGCCTCGGCCTCGGCGAGGTATCCCTTGGTGAGAAGCTGGTCGGCCAGGTGCCGCCGCAGCGGGAGGTTGTCCGGGGAGAAACGGGCGGCCTCGCGGAGAGCCTGGAGACCGGCATCGTCGAGCACAGGAGACACATCCCTTCTGTCCTGGTTCCGGCGTCAACCTACCAGTGGGCGCGGAGGCGTGATCTTGCGAATCTCGGGACGGCTTCCGGTTGTTCCACGTGAAACATCACCCGATACCAGGTGGGAAGGCCCGGTTGTGTGGCCGTGAACCTGATCGCTCCGCCGTCCGACTGTGCAGGGTGACAGGAGGACGCGATGACCGACGAACTACTCGTGGTGCGGGCCCAGCTGGGTGAGCGGGCGGCGCTCGCGGAACTGGTCGACCGCTGGCGGGTGCCGGTGTGGACCTATGTGCGGCGCATGCTGGACGCCGAGCGGGCCGACGACGTGGCCCAGGAGGTCTGGCTGGCCGTGGTCCGCGGCCTGCCTCGGCTGCGGGAACCCGACAGGTTCGCGCCCTGGCTGTTCACCATCGCACGCCGGTCGGTGACAGACCGGTTGCGCGGCCGGTACGCCAGGGAGCACGAGGCGCTCGCGGCGGACAGGGCGATCGTCGAGGACCCGGTCGAGGCTCTGGTCGACCGCGCCGAACTGGTGGGTCTCCTGGCGGAGCTGCCGGTGCCGGAGCGGGAGATCCTCGTCCTCTTCTACCTGGAGGACCTGTCGATCGAGGACTGCGCACGGATCTGCCAGGTCCCCGTCGGCACGGTCAAGTCCCGGCTGAACCGGGCCCGTCGGCTGTCGCGTGAGCATCTGGAGAAGAAGGGGTACCGGGCATGACCGAGGAGGAGCCGCGCATGTCGGCGCGGGAGACGATCGAGGGGCTGGAGTCGGCCCTGTCCAAGGGCCGGCGGATGCGGGCCGTGACGGCGCTGCTGGCGGGGTCGGTCGGTGCGGCCTTCGTCGGCGCGCTGTGGCTGGGCGAGCCCGGACCGCTGCCGGGCCGTACCCGGCTGGCCTTCGCCGTGTTCACGGTGTGCTGTGTGGCCTGGGCGGGATACGGCGGATGGCTGGTGACACGCCGGGTGCCGCTGTTCGCCGCGGACCGGGTGATCGCGGCCTGGATCGGACTGGCCGCCGCCGTCGCCACGACCGCTGTGCTGGTGGTCGCGGCCGTCCAACGTGGCGGAGGGGCCGGGGCCGCGCTGGCGGTCGGCGGGGTGTTCGTCGCGGTGGCGCTGGCGCTGGCCGTACGGGCTCATGCCCGCAGGGCCGCGTTGCTGCGGCGGGTCCGGGAGCTGACCGGCGAGGACGGGGGGTGAGAGGGCCGGAGAGACCAGAGGCCCTGACCGGCCGCACGGGAAGGGCCGAGCGTCCCGAGAGAGGTCAGGGGCGTCGGCCGAGGCGGGCGTAGGCCGAGGGGGGCATGCCCACCGCGGCGGTGAAGTCGCGGGTCAGGTGGGCCTGGTCGGTGTAACCGAGTTCGGCGGCCAACGTGGCCAGGTCGAGGCCCTGATAGATCCGTTCGGCGGCCTCGTGCAGCCGGAAACGGCGGATCACCCACTTGGGGCCGACGCCGACGTGGTCGCGGAACAGCCGTTGCAGCGAGCGCGTCGACCGCCCCGACCTGGCGGCCAGCTCGTCGACCCTGGTCATCGAGGGGTCGTCCTCCGCCAGCGCGACCAGCGCCGCGGCCTCCTCGGCGAGCGGGTTTCGCTCAGGCTCCAGACCGAGCAGGAGCTCCTCGACGAGCGTGATCGCGGCCCGCGCGTCGGGCTCGGCCAGGACCCGCTCGACCAGGGTCGTGCCCGCCGCGCCGAACATCTCGCCGATCTCCGTGAAACGGTCGGTCAGCGTGGAGACCGGGGCGCCGAGGAACGTCCGGAAGCCACCGGGCACGAAGCGCATGCCGAGCACCCGGCCGCTGCCACGCATCGTGTAGGAGAACCCGCCCCTGATCACGCCCACGACCCGGTGGAAGTCCTCGGTGATCACCATGTTCACGGTCGGGTGCGAGACGATGCGCTGCTCGTACGGCTCGGCCAGGCCGGTCCACGTGACGACCCAGAAGTGGTCCACGTGGGCCGCCAGGCCGGGGGCGGGCGCGTGGCGGGCGAAGGCGAAGGCGTCGAGCCCCGCGTACGGGTCGACCCAGCCGCGCTGTCGCGTTTCTACAAGCCGCGTTCCCGACGAGCCGGGCAGGATGGCTGCCATGGACGACATGATGCCGCTGATGAGGCGTGCCACCGAACAGACCGCCGACCTGGTCCGCACAGTGGTCCGTACAGCGGGACAGGAGAGGCTGGGCGACCCCACGCCGTGCGCGGAGTTCGACGTCAGAGGCCTGATCAACCACCTTGAGTGGGTGGCCGAGATGTTCGAGTCGGTGGGCGAGGGCGGGCCGCGCGTCGAGCAGGGGCCGTACGCGGGTGACTTCCCCGAGCGGGCCGAGCGCACCCTGGCCGTCTGGTCGCGCCCTGAGGTGTGGGAGGGGGTCAGCCCCGCCATGGGCATGCCGATGACCACGCTGGCCCACATGTTCCTCGTCGACATGGTCGTGCACGGCTGGGACCTGTCCAGGGCGGTCGGCGAGCCGTACGAGCCGGACGCCGAGGCGGTCGAGCGGGCGCTGGACTTCACCGGGCAGATGGCGGAGATGGGCAGGAAGCGCGGCGCCTTCGGGCCGCCGGTCGCGGTGCCCGACGACGCCCCGCCGTTCGACCGGCTGCTCGGCCTCATCGGCAGGGACCCGGCCTGGAAGCCGTGAGGCGGCCCCGGGGCGACAGGGGTTGAGGCAGGTGACGGTCCTGGGGCAACGGGCCGCCGGCTGAGGAACCGCGCTTCGCCCGTGCGGCGTGGCCGGCTGTTCCAGGGCGATCGGCAACCCTGGGACAACGGGGCCGCAGGCTGAGGAACGGCACTTCACCCGTGCGGCGTGGTTGACGGCCCTGGCTCTTGGAAGGGGCTCAGGGGCGGCGGTGGTGGCCGCAGTGGATGCAGAAGTTGGCGGCCGAGGGAGAGGTACGGCCGCATTCGCACTCCCAGGGAGGGCCCGCGGGAACGGCGGCGGGTTCCTCCTCCGGCGCCTGTTCGTAGTGGGACAGGGCCACCTTGACCAGCTGGACGTCGTGGTGGCTCAGGTTGGGGCGGGCCCGGACCCGGCCCTCGTCGAGGTCGAGGATCTCCACGAAACGCTGGAGCTCGTCGAGGGCGCGCTGGTTGCCGCAGCGGGCGGCCAGGCGGACCGCGCGGGCCCACTCGCGCTCGGCCCCGGGCAGGTCGTTCCTGCCGTAGGCGGACAGGCCCGCGTCGACGGCCTGGCTCATGTTGTCCTGGGCCTGGTAGAGCGAGATCGTGTGGCTGGTGAACGCCGAGGCGTCCGGATCCTCGCTCCAGTGGACCATGACGTTGGCGGCGCCACGGCGCTCACCGCCGACCACCGCCTCGACGCGGGCCACGCGCAGGTCGGTGAAGTGCGGGGCGCCCTCGTGGGAGACCTCGAAGCGGAGCTGGTAGTCGCGGGACTCCTCGCCCCAGGAGCCGCTGGCCAGCTCGAAGACGCGGTCCCCGAGCGCGGTGACGTGCCCGGTGAGGTCGGCCCGCTCGGGATAGACCTGCCTGAGGGAGACCAGCCTGCCGGGCGGGGTGGTGGTGAAGCGCAGCGACATCTTCGGGGTCACCTTGCCGAGAGCCGCCTCGACCATCCTCCTGAACTCGGCCTCAAGCTCGGCGTCGTCGACCACGGCGTCGGCTGAGCCGCGCAGCACGGTGGCGATCCGCTGCAGGTCGTGGGCCACCCAGTCTTCGCCGATGCCCCGGGCGTCGCAGACGAACTCGCCCTCGCAGGCCGCCAGCGCCCGTTCGAACTCCTCGGGGGACTCGTTGTTCCGGCCGTCGGTCAGCAGGATCGCGTGTCTGAGCGCGTTCGGGTGGGGGGCGAGCAGCCGCCGGGCCTCGGTGAGCCAGGCGCCGATGTTGGTGCCGCCGTTGCAGGTCAGCCTGCGTACGGCCGCCCTGGCGTCGGCCCTGGTGCGCTCGCTCGCCGGGGTCGGCGGGTAGACGGTGCGGGCCTCGTGGTCGCCCGCGACGACGGCGAAGAGCACCCCGTCGGGCAGGACGTCGATCGCCGTCATGGTCGCGCTCACCGCGGCTGCGATCTTCAGACGGCGGCCTTCCGACCTGCGGTTCAGCCCGCCCATGGAGCCGGAGCAGTCGATGACGAGGACCTCGCACCGCTCGGCTCGCTCGGCGGGGCCGTCGAGCCGCTGCCCGGCGACCCTGAGGACGGCGTCGAGTTCGGTCCTCCCGATGGTCAGGACCGGGTCCTGGTCGATGTTCAGCTCGAACCTCAGGGTCACAGCAGGCTCCAGGGGTGTACGGAGTGCGCGAGGTCGACCAGCCTGCCCCGGTCCTGCCAGGTGGTGGCCTGCTCGGCGAGTCTCAGATATGACCGTTCCAGTTCCCGGCGCGCCTCGTCGTCCGGCGCGGAGCGGTCGCGCGCCTCCCGGACGGCCGCGGTGAGGCGGTCCCTGACCTTGCCGGTCGGCTCTCCCCCGTCGAGGACCAGCGAGGCCAGCAGCCGGGTCGCCCTTGTCAGGTCGTCGGCGCCGGGGAGGTTCCCGCCGGGCAACTCCTCCGACAGCACGCGTACGGCGGCGACCCGGGCGGCGTCGTGGTGCTGGGCGACCTTCGGCACCCCGTCGAGGACGCCGACCGCGGCCGACCGGTCTCCGGCCCGCACCCGCAGCCTGACCAGCCCGAACGCGGCGTTGGTCTGCGAGCGGTCACGCCGCCACACGACGTCGAAGCCCTCCTCGGCGGCACGGAGGTCGCCCAGGAGTTCCTGGCAGAACGCGCGGGCCAGCTTCGGCGCGGTCTCGCCGGGCAACGCGCCGTAGACACGGTCGAAGCACGACAGCGCCGTGCCGTACTCCTCGCGGGCCAGGGCGAGCAGGCCGTGGTGCCAGGTGACCCGCCAGCCGTCGCCGGACAGGCTGCTCTCTGCCTCGTCGAGTTCGTCGAGTTCGAGGTGGGCGCGGCAGCGGCGCAGCCCGACCTCGGGTGACCGGCGGACCTCGGAGAGCTGGTCGAGCAGGCCACGGGCGGTGGTGTTCCCGATGGACGCCAGCAGGCCCGCCGCCGGGTCGTCGGGGTCGGCCTTGGGGACGGGCAGGCCACGGGCGACGAGGGCGGCGGCCGGGGGGAGGCCGAGCAGGGCGCCGCCCCGGTCACGGGTCCAGCGTTCGAGCGGGGAGGCGGCGCTCAGGCCGCCGTCGAGGAGTTCGGCGCTCGGCTCGAAGACCGTGGACGACTCGAAGGCCGCCGGGACGTGTTCCGGCTGGAAGGATCTGACCTCGCGCAGCACACCCCTGAGCTGTTCGAGCATCTCCGCTGCCGAGGCGAAGCGTCGCTCCCAGTCCTGGTGCGAGGCGCGCTGGATCAGCCTCCTGAGCGACTCGACGGCCAGCCCTGTGCGGGACGGGCCGCCGACGCCGAGGAGTTTGTCCAGCGTCCTGCCGACGGCGTAGATGTCCGAGCGCACGGTCAGGCCGCGTTCCCTGATCTCCTTGGCGCTCACCTGGAATCCGTAGGTGCCCACGATCGGGCTGGACCTGTCGTCGTCGCGCCGGACCCCGCCGATGTCGATGACCTTCATCCGCTCGGGGGTGATGATCACGTTGTCGGGCTTCATGTCGCAGTACAGCAGGCCACGGCCGTGCAGGTAGTCCAGCGCCAGGAGGATCTCGTAGCCGTAGGCGAGGACGTGCTCAGGCTCGGGGCGCGCCTGCCGGTTGGCGAGGACCTCGCCGAGCGACTGGCCGTCGAGATACTCCATGACGATGTAGCCGCCGCGTTCCCCCCGGCTGTCGTCGTGGGTGACGAAGTTGTAGATGCGGACGATGTTGGGGTGGTCCAGCGAGATCAGGAAGCGTCGTTCCGAGACCTCAAGGCTCACCGCGGTCGGGTCGTCGGGCTGGATCAGGCCCTTCAGCGCGACGTAGTTGTCGTTGAGGTGGCGGTCACGGGCCAGGTAGACCCAGCCGAGGCCACCGTGCGCGATGGGGCCGACGACCTCGTACTGGTCGGCGACGAGCTCGCCCGGCGCCAGGCGCGGTTCGAAGTCGAACGGCGTCTGGCAGGTCGGGCAGAACCCCTTCAGCACGGCGGGCTGCCCGGCGTAGGTGAAGTTGATGAAGTGCCCCTTGCGGCACCTCCGGCTGAACCGGACCCGGCCGGGGTCGGAGATCACCCGGGTCGAGGGGTCCTTCCCCGAGGGGACGGGCACGGAGACCAGCCCGTCGGCGGCCCTGAGCGTCCGGCTCCCGGAGACGGCGGGCAGGGAGACCGGGTCGGCGGGCCGGGAGACCGTACCGGCGGGCCGGGAGACCGTACCGGCGGGGAGTCCGCATTCGACGCAGAAACCGTCCTCGTCGATCCGGCCGGAACAGAAGGCGCACGGAGTCATCGGTTCTCCTTCAGCGCGCGGATGTAATGGTCGACCGCCTCGCTCGCCGCGGCGAGGTCACATGGCAGGGTGAAAAGCAGGTGGTGGGCCCGCGTGTATCGTTCGGCCAGAATTCGGTCACGTTCAGAGCGCTCGACGCCCGACCCCAAATGGTAGGCCCTCAGAAGGCTTTTGAGGCTTTTGTACTCGTCGTTGATTCTGTCGAGTTCCCTATGAGTCTCAGTGGATTTGCGGAGAAGTTCCCTTGTCTCACTCTCGCATTCCTCAAGATCGGGAAGTGTGGGATTTCTGCGCAGGCTCCTGACCCGCAGTTGCAGGGCGGGGCCGTCGTCCGGCCAGTCGGGGACGGGGGTGACCAGCCGGGCGACCCCGCGGTGCCGTGCCCGCGTCGCCCGCGCCGCCGCCCGTGCCTCGGTGACCCGTACGTCCAGGACCTCAAGCCGCCGGGCCACCGAGGGCTGGTCCAGAATCCTGCGCAGCCGGGCGGACTCCTGCCGCAGCCCGGTGATCACCTGATGGCCCGCCTCGGTGAGCGGCCTGATCACCTCCTGCGCGAGGGTCTCCGGGTCGTCCGCCGCGTCCACGGCGTCGAACACGAACATCTGCCGCTCCGAGTGCCGTTCGAGGGCGCGGTGCACCTGCCGGGACACCTCGGCGACGGTCATGCCGGAGACGTCCTCCTCGTGCTGCGCGGGCTCGGCCAGCGAGGTGGAGACCGGCGCGTCCCCGGTGACCACGACCATCGCGCCGCCGGAACGGCCGGGCCCGAAGAACTCCCTGATCTGGTCGGTGAAGGAGGGACTGTCGGCGACCATCCCGGCCAGGGCGGGAAGGTGGTGGACGATCGTCTCGACCGGGATCATCCACGCCAGCCCGGCGAGCCCGGGAAACTCGCTGACCACGACACCCAGCACGTCGCCGGTCCGCCCGTCGACCACCGGCGCGCCGCTGAACCCACGGCGGATCTCCCGGTACGGCTCGGCGTCCATCTGGATCCACTCCCCACCGGGACCGGCCCGGCCGCCGAGCCGCGCCCGCACCCACAGGCCGTCGTCGAGGAGGGAGGGAAAACCACGCGTGTAGACCTCGCGGCCCCACAGACCGGGCCGCCGTAACACCGGCCGTCTTTCCAGGGGCGCGGGTGAGGCCAGGTCGAGCAGGGCGAGGTCACCGCGCTGGTCGTCGTCCGCCGGGACCCAGGAGACCACCTTCGCCGTGCCGGGACGCGCACCGGGCTGACCGACGAATTCCGCCACGACCTCCTCGGCGCGGTCGGGAATGACGTGCGCGCACGTCAGAACCGTTTTCTGATCGAGCAGCACCCCCGCTCCCAGGACCTCGCCACCGGCCTGTCGGATTCGTACCCACCAGGTTTCCTCTCCCGGCTCAACTCTCACCGTAAAAGACTACGTAACGGCCGGCATTACGGGGAAGATTTGACTATTGGGGTGGTTACCAGGGTTTCTGGAAGCGCCGAACGCTGGTAGGAAAGCCAAGTTTTGTGGCATTCTTGCCGAAGCCGAAGGTGACCAGCTGTATATACGGAGGTCGGTCACATCAGAGTCAGGCACACCCGGACCAGACTTCTGCTGTACATGATTCTCACCGCGACGACGCTGATCGGTGTCGGCGTCACCGGAACCCTCACCGACAACGCCCTGCAGAGGGCGGGCGGGGAACAGGCCGACATGGCCGCCAGGCTGAGCGACGACGCCCAGGTGATCTACCAGTCGCTCGCCAAGGCCGACACCTCGGCCACCGGGCACTTCCTGGCCGGGACCACGACCCAGGCGACCCTGCGCAAGCGCTACGACGACGCGATCGACCGGATCAGGCGGCGTCTGGCCGACGCGGGCGGCCTGACCGGGGGAGACGTCTCGCGGGCGACCAACGTCGCCGAGATCGCCCTGCAGCTTCCCGTCTACACCGGCCTGGTGGACAGGGCGGGCACGCTGATCGCCCCGGCGAAGGACGAGACGGCCGACCCGGACGAGGCGAGGAAGGCCGTGGGGCCCGCCCTGCTCGGGGCCGCCTACCTGCACGAGGCCAGCTCCTACCTGCGCACGGTGCTGCTGCCCGCCGCCGCGCGGCTCCAGCGTGACGAGACCGACAACCTGCGCGACGCCAAGAGCACCGCGCTGCGCACCTCGGCCGCCCACCTTCTGCTGCTCCTGGCGACGATCGCCGGGCTCGTCCTGACGCAGTGGTCGCTGGCGCGCCGTACGCGGCGGGTGCTCAACCTCGGGCTCCTCGGCGCCACGGTCCTGGTGGCCGTTGTGCTCGGCGCCACCGGCTGGTCGCTGCGCAACTGGCCGGAGACCGACCGGCGGCTCGGCGCCATCGAGACACGCCTGATCGACCAGCGAAGACTCGTGGACGCAGAACGCGCGGCGCTGACCGCCTACGCCGACACCTACCTGCTGCTCGGCGGCACCAGCCCGTTCAACTGGGAACAGTCGCTGCGCAACTTCCGGCGGAACGCGCGCTGCGCGGAACGGGAGACCACCTGGTGCCAGACCTACACCATCTCGATCCACCAGGAGCTGATCGCGGGGAACAACGACGGGGCGGTCGCCGCCGCGCTGCCCGGCGGACGGTTCGCGGAGGCCTTCGAGGTGGTCGACCGGGACAACACCACGAAGCTCGAAGACGGGGCCAGGCAGATCCAGGCGCTGGCCGTACAGGTGCCCTCGGCGCCGTCACGGCTCGGACTCCTGACCGTCGCGCTGTGCTGCTGCGCCGTCCTGTCCGCCGGCCTCGGCTTCTGGCCCAGGATCAGGGAGTACCTGTGAGAAGAGCCGCCGTGACCCTGGCCGCCCTGGTGCTCGCGGCCTCCGGCTGCGCCACGCCGTACCGGCCGCCGCCGATCACCGAGCCGACGCCCGCGGGCGCGATGTTCTCCGTGCCGCAGGAACCCGCGAAAAAGAGGGACGAACCGGACTGCGACCCCCGCTACAGCCTGCCTCCGTCCCCGGTACGGCCCCGCCTGGACCGGCTGAAGGTGGGCGTGTCCCAGTCGACCCCCAGGATGTCGTTCCGCAACCCGAGGACGGGGGAGTTCGAGGGCTTCGAGATCGAGCTGGTGATGGAGGTCGCCAAGGCCCTGTTCGGGTCACAGGCCAGGCAGCGGGTCGACTTCGTCACGGTGCCCTTCTCCGAGGGGGTCAGGCGGCTCAACGACGGGACCATCGACCTCTTCGCCCAGTCGATGACCACGACCTGCAGACGGGCCACGGAGATCGCCTATTCGAGCGACTATCTCGACACCGGCCAGACCATGCTGGTCCGCAGGGGGTCCCCCTACCAACGGGTGGAGGACCTGCGCGGGAAACGGGTGTGCTCCGGGGCCTCGACCGTCTCGATCGACCACGTCAGGCAGCTGGAGGTCGGGCTGGTCCCGGTCGTCGCCGCAGTGACCAGCGACTGCCTGCTGATGCTTGAGCAGGGACAGGCCGAGGCCGTCTCCTCCGACGAGAACATCCTGATCGGCCTCAGGGAGATGAGCGGTGACACCCGGATGCTGCCAGGCACGACCCCGCCGCCCGGAGGCGGCAGGTGCGTCTGGAACGTCAACCCCGTCTGCAGCTGGTTCTCCGACGAACCCCACGGCTTCGCCTTCCGCAAGAGGGACGTCCAGCTGCTGAGGTTCACCAACCACGTCCTGGACGAGCTGCGCGCCGACGGCCGGTGGAAGCGGATCCACGACACCTGGCTGTCCGGCCACCCGGACAAGGGACCACCTCCGGCCCATTACCTGAAGAACGCGACCGCATGGCCGTACTAGGGGAGATTCTGTGTCCGAGTTGATCAGGTTCGAGACCACCGGTGGCCACATCGTGGTGGAGACGGCCGACGAGGAGGGGGTACGGCGGGTCTCAAGGAAGGGGCTGACGGACGTGGCCCGCCGCTTCGGGGAGGTGCTGGCCGAGGTCGAGGTCGCCGCGGCGGACGCCCTTGAGTCCTTCAGGTCGGGCAGGCTCAGGCCGGACCAGATCGAGATCGAGTTCGGCGTCAAGCTCAACGCCGAGGCCGGGGCGCTGATCGCCAAGACCTCGACCGAGGGTCAGCTCACCGTCAAGCTCACCTGGTCGTCGGGCCCCCCTCCGCGGGACGCAGGATGAGGTGCGGCGCGCCGGATCCGGGGACCGAGGTGACGTGCGCGTCCACGCCGAAGACCTCCCTGATGAGCCGCGGGGTGAGCACCTCGTACGGCGGGCCGTCCGCGACCACGCGTCCCTCGGCCAGGACGTAGACGTGGTCGCAGTAGGCGGCGGCCAGGTTGAGGTCGTGCAGGGCCGCCACGACGGTGGTCTTGGCGGAGGTGACCAGGTCGAGCAGGTCGAACTGGTGGCGCACGTCGAGGTGGTTGGTCGGCTCGTCGAGCACCAGGACGGGCGTCTGCTGGGCCAGGGCACGGGCCAGGAGCACCCGTTGCCGCTCACCCCCCGACAGCGTGGCGTAGCGGCGGCCCGCGAGGTGGGCGACCCCGGTGTGGGTGAGGGCGTCGGCGACGGCGGCGACGTCCCGGTCGGTGTCGGCGGCGAAGGGTCGTTTGTGGGGGGTCCGGCCCATCGCGGCCATCTCCCAGACCGTGACGTCGAAGTCCGAACGGGTCTCCTGGGGCAGCGCGGCGACCAGCTGGGCGGCCCGGCGCGGGGTGAGCGCCCACAGGTCCTCGTCCCCGACGGTGATGCTCCCCCCGGCCAGGGGAAGGTGCCGGTAGACGGCCCGCAGCAGGGTGCTCTTGCCGCTGCCGTTCGGCCCGACGATCCCGACGCGCCCGCCGGAGGGCGCGGTGAGGCTGACACCGGTGACGACCGGGGTCGTGCCGATGGTGACGCGCACGTCGCGCAGGTGCAGGCTCGTCATCGTGGTCTCACAGTCCTGTGGTCTCGCGGGCCCGGGTGTGCACGAGCCAGAGGAACAGCGGGGCGCCGATGACGCTGGTGACGACCCCGACCGGCAGCTCCTGCGGGTGCAGGGCCGTACGGGCGGCGATGTCCACCAGCACCAGGAAGGCCGCCCCGGCGAGGGCCGCGACGGGCAGCAGCCTGCGGTGGTCGCTGCCGACGAGCAGCCGGGCGGCGTGCGGGACGATCAGGCCGATGAAGCCGACACCCCCGGCCAGCGCGACCATCACCCCGGTGAGCAGGGCGACGAGCAGGAACAGGTGCCGGCGCAGCCGGGCGGCGGGGACGCCGAGACCGGCGGCGGTCTCGTCGCCGAGCAGCAGCGCGTTGAGCGGCCTGGCCTGGGCGAGCAGGGCGGCCATCGTCGCGGCCAGGACGACGGCGGGCAGCCCGAGCGAGGCCCAGTTCGCCTCGGCCAGGCTGCCGAACAGCCAGAACAGCACCGAATGGGTGGTGCCCGGGTCGTCGGCCCGCAACACGAGGAAGCTGGTCACCCCGGACAGCGCGTAGGTGACGGCCATCCCGGACAGGACGAGCCGTAGCGGAGCGAGGGCACCGCCGGTACGGGCCAGGGCGTAGACGACGGCGAAGGCGCCCAGCGCCCCGAGGAAGGCGGCCACCCCGGCCGAGGCCCCGCCGAGCGGCGCGACCCCGGTGACGGTGACCGCGACCGCCCCGACGGCCGCGCCGTAGGTGAGGCCGAGCACGTACGGGTCGGCCAGCGGGTTGCGCACCAACGCCTGGGTCGCGGCGCCGGACACGGCCAGGCCCGCGCCGACCAGCGCGGCCAGCAACGCCCTCGGCAGGCGCAGGTTCCACACCACGGTGTCCTGGCTGACGCTCCACGTGGGCTCGCCCTGGCCGGTCAGGTGCCGCATGAGGACGCGGGCCACCGTGTCGGCGGGTACGGCGACGCTGCCGAGCATGACGGAGGCGGCCAGCCCCACGACGAGCAGCCCGCCCAGCACGGCACAGGCCCCCAGGACGACACGGCGCCGCGGAGGGCGGGGCAGGACGGCGGACCGCTTACCGGGGTGTTCGGCGGAACCCTTGCCCGGACGCTCGCCGAGACGATCGTTGGGGCGTTCGCCCGGGTGCTCGTTGGGGTGTCCGGCGGGGCGTTCGCCCGGGTGTTCCGCGGGACGTTCGGTGGGGTGTTCGCCGGGAGGTCCGGCGGGTCGCGGGGGGCCGCTCATCGGGCCCGGCGCAGTTGCCCGGCGAGTTCGACCACGGCGTCGGCGTTGCGCACCCCGCCGACCGAGGCCGTCTCGTAGACCAGCCGGGCGAAACGCCTCTCGGTCACCGCCCGTACCCCGCGCAGCGCCGGGCTGGTGGTCAGGAAGCGTTCGGCCTCGGCGAAGCGGGCCTCGTTCGCGGCGGGGCTTCCCCGGTCGTAGACGATGACCAGGATGACCCGTGGATCCCGGGCCACCACCTCCTCCCAGCCGACCTTGGTGTAGGCCTCGTCCCGGTCACCGAAGACGTTGTGGCCCCCGGCGGTCTCGATGACCGCGTTGACCGCCTGCCTGTTGCCCGGTGCGTACGGCGTCGCGGTCCCCTCGTCGTACTCGAACGGGAACACGCTCAGCCGTTCCGCGTCCCTCACCTCCGCCTCGACCGGGGCGATCTTCCGCCGCATCTCCGCGATGACCCGTTCGGCCCGTTCGGGCACCCGGAAGATCCGGCCGAGGTTCGCGAGGTCCCGCCACACCAGGTCGAAGCCGGTCAGCGGGGCGGTCACCGCCGTCTTGCACGCGGTGGACAGGGCCAGGTAGGACGGGATGCCGTCGGCCGCCAGCTCCGCGCGGGACATGGCCCCGGGGGCGTCGAAGTTGCTGGCGAACCCGCCGAGGACCAGGTCGGGTTCCGCGGCGAGTACCTCCTCCCTCGGCACCGGGCGGTAGCCGCCGCCCGCGGTGTACTTGCCGGACAGTGACCGCAGGGCGGCGACCTGCGCGGAGAAGCGTTCCGGCAGACTGCCGGGGCGGGGCCGCTGCCCGATGGCCGTGACCCGGTCACCGAGACCGAGCCAGAGCATCAGTTCCAGCACGCTCGGGGTGAGCACGACCACCCGTTCCGGCGGGGCCCCGACGTCCGTCGCGGGGCCACCGCAGCCGGTGACGGTTATCGGGGTCGAGGACACGGCCACCCCACCCCCGGGGGCCGCCGCGCAGCCGGGGGCCAGGAGAACGGCGACCAGGGACCAGCGTGTCAGCACACGCATCATGAGCCTTTCCCGGACGGTTGGAGGGCCGCGGCCCCGGCGGTCGCGACGACGGCGGCCAGTACGGCGAAGCCCGCGGCGGCGGCGAACACCACGGCCGACGGGGTGCCCGCGAGCGCGCCCGCGACGAGGTTGCCCAGCGCCGACCCGGTGAAGGTGGCCGTGATCCCCCAGGCGAAGGCCTCGGTCAGCGTCCCCTCAGGGGCGCACCGGCCGATGAGCTCGAAGTTGCAGATGACCATGGGGGCCAGCAGGAGCCCGGCGGGCACGCAGAGCGCGACCAGCGTGGGGACGTTCGGCGCGAGGGTGAGCAGCCCGACGCCGCAGCCGTACCCGGCGAGGATCACCCGCATCCGCACGGCGGCGTCGGCGCGCCACGACCGTGAGCCGTACAGCAGGCCGCCGATGAGGCTGCCCACGCCGAACGCGGCCAGCGCCAGGCCGCCGGAGGCCGGACCGTCGGAGCGTTCACCGGCGAACTCGACGAACCCGAGCCTGAGCACCCCCAGCAGGGCCCCGGTGAGCACCGAGACCGTGAGCAGTACGACGACGCCCGGCGAGCGCAGCGGCCCGGCCAGGCTCGCCCCCCTGCGGGCCGGGGTCCAGGAACGTGAGGGCGGCAGCGTGCTGAACCACACCGTGCCGCCGAGCAGTACGGCCGCGCAGCCGCCGACGGCCCAGGCGGGCCCGAAGGCCGCGCTGACCACGGTGACCAGCAGCGGCCCGGCGACCAGCGCGACGTCGAGCACCATGGCGTCAACCGCGAGCGCGGTGCGCCGTACCGCGTCGTCGTCGATCACGTGCGACCACAGCGCCCGCGCCGCGGCGGCCACCGGCGGCAGCGAGAGGCCGACCGCCGCCGCCCACCCGGCCAGGGCCCCGGTGGCCGGGCCCAGGTGCGCCGTCACCAGCAGGCCGGTGAAGGCGACCGCGTTGACG
Source organism: Streptosporangium sp. NPDC020072 (assembly GCF_040631445.1). Taxonomy (NCBI): domain Bacteria; kingdom Bacillati; phylum Actinomycetota; class Actinomycetes; order Streptosporangiales; family Streptosporangiaceae; genus Streptosporangium; species Streptosporangium sp. NPDC020072. Next base: position 20,102 of record NZ_JBEYAB010000019.1, on the reverse strand, counting down.
CAGGCCGCGGCGGTCAGCGGCCTGGTCTGCCCGAAGCGGTCCACGAGCCTGCCGTGCACCGGGACCCCGGCGGCGTAGGCGACGCCGCCGGCCGCCGTCACCACGCCCGCCGCCGGGTAGGAGCCGGTCCGCTCGGCCGCCAGCAGCAGCACCGCGAAGACGTAGGCCTGCAACGGCACCCGGGCGCACACGCCGACCAGCAGCAGTGACGGCACCCACCGCTGCCGCCACAGCCGCACGTACGCCGTGGCCGGAGCGCTCACCCGGCGGCCGGGTGGCGCTTGACGAGCCGGTTGGGGTCGGTGAGCCCGGCACGGGCGATGCCCTCGGGCATCCCGGTCTCGCCGAGGACGGGGTTCCCGGCGCCGAACATGTACAGCACCCCCTCGGAGAAGCCGTCGACGCCGAGTGCCTCGTCGAGCTCCTCGTCCCGGAAGGCGGCGCTCTGCCAGGCGCCGAGTCCGACGGCGGTCGAGGTCAGCACGAAGGTCTGACCCAGGTGCCCGGCGGACAGCAGCGTCACCCGCAGTGCCCGCGAGTGCCGGTACTTGTACATCGTCCGTTCGAAGACCACGGTGACGAAGCAGACGAACGCCGACGGCGTGCACATCTCCGACTCGTAGGTCACCCGGTGCAGCCGTGCCCGGTCGAAGTCGGGGTCGACGAGTTCGAGCGCGTGCGCCTCGGCGTTGTAGTGGTACAGCCCCGGCGGCACGTCCTGGACGTCGAGAACCGCGACGTAGCCCTCAAGCTCGTGCCTGGCACCCCCGCACGGACTGGTCCGCAGGATCAGCGTGCCCAGGTCACCGGCGTCGTAGAGCTGCATCGGAGCGAAGGTGTAGAACAGCGCCGTGGACAGCTGCGCCAGGCTCACCGGCTCCCCGGTGAACACGCGGTGTGTCCGCCGCCGGGTCAGCACCTGCCCGTACGGCTCCGCCAGCGGCAGGAACGCCCTGGGCAGGTAGACCCGTGGCGCGTCCGGATAGGACTTGAAGACGGCCGGTGGGGGACCGCCGGTGCGCCGTACCCAACCGGCGTCGGCGCGGCGTTGCTCCAGGCTGTCGCCGGTGTAGATCGTGTTCCGGGTGCCGAAGTGGAAGAAGCGGGCCTCCTCCCCCCAGTCACGCCAGGCGTCGAGGAAGCGTTCCTCGCGCTCCTCGGCTCCCCTCTCGACCAGCAGCCCGGCCTCGGCCAGGGCCAGGACCGCCTCGCGCACCGAGCCCTGGTCGAACTCGCCCAGGTCGGAGGCGACCTTCTCGACGGTCGTCCAGTCGGTGAAGTGTTCGAGCAGTTCGACCGCTTGGGCGTTCACGGCGACCGCGTTTTCGGCCTCCTCGTCGGTCGAGCGGCTCTCCAGGTAGTTCTCGGCCGTCAGCTCGCCGTCGTGCCAGTAGATCATCAATGTTCGCGCCCGCCGGAACTCGGTCTGCGTCACGCACGCTCCCTCTCGCTCACCTGCTGCTTCTCCTGCCTCCGACCGGTCGCCGTCTCCGACCGGTCGCCGCCGGGAGAGCCCGGCGGCGACCGTCCATGACTGGCTCAGTCCTGTCAGCCGTGGTTGTTCAGCAGGCGGCTGCGGGTCTTCTTCCTGCGGGCCACGATGTCGAGCGTCTTCTTGACCATGGACGATCCTCCTTTCTCCCCGGAGGAGGCGTGTGGCCTGTCTCCGGTTCTGGACAGTGGATCTGGACGGTGGACATCCGAGTAGTCGGCCGCCGGGCCCCGATGGTTCCCGTCGATCGCCGGACACCCACCGGCCTGGCAGAAAATCCGCGATAAATGGCTGTTTCTCACCTCGTGACGATGACATTCGAATGTCAAGATCCAGTCAAGGAGATCGTATTCGCGGGCCGTGTGGAAAACACGCCGCCCGGCCTGTGTTTCCGGACGGCGCCATGACCACCGGGCGGCCGGGGCGTCGCTGTCCCCCGGCCGCCCGGTACCACCGGGGCCCGCTCCGAAGGTGGCCACACCGGCGACCGAACCTGAGCGTCCCGGGGTGGCCCAGGGGACCCATGGGGGTCAGGCGTCCCCCATGGACTCCACGGTCTTCGCGGCCCCGGGAGCACCGGCGGTCCCGGGGGCACCGGCGGCCCCGGCGGAGGGGAGGCTCAGGCGGTCGGCCACGGTTCTGACGCCTGCGGCCAGGGCCGCGATGAGCAGCAGCAGGAAAAGTCGCAGCAGGTCATGGTCGTCGAGGGTGAGTTCGGCCTCGGTGTTGACCAGGAACCCGGTGGCGAGCAGCCACGCCAGGACGGCGGTGGCCAGGGCGGCGGGCCAGCGGGGCGTGCGCAGGGCCTGACCGCCGACGGCGATCGCCATGACCAGCAGTCGCCCGCGGACCTGCCCCGGGGTGAAGAGCAACGACGCGACCGCCGTCGCGGTGACGGTGGCGAACAGGCCACCGGCGAGCGAGAAGCCGATCGGTTCTGAGCGGACCATCGCAACCGCCTTTTCCGCTGGAGATCCCTACTTTCTTCATCAAACTTCTGAACCACCATTTTTCACCCTTTGTCTACGCATCTCCTACGCTTTTCCGGATAATCCGTACGGGTTCCCTACCGGATGGCCGTCCGCCACGTCCGGCAAAGGTGTCAGGAAACCGGAATCAGGACTGACCAGATTGTTCTTCCGGCACCCTTTCCCGCATTTTCCCCGACCCGGAAACACCCCCGGCCGCACCGGACGCCGACACCGGGCGAGGGGGCCATGTGGCACACCGCCGACGGTCACGCTCCGTGACCGTCGGCGGGGGCGACATCCCCGGGTGTACACGCTTGTTCACCCCCCGCTGATAACGCGGGTCTCCGACTCCAAGCGAGCGGTATAAGGCCAGGTCAGAGTGGCTGCCGGGAAATTGTTAAGAAACTTACCGGCGGGAATTGTTAAGAAACTTGACAAAAGATACGGGCTGATCCAACCATTAGGTCACACGCGGATCCGCAACCCGTTCTCCCAACTCTGCGTTGAACCACGCATCAGACACGGCATCGGCCTGCCGGATGCGCCACCCCCCCATCCCGGGGCCCACTGGGTCCCGCCTGACTTCTGTTACGGGAGTCTGCAATGCACCTAAGAACATCGCTTCGTGCTGCCCTGGCGGCTGTCACCACCGCCGTCACGGTGCTCGGCGTCACCGCCATGGGCACCACGACCGCGAGCGCCACTCCGGACAAGGCCACCGCCCCCGTCAAGGCCGCAGCCGCAGGCCTGCCCGAGCGGGTCTTCGCCCCCTACTTCGAGGCGTGGACCGGTGAGGACCCGGCGACGCTCTCCCAGCAGTCCGGTGCCAAGCACCTGACCATGGCGTTCATCCAGGCCGCGACCAAGGGGTCGTGCACGGCCTACTGGAACGGCGACACCAGCATGCCGATCTCGACCTCCACCTTCGGCGCCTCGATCAACAAGATCAGGGCCGCGGGCGGAGACGTCATCCCGTCGTTCGGCGGCTACACGGCCGACAACACCGGCACCGAGATCGCCGACAGCTGCACCAACGTCAACTCGATCGCCGAGTCCTTCAAGAGCGTCATCAACACCTACGGCGTCACCCGGATCGACCTCGACATCGAGGACAACTCGCTGACCAACAGCGCCGGAATCGACCGCCGCAACAAGGCGATCAAGCAGGTCGAGGACTGGGCCGCCGCCAACGGCAAGAAGATCGAGTTCGCCTACACCCTGCCCACCACGACCAGTGGCCTGGCCGACAGCGGTCTGGCCGTGCTGCGCAACGCGGTGGCGAACAACGCCAGGATCGACGTCGTCAACATCATGACGTTCGACTACTACGACAACGCCAGCCACAACATGGCCAACGACACGAAGACCGCGGCCCAGGGTCTGCACGACCAGCTGGCGCAGCTGTACCCGAACAAGACGTCGGACCAGCTGTGGAGAATGATCGGCGTCATCGAGATGATCGGCATCGACGACTTCGGTCCCGCCGAGACGTTCAGGGTCGAAGACGCCGCCCCCGTGCTGAACTGGGCGATCAGCAAGAACCTCGCCTACCTGTCGTTCTGGGCGCTCCAGCGTGACAACGGCGGCTGCCCCGGGACCGCCGGCGCCAACGAGTGCTCCGGCATCGAGCAGAGCACCTGGTACTTCAGCCAGGCCTTCGCCCCGTTCACCAGCGGCAGTCAGAACCCGTCCGACGACTTCTCGGTCGCGGTCTCCCCCGCCTCCGGCTCGGTCAACCCGGGTGAGACGGCGACGACGACGGTCAACACCGCCGTCACCAGCGGCGCGGCGCAGACGGTCAACCTCACGGCCGGCGGGGCCCCCGCCGGTGTGACCGCGACCTTCACCCCTGCCTCGGTCACCGCGGGCGGTTCCTCCTCGCTGAAGCTCGCCACCACCTCGTCGGTGACCCCGGGCGTCTACCCGATCACCGTCACCGGCACGGCGGCCTCCGGCAACCACACCGCGACCTACAACCTCACGGTGAAGGGCACGTCGAACGACGACTACTCGATCTCGCTCTCCCCTGCCACCGGCACGGTGATCGCCGGGGACGCGACGACGACGACGGTCAACACCGCCGTCACCAGTGGTTCGGCGCAGACGGTCAACCTCGCCGCGACCGGGCTTCCCGCCGGTGCGACCGCGACCTTCACCCCCGCCTCGGTCACCGCGGGCGGCTCCTCCTCGCTGAAGCTGGCCACCACCGCCTCGGTGACCCCGGGCACCTACACGGTCACCGTCACGGGAACGGGCGCCTCGGCGACCCACACCGCCACCTACACCCTCACGGTCGGTGGCGCCAACCCCGGTGGCACGGTGGCCAACGGTGACTTCGAGTCGGGCTCGCTCAGCCCCTGGAACTGCCAGTCGGGCGGCACCGTGGTCAGCTCCCCGGCCCACGGCGGCACCCACGCCCTGCAGGTCGCGGCGACGAACAGCCAGACCGGTGAGTGCTCCCAGACGGTGACGCTGACCCCCAACCACAGCTACACGCTGAAGGGCTGGGTCCAGGGCAACTACGCCTTCCTCAACGTCTCCGGCGGCGCGACCGGCAGTGCCTGGGCCTCCTCCGGCGGCTGGAGCCAGGTCTCGGTGCCCTTCACCACCGGTTCCTCCGGCACGGTGAAGATCTCCGTCCACGGCTGGTACGGCCAGGGCAACGTCTACGCCGACGACTTCAGCATCTCCTGACGCTCGTCTGAGGCCTGACAGCCCACAGGGGCCGTCGCACCGGATCCGGTGCGACGGCCCTCGTCGTTTCCGAGAGCCGAGAACCGAGAGCCGAGAGCCGGGACTCGGGAGCCGGGAGCCCTCGGGAGGTCCCTGGGACATCTCCCGAAAAATCCGGAGAAAAAGTTTCGTCGCACCGATGAGTTCGCGCCCGAGCCCCCGTTACAGGGGCATGACACAGATTCTGCGGGACAAGAACGTCATCATCTACGGCGCGGGCGGCGGCATCGGCGGCGGCGCGGCAAGAACCTTCGCCAGGGAGGGCGCCAGGGTCTTCCTCGCCGGACGCACCCGCGCGTCGCTCGACGCGGTCGCGGCGGACATCACCGAGGCGGGCGGCCTCGCCGAGGTCGACCAGGTCGACGCGCTCGACGAGCACTCGGTCGAGGAACACTTCCGGTCCGTCGTCTCCCGGGCCGGTGGGGTGGACGTGTCCCTCAACCTGATCACCCGCGGGGACGTGCAGGGCGTCCCGCTGGTCGACATGTCGGCCAAGGACCTCACCACGGCCGTCGTGAACGGCCTGCTGACGAACTTCCTCACCGCCAGGGTCGCCGCCCGCCACATGGCCACCAGGGGCGGCGGGGTCGTCATGACGATCACCAGCGGCTCCTCCCGGGGAACGGCCCCGATGATGGGCAGCACGGGCCCGGCGGACGCGGCGGTCGAGACGTTCCTGCGCTACCTGGCCGCCGAGGCCGGACCGAGCGGGGTGCGGGTCGTCGGCCTGCACACGGCAGGGGTCATCGAGACCCTGACGCGCGAGAAGGTCGTCGAGGTGAACGGCGGGATGACCGACTTCGACCCCGAGGCGTTCGAGAGGGCGATGGCCGGGATGACCATGCTCGGGCGCATGCCCAGGCTGGCCCAGGTCACCGAGACCCTGGCCTTCCTGGCCTCGGACAGGGCCGCCGGGATCACCGGCACGACCGTCAACGTCTCCTGCGGCCTGGTCGCTGGTTAGGTTCGTACCGTGCGGACAGGTCACCAGGAAACCGGCGAGGACACGCTCGTCACGGCCGCCCTCGCGGGGGACGAGACGGCGTTCGCCACCGTCGTCGAGCGGCACCGCCGGGAGTTGCACGTGCACTGCTACCGGATGCTCGGCTCCTTCGACGAGGCCGAGGACGTCGTCCAGGAGACGTTTCTGAGGGCCTGGCGCGGAAGGGACGGTTTCCAGGGAAACGCGCTCTTCCGGGCCTGGCTCTACAAGATCGCCACGAACGCGTGCATCGACCACTCCCGGCGCGGGGCGCGCTCGGCCACGTCCTTCGCGGACCTGCCGTGGCTGCAGCCGTACCCCGACCGGTTGCTCGACCAGGTGGCGCCGGGCGAGACCGAGCCCGACGCCGTCCTGGTGACCAGGGAGACGATCGAGCTGGCCTTCCTCGCGGTGATCCAGCTCCTGCCGCCGAAGCAGCGGGCGGTCCTCATCCTGCGTGACGTGCTCGAATGGTCGGCGGCCGAGACCGCGGCGGCCCTGGACACGACGGTCGCCTCCGCCAACAGCGCGCTGCAGCGGGCCCGCGCCACGGTCAGGGAGCACCACCCGGTACGGCCGGCCCCCCGGCCGCCGAGCGAGACGGAACGGGAGCTGCTCAGGCGCCTCATCGAGGCGCACGAGCGGGCCGACGCCGATGCCGCGCTCGCCCTGATGCGCGAGGACATCCGGATCACGATGCCGCCGCTGCCCATGTGCTACGACGGACTGGCCATGATCGCGCCGCTGCTCCGGCGGGGGCTGACGGACCCCGGAGAGTGGCGGCTGCTGCCGGTCGCCGCGAACCGGATGCCGGCCGCGGCCAGTTACCTCAGGGCGCCAGGGGAGACGGAGTTCAAGGCTTTCAAGATCGACGTCCTGCGGATCGAGGACGGCGCCGTGGCGGAGATCACCACCTTCGACACCCGCCTCTTCCCCGCGTTCGGCCTGCCGCCCGTGCTGACCATGCCTCGCTGAAAGCCCGATTCGTCGCTTTTTGTGCCAAGGACACTCCCCCATCTTCAGGGCGGGATCTTCGGGTGCGAGACTTCGCTGTATGGGGAGGATCGAGCCCGGTGGCCTGCTGCCGCACCTGAGACTGGACGAGTTGCTCACGGAGCTGCAGAGCCGCCTTGAGGCGGTGCTGGCCACCCGGGACCGGGTGCACGCCCTGCTGGACGCCGTCGTCTCCGTGGGCAGCGACCTGGACCTGGAGACCGTGCTGCGCCGGATCGTGGAGACCGCGACCCATCTGGTCGAGGCCTCCTACGGCGCGCTCGGCGCGATCGGCGAGCAGAACACCCTGGTGCAGTTCATCCCGGTCGGCCTGTCCGAGGAGGAGATCGCCCGCATCGAGCACTGGCCGCACGGCCTCGGCCTGCTCGGCCTGCTCATCAAGGAGCCGAAACCGCTGCGTCTGGCCCACATCTCCGACCACCCCGAGTCCTACGGCTTCCCGCCGGGACATCCGCCGATGGGCTCCTTCCTCGGGGTGCCGATCCGGGTCCGCGAGGAGGTCTTCGGCAACCTCTACCTCACCGAGAAGCGCGGCGGCGGGGCCTTCGACGAGGAGGACGAGGCGATCGTGGTCGCGCTGGCCACCGCCGCCGGTGTGGCCATCGAGAACGCCCGGCTCTACGAGGAGAGCCGCAGGCGGGAGGTGTGGCTGCAGGCCTCCTCCGAGGTGACGACCAGCCTGCTGTCCGGGGCCGACCCGCAGCGGGTGCTGACCCTGATCGCGCGGCGGGCCAGGCAGATGGCGGGCGCCGACGTGGCCGCGGTCCTGCTGCCCGACGGGTCGGGCGACCACCTGAAGGTGATCATCGCCGACGGCCCCGAGGAGGAGGTCCCCGGCACGTGGGAGCGGGTCCCGGTCGGCGCCTCCTTCGAGGGGCAGTCCCTGACCAGCGGGCAGCCGCTCATGGTCACCGCCCCCGCCGAGGCGGCCACCCCGGCCGCGGTCGCCGAGCACATGTCGCTCGGCCCGATCGCCGCGGTGCCCATCGGCGCGGAGGGGGCGGTGCGGGGCGTGCTGTCCCTGGGCAAGCACCCGGGCCGCATGCCGTTCAACCAGGCCGAACTGCTCACCCTGCACGCCTTCGTCGGGCAGGCGGCCATCGCGCTCGAACTGGCCGAGAGCAGGATGGACGCCGAACGGCTCGGCCTCCTCGAAGACCGTGACCGGATCGCCCGCGACCTGCACGACGTGGTGATCCAGCGGCTGTTCGCGGTGGCCATGACGTTGATGAGCACCGTACGGCTGGTCGAACGGCCCGAGGCCTCCTCCCGGCTGCAGAACGCGATCGACGAGCTGGACGCGACCATCAGGCAGATCCGTTCGACGATCTTCGCCCTGCAGACGCCCCAGGGCGACGCCGAGGCCGGGCTGCGCGGGAAGATCGTCGAGCTGGTCGAGGGGGCACGGGGCCACCTGGGCTTCATGCCGGGGCTGCAGATGGAGGGGCGGCTCGAACACGAGGTCCCCGCCGCGGTCGCCGAACACCTGCTGGCCGTACTGCGGGAGGCGCTGTCCAACGTCGTACGGCACGCCAGGGCGACCAAGGCCGGGGTGAGCGTGGAGGCGCGCGGTGAGTGGCTCATCCTGACGGTGACCGACAACGGCACCGGGATGCCCCAGGACGGCAGGCGCAGCGGGCTGCGCAACCTGGCCGAACGCGCCGAACAGCTCGGCGGCTCCTTCGCCATCGTCTCGCCCCCCGAGGGCGGCACCCACCTCGAATGGAGCGTCCCCCTGGGGTGAGAGCGGGGAACGCGAAAGACCGGGACGGCGTCGGCGCCTCCCGGAGGGTGTCGGAACGTGGTGTCAGCGTCTGAGGCGGCGGCCGGAGACCTGCTCGGCGCGGACCACGATGAAGTGGTTGCGCTCCCCGGGGGCCCAGGTGGTCAGCGGCAGCCGCGAGAGCCGGTCGATCTGCCCGGGATCGGACACGGCGTGCGCGCGGCCGACGGCGGTGACCGACCAGCCGGTGCGGGTGTGAACGTCGAACTCGTCCACCTCGAAGGCGACCACGGTGTGCCTGGTGGCGGCGGCCAGCTTGGAGCCGGTGCCGGTCCGGATGACGATGTCCTCACCGTCGAGATAGAAGGTGACCGGCTGCACCGCCGGCAGGGCGCGATCGGTGAAGACGATCCGTCCGATGATGGCCGAGGAGATCAGGTCCAGGCACTCCTGGCGGGAGAGCACGTCCAGTCCGGCCGAGTCGACGTTCATGCCTGCCAGCTTCGTCTGATGACCGGTTACCGGGGCAGAGGCGAAAGTCCCATCATCCACGGCGGTCAGCCTCGGCGAACACGCGGGTCCGGGTCAGTCCCCACCCCTCGGCGAAGTCGATCTCCACGGTGGCCCTGCGCGGCCGTGGGGAGACGGCCTGCGCGCGCTGGAAGACGTACAGGTTGAGGACCTGCTGGGCCCGGGGGTCCTCGGCGTACAGGTGCCTGTTCACCCACAGCCGTTCCCAGGCGGTCGCGTGCCGTCTCAACAGCGTCGCGAAGCAGCCCGCACGCACCACGGCCGACCTGGCCGACGCCTCGCTCTCCGTGGCGGCCCGGTCCGCCGAGGTGTAGAGGGCAACGACCTTCTCCACGGTCACCTCCTCGCCCGCCCGCACCCACACGGCGCGGTCGTCGTGCACCCAGCCCTCCTCGACGCCCCTGCCGACGCCCTCCTCGACGACCCGCTCGGCCCGTCCCCCGGCCAGCGTCGTCCTGGCGGCGAGCGCGACCTCGACGCCCGAGGCCGCGATGCGCGTCAGCAACTCGATCACCCCGTGGGCGGCGTGTGCGCAGATCGGCGTCAGCTCCTCCCACCCGTTCCCGGCTGCCGGGGAGCCGGTGACACGTCCGTCGAGCGCGGAGCGGACCTGGAGCATGCCCTCCCAGTTCTCCGGGACGATCGTCGCGGTCAGGGCGGCCAGGTGCCGGTCGGCCATGGAGACCAGGCGCCGCTGTTCCATCCTGGTGATCCGGCCCGCGTCGTCACGGACCCGCACCAGCCGCGAAAGCGTTCCCTGGCCCATGTCGAGGGTGTGCGTGCAGGTCAGCAGCTCGGCCCCACCGGGGACGAGCCAGTCGCCGCCCTCGGCCCTGAAGGTGAGGGGCAGCCAGTTGGGCACGTTGACCAGGTCCTCGTCCTCGGCGGGCCGTCCGGCGGGCCGGGCGTGGCAGCCGGTGACGTAGGTGCCCGGGTGGTGGACGTCGTCCGCCCGCGCCTCGGGCACGGCGCCCCGGGTGGAGAAGTAGCCGTTGCCGAGCGTCGTGAACATCTCCCGCAGCCCCTCGTGGGCGGGGTCGAAACCGTCGTATGTGAGGAGCCAGGGGTCCACGTTTCCTCCTGTCGGGTCGTGGTCCCGCCAGGTCGCCGTACGGGCGGGGCCGAGGCGGCACGATGCCGCGGCTGCCCGCATTTCACTACGGGAAAGGCCGCTTGACGAGGGTCGGAAGTCCCTGATGCCGGAGTCTTTCGGCCGACTCCAGGTCACGCCGACGGCGGGTGGCCATAGGTCCTCCGAATCGGGGACTTTCGGCGCTGACGTCGCACCGGTCGCCGGGGGATCGTCATGGGGAGAGGGAGGGGAAGCCATGCGGGCCGAGGACGTCACGAAGACGATCGACACGGCGCTCCAGGCGGCGGTGTGGGCGCCGTCCGTGCACAACACCCAACCCTGGTCGTTCGCCGTCGACGGCGAGGAGATCGCCCTGCGGGCCGACAGTGACAGGAGGCTGCGGGCCGGCGACGTCACGGGCAGGGAGATGCTGATCAGCTGCGGCGCCGCCCTGGCGAACATGCGCCTGGCGCTGCGCGCGCTGGGCCACGAGGCGCCGGTGCGGGTGCTCCCCGACCCCGACCGCCCCGCCCTGCTGGCCACCGTACGGCTCGGCGAGCACGTCGAGCCGGACGAGCACACCGTGATGCTGTACGGCCAGGTCGAACGGCGGCGCACCCACCGGGCCGGGTTCGACGACCGGCCGGTTCCGGAGCGGCTGGTCGACGAACTGGTCCAGCAGGCCGCGATGGAGGGGGCCCGCCTGACGCCGATCCGCTCGACGGCCGCGGTGCGGGTGCTGGCCGCGCTCACCGAGGCGGCCCAGGAGGTGCAGTCCCAGGCCACGCTGTTCACCCTCGACGTCATCCGCTGGGGAAGGCCGCCGGAGAGCGGGCACGTGGACGGGGTCCCCGCCGAGGCCTACCCCCGGGAGCCGGTGACGACCGAGCCCGCCTTCCCCCAGCGCGACTACGCCCACGGCCGTCCGTGGGGTGAGGAGTCCGACCGGTTCACCGCGACCTCGACCGGGCTGGTGGCGGCGCTGACCACCCTGGCCGACTCCAGGGAGGACTGGATCGCGGCCGGGCAGGCGCTCCAGCGCGTCCTGCTGCACGCCGCCGCGCACGACGTCCGGGCGGCCTTCCACACCCAGGCCCTGGAGATGGCCCACCTGCGGGAGTTCGCCCGGCAGGAACTGCTGTCCGGCGAACACCCACAGATGATCATGCGTCTCGGGTTCACCCCGGACGAGGGAGTGGGCGTCAGAAGGCCGGTCGGCGAGGTGCGCGAGGACGGCTAGGCGTCCGTGACGGTTCCCGGTTTTGGATCAGCGCGCGGTTGCCTATTAGGATACGACTCGTGCCGTATCCTAATAGTGCGCCCAGCGCGAAGCCTCCCGGTCGTCCACGCGACGCGGCCAGGGAGAGCGAGATCCTCGCCGTCGTCCTCTCGCTCCTGAGCGAGACCGGCATCGACGGGGTGACGTTCGAGGAGGTGGCCCGCCGGGCCCAGGCCTCGAAGCGGACCCTGTACCGCCGCTGGGCGACGAAGCAGGAGATGGTGGTCGCGGCCATCAAGGCAGGCCCGGCCGCGGGCAACAAACCCGACCCGATCGACACGGGCTCACTCCGCGGTGACCTGCTCGCTCTCCTTGAGCGGCTGGAGGCGACCGTGGAGGCCGGATCTCCGGTCAGTCTCGCCATCATGCAGGCGGGCCTCGGGGACCCCGAACTCTGCCGGCACATCGAGGAGTCCGCGGGCCCCACCGGCGCCCGGATTCCCGACGCCGTCCTGCGGGCCGCGATCGACCGGGGCGAGCTTCCGGCGTCCGCCGACCCGTTCGCCTACGAAGAGGTCGCGGCGGCCGTGCTCGTCATCCGCAAGCTCAACGGCCTCAGCACCGATCGGCGCTACCGCGAGGCGCTCGTCGACTCCGTCCTCATCCCGGCGCTGCGAAGCGGCGTCAGCGCCGACCAGCACGGCATCTTCTCCGGCCGCCCCACCCCGGCCGCCCCCGATCCCCACCAGTGACCGAAGGACCCACCGCCATGACCGACCTCACCATCCCCGGCTTCACCTACGACCGCGTCGCAGGAGCGGGCGGAACCGAACTCAACGTCGCCCACGCGGGCCAGGGCTCGCCCGTCGTCCTCCTGCACGGGTTCCCGCAGACGCACCTCATGTGGAGCGCCGTCGCCCAGGAGCTCAGCCGCGACCACACCGTCATCGCACCGGATCTCCGCGGCTACGGCGACAGCGACAAGCCCGACGCCCTTTCGCCCGACACCTACTCCAAGCGCACCATGGCCGACGACGTCGTCACGGTCGCCGCGCGGCTCGGGCACGACAGGTTCGCGGTCGTCGGACACGACCGCGGCGCGCTCGTCGCCGTCCGCGCGGGCCTCGACCACCCCGAAACGATCACCCACGTGGGCATCCTCGACGTGCTCCCGACCATGGACACCTGGGACGTCCTGCACGGCGTCGACGCCAAGGTCGCCTGGCACCTCTACCTCATGGCGCAGCCCCCGGGGCTGCCCGAGAAGATGATCGGCGCCGTGGCCGGGGAGTTCTTCGCGTCGTTCCTCGACGCCTGGGACCCCACGGGAACCACCTTCTCGCCCCGGCTCCGGGAGCACTACATCGCGGCCTCGTCGAAGGCGGTGCCGTCCATCGTCGCCGACTACCGCGCGACCGCGAGCGTCGACCTTGAGATGGACCGGGCGGACCGGGCCGACGGGCGGCGGCTCACGATGCCGGTCGCGGCGATCTCCCAGGACTGGGGAAGCCTGCTCGGGTTCGATCCCACCGAGATCTGGGGTGCCTGGGCACCCGACTTCACCTACGAACCGATCGACGCGGGCCACTTCATGGCCGAGGAGGCTCCCGCCCGCGTCACGGCCTTCGTGCGACGACTCCTCACCCGGCAGACCGTCTCCCGCTGACGGCGCTCCACGGCGCCGCCCGTCGAGGTCACGGTGGTCGAGTTCACCGACCGCCACCGTTCACGGCGCCGCCCGGGTCGAACGGGTCGTCACGGACGACGGCTCCCACTGCCGCGTTCCGCGCGGTGACCCCGTACGCTGCGTCGACGACGTCCCGGCCTCCTACGGCTGGGCGTCGGCCTGGAGGTTGTCGAGGATCTTGGCGGCGACGTCGGCGAACCGTTCGAGCTCCTCGGGGGTGAGGGGGTCGACGAACAGGCGCCGGACCTCCCGGGCGTGGCCAGGCGCGGCCTTCCTGAGCGCGGCGAGGCCCTCCGTGGTGAGTACGGCGTACACGCCACGGGAACCGCACGGCTCCCTGGTGACCAGGCCCCGCCGTTCCATCCTGGTGAGCTGGTGGTGCATGCGGCTCTTCTCCCAGCCCGCGACCCGGCCGAGTTCGTAGGCGCGCATCCGCCGCTCCGGCGCCTCGGCCAGCAGGACGAGCACGGTGTAGTCGGCGTTGGACAGGCCGCCGTCGGCCTGCAGCTGCTGCTCGACGCGTGTCCTCAGCAGCTCGACCATCAGGAAGGACGTCCGCCAGGCGCGGAGTTCGCGTTCGGTCAGTCCCAGCTGTGCCATGGGGGCACTTTAACCCATGAGTTGACATGTCCACTCATGGGCGTACCGTGGCGAGTAGACACATCAACTCGATATGTCGTGCTCTTCCCCTGTGGCTGGTGCCTCGCGAAGGAGACCCCCATGTCCAGCGAGTGGAACGAGAACGAGCCCGCGCCCCCCGATGGTGGTCGCCTGGTCATCAGGGGCGGGGCGGTGATGTCGATGGACCCGGCCGTCGGCGACTTCGAGGACGCCGACGTCCTGGTCGAGGGCGGCAGGATCGTCGCGGTCGGCCCCGGCCTCGACGCCCAGGACGCGAACGTGATCGACGCCCGGGGACGTGTCGTCATGCCGGGGTTCGTCGACACGCACCACCACCAGTTCGAGACGGCCGAGCGCGCCTTCCTGCCCAACGGCCTGCTCACCGACGACGGATCGGGCTCGCCGAGCGCCCAGCCCAACTACGGCGAGCACATCCTCGGAAGGTTCGCCCCGGCCTACCGGCCGCAGGACGTGTACGTCAACGTGCTGTTCGCGGGACTCTCGCAACTCGACGCGGGGGTCACCACGGTGCTCGACGTGTCGCAGATCCACCACTCCCCGGAGCACACCGACGCGACGGTCCAGGCGTTGGTCGACACCGGGCGGCGTGCCGCGTTCGGCCTCTTCGAGGGCGCAGGCCGTACCGGGTCCCGGTATCCGGAGGACGCCTACCGCGTCAGGGAACGGTGGTTCCCCACGGACGATCAGCTGGTGACCATGGTCATGGGCGGCGAGATCTACCTCGGCGGGCAGGCGCACCGCCGGTCCTGGGCGATCGCCCGCGAACTGGGCGTACGGATCGCCGCCCACGCGGTCGGCTCGTGGGGGACGATGCGGCAGGACCTGGAGAGGATCGCGAGGGGTGAGGACGGGGTCCGGGTGGGTCCGGACAACCTCTTCATCCACATGACCGGCATGTCCGACGAGACCTGGAAGCGAATCCGGGACGCGGGCGCACGGGTCTCGCTGGCCTTCCCCATCGAGATGGTCATGCGGCACGGCACCCCGCCGATCCTCACGATGCGGGAACTGGGCATGGAGCCCTCGCTGAGCTCGGACGTCGAGACGACGATGGCCGCGGACCCGTTCACGCTGATGCGCTCCGCGATGACGATGCAGCGCATGGTCGTCAACCAGATGGTCCTCGACCAGGGCGGACCCGTGTCACCGGGCACCCCCGAACTGCTCACCGTCCGGGACGTGCTGAGATACGCGACCGTCAACGGCGCCAGGGACCTGGGACTCGACGACAGGACCGGCACGCTCACCCCCGGCAAACAGGCCGACATCGTCATCCTCGACGCCACCGCGCTCAACGTCGCCCCGCTCAACAACGTGCCGGGGGCGGTCGTCTCGCTGATGGACCGGAGCAACGTCGAGACCGTGCTCGTCGCCGGAAAGATCCGCAAATGGCGGGGCCGACTACTCGACGTCGACCTCGACCGCCTGCGACACGACCTTGAGGCCTCCCGCGATCACCTCTTCACAGCAGCAGGCGTACGGCGAGACCTGTTCGCCTAGACCTGGGGTGGTTCGTGGGGCGAACCTGTGCGGCTTTGGGCGCACCTGGAAGCTGATCAACGCCGCCGACCCGTGCGGCACCTGACACGCCCTCTTCGGCCGGGCCGCCCTGGAACGGCCCGGCCACGGCCTTCTATCGCGACGGTTCCGGGATCGGCACCCAGTCGAACTCCGGGCAGAAGCGGGCATAGGTGGCCAGCTTCCATGCCGCGTACTGCTCGCTACGGCCGTTGGCGCGCAGCAGGTGTTTGACCCACGTGTGTGCGATCCGCTCCTGTCGGCTCATCCCGGCGTCGATCTCGTCGAGCATCCGGCACGCGACGTCGAAGCCCTCTTCCGTCAGCACCGACAGGTCGATCTCAACGCCGTCGACCTCGAAGGAGAACACCAACCGGGTGTTGGTGAACCGGGTGTTGTGCTCGCCCTCGAACGCCGTATGCGAGACAAGCGCTTTGATCAGGCCCTGCCGGTCCTGGACCGGATAGCCGATCCCCAGGTCCAGGTCACTGCTTTCCAGATTGAGCTGGATGCCGAACGACCCGACATCACGCGAAGGGCGACCGGTCCACCCCTTCACCAGCTGGGCCGCAGTCGTACGAACCTTCAACAGACGCTCGTCCTCGGCGCGGCGCGCCCACCAGAACGCCTCAGCCCGCTGGAACTCCTGCGGCGGGAACGATTCGGGAACCGCCCACCCGACGGTCAGGATGGCGTCCAGGTCCAAAGCCGTGTCCACCCCGCCAACGGGGTCGGTGTGCTCGGTCATCACGCCAGCGTAGACACCTCAACGTAACCACGGGCCCACCAAACGCGCCGCTCACCGCGACACCTTCTCGGCCTCTCTGAGGCTCACGGGTGGGACGGCCCTCATGCGCCAGGTTCGTCAAAACTTCCTGTCCGGGATCAGCTGGACGGCACCATTGGCTCGACGCTCGTGGCAGGAGGTCAATGGAGGTTGGGGCGCAGGAGAGCCTGTTCGACGGCGGCGACACAGCGGAACCGATTCTGATGACGCTGTACGCCGAGTACTACGACCTCATCTGGCAGGGTCTGAAGCGGCATGAGTTCCGCCGCCGGTTCCTCGCCGGTCAGTCCACGCAGTGGTGGGTCTATCTGAACGCGCCGGTCTCCCGGCTGCGCGCCGTCATCGACCTGGGTCCCGCGGTGGTGGGCACCCCGGAGCGGATCGCCGGGATCGCCGAGCAGACCCGGGTAGGCAACGGCGCATCGGTACTGGAGTACGTCCAAGATCTGGAGCAGGCGTACGCGATCCCGATTCTGCGCGTGCGCGAGTACGAGGGTCTGTCAGCCGACGATTTACGCGACCGGTTCGGTTCATGGCACCCGCCGCAGGGCTACCTGCGGCTCCGCGACCCAGGAAACCTGGACATGCTGCGGATCTGCGAGAAGCTCCTTGCGGAGGAGCCGATCAGGGAAATGACCGTGCACCATCCGTGAGCAGCTCGGACGCCATCCCGCTCGCCGCCGGGAGGAGGGCCCATGGCCCGTACGGAACGAGAGTCGACGCCACTACGTCGGGCCCGCCAGGCTCGGAACTGGACGCTGGAAGACGTCGTCGAGCAGATGGATCTCTGTGCCCCCGGCGGACACTCGGGGGTGACGCCGAGCATGGTCAGCGGATGGGAGCTTGGTCGGCACACGACCAGCATTGGCCACCGCAAAACGCTGTGCGACATCTACGGGTTACCGGCAGATGTGCTGTTCGCCCATCAGGACGAGGGCCTCAGCCAGCGTGCTGCGCCGCATTTACTGGTCGGGTTTCCCGACCTGCAGCGGGCGATGGTTCGCGTGGTCAGCGAAGCCTGCGAATGCCTGGTCGTGATGGGGTCCAGGTCCCGGGACGTGCAGTATCTGCAGGCGATCGAGACGGCGCTGAAGCAACGGCCGACGCTGATCTACTACCGGGTGCTGTTCGGCCCGCCGCACCACCAGGTCCTCAAAGATCACCTGTTGCGGCTGTTGAAGCTCCGCGACCCCAACGACCGTAGTGTGGGGGTCAAAACGCTGCACCTGGGCATCATGGAGGACGCGTTGGCACCCGAGCGGTTCTTCTGCGCCAGTGAACGTCACGCCGTGATCCCCATCCCCTCGCTTACCTCACACGAGGCGTTCGACTTCGGCATCACCGTCGGGCCGGTACCGGCGTCACGGCTGCTGGACCACGGGCGGCAGGCGTATGCGGCGGCCCGTCGCATCGAAACGGTGCAGCAGATCAGCGGCCTCAACGTCGTGCGAAGGGGACAGGTATGACCGCCGATCAGACGAGCATCGTTGGCACATTGGCGGCGGCCCGCGACGACCATGACGCCGTGGTGCGGCTCACCCGCGAACTGGTGCGTATCCCCAGCCGTGGTGGCGTCGATCCCTACGGCCCGGTGCTCGACCACATGGCGGCCTGGCTGGGCGAGTACGGCCTGCAGACACGGCGGCTGGTCGAGGAGGGCGGGGCGACGGTCGCGCTGGTGTGCGAGGTCACCGGCGCTCACGCCGGCCCCCGCTACGTCCTTGACGCCTGCCTCGACACCGCTCCCTACGGGGATGAGGCCGCCTGGTCCCACCCACCGACGTCCGGGGAACTCGTCGACGGGTGGCTACATGGACGCGGCGCCTCCGACTCCAAGTCCGGAGCGGCGATCTTCGCGCACATCCTCACTCGCCTCCAGGCGATCCGAGAGGAGTTGTACGGCAGCGCCGTCCTGTTACTGGACGTCGATGAGCACACCGGTCGGTTCGGCGGCGCGAAAGCCTACTTCGAGGGGCCCGGCGCCCCTGACCGTGTCGACGGCGTGATGATCGGTTACCCGGGCTCGGACCATGTGGTGATCGGCGGGCGGGGCGTGCTGCGCGCCCGGCTGCACGTGTACGGCGTGGCCGGCCACTCCGGCGGCAGCAAGCCCACACCCAACGCCATCGCCAAGGCCGCCGCGCTCATCGGAGCCCTGGGCGACGCCGAACTACCGGAAACCGCCGGCGACGACTTCCCGCTGCCGGCCAGGCTCACCGTGACCGCCATCACCGGCGGTGAGGGGTACTCAACCGTCCCGGACCTGTGCACCCTCAACGTCGACGTCCGCCTCACCCCCGCCCTGGACGACCAAGCCTCCGAGAACCTGCTGCGTGGCTGCGTCGCCGCCGTTGACGCCGCGTGGCCCGGCACTCAGCCGACCCATGTGGAGATCACCACCCGGTGGCCCGCCTACCGGCTGGGCGACGGTTCGGCGCTGAAAGCCGCTCTGCTGGACGCCGCCGACGCGGCCGGGCTGCCGACTACCGCGAAGATCGCCGGGCCGTCGAACATCGGCAACTACCTGGCCGGGCTCGGCATCGAGGCCACGGCCGGGTTCGGCGTCGACTACGTGGGGTTGCACGGCACCGACGAGCGGATCCGCATTGCGTCGATTCCAACGATCCAGGCGGCCTACCACCACGCCCTGCTGACCCTGCTCGCCCCTCGCTGACCTGCGAGAAGATCGCTGTCGTCGACAGCGCGTGAACAACGCGTCGACAACGGCGCACCAGCCGGTGCGCTGGCCGGGCGGCTCCCGTCAGGTGATGGTTCAAGCACAACACCATCCCTGACCTGGAAGGCCACCGAGTATGAAGTCTCGCCCCCCTGATCTGACGGTCGGATTCCCCCGAGAAAGCGGCACCGAACGCCGCACCATCTGTACGCCTTCGCGCTCTCGTGGGGCGGGGTCGTCATCGAGAACGTCCCGAGGCGAAGGGATCCGAACGATGTGGCTCCTCGGCCCAGGATCACGAACACGGGAAATTCGCATTACCGGCTCACATAGAGAACATGCTGACCTGGTAAAACGGGACGTGCTTTCCCGGGAACCGAGGGCCGTGTCAGACGGGAACCGCCGGTTCGGCATGGGAGACGGCATTGTTCCCTCTTGGTAGCTCAGCGCGAGGGTATTTTTACCGTGAGTGCTCAATGCCGGTAATCCAGTCGAGGGAGACGGCCCTGATGGAACTGCAGGGGAGCGCTGAACGCCCCACTTCGGTAACAGCGGTAGCACGGCTCCAGCTTGAGCTGACCGGACGATGCCAGCTCGCGTGTCTGCACTGCTACGCCATGTCGGGGCCGACCGCCGGTCACGGCACCATGAGCGAAACGGCCTGGCTTCGAGTGCTCGACGAAGCCACAACCCTCGGTGTGAAGGCCGTCCAGCTCATCGGAGGAGAACCGACTCTCAGCCCGGCCTTTGAGCCGGTCCTCCGACACGCGGTCGGTGCTGGTCTGAAGGTCGAGGTCTACACCAACCTCTTCCACGTCAAAGAGCGGTGGTGGGAACTGTTCGGCCTCGACGGTGTGTCCCTGGCTACCAGCTACTACAGCGACAGGCCGGAAGAACACGACGGAATGACCGCCCGAACCGGTAGCCACGCACGAACCACAGCCAATATCCGAAAGGCGTGTCAACGACGGCTGAATCTTGACCCTCTGACGTCGCCTGAATTCTGACCCCCTGATGTGCTTGATCGTTACTGATCGCTGCTGTGACCCGCCGC